>CAXGWP010000009.1:0-61741 GCA_964013575.1 uncultured Nitrosomonadaceae bacterium
AAAACTAGCGAAGGGGAAACTCTTCCGTGAGTTCGAATCTCACCGCTTCCGCCAACTTATTATATAACATATGAAGCTACTTATAATCATTGGTTTCTTCCTGCTCTCCTCACCTACATATAGTGATGTAATAGATAAAACCAAAATAGCTCAACACAATAAAAATGATATAAATTTATCAGTACAAAATGATGGCAAAAAGATTATTCTTGATGCACATTATTTTGTACCGGTACAAGCATCATTAGTATGGGAAACATTAACTGATTTCTCTAATTTTCCCAGTTTCAAATCAAGCATGCTATCTAGTAAAATCACAAGCAAGAAAGGCAATACTCTACGTGTTACTCAAGTATCAATAATAAAATTAAGTGGCGCTAGCTTTAACTTTGAATCTATAAAAGAAATTTATTTAGTCCCATTTGAGAAAATTAACAAACGAATGATTAGTGGGAATATGCATAAAATGATAGAAACTATAGAAATAGTTCCAGAAGATAATAATACACATATTTACTATCATGCAGATATTGTTCCTAATATGTGGATACTTAATTATATAGGACATATTTTTATTGAAGATGAAGCAAGAGAGCAACTCCAAGAAGATAGGAACGAAATTATAAGAAGAAAAAGAATAACTAATACCTTAATAGAATAAATATTATATAGCACAACTATATGAATAAAATTAATCACAAATTACTGGCATATGTAAATTATTACAGTAGAATCAATTGTGGCTTTGTATCACTATCAATATAAACGAACCCATTCTGGCGATATCGCTTTGCTAACTTTTTAGCAGGTCCAAATAAAATCCCAAAAATTAAAATGCTTGGCTCATCTACCCATCCCCCTAATGGATCTATGCTATCACCCCTCAGATAAAAAAGATTACGAGATTCTACCTCTAAAACAAGTTTCTTCTCAGAAACTTGATTTATATAATCAGGTACTTTCTCTCCAAGTGGGTTCCATGCTGTTATATATGCTGCTCGATCATAATTTTTATCTTTAAACCATTTAGCAATCTCAACACTTGGCTCACCAATCTTAAGAACAAATGGGTCAGCAGCATATACTATATAGTTAGCTGCCAAATAAGAATCAATAGTTTCTGTAGTAATTGATGCTTTATAAATCAAATTTTTCCCAATAAAATTTTAAATTATATGTAAGCCAATATAAACCATTAATCTCTAACTCAAAGTTTATTTTATCTATTACAAGCTAACTTCCAGAAAGCCATACCAACACTATTGGGGACAATAGGTATCCATTTCATGGATTCATCATAAATAGTTTTCCCTATCACTTCACCTCTCCCCATATTTTCTGAAAGTAAAATTTCATAAGCTGGCTGTTCTTTTATTCCTTGGCAATCATATCTCCATTGACCTCTGATAGATAAATACGGCTTTCTAGCATTTATTTGAGCTGTCTTATAATCATACAAAACCCACATCTCTACTTTAGCCCCTGACTTAATAATAGTAGAAGGGTCTGCATATGCAGTTAATCCAATTTTATTACTAGTATCAACCTTATCCCACTCTGCAATTACATGGGTACTGATAACAAATAACACTAAAACTAATAACAAGTTTTTCATTTTATCTATTCTTTAAATTAAGCTTCATATATTACTGATATGAAAGCCCCTATTCCACCCCCTACAGATAAATTATGTGGTACGAAATGTGGTATAGAATACTATCTAGCTACAAATAAAGCTTAATAATCAAGGCTTTATGCTCAATAAATGGCGGAGAGAGCGGGATTCGAACCCGCGGTACAGATAAAACTATACGCACGCTTTCCAAGCGTGTGCCTTAAGCCGCTCAGCCATCTCTCCTATGTCATTAATTTATCCAAATCTATTAGCATTTCTTATTATTCAACTTAAGCCAATATATCAAACCCTCAGCATTTAGATTAATATCCATACTTAATAGGTCATATACTTCATGCTGTGGAAGAATGCACCCATGTAATTTAATCTGCTGTGTAAGTAGCTCTTTAAGCTCTTTCACTAAAATTGACTTCCCTTCAATTCGTTTATTATATGTATTGGTAGCTATTGTTACATAGTTATCAATCAAACTATGTAACAATGTAGCATGATGAGATAAATTTCCAATTCGTGAATAATGAGTAAGAAAAGCATATTTTGGATCATAACTCATGATCCGGTCTATAGAATGATGGGCCTCCAAAGGATCAAACTGTACTGGTGTAGTGGTTGGGAAAACAAACTCCATCCCATCTACATCAAATTCCCGATAGGATACCCCAAAAGTGTCTCCAGTAAAAAAAGACTGACTCTTTTCATCAAAAATACAATAGTGATGACGGGCATGCCCTGGAGTATCAATCAACAATAGTCCTCTATCATTCATTGTAATATAGAAATTATCAGTTGCCTCAATTATACGACTAGGGTCTACTGGGCGAATGTCACCGTACATCCGTCTAAAATATTCTTCCCCATAAACCATCATTGCACTCTTAATTAGCTTAGAGGGATCTACCATATGGCGTACAGCACGTGGGTGCACAACTAATTTTGCATTAGGAAAGAGAGACATAAATTCCCCAGCACCACCTGCATGATCAAGATGTATGTGCGTAAGGAAGATATAGGAAATATTATCAGGGGCAATATCTTTCTGAGATAATATTTGCATTACCCCCGAAACAGAAAATAAAGTACCAGTGTCTACTAATGCTACTTTATTTTCCTCAATTATCAGATGAATAGAGGCTAGACCTGGGCGATAATATTTTGAATCAATAGCACAAATGCCATGATCATAATTAGTACTATTTGGTAAATTCATGAGCATTATTCAATAACAGTACATATCCAAGTATTGGACTATATTTTTGTTGACTTATATTACTGATTTCTTAAGCTGCTCAAGTATTGCTGGATTATCTAAAGTAGAAATATCTTGAGTTATCTCACCCCCCATTCCTATAGTACGCAATAGACGTCGCATAATTTTTCCTGAACGAGTTTTTGGTAAATTATCTCCAAAACGTATTTCTCCAGGTTTTGCAATGGGGCCTATTTCTTTAGATACCCAGTTTCGTAATTCAATAGCTATTTTTTTAGCTTCTTCTCCTTTGGGGGTTGAATTTTTAAGTACTACAAAAGCTACTATTACCTCCCCCTTAATTTCATGTGGCTTTCCTACCACAGCAGCCTCCGCAACCAGTGAATTAGCTACAAGCGCTGATTCAATCTCCATAGTTCCTAAGCGGTGCCCAGATACATTCAATACATCATCAATACGCCCCATTATCCAAAAATATCCATCTGAGTCACATTGAGCAGAATCACCAGCTAAATAATATTTACCTCCAATATCATTAGGGAAATATGTATCTTTAAATCGACCAGGATTCCCCCAAATAGTTCGTGCTAGTGAAGGGAAAGGGCGTTTTATAATTAAAAAACCACCTTCTCCATTTTCTACCTCATCACCACCTTCATCAACTATATCAACCATAATCCCTGGTAATGGCAATGTACAAGAACCAGGTTTAAGTGGAACCACACCAGGTATTGGAGCAATCATGTGACAGCCTGTTTCAGTTTGCCACCAAGTGTCTACAATTGGACAACGTGACTGACCAATTACTTCATAAAACCAAACCCAAGCTTCAGGATTTATTGGTTCCCCTACAGAACCTAATAATCGTAAAGAGGAAAGATCATAATTCCCTGGTAATTCTGAGCCTAATCTAATCAATGAGCGAATGACTGTAGGAGCTGTATAAAATACTGTTACTCTATGATCTTGAATTATTTTCCAGAATCGTCCTGCATCAGGAAAAGTAGGCACACCTTCAAAAATAATCTGTGTGGCGCCCAAAGCTAATGGGGCATAAGCAACATAACTATGCCCAGTAATCCATCCTACATCAGCAGTACACCAAAAAATATCTTTTTCTTTATAATCAAAAACCCATTTCATACTTACCATTGCACCTAATAAATAACCAGCAGAAGAATGCTGTATTCCTTTAGGCTTACCAGTAGAACCAGATGTATAAAGAATAAATAAAGGATGCTCTGCACTGACCCACTCAGGCTCACAATAATCAGACTTGCCAGTAATAAGCTGATGCCACCAGATATCACGAATACCATTCCATTCAATATGTGTGCCAGTACGCTGATATATAATTACTGAGTTAACAGAATTTGTTCTACTCATAGCAAGCGCCTTATCAACTACTGGCTTTAAAAGAATACCTTTGCCTCCGCGCATTTGCTCATCTGCAGTAATTACAGCAATAGCACCAGTATCTTCAATACGTTCGTGAAGGCTCTTTGCTGAAAAACCACCAAATACAACAGAATGAATTGCGCCAATCCTGGCACAAGCTTGCATTGCTACTACTGCCTCAATACTCATAGGCATATAAATAATAATTCGATCTCCTTTTTTAATATCTAGGGATCTCAGCCCATTAGCAAATTGACACACCTGTATATGAAGTTCATGATATGTGATATTAGTTAATTTACCCTCATCAGATTCAAAGATTATGGCCGTCTTACCCGAATTAGACTCAAGGTTGCGATCAAGGCAATTATAAGAAACATTTAGCACACCATCATCAAACCATTTAAAAAAAGGATGGTTGCTCTCATCTAACACACAAGTAAATGGTTTATACCATTGAATATATTCTCGCGCTAACCTACCCCAAAAATCCTCATAATTTTCTTCTGCTTCTTTACAAAGAGCAGAATAATCATTTTTATTTGCTAAATTAGCCTGAGTTATAAAATTATCACTAGGCTTAAAAATACGCTTCTCATGTAAAATTGATTTAATTGTAGTCACTTAAAACCCCAGAAGTCATTCTTCTCAGAATATCAAATATAAAAGAAATTGTATCACCTGCATTTTTTGAATCAAACCAATACTGAAATTTGGCTATCAATTTTAATTCAAGAGAGCAAAAGATCTCTTTCATTTCTTATAAATTTTTGATATTATAAGAAATAATTGTTGTGGGCTATTTAGCCCATTTTTTATTTCTGACAATGCTATGGAGTTATTTGAGATTTTAGACCCAACTATCACTAGCCTAGGTTATGAGTTAGTTAATGTAGAAAGGTCTTCTCACGGAAAATTACTAAGGATATTTATAGATAAACCAGGCGGTGTTAATGTTGAGGACTGCGAAACAGTAAGTAATCATCTAAGTAAATTATTTACAGTCGAAAATATTATCTATGATCGACTAGAAATTTCTTCTCCAGGACTTGATAGGATACTAACAAAAAAATCTGATTTTATCCGTTTTACAGGAGAAAAAATCAAAATAAAGCTACGTTTATCATTTAAAGGAAGAAGAAATTTCGTTGGCATTTTATATAAAGTAAAAGATGAAATATTAAAGCTGGAAATAGATGGAGAAATATTTGATTTTGAAATAAATAATCTTGAGAAAGTCCGTCTAGTTCCAAAATTATAATTACTAAGCAATTGGCTGGAGGTAACATGAGCCGCGAAGTTTTACTATTAGTAGATGCGCTAGCGCGCGAAAAAAATGTTGAAAGAGACGTGGTCTTTTCTGCTTTAGAGCTAGCATTAGGCTCGGCAACAAAAAAACAATTTCGTCAAGATGCTGGTGTACGTGTGGCTATTGATCGTGAAACAGGAGATTATCAATCATTCCGTCGCTGGCAGGTAGTAGAAAGCAGCGATGCCGTTGAAGACCCTGCTTATCAAGTTTCTTTAGATGAAGCTCAAAAAATTAATAAAGAAGTCCAATTAGAGGAATTTATAGAAGAAGAATTAGAACCTATAGAATTTGGCCGAATTGGGGCACAAGCAGCAAAACAAGTAATATTTCAAAAAATTCGTGATGCTGAACGGGAACAAATTTTAAATAATTTTCTAGAGCGCGAAGAATATATGGTAACTGGTACTATAAAACGTATGGAACGCGGGAATGCCATTATTGAATCTGGAAAAATTGAAGCTGCTTTGCCACGAGAGCAAATGATCCCAAAAGAAAATTTACGGATAGGTGACCGTGTACGTGCTTATCTATCAAAAGTTGACCGAACAATTAGAGGACCACAGCTGATATTGTCACGAATAGATTCTGAGTTTCTTATGAAATTGTTTGAACTTGAAGTGCCAGAAATTGAGGAGGGTCTTCTAGATGTTAAATCTGCTGCTAGAGACCCCGGATCCCGTGCAAAAATTGCTGTAAAATCTAATGATCAAAGAATTGACCCAATTGGTACCTGTGTTGGAATGCGTGGCTCAAGAGTGCAAGCTGTTACAAGTGAATTAGCAGGTGAACGAGTAGATATAATTTTATGGTCTGATGATCCTGCTACATTTGTTATAAATGCTCTTGCACCAGCTGAAATCAGTAGTATTGTTGTGGATGAAGAAAAACATTGTATGGATATTGTTGTTGATGAAGAAAATTTAGCCCAAGCAATTGGTCGTGGTGGTCAAAATGTTCGGCTTGCATCTGAATTAACAGGGTGGGAATTAAATATAATGTCTATGGAAGAATCTTTAGCTAAAAATGAAGAAGAAATTGTAGCAATAAGAAAAGTCTTTATGGAAAAACTTGATGTAGATGAAGAAGTAGCAGATATTCTTGCACAAGAAGGATTTACTACCCTAGAAGAAGTAGCGTATGTACCTCTAAATGAAATGATAGAAATTGAATCACTAGACGAAGAAACTGTTTCTGAGTTAAGAAACCGAGCACGTAATATGCTACTAACTGAAGCAATTGTCAGCGAAGAAAATGTAGAAAATATGGATGAGGATCTACGATCATTAGAAGGGATGGATAATGCAACTGCACGTAAATTAGCAGCGAAAGGAATTAAAACCCAAGAAGAACTTGCAGATTTAGCTGTTGATGACCTAGTAGAAATGATTGAAATTGATACAGAACGTGCAAAAGAATTGATTATGACTGCACGCGCACCATGGTTTAATTAAAATCACCCTAATAAATTAGAAACTAAAAGCCCTATCATTTAAATGCCACAAACTAAAGTAGAACAATTTGCCAATGAACTTGGACTGTTGCCAGCAGCATTACTTGAGCAGCTTAAAGCTGCTGGTGTAAATAAGAAACTAGCTAAGGATAATCTAACTGAGGAAGATAAATCTCAACTACTTGATTATCTTCGGAGATCCCATGGTACTAAAAGAGAAAAAAGCAAGATAACTTTAACTCGCAGACAAACGTCTGAGATCAGAAAATCAGATAGCACTGGGAAAGCACATACAATACAAGTAGAAGTACGTAAAAAGCGTGTATTTGTTAAGCGCGACGAACCAAAAGATACAAAAATTCAAAAAGAAAGTTCTAATAAAATTGTTTCTCAGTCTTCTAATTCTCCTGTACCAGATAAAGAAAAAACTATTCCTTCGCCTTCAATAGATGCCTCTCAACAAGCATTACGCAAAGAAGAAGAAGAAAAGAAAGCTGAATTAATTGCACGTCAAACCGCAGAAATTAACATAAAGAAAAAACGAAATAATAAAGCTATTACAACTAATGATGAAGAAAATAAAACAAATTCTGATAAAAAATCAGAAAATATAATTGTTGAAGAAAAAAAAGAAACTAACCTTTCTTCAACAGAAGGCACTTTACATAAACCAATAGTTAAACCAGAAGACAAAGCAGCAAAAGCTGAAAAGAAAAAGAAGAAAACTAAACAAGTAATTTGGAATGATACTAATACAAGTAAACGTGGTCATAAAATCCGAAATGACCTTTCTACAGGAAAGTCTGGCTGGCGTACTAAAAAAGAAAAAAATATAAAAACCGATCCAATTGATGACCAGCAAACAAACCATGCATTTTCTGCACCAACGGAACCTGTCGTATACGAAGTAATGGTTCCTGAAACTATTTCTGTTGGGATACTTGCCCAAAAAATGTCAGTGAAAGCTGCTGAAGTAATAAAGACCTTAATGAAAATGGGCAGCATGGTAACTATTAATCAAATGCTAGATCAGGATACAGCAATGATAGTTGTAGAGGAAATGGGACATATTGCAAAACATGCTGCTTTAGATAGCCCTGAAGCATTCCTAACAGATAAAGAAGAAAATTCTAATGAAGATTTGAAAATAGAGCCACGCTCCCCAGTTGTTACAGTTATGGGACATGTTGATCATGGTAAAACTTCTTTACTAGACTATATACGCCGTACACGGATAGCAAGCGGTGAGAAAGGTGGAATTACACAACATATTGGTGCTTATCATGTTGAAACTAAAAAAGGCATGATTACGTTTCTTGACACACCAGGCCATGAGGCATTTACTGAAATGCGTGCCCGTGGATCAAAAGTTACTGATATAGTTATTCTAGTAGTTGCAGCAGATGATGGTGTAATGCCACAAACTATTGAGGCAATACATCATGCTAAAGCTGCTAAAGTACCGCTAGTTGTTGCTATAAACAAAATTGACAAACCAGAGGCAAATACTGAACGTATAAAACAAGAGTTGATTGCTCAAGAAGTTCTACCTGAAGAATATGGTGGTGATACTATGTTCATTGAAGTATCAGCTAAGACTGGTAAAGGTATTGATGATTTACTTGATGGCGTATTACTACAAGCCGAGATACTTGAACTTAAAGCAGCAGTCAACGGCCCTGCTAAAGGCATTGTTATTGAATCTCGTATAGATAAAGGTCGTGGCCCTGTAGCTACAATATTAATCCAATCTGGGACTCTAAAACGAGGAAACAATCTACTAACAGGAGCTGTTTTTGGTAAAATCAGGGCAATGCTAAATGAGAATGGCAAACCTGTAACAGAAGCTGGACCCTCGATTCCTGTAGAAATCCAAGGGCTATCAGAAGTTCCAAAAGCAGGGGAAATTGTAATGACATTAGTAAATGATAGAAAAGCACGTGAGATAGCTCTTTTCCGTCAAGGCAAATTTCGTGACATTAAGCTTGCTAAATTACAAGCTGCTAAATTAGAAAATGTATTTGAACAAAAAGATGGAATTAAAATATTACCATTAATAATTAAAGCTGATGTGCAAGGTTCTTTTGAAGCCTTAGCTTATGCACTTAGGAACATTTCAACAGAAGAGGTTAAGGTTAATATTATCCACAGCGGAGTTGGTGCAATTACAGAATCAGACATTAATCTAGCCATTGCTTCTAAAGCAATTGTAATAGGGTTTAATAGTAGAACAGATGCTGCTGCAAGAAAGTTAGTTGCATCAACAGCAATAGATGTGCGTTATTACAATATTATCTATGAGGCAGTAGACGAAATTAAAAAAACGCTATCAGGCTTGATGGCCCCAGACCAGAAAGAAAACATTGTAGGTCTTGTTGAAGTTCGTGAAATATTTCGTATTTCTAAAGTTGGTGTTGTGTCAGGTTGCTATGTACTGGAAGGAAGTATAAAACGCGGCTCTATGATTAGACTAAAACGTAATGATGAATTGATTCATACTGGTGAATTAGATTCATTAAAACGCTTTAAAGATGATGCAAAAGAAGTCAGATCGAACTTTGAATGTGGCCTATCATTAAAAAATTTCAATGATATCCAAGTTGGGGACCAGCTTGAAGCTTATGAAATTGTTAAAATTGCTAGAACCCTATAATAAAAAATATAATGCCTAAAGATTATTCTCGTGCTTTAAGAGTTGCTGATCAAATTCAACGTGAGCTTGCGGAATTAATTGATAATAAACTTAAAGATAAACGTGTTGGCATGATTACTCTGACAGGAGTTGAATTAAGTCAAGACTATAGCCATGCTAAAATATTTTATACTACACTTGGGAATGCTCAAGATAATCTTCTAACTGAAAAAGGATTAGAACATGCAGCAGCGTTTTTACGTAGTCAATTATCTCACAGATTAAGGCTCCGGGTTGTACCTTTACTTACCTTTATTTATGATAGATCTATTGAAGAAGGAATGCATCTCTCACACCTAATAGATAAAGCTATAAAAAGCAAACAAACATAAAATGTATTCCTATTAGTAGTACCCATAATTTATCTTGCTAGATTAATCACGCTATTCAATTTTTAGATTTTGCTAACTAATTCAATTAAACAAAAAATTAGTGGAGTTCTGTTACTAAATAAACCTACTGGAATTACATCCAATCAAGCACTACAAATTACTAAGCGCTTATTAAATGCATCTAAAGCAGGGCACACTGGTACGCTAGATCCAATAGCAACTGGTTTACTACCAATTTGTTTTGGTGAAGCAACTAAATTTAGTGCTTATTTACTAGGTGCCAATAAAATTTATACTGCTACTCTAAAACTTGGTTATATTAGCTCCACTGGAGATGCCGATGGTGAAATATCTGCCGTTGGTGATGTTAATCTAACATCAAAGAAAATTGATGCAGCTATACAAGTATTAACTGGAAAAATTATGCAAATTCCTCCTATGTATAGCGCTCTGAAACATCATGGTAAGCCTTTATATATTTATGCTCGAAAAGGTATAGAAATTAAAAGAAATCCACGAGAAATAACAATATACAATTTAAAAATCATAGAAATCAGAAAGAATAAAATAGATATTGCTGTTAAATGCAGCTCAGGTACGTATATCCGTACCTTAGCCGAAGATCTTGGCAAAGCTCTGGGGTGTGGTGGGGCATATATTACTTCTTTAAAGCGATTTGCTATAGGAAACATAAATTTGTCAAATTCTTGTACTCTAGATATGCTAAAAAATATGCATCTCATTCAACGTGAGGCCCACCTAATTCCTATTGACATCCTATTACAAGATTTACCTGCTGTATTTATTAGTAATCTGAATTCCAGATATTTATTGAATGGTCAGATTATAACTGACTTAACCCTAGCAAATAAATTCAGAGAAGGAGAGAAAATCAGAGTATATGACGATAAAAAACAGTTATTAGGGGTAGGAGAAATTACAACATGTGGATCAATAACACCAAAACGTTTAATAACAACACAATTCTATTCTTCCTGACTTCTATGAAATTCCGAGATTTAAGAGACCAACTACCAAGGAACTATTTGTCCATCATAAGCAATAAACTTTCCTGAATCCTCAATTGTAAGTTCTCTAATGATATCTAGCATACCAGATACACTCTTCTCTGGAGAAATCAATGCATTTGGACCACCCATGTCAGTCATCACCCACCCTGGATGTAATAAAACCGAAATAATATTATTAGATTTTAAATCAATAGCAGTACTCTTCATAACCATATTTAACGCTGATTTACTTGACCTATATATATAACTTCCACCACGACTGTTATCAGCAATGCTACCCATCTTACTAGTTATAGTTACAATAATCTTTTTTCTACTTCTAGTAATATGGGTTATAAATTCCTCTACCATCCTTAGTGGGCCCATAGTATTTACTAAAAAAGTATGTGCCCAATCATCATAGTCTATCTGCCCAAAACCACCCTCATCTATATCAGGATAAAATCCTGCATTATTAATGAATAAATCTATAGATTTATTAGACAAAATTAGTGCTAATTTTTTAATCTGTTTATGGTTAGTAACATCTAGAGTAAATATCTGTACCCTACCAGGATAATCTAGTACAAGCCGATCCAGTGCATATGAGTTATTGGGGTTACGATTACAAGCTATAACAAACCAACCATCGCTAGCAAGTTGCTTTGAAAACTCAAGGCCAATTCCACGGTTTGCACCAGTAATTAAAGTAGTCTTCAATGCTTCCTCCAAAATTTAAGTATATTAATTTCTAATTCCTTTCGAATACTCTATTAAATCTTTTTTAATCTCTGGCGCTAGAATATAAAGTCCAATAATATTTGGGATCGCCAGCGAAAGCATCATCGCATCAGAAAAACGAATAACATTCCCAAGTTCTGATGCTGCCCCAAAAATAACAAAAGAACAAAATAAAATTTTAAAAGATAATGTAATTAATTTCTTTTCTCCAAATAGAAAAGCAAGACATTTTTCACCATAATAATACCAAGTAATAATTGTCGAATAAGCAAACAATACAACACAAAAAGATAATACATAAGGAAACCAAGAAACTACACTTCCCATTGCTGCAGAAGTTAATTCGATTCCAGCCATACCATCAGTTGATTTATAAACACCAGAAATAACAATAATCAGTGCAGTCATCATGCATATGATAACTGTATCAATAAAAGATCCCATCATCCCAGCAATCCCCTGTTTCACCGGAATATTTGTTCTTGCCGTTGCATGAATAATAGCTGATGAACCAAGACCTGCCTCATTCGAGAACGTTGCTCTCTGCACGCCAGCTAATAAAGCACCAATAAAGCCACCAATACCAGCCTGAAATGAGAAAGCAGAAGTTAAAATAATCAATAATGCATCTAATAAAGAAGAGAAATTTATTAAAATTATAAAAATTCCACTTAACAAATATATTCCGGCCATAAAAGGTACGATTTTTGAAGCTGCAGAAGCAATTGATTTAATTCCACCGATAATAACTAGAGCTACCATAATGGCCATTAACAAACCAAAAAACCAACCTTTATTATAGAACCAGCTTTCTTCGCCACCTGTAATACTAAGAACCTGCACAAAAGATTGGTTTGCTTGAAACATATTACCCCCACCTATGGCTCCACCAATACAAGCTACTGCAAATAATATAGCTAGAATTCTCCCAAAATTAGGCATACCTCTATTATTCAAGGCGTCACGAAGGTAATACATAGGGCCACCAGAAATATTCTCTTTGTTACCTAAATTAGAATAATGACGATATTTCACACCAAGGCTCACCTCTACAAATTTTGTTGACATACTAAACATTCCCATAATTGCCATCCATAAAGCAGCACCTGGCCCACCTACTGTAATTGCCACAGCTACACCTGCAATATTACCAAGGCCAACAGTCCCAGAAAGCGAAGTTGCAAGGGCTTGAAATGAACTTATTTGCCCATCTGCATTAGGTTCTGGGAAACGGTTAAAAGCAACTAGAACTGAATGTTTAAAATATCGAATATTAATAAATCTAAAATAGAATGTAAAAAACAATGCAGCTACAACAAGCCATACGAGAATCAAGGGTAATTTAATCGAATTACCTGCTACATTTGCGAAATCAAGATCAATACTATAAAAAATAATGGATTCAGAAATGTCAGCTAATTTTGAAAATACTTCATTAATCATGGAGTCATTATTCATGCTACTCCTTATATACTCATAATTTGTTTTACAAATAAGAAAGAAAATAATTAATACAATAATTAAATCGTATTATTTTTAATATGTTTCAATAAATACTTAATTAGGAACTATTATTTATTTAGAGTCAGAAGAAAAATATTCTCGTACATTTCTCTTATCCCTCTTTTATAAAATTTAGGATATTGATCTAATATATCTTTTCTTTCTAATAACGATATACTTGAATTTCTGTAAAATAAACTCTCTACCTCATTTACAGAAACTGAAAATGGAGGGCCTTCCATTTCAGATTGTTGATACTCACAAGTAATAAGTAGAATCTGAATATCTGATGGCAAAATTTCTAAGAGATGGGAAGCATACATACGACGCATTTCTATAGGAAGAGCCACCAAAGATGCACGATCATATACCGCCTTAATTTCAGTTAAGTCTTTTCTTTTTAAATTAAAAAAATCACCTCTAAGGATACAAATTCTTTCCGTTCGATAACGATCAAATTGTTCACAGCGATTAATACTTGGAATAAACTTGTTTTCTTTAAAGAAGCTATCTACTGCAACAGGACTTACCTCAACACCTAGCACTTTATAATTCTGTTCACATAGCCAAACTATATCTAGACTCTTTCCACAAAGAGGTATAAATATAGTATCGTCATGATTTAAATATAATTTTTTCCAGTATCTGCATAAATAAGAATTAAAATCACTCTGGTGGAAACCAATTTCTTTCTGCTCCCAACGTCTCAACCAATAGTCTTTGCTCATTTATATACTACTTATGTAGAAAAGAATATAGAGCTGTTTGATTTAAAAAATGACTTCTATGCTTGAGATAAATTTAACGACTCTGTGGAGAAACATAAGTAGTCTCTTGATCAAAATCATCCCATATATACTCAGACTGAACAAATGAAGTAGTAGGGATTACAAATGTTGTTACATCAAAAACCCCACTTAGCGTACGTCCAAAAGCATGTACAATTCCAACAAAAAAACCATTTGTCATACCATAAGCTATCCCATCAGTGCGACTTGTAACAATCATAGTTTTAGGAATTTCTAAAATACCTGTAACTATATTAGCAACACCACTTCCTAACTTTTCACCTGCATGGGTTGGATAATCATCAGCCATAGCAGCAGATGGTAGAAAAATAGATAGTAGTAATAACATCAGAAAAGATCTCAATCTCATTTTCATTAGCAAATCAGCTCCTTAAAAATTAAATATAACTAGAATAAAAGTATACATATTTTTAAAAATTCTGCTCACTCTATAGAATGAGTATTTATGTATTCTAATCTCATAAATTTTTATATTTTGCTATCGCTCATTTAAATAGAACTTATGATACATAGTTATATAGAATATATATGCACTCAATTCTAATATCTTATCAAGACAGTTTATTGTAAAGGAAATTCCTAATTTAAAAAACAAAACAAACTCATATGATAAATATTCCCCATTATTAGACATTAAAGCGAAAATTCATTACATCTCCATCATTTACTACATAGTCTTTTCCTTCTAATCTCATTTTTCCAGCTTCCTTTGCCCCCTGATCACCATCATAGATTATAAAATCCTTGTAGCTAATAACTTCAGCACGAATAAAACCCTTCTCAAAATCAGTATGAATCACACCTGCAGCTTCCGGAGCAGTGTCGCCTTTGTGTATAGTCCATGCACGAACTTCTTTAACACCAGCAGTAAAATATGTTTGCAAACCAAGAATTTTATAAGCAGCCCTAATAAGGCGGTTTAAGCCTGGTTCTTCAAGACTAGTATCTGCTAAAAAAAGTCTCTTGTCTTCATCTGATAATTCAGCGATCTCTGCCTCAAGTGCTGCACAAATTACTACCACTGGTGTATTTTCTTTCGCTGCATATTCCTTTACCTGCTTTAAAAATGGGTTCTTAACAAACCCTTGCTCTCCCACATTAGCTACATAGATAATAGGTTTAGCAGTAAGTAGACATAAAGGCTTTAGTAGCTGTGCCTGCTCTTTATCAAACTCTATATTCCTAATTAATCTTCCTTGATTAAGTTCCTCTCTAGCATACTCTAATAATTTAATTAATTTAATCGATTCTTTATCATTACTTGATTTAGCTATTTTAACTTCACGTCTTAATACTTTTTCAATTGTTGCTAGATCAGCTAAAGCTAACTCAGTCTGTATGATTTCTATATCTGAAATAGGATCAATTTTTCCAGAAACATGCACAATATTATCATTGGCAAAACAACGTACCATATTAATAATCCCGTCAGTTTCACGAATATTAGCAAGAAATTTATTACCTAATCCCTCCCCTTGAGATGCGCCAGCAACTAATCCTGCAATATCTACAAATTCAACAATAGCTGGCTGTATCTTCTGCGGATTAACAATTTCACTAATCTCAAATAAACGAATGTCAGGTACTTTTACTACGCCAACATTTGGCTCAATAGTACAAAAAGGGTAGTTATCTGCAGCGATTTCTCCCTTAGTTAGTGCATTAAATAGAGTTGATTTCCCAACATTTGGTAGACCAACAATTCCACATTGCAAACTCATAAATTTATTTAAATATTAATAATAGAGAAAAGAAAGAACAATATTACAAATATTATTCTAATAAATTATATATCATGTTTTGCTATTCTTAGTATGTAACTTTTGTATCGCTTTCTGATAATTCCCTTCAATAATAAGTGGCCATACCTCGAAGCTTCTAATAATAGATTCTTGAATCTTATTTTTATCTTCTTTATCTGGAGAACGCAATACATAGTTGGACACTAGACTCTTATCCCCAGGATGGCCTATACCAATCCGTAATCTCCAAAAATTCTTGGTAGAAAGACATGCAGCTATATCTTTCAACCCATTATGCCCTCCTAGTCCCCCACCCATTTTTAGCTTTAAATTCCCTGGAAGCAAATCTAATTCATCATGAACCACAAGAATTTGGCTAGGATCTATTCTATAAAAATTACATATTGCTAATACAGATTTCCCACTTTTATTCATGTATGTTTGGGGACAAAGCAGCCACAAAGTATCACTTCCCTGACCGATATGTACGCAATGAGCATAGAATTTTTCTTCCTTCGTAAGTTTTACTTGCAACTTATCAGATAATTTAGATGCCCACTGAAATCCTACATTATGCCGTGTAGAAATATACTTTTTTCCTGGGTTTCCTAATCCTACAATAAGCTTCATTTAAGGCGCTCTATACTTTAAATACCATTAAAAAACCCGCCGAACTAGGCTAGCTCCAGCGGGCTAGAATTTCTAATGAAATATCTATTTTTTCTTCCCAATATCGTTATTCTCAGTTTCTTTCTCACCATCTTCTGATTTCTGAGCAGTAGTAGGAATTTCTGCAGCATCTACTGTCTCTTCCTCAGTTGATTCTTCAGAAACAACAGCCCTAGGAATTACGATTGTGGCAACAGTTGGATTTCCACCCTTTGCCAATAAAGGAACTTCTACTCCAGAAGGCATTTTTAAGTCTTTCAAATGCACTGAGCTATTAGCAGATAAATCCATCAAATCTACCTCTATAAATTCTGGTAAATCTTTAGGCAAACATGATATGTTTAACTCAGTAAATACATGACTAACAATACCCCCAGACAGTTTTACTCCAGGTGAAACTTCCGCATTGATAAAGTGTAATGGAACTTTCATATTGATTTTCTTATCCTGATCAACCCTTTGGAAATCAATATGTAACACTTGTAATTTAAATGGGTGCATTTGTAAATCACGTAGCAGAACCTTCTCTTTTTTTCCTTCTAAATCAATAGATAAAATAGAAGCATGAAATGCTTCAAGCTTTAGCTTGTGATATAAATTATTGTGATCAAGCTCTATAGACTGTGCCTCCTTCTCACCACCATATATTATTCCTGGCACCTTCCCACAATTACGTAGGCGGCGGCTCGCACCTTTACCTTGTAATACTCTTTTATTAGCACTAATTTCGATTTGCATTACATTTCTCCAAAATAGAGTTATCCGCGACCAGATAACTCAAAAAATAAAACTACAAAAATCACTCCATAAAAAGCGAACTTACTGAGTCTTCATTACTAATCCTTAACATTGTTTCTGCTAATAAACTTGCCACACTTAATTGTTGGATACGACTAGAAGCTTTAGCATCTTCACGTAAAGGTATTGTATCTGTAACCACTAGTTTATCTAATTCAGAGCCCTCAATACGTTGTACAGCTTCCCCAGAAAGCACTGGATGAGTACAATAAGCTACTACACTCAGCGCACCTTGCTCTTTTAAAGCTCTAGCTGCTTCACACAATGTGTTAGCTGTATCAACCATATCATCCATAATAACGCAAGTTCGTCCTTTAACCTCACCTATAATATTCATTACTTTAGCTACATTAGGCTTGGGACGCCGTTTATCTATAATAGCTAAATCACATTCCAACCTTTTTGCCATTTCTCTTGCTCGGACTACACCCCCCACATCAGGTGAAACTACAATTAAATTTTTATAATTAGATGTCCATACATCACCAAGAAGAATTGGCATACCATAAACATTATCCACAGAGATATCAAAGAAACCCTGAATCTGATCAGAATGCAGATCCATTGTAAGCAGCTTATCAATTCCAACAGTAGTCAATAGATTTGCTACAACTTTTGCTGTAATCGGGACCCGTACTGAACGAGGTCTTCTATCCTGGCGCGCATAACCAAAATAAGGAATTGCTGCAGTAATACGCCCAGCAGAAGCCCGTTTTAAAGCATCTACCATAACTAAAACTTCCATCAAATTATCATTTGAAGGCATACAGGTTGATTGTAATATAAAGACATCCTTGCCACGAACATTCTCCAAGATCTCAACCATTATCTCACTATCACTAAAACGGCTAATTGTTGCACGCCCAAGATGAATGTTAAGATTCCTTACTACATCCTGCGCTAGTTTAGGGTTAGCAGTACCAGTAAAAACCATTAAGCTATCATATGACATAGTTATATATGGAATAGTAAAAAATCAAAAGTATATTCATAATAATGCTTTATTAAAAATAATTTAAAATCTCTCTTTATTATAATGGCTGGGGAGGTAGGGATCGAACCTACGAATGCTGGAATCAGAATCCAGTGCCTTACCACTTGGCGACTCCCCAGCATAAGCAGAATTATTTCCTAATAAATTCTGTATGCAACGCCGATCCAATCCTCTTCACCACAGAATTACTCAAATAAACTCTATTATATGGCTGGGGAGGTAGGGATCGAACCTACGCATGCTGAGATCAAAACCCAGTGCCTTAACCGCTTGGCGACTCCCCATAATTCCTAATCAATCTTTCTAGCAAACTCTTGTATAGGATGATAGTCTAGTCCCTGTGCTATAAAACCACTCATATCAATAGGAACGCTATCAAGAGCCATTTGTGCCGCTGATTCTGTTTCAAATTCAGCAAAAACACAGGCACCAGAACCTGTCATTGCTACCATTGTAGTGCTATCTAGTTGCCTAAGCCAATCTAAATAATACTGCACCTCAGGGTAGTATAAACATACCACTGACTCTAAATCATTGTGCCCAAGCCCGATAGAAAAGGGCGGTATTTTGACCGGAATTGTGTTTCGTGTCAATTCTTTACTGGCAAATATCTCTGCTGTTGACACATGTACAGGAGGTGTCAAAATCAAATACCAAGCTGGTAATAATTTAATAGGCCTTAATTCCTCACCCACCCCTTCTGCAAAAGCACTTTCACCAAATATAAAAACTGGCACATCAGCACCCAACATGAGGCCTAACTCCATTAGTTTCTTCCTACTCCAGTTTAAATTCCACAAACGATTAAGAGCTAAAAGAGTAGACGCAGCATCTGAGCTACCTCCTCCAAGCCCACCTCCCATCGGAATAAATTTCTCTAGATACATTTCTACCCCAAGAGAAACTCCACTTTCTTGCTGTAATAATTGTGCTGCTTGCATACATAAATTCTTCTCCGCTGGTAGCCCAATAATAGAAGTATTTAGTTTAATTTTATTATCCTGTCGAATAACAAATTCCATTTGATCAGAAAAATCAAGAAAACGAAATACTGTTTGCAATAGATGATAACCATCACTTCTACGGCCTATGACATGTAAAAACAAATTAATCTTAGCAGGAGCAGAGTAAACAAATCTTTCCATAAATTAATTACTCATATTTGATAAATAGCTATTTAACTATCCAGTTATCTATTATTAATTTAATCTTAATATTACTATGCTCTAATACTAATTCTCTAGGGCGCCCTATTTGATCTAATTGTGAAGAAGTATAATCTGAATATTTAATTTTCCATCCATCCTGCCTAATTTCTATAAGATAACCATTTTTATCCCTATCCAACTCTGCTTCTGATCGAGGTGAATTTACACCTCTTACCCAATACTGCATTCCTAAAAGTGGTAATTTCCACCCTATTACCTGCTTAGTAAGCTCCTCCACATTTGAAGAAATATGATTCTTTTGTTCCCGCGTAGTAAGTAAAGCATAATCTTTATTACTTTTTATCTCTACTAATGTCTGCCCAAATGGAGAAAGTATCATAATACTATCATCAGTATTAATATGACTCCATCGTACACCGCCAGTAAAGACCTTACCCCTACTTTGAACTAAGATCCTACCTATAATCTCAAAATTTACAGATGGCTTATTTTCTCCAGCTTTAATTCTGCTTGTTTCTACAATAACAGGAACCTTTGTAGTAAATAGCGCACAACCAGAAAGTAATGAACATAAAAAGAAAAATAAAAATGAATATAGAGAAGAATATAAATTTCTCTCATTAAATACTAATAATCTCACATTATAAGAAGAACACGCCCCAAAAATTTTTGTTATCATTTTACAGATACTAATCTTATGGCATGAATTTCTTCATAGTATTACGCAGTACTTCGTTATCTGGAAAATTTTTGATAGTAGAACGCCAAATCCTTTCTGCTTCCTTTTTTGTTCCTTGCATCCAAAGAACTTCACCCAAATGCGCAGCAATCTCAGGATCGGGTTTAATTATAAAAGCCTGCTTTAAATAGTCTACCCCTTTATCAATATTTCCCATTCGGTAATGCACCCAACCTAAGCTATCTATAATATATGGGTCTTCAGGTGAAAGTCTGATAGCTTTTTCAATCAATTCTAGCGCCTCTGGTAGACGATTACCATGATCTGCAAAACTATAACCGAGCGCATTATACGCATGAGCATGACTTGGATTCAGCTGAATGAGTTTACGTAAGTCTTTTTCTAAAATATCTGTCTTACCAATTTTCTCTGCGGCCATAGCTCGATCGTATAGTAATTCTTGATAATCAGGTAATTCCTTTAAACTGTCACTAAGTAAACTGAATACTTCTTGATGAGCACCAGCTTCACGAAGAAATTCTGCTTCAGTAATTATTAAATAAACTCGTTGCTGCTCATTTTCTACGGGTAATTCCTGCATATGTTTTCTGGCCTCACTCAATTTTCCTCGTTTAGCAAGCAAATAAGCATATCTAATTTGTGCTGGATAAAACTGTTTCCCTCTCACTACTGAATAAAATGACTCTATAGCCTTATCCATTCTATTTGTCTTCTCATATATGCTACCTAAATAAAAACGTATCGTATTTAAATCTTTATATCCAAATTCAATAGCCTTCTTAAAATGCTCTTCAGCAGCAAATAAATCATGTAATTCAAGAGAAATCAAACCAATAGATAGAGCAGCATTTGGATTACTTGGACTATGTATCAGAAGCTGCTGAAATTGATCACGAGCCATCTTATAATTTTTTTCTGCTAATAATAACCGAGCAAAGATAATACGTATTTGATTAGCTTTAGGGTAAGATTTAAGATAACTTTTATAAAATTCTTTTGCACTTGCACTTGAAGAATGATGCAATATTCTCCCATTAAATATTGCTGCCGCCTCCCAATCTGGACGTAATTCCAACACTAGTTCTATTTTCTGTCGTGCTGTCTCAAACTCGCCTGCAAGCGCTGAAGCCTGAGCTATAGCAAAATTAGATTCAGGCATTTCAGGATAAGGTTTAGCAAATTGTTGTACAAGCTTCAATGTTTCAATCTTGTCAGTATTACGTGCTAAGAGATTATTTAATTTCATAAAAAAATTGGAAGGATCATTCTCTAGGCCCAATAGACTATTTAAATAAACCTGAGCCTCATCTATACGATTATTACTTACCAATATTGCCACTATAGTCTGGTGCGCAAGTACTGAATTTGAATCAAGTTCTATCCAAATCTTTGCTGCTCTAAGCGCCTGAATAGGCCTTTGTGAAATTAGCGCAACTTCAGTTGCACGCTTTGCAATACGTGGATCTTTACTAACCTTTGCTAATCTAAGATAACTTGCAGATGCAGTTTCTGAGTCTCCACGTTGGAAAGCAGTCTCCCCCATTAAAAAATCAAATAGCATCGGAGCCGTAAGATTCTGATTAGGAATATTTGACTGCTCAATATTATTCTTTTGTTTTCTCTTACTATCACCCTCAACTAAAGATTTCTCAGGAAGCTGTGCACAAGCAATAAGCAAAAGAGGTAATAATAGACTAAGAAATTTAAAATTCATGTAGAAACCCAAAAAATAATAACTATAAAATACTAAAGATCATTTAAATTTTCCCTATATATTAGGTATATTTGACTTTCATCACAAGTGAACTAATTGATAAGGTGAAAATTTTCATTAAAATTCATCTCTCTTTTTGCTACTACTACGAACCTAAATACCTAAATTTACTTACTTGGATTTAAATATTATTAATAAAACTCAAGAGAATTATGCTGTAGGAATAAAAATTAGCTTAATATCACCCTAATATAATAGATTTACTAGGAATAAGGATGCCAGAACTACCTGAAGTTGAAGTTACCCGTAGAAAGATTGAACCTTATCTTGTTAAGAAATATATAACTAATGTCATTGTACGACAGCCTAGCTTACGATGGCCTATACCTAATGACATAGAAGAAATACTAATTGGCCTTCAAATTAATGCCATAAAACGACGTGGAAAATACCTCCTGATTGATTGCAACAAAGGTACATTAATTCTCCATTTAGGAATGTCAGGTAGTTTATTAATTCAGCATATTGAAATACCCCCACAGAAACATGATCATTTTGACATAATTCTTAATAAAAACATGACTCTAAGACTAAGAGACCCTAGGCGTTTTGGTGCAATACTCTGGACAACTAATAATGTTATATCTCACCCACTTTTATCTAATCTTGGCCCTGAACCACTTAGCAAAATATTTAATGGTACTCTATTATATAAATGCACACGCAGCAGAAAAACTAGTATCAAAAATATTATAATGAATAACCATGTTGTTGTTGGTATTGGTAATATTTATGCAAATGAGGCACTTTTTCATGCTCGTATTAACCCAAGAATAGCTGCATATAAAATAGGCCTAGACCGTTATATTTTACTGGCCACATCCATAAAGAAAACACTTAGACTTGCTATTAATGCGGGTGGTAGCAGTATAAAAAATTTTATTCATAGTGATAGTAGTCATGGCTATTTTCAACAACAATATTCTGTGTATCAACGCACTGGAGAGCCTTGTAAAGATTGTAACAATACAATTAAAAAGATTAAACAAGGACAACGCTCAAGTTTTTATTGTCCAAATTGCCAAAAATAATCAGCTAGTTAGTATGAGGAAAGAAATCCTTGAATTCTATATTAATTACTTTTAATGGTTGGTCCTATAAAGTATCCTAGTTTAATCTATTTTTTATTTAAAATTTACACTATCAAGGGAGCAATATGAATGTAACTTTCATTGGCGGAGGGAATATGGCCTCAGCTTTAATTGGTGGGCTCTTACAACAGGGTTTTTCTACCACACAAATATGTGTAGTAGAAATTAGTTCAACAGCAAGAAAAAGAATAAAAAATAAATATAACGTAACAGTAACTGAGAAACTTACTGATGGAATAGTTAATTGTAATATTATTCTATTAGCTGTAAAACCACAACAGGTTCCATCAGTAGCACAAGATCTTGCACCGCTCCTAAAAACACATCTAATTATTTCTGTTGTTGCTGGAATTAGAGCTAAAGAAATCTGTAACTGGCTATATGGTTATAAAAAAATAATACGAGCTATGCCAAATACACCAGCATTTGTTCGTGCAGCAATTACAGGATTATTTGCTTTACCTAAAATAAATACAGTTGAGAAGCATTATGCTGAGACTATAATAAAGGCAGTAGGAACCATACTATGGGTTGAAAAAGAAGAACAACTAGATGCTGTAACAGCTATATCTGGAAGTGGGCCAGCTTATATTTTCTATTTTATGGAGGCAATGGAAAAAGCTGGCAGGGAACTAGGGTTAAATGAAACCCAGGCTCATCAATTAAGTTTAGAAACTTTTCTAGGGGCCACAAAACTAGCAAGTATTAGCAAGGAAACTCCAACTGTATTACGATCCAACGTAACTTCAAAGAATGGAACTACAGAAAGGGCAATAAATGCAATGAAAAATTCTGGTATAGATAAAAAGATAATACATGCAATTCATTTAGCACATAAAAGATCACAAGACATAGGAGACGAATTTAGCACCAAATAAATTAATAAAAATAACCCATATTAACTAGGAAGGAACGTGTTCGATCAAATTTTTATTTTTATACTTAATACCATATTAGGATTATTTTCACTTGCGTTATTACTACGATTTTATATACAGCTAATAAATATTCCTTACCACAATCCTGCCTCTAATTTTTTAATTGCTATTACTGATTTTCTTGTCCTTCCCATTAGCAAATTTATTCCCAAACTTAAAGGCATTAATCTCTCTACATTTTTATTAGCGTGGCTTATTCAATTTATTTTAATAGCAGTAAAACATAAACTATATGGAAATGACCCATACTCAGATATAGGTACAGTAATTATTAATCTCATTTCATTCGCATTTCTAGAAATTATTAAAACAACTTTGTATATTGTAATAGTAGTAATTATAGGAAAGGCTATAGTCTCCTGGATTAGTCCGTACAGCCCAGCGTCATATTTACTTTCTGATCTTACTAGGCCACTCATGAAGATTTTCAGTAAATATATACCATATATACCACCTATTGGTAATATTGATTTATCGCCTCTATTTATTCTAATAATTATTCAATTGCTACTAATAATTACAACCAATCTACAACAAAATATTTATCAATTCTTTTGATTTATTTTAGTATGAATAATAATATATAATCCAGTTTTCTTTTTATTAATTAAATATATCCTAATAGCTACTACTCAAAAAATTATTTACCTTTATTTTAGTCATTTTAATAAGATAAAATATATGAAGGGAAAAACAATCAAATGAATATATTAATTCGTAAATCACTATTACAATCCATACTTGCTATTTCCTTATGTGGAGTTATTTCTTATGCTGCCGCAACAAAGGTTGAAGTTTATAAAAGCCCAAAATGTAAATGTTGCGCAAAATGGGTTGACCATATGCGTGCTAATGGCTTTACTGTGGAAACTAATAACATAGGTAATAAAGCAGTAAGAAAACGTGTGGGTATATCACCTGCATTAGGATCTTGCCATACATCTCTTATTGATGGCTATGCCATTGAAGGGCATGTGCCTGCAAATGACATCAAAAGGTTTCTAAAAGAACGACCACAGGCTATTGGCCTAGCAGCACCTGGAATGCCTAAAGGATCACCAGGAATGGAGAGCTCTCGCCCCAACCCCTATAATGTACTATTAATTAATAAGAAAGGAGATGTGAGTGTATATAGCCGACATCATCCATCTGATACAAATAAATCAATAATGAGATTAAAATAGATGCATATTAAGAAAATTTTTATTCTTTTAAATAGCTATTACCACTATTTAATATTATGTATAACAGTCACGTTATTTGCTATGCCTATACTTTCGTTAGCTTCCTCTGAAATTAAAACAATAGCAATTCAATCTACAAAAGAAAAACAGCAAACCCAACAAAATATAGTTATACGCAAATTAGATGCAGAAAAAGTTAAACGAGGGAAAATAATCTACCGTGCAAATTGTGCAAACTGTCATGGTAAAAATGGTGAATCTAAACCTGGATGGCGTAAAAGAGGTGCAGATGGTAAATATCCACCACCTCCTTTAAATGGTAGCGCACATACTTGGCACCATTCAACAACCACATTATATAAAACAATCAAAGAAGGAAGCCCACCAGAAATTGGAAATATGCCTGCATGGGGTAATAAATTAACAGATAATGAGATTAATGATGTGATAGTATGGATTACATCAATATGGCCAGAAGATTTATATGCTATATGGTACAAGGAGGTAGAAAGAAGAAACCAGAAAACGAAAGAACATAAATTAGATTAGAAATTAAATTTTAGCAGTATCTGTAACTACATAAATTTTTAGAATCTTACTCTAAATCTAGGACTTTGTTTCTTTTTTTACTTCTTTCTTAGTAACTGATCGCGTAGAAAGTTTCTCTTTTATTCTGGCTGACCTTCCAGAACGATCACGCAAATAATAAAGTTTAGCACGGCGCACGTCACCTCTCCGCTTAATCTTTACATCATTAATTAACGGTGAATATTTTTGAAAAGTACGTTCTACTCCTTCCCCACTAGATATTTTACGTACAGTAAAAGAAGAATTTAGACCTCTATTCCGCTTCCCTATTACTACCCCTTCATAAGATTGAATGCGGCTACGTTCTCCTTCAACAACTTTTACATTAACAACTATAGTATCGCCAGGAGAAAAGTCTGGTATATTCTTATTTAAACGCTTAATCTCTTCTGCCTCTATTTGTTCAATTAGGTTCATATCTCTTTCCTTACTTTAATTCATTCTATCCTTATTAATCCCATAAGCTATCTTAAATTCTTCCAACAGCTCCATTTCTTCTATAGTTATACCTTGTTCAATTTTTAGTTTTAACAAATCTGGCCGTCTAAGCCAAGTTCTACCAAGTGACTGTTGTAAGCGCCATCGCCTAATTTTATCATGATCACCTGACATTAATATCTTTGGTGCAACATCCCCCAGATAAATCTCAGGACGCGTATAATGCGGACAATCTAATAATTTATCTACAAATGAATCTTGATTTGCTGATTCAGGGTCGCCTAAAACACCTGGTATTTGTCGAACCATACAATCAATTAGTACCATAGCTGGAAGTTCCCCACCGGATAGCACATAATCACCAATAGAAACTTCATCTTGCACTTGTTGCTTTATCAAACGTTCATCTACACCTTCATAGCGACCAGAAATTAGTATCAACCCAGACAACTGGCTATATTCTTTTACTAGTTTATGATCAAGATTTCTACCTTGTGGCGAAAGATAAACTACTCTAGACTCACTAACCCCACATTCTTGCTGCCTTATTTTAGCAGCTGTAACAGATTTTCCTAATGGCTCAGCTGACATCACCATGCCTGGACCACCTCCAAATGGCCGATCATCTACTCTACGACTAATATCTTTAGTAAATTCACGTGGATTCCATGTATGCAGATTATAGAAATTATTTTTTTCTGCTCGACCAGTAACGCCATATTTAGTTATAGAATCAAACATTTCTGGAAACAAGGTAATGACGTCAAATTCTAATGTCATTGTCCATTATCCTATTAATAATCAGATTTCCAGTCTACAATGATCTGATGATCTCCAATATCTACTCTCACTATCACGCTATTGATAAAAGGAACAAGTACTTCATGCTCACTTCTCCTTAAACTCTTTACTTGCAGAATGTCATTAGATGATGCAATTATTCCAACCACACTACCAAGTTCTTCGTTCTGTAAATTGATTACTTGTAGCCCAATAAGGTCCTCCCAGTAATAACCATCTATACCACTATTTGATAGTACAGGTAATTTATCTCTTGGTACTGCAATCTGTAAATTTTTTAGCTTCATAGCCATTGTACGATCAGTACAATGATCCAATAAAGAAACTAATGTTTTCTTATTATGAACATGGGCTCTAATAACCTGAATCTCACGCCATTCCCCATCCCCATTTCCAAGCCACCAAACTGGATACCTAATCAACCCATCTACATATTCAGTAAATGGAAATATTCTAACCCACCCATATACCCCAAAGGAACCAATGATCTGACCCATTACAACCATAGGAACTGATCTTTCTTTTTCCTTATTAATTATTTGATAAGCTTTCTTGCTCTGCACTAAATTTTTTGACAAGCCTCTTTACAGTATCAGATAGCTGGGCGCCCTGTGACTGCCAATAAGTAATCCGGTCAAGCTTTACACGTAACCCTTCTTCATCTTTTGCTGCAACAGGATTATAGAAACCAATGCGTTCAATAAACTTACCATCACGAGCATTACGTGAATCTGCAACTACCATATTAAAAAATGGGCGTTTCTTAGCACCGCCTCGTGCCAGTCGAATTATGACCATACAAATTTCCTATAAGGAATCTAACCAGAAAATTGTGTGATTTTACGGCAATCTTCCTCATTTAAGCAAGTAAAATACCTCTCATATTGAGAATAAATTACAGCATACCGTATGACAACTTGATCTTTAAAGCTAAATTTTAATTATTTAGTGTGCCTGATCCCAATTTTCTCCAATTCCTAATTCTACAAGAAGTGGAACATCAAGCCTTACAGCATTTTCCATAAGTGAAGGTAATGCTAATTTTATTGCATCTATTTCTCTCTCAGGTACTTCTAACACCAATTCATCATGAACTTGCATAATAAGCTTAGTTTTCATTCTATTTTGCAAAATCCAATTCTGTACAGCAATCATTGCAAATTTAATAATATCAGCTGCTGTACCTTGCATTGGAGCATTAATTGCTGCACGCTCTGCTGCTTGCCTACGATTACCATTGGAACTGTTGATCTCTGGTAACGATAGCCTTCTTCCAAAAACAGTCTCCACATATCCATTTTTCTTAGCTCTTTCTCTTATACATTGCATATATTCTTCAACGCCTGGATAACGAGCAAAGTATCGATCCATAAAAGTGCGAGCAGCACTCCTCTCTATCCCCATTTGTGTAGCTAAGCCAAATTCTGACATCCCATATATTAATCCAAAATTAATGATTTTAGCGTAGCGACGCTGCTCGCTATCTACTTGATCAAGCAAAACACCAAATATTTCTGCAGCAGTAGCACGATGAATATCTTCACCCTGAGAGAAAGCCTTAAGCAGCCCCTTATCTTTCGAAATATGCGCCATAATACGCAACTCAATTTGAGAATAATCTGCCGAAATAATGCTATGCCCTTCTGGGGCAATAAATGCTTCACGAATACGCCGCCCTTCAATAGTGCGTATTGGAATATTCTGAAGATTAGGTTCAGTACTTGATAAACGACCAGTTACAGCTACAGCTTGAGAATAATTAGTATGTACCCTTCCAGTATCAGGATTTAACATAAGTGGAAGTTTATCAGTATAAGTAGATTTAAGCTTGGATAAGCGCCGATAATCAAGCAATATCTTTGGTAATGGATAATCTAGTGCAAGCTGTTGCAATACCCCCTCATTCGCAGAAGCTGCTCCCTTCTTAGTCTTTTTTATTATAGGAAGCTTAAGATGGGTAAATAAAATTTCCTGAACTTGCTTAGAAGAATTTAAATTAAATGGCTTACCTGAAATTACAAATGCTTTTTCTTCAAGTAACCTCATTTTTTCACCAAGCTCACGACTTTGAATTTCCAACATATTTGTATCCAGCAATACGCCATTATTTTCCATCTCAAACAAAACTTCTAATACTGGCATCTCTATATTATGATAAATATTTTCTAACTTGGAATTACTCCTAATTTTTGAATACATATATTCATGCAAGCGTAATGTAATATCAGCATCTTCTGCCGCATACCTTGAAGCAAGGTCAACATTTACCTGATCAAAACCAATTCTGCTTGCACCCTTCCCTGTAACTTCATCATAAGTAATAGTTTTAAAATCAAGATGGCGTAATGCAAGATTATTCATATTATGTGGGCGATGAGATTCCAGTACATAAGATTGTAATAACGTATCATGCATAATACCTTTTAATGAAATACCGTAATTTGCAAAAATATGTTTATCATATTTTATATTCTGTCCAAGCTTGAACCTACTAGAATCTTCTAACCAAGCCTTTAATCTATTTAAGACATAGTCTATTTCCATTTGCACAGGAGCTGAAGTATAACAATGAGCTAATGGCACATAAGCAGCATGATTTGGTTTCATAGAAAATGAAATGCCAACAAGCTTAGCTCGCATAGGATCTAGACCGGTAGTCTCTGTATCGATGGAAACCAAATCAGCTTCATTAATATACATAATAAAATCTTCTAACTGACGCTTAGATAATATAGTTTGATAAGTTGTATCTATATTTTCAATACAGCCGCTTTGATTTATATCTATTTCCGCATGATTCTTTCTTTGATTATCAGATACAACAATATTAGATCTTTGATTCTCATGTAACTCATGTAACCAACTTCTAAAACCCAGCCTCTCATAAAGCACAAATAATTTCTCTGTATCCTGTGGCTTCAACTCAAGATTTTTTACACAAACTGGTAAAACTACATCACATTTAATAGTAACGAGATGACGCGATTTCTTTAGCCACTCAATTGTATTACGTAAATTTTTACCAACTACGCCTTCTATTTCCTGAGCATGTTCAATAATATTATCTAGCGTACCAAATCGTTCTAGCCATTTTATCGCCGTCTTAGGACCCACCTTATCCACGCCTGGAATGTTATCTGCTTTATCACCTACCAGAGTCAGATAATCAATCATTCTGTCTGGCTTAACACCGAACTTAGTGAATACACCAGCCTCATCAAGGATTTCATTACTCATGGTATTTATAAGTGTTATTTGTTTATTCACCAATTGTGAAATATCCTTATCACCAGTAGAAATAATACATTTCATCTTTTCTTGCTCAGCTTGCTTTGCTAATGTTCCAATTACATCATCAGCCTCTACTCCTTCTACTATTAGCATTGGCCAACCTAAGGCATTTATGCATTCATATAACGGCACAATTTGTGCAACAAGATCATCTGGCATAGGTGGGCGCTGAGCTTTATAATCTGCATATAAATGATCACGAAAAGTCTTTCCTTTTGCATCAAATACACAAGCGCTATAATCAGCATGATGATCATTATGTAAACGATGCAGCATATTAATTACACCTTTGATAGCACCAGTTGGTTCGTTACGATTATTTCGTAAATCAGGAAGGGCATGAAATGCACGATACAAGTATGATGAACCGTCAATTAACAACAGAGTTTTCATGAATTCTACTAAAGGTTATTTATAACTTGATAAAATAAATTTTTTAATAAAAAACTAGGTATACAGATAAAAGTGGATCCTTGTTTGAATCATGTCGTATTTCTTACATTATGGCAGAATTTATTAAAAAAACTATATGCCTCAATTACATTAAAACTCTAATTAATATTTTTAATAGCATACATACATATACTGACCAAACATACTATAAACTATTAGAAAAAATTACACTAAAATTTAATAACCATCATTTTAATATGGAACAATAAATAAAGGAGCGTATTCTAGATAGACAATTAAAATAAATTTAAAAAACCAATTACCATATAAAAGACATAATACCTGCCTATATAGACTAGCTTTCTCAGTATTTTTTACATATAAATATATATTTATATAGTTTGTTACGACTAATGTAGTCATACCATATGAATTTGATACACTTGACGAATTAATAGAAGGACTTACACTGATAAAAATGATTAAGACTAAAAATTGCCAATAACTTTATGCAATACTAATTTCTAAAATAGTTTTTTATCAAGTTTAATAATGTGCCAATAATTAAGAAGATGATTAATACAGAAGATATGAACTTAATGAAAAAAATAGACTTTTCTAACCTTACAGTTGGAGAAATTTCTAAGTTTTATAAATCTCTTGATATTGAATCTTCTATAGCTGACCAAGTAACCCAATTTAATCTAAATATTAAATGTAGCTAGCATGTATAAATTAACTATTCAATGGATCATTAATCTAATTTTCCTTATGCTACTATTAATTTCTGCAGGGACTACGACTGCACAAGAGTCACTACAGCCACCAAGCTCTCCAAAATTACCTGAATTACCCGAACTACCTGAATTACCTGAATTGCAGACTGAATCTCCAGATACAGAAGACCCTACTTTAGAAGAGCCACTTGTCATTATTAGGAAACGAGGAGAAGATAAAATTGAAGAATACCGTGTAGATGGTAGGATTCAAGTAATAAAAGTTACTCCTCTTATTGGCTTTCCATATTATTTATATGATGATACCGGAGATGGAGCATATATTGATGATGGCGTACTAGATGATAGAGTGCGTCCACCAATGTGGAGAATATTTCAATTCTAATTTTCTTACTAAAAAATAATAATTTATTATTTAATTTACAATTAACCTATATCGTATTCATGTCTGTTTTTACTACCGTTACTAAAGATCAACTTTCTATTTGGCTCAAAAACTATTCGATAGGTGTGCTAATTGACTTACAAGGTATATCTTCAGGTATTGAAAACACAAATTACCTTGTTACAACTTCAAATGGAAAATATATTCTCACGCTATTTGAAAAACTATCTTCTGATGAGCTTCCATACTATCTGAATCTTATGATACACCTATCGAAGCATAACATACCCTGCCCTACCCCAATTACAGATTCTAGAAATAACCTATTTGGAGATTTAAATAATAAGCCGGCAAGCCTTGTTACGTATTTACCAGGAAACCAAATTGAAGACCCCACCCCAAAACAATGTGCATATGTAGGAGAATTATTGGCAAGCATACATATATCTACTTTATCTTTTAAAGAGAAAATGAATAATACGCGTGGTCCAATGTGGCGAGAAGCTATCGTACCCATTCTCAAGCCACTACTTCCGCCTGAAGAAGCCGAATTTCTTCAAAAAGAATTAGATTTTCAATCACAACATAAATTTAAAGGTCTACCACAAGGTGTAATTCATGCAGATTTATTTCGTGATAATGTACTGTTTAATAATAGTAGTATAGGTGGTGTAATAGATTTTTATTTCGCCTGTAATGATGTACTGTTATATGACCTTGCTATTACTGCAAATGATTGGTGCATAAATAAAGACAAACGAATTAATAAGGAAAATTTATTAGCTTTGCTTCGTGCATACCATGACAAGCGTCCATTTATTTCTAATGAAATGAAAATATGGCCAATCATGCTTCGAGCTGCAGCTTTAAGATTTTGGTTATCAAGACTATACGATTACTATCTACCACGGGAAGGAGAAATGATTCATGCTAAAGACCCGGCTCATTTTAAACAAATACTACAAGAACATATATTAGCTAATGCTAAACTAACTGATATCTGGGTTTAAGAAAAAATCAATAAAATAGAATCTGATTTTAAGTCCCACCCTAGGAGAACAGGAGATATAACAAGAAATGAAAATAAAACAAGTCGGAACGAAACAAGGGTTACAATGGATTCTAAATGGTCTATACCAGTTCCGCCAAAGCCCTTTAGTTTGGATTATCATTTGTAGTGCATTATATATAATAATAGCAACTTTATCTTATATGCTCGAATTATATGGGCTCTTAATATTTATAATATTATTTCCAGTTCTACAGGCTGGATTATGGACTGGCTGTAGAGCACTTGAACAAGGTGAAAAATTACAATTTTTTCATTTATTCTCTGGGTTTAAAATAAGCCCTGTTCCATTACTTACATTAGGCGCAATTTCACTAGTAGGACAATTATTAATTTTTGTCATAATTTCAACAATTGCAGGCGATGTTGCAATGGACTATGCAATTGAAGGAACAAGAGTCGATAAAGAAACTGAAGTTATTAAAGCAGCTGATAATATGCTGTCTGCTCTACTTGTAGGGATAGTATTACATATACCCCTTATTATGGCGATTTGGTTTACACCATTGTTAATAGTATTTAATAAAATGACTCCATATGAAGCTATGAAATTAAGTTTCATCGCCTGTTTATCAAATTTTATATGCCTTCAAGTTTTTATTACTTCTTTACTGTTATTAGGAGTCATCACCCTCATACCTTATATATTATTTGATTTTGCTGCACTTAGCTTTGGTTTAGTGAATTTTGTCCTGATGCCAATAATTTATGCATCAGTTTACGCGAGCTATAAAGCTATATTTTATGATGTTTAATTCGCCAAATTAATTATTATTTACATTAATCAAATGTAAATAAGCTTAGCATATTCAAGCGATAACCATTTTGTTCCATATTCATGGAACTTGACCTGAACACGTGTATCTGCACCTGAGCCCTCACAATTCACAATTATACCTGCCCCAAATTTCTTATGGACTACGCTCTGACCTATATTACATTTTAAAGGCTCCATATTAGAAACCTCTAATGTACGCCCTTTTGTCTTAAGAAATACATCTTTCACAAGAGTATTACCTTTATTTATAGCTATTTTTTCTACACCCCCAGATTCTTGTATAGGCCGCAGAAATTTTAATAAATTTTCAGGAATCTCCTTTATAAAACGAGAAGGAATATTATAACGAGTCTGACCATGTAGCATTCGACTCTGTGCAAAACTTATGTATATTCTCCGCTGTGCACGAGTCAATGCTACATACATAAGGCGACGCTCCTCTTCTAATCCTCCAGTCTCATTATAACTATTATCATGAGGAAACAGTCCTTCCTCTAGTCCACTGAGGAACACACTATGAAACTCTAACCCCTTTGCGGAATGTACTGTCATCAGCTGAATAGCATCCTGATTATTGCCACTCTGGTGCTCACCTGCTTCTAATGATGCATGAGCTAGAAATGCGGTAAGACTATTGTCTTCAGATTCTTGGATATAAATTGTAACTGCATTAATTAATTCATTCAGATTTTCTAGCCTATTAATTCCTTCACGAGAATTATTATAATAATCTAGCAACCCACTATGCACTAAAACATGATCAACTATTTCTGGTAATGACAATTCCACACAATTACGTCGCATTGATTCAATTAAAAACACAAAACTATTAATACCTTTTTTCGGAACACCTATATTCTTATTCTCAATCTGAGAGATTAAATTATTATTTTCTTCCTCTTTACCACCATTACTCTTCTTCAATGCTGCCTGCCATAAACTTACTCCTTGCTCTTTGGCGCTATCTTGTAATTTTTCCAAACTTCGTGTGCCAATTCCACGAGAAGGAAAATTAATAATTCGTAACAATGCATTATCATCATTTGGATTAGCAATCATCCGCAAATATGCTAAAGCATGCTTTACTTCTTGCCGCTCAAAAAAACGTAAACCGCCATATACTCGATAAGATAAAGAAGCATTAAACAAAGTATGTTCTAGAACACGTGATTGTGCATTAGAACGATATAGCAATCCTATTTCTGATAAATTTACTCCCTCTTCATGTAATAATTTGACCTCATTTACAATAAAAGTAGATTCATCAAGGTCAGTTGGTGCATTGTAAACTTTCAATAGCTCACCACATCCTTCAGCAGTCCAAAGATTCTTATCTAAACGGCCATTATTATTACGTATTAAAGCATTAGCAGCTTCTAATATATTGCCATGTGAACGATAATTTTGTTCTAATTTAATAATTTCTGAAATATGAAAATCTTGCTTAAACTCTTTCATATTTCCAGTATTGGCACCTCGAAAAGCATAAATACTTTGGTCATCATCACCTACCACAAATACTGAAGATTCACTCCCAGCAACTAACTTAAGCCACTTATATTGTAGCTGACTAGTATCTTGGAATTCATCTACTAAAATGTGAGAAAACCGACTGCTATAGTGCTGCTGTAGAATTTCATTACGTGTAAGTAGTTCATAACTACGCAATAAAAGCTCGGAAAAATCTACCACTCCCTCCTTATTACACTGCTGCTCATATGCCAAATAAAATTCTGTCATTTTACGTGTAAATTCATCATATACCTCAACCTGTGACCCTCTGTACCCATCATCTTTAGCATTGTTAATGAACCACTGAACTTGCCGTGGTTTGAATTTCTCACTATCTGCATTTATATCTTTTAGAACTCGTTTTATAACAGCTAATTGATCAGATGAATCAAGAATTTGAAATGTTTTTGGTAATCCTACATCCTGATAATGGGCACGTAACATCCGATTACATAAACCATGAAAAGTTCCTACCCACATACCCTGGATATTAATTGGCAACATATTAGCTATACGTGTTAACATTTCTTTAGATGCCTTATTAGTAAAAGTGACAGCTAAAATGCTATGAGGGTTAATTTGCTTTGATTGGATTAAATATGCAATGCGAGTAGTCAGTACTCTTGTCTTTCCGCTTCCTGCACCCGCCAGCACTAAGGCTGACTTCTCTTCCAAAGTAACTGCTTTTACTTGCTCATTATTAAGATCAGAAAGAATTACAGACATTAAGAGAAGATGTCCCTGGCACGATATCTAAACTGAGATTATACAGTCTACTTAATTCATAGAATATTAAAGAAGCTCATAAAACATTTATTTCTTTTTTTTCTTAGCCACCAAATCTAATATTAATGGTGTCAATACTAACTCTATTGCTAACCCCATTTTTCCACCAGGAACAACTATAGTATTTTTACGCGACATAAAAGAGTCATGAATCATGGTAAGAAGATAAGAAAAATCCACATTCTTAGAGTCTTGAAATCGAATTACAACAAAACTCTCATCTAACGAAGGAATTTCTCTTTCTATAAAAGGATCAGAAGTATCTACAGTTGGTACTCTCTGAAAATTAATGTGAGTGCGTGAGAATTGAGGAGTAATATAATGTGCGTAATCATACATACGGCGCAAAATAGTATCCGTTACTGCTTCAACTGAATAACCACGGGCATTTGTATCACGATAAATTTTCTGGATCCATTCAAGATTAACTGTAGGAACAACCCCAACCAATAAATCTACATATTTAGCAACATTAGCATTACTACTCTTCACTCCACCATGCAAACCTTCATAAAATAACAAATCAGAACCTTTAACTATGGAAGACCAAGGAGTGAAGGTTCCAGCTTTCTGTTTGTAAGGTGCAGCTTCCTCTTCATTATGTAAATAAAGTCTTGTTTTACCCTTACCATTTTTACCATATTCCTTAAATAGTGTTTCCAATTTCTTAAATTCATTAGCTTCAGGTCCAAAATGACTAATAGGCCGACCATGCTCCTTCTCTATTTTAGCTACAACTTTCTTCATTGCAACACGATCATAACGGTGAAAACTATCTCCTTCTACTACGGCCACATTAATCTTTTCACGATGAAAAATTTGTTCAAAACTATTTTTAACCGTAGAAGTCCCCGCACCAGAAGATCCAGTAACGGCTATAACAGGGTGTTTTTTTGACATACAAAGTTTCTCCTGAAACATTAAAATAATACAAATAAATGCTATCCAAACACTATATACATTTTAAAATTTAAGAAATTATTAAATTCCATTGTCATTATAATACGGCTTTTATTATTAGTTGATCAAGGAAATAAAATCTAACTTATCAAACATTATTTGTAATAATACATAATAAACATCATGTTGCTATTAAAATTAATGCATTTGTTATACAAAAATAAAAATATTTATAATTAAGAGTAATCAAGTACTCTTCAAGTTATAATTATCTACTTAATAGTGAATAATTTTATGCAAGAAAAATATAATCCAAAAAAAATTGAGCTAACCGCTCAACATTACTGGAATCAAAGCAATTCTTTTAGTGCTACTGAAATGATAGGCAAGAAAAAATATTATTGTCTATCAATGTTCCCATACCCATCTGGGAAATTACATATGGGACATGTTCGTAATTACACTATTGGTGATCTATTGTCACGCTATTACAAAATGCGGGGTTATAACGTCCTACAACCCATGGGATGGGATGCTTTTGGTTTGCCTGCAGAAAATGCCGCCATACAAAATAAAGTACCCCCAGCGAAATGGACTTATGACAACATAAATTATATGCGAAAACAATTAAAAAGCCTTGGACTAGCTATAGACTGGAATAGAGAATTTGCCACATGTGATCAAAATTACTATCGTTGGAATCAATGGCTATTTTTACAAATGTTAGAGAAGGGAATTGCCTATAAAAAAACTCAAGTTGTAAATTGGGACCCAGTAGATCAAACTGTGCTCGCTAATGAACAAGTAATAAATGGCCGTGGATGGAGAACTGGCGCATTAATTGAAAGGCGTGAAATTCCTGGTTATTACCTTGGCATTAGACAATATGCAGAAGAACTACTAAGCGATCTTGAAGAATTAAAAGGTTGGCCAGACCGTGTAAAATTAATGCAACAAAATTGGATTGGTAAAAGTCTTGGTGTAGATATAATTTTTCCTGTTGATAATCTAGACAAAATTCAAAAAACAATAAAAGTTTTTACAACCCGAGCAGACACCTTAATTGGCGCAACTTATGTTGCAATAGCTGCAGAACATCCAATAGCCTTATATGCGGCAAAAAATAATTCAAATATTTCTAACTTTATTACTGAATGCAAAACAAGCGTCACAATGGAATCCGACCTAGCGACTCAGGAAAAAAGAGGAATATCTACAGGACTATTTGTTACCCACCCACTGACAAGGGCAAAACTACCAATATGGATTGCAAACTATGTATTGCTGGAATATGGAGAAGGTGCGGTTATGGCAGTTCCAGCACATGATGAACGTGATTTTGAATTTGCGAAAAAATACAATTTACCAATAAAACAAGTTATTTCAGTGCCAACTAAATCCAAATCAGCGAAAGAATTTAGTACTGAGCATTGGCAAGAATGGTATAGCTCAAAGAAGGGAGTCTGTATTAACTCTGGGAAGTATGATGGCATGTGCTTCCAGACAGCTGTCAATACTATTGCATCAGACCTATCTATATTAGATTTGGGATCTAAAAAAACTAGATTTCGTATACGTGACTGGAGTATTTCCCGACAACGCTACTGGGGATGTCCTATTCCACTTATACATTGCAATTCTTGCGGAACAGTACCTGTTCCAAATGAGCAATTACCAGTAGTGCTACCAGAAAATATGGTTCCAGATGGGTCCTGCAACCCACTCGACAAAGATCCATCATTTTACACTTGTTGCTGCCCCAAATGCGGCAACACTGCAAAACGCGAAACAGATACAATGGATACCTTTATTGACTCTTCCTGGTATTACATTCGTTATACATGCACGGATCAAAATGAATTTGTAGTGGACTCACGTACAAACTACTGGTTACCAGTAGATCAATATATAGGTGGAATTGAGCACGCAATCCTACACCTTTTGTATTCGCGATTCTGGACTAAAGTAATGTGCGATCTGAAATTAATTAAGTTTAACGAACCTTTCTCAGATTTGCTTACACAAGGAATGGTTTTAAATGAAATTTTCTTTAGAAAAGAAAAATCTGGGAGAACCACTTATTTCAATCCAACTGATGTTGATATTCAAACTGATAGTCAAGGAAAACGTACCAACTTAACCTCACGTAAAGATAAAAAACCAGTAGAATTTGGGGGTATAGGTACCATGTCAAAATCTAAAAATAATGGTGTTGACCCACAAAAATTAGTTGATAGGTATGGTGCTGACACTGCACGATTATTTATAATGTTTGCAAGCCCACCTGAACAGACACTTGAATGGGTAGATACAGGTGTAGAAGGTGCATTCCGGTTCTTAAATAAGCTTTGGAATCAAGTTTATAAGCATCTACAACTGGGAACAGTTCAACCTAATAACTGCAATAACCTATCTACTGAACTTAAATCCATACGTTTCCAGCTACACCAAACTATAGCCAAAGTTAATGATGATTTAGGAAGACGTCATACTTTTAACACAGCAATAGCTGCAATAATGGAGCTTATGAATGCCCTTACTAAAATCCATGGCTTAGATAAAGATTCCCGTAGTATTAGACAGCAGTCTCTAGAAAATATAGTTCTCCTTCTTTCACCTATTGTTCCTCATATCTGCCATGCATTATGGAAAGAATTAAGACCAGAAACTGAATTACTTGATCAACCATGGCCAGAAGCTAATCAAGATTTCTTAATACAAGATGAAATTGAAATGATGGTGCAGGTAAATGGCAAACTGCGCGGACAGATAAAAATAGCTAAAGAGTCTGAGATCGAAACTATTAAACGTATTGCACTAGATAATAAGAAAGTAAAAAAATTTATTGGAAAAAATACAATAAAGAAAATAATAGTAGTGCCAAAGAGGCTAGTAAACATTGTTCTATGAGAGAACTAAAAATAATTATTATCCCTTAGAAATATATTTGATACAAAGCAATAATTTTTACTACGATTAATAAGACTCTAGTATTTTTTATAGATCAAATTATTAAATATAATTAATGCATATCCAGCTAGAAAATCTTTCTCAAAATCTACAAAATAAACTCTCAACATTTTATACTGTATATGGGGATGAACAACTGCTAACCATTGAAGCAAGTGATTTAATCAGAGCAATAGCTCGTACTAATGGCTATATTGAAAGAGAAATATTTACTATAGATTCTCAATTTAATAAATTAGATATGCTTTTAAAAAGTAACTCTTTATCTCTATTTGGAGAAAAAAAATTAATTGATATACGCGTGCCTTCTGGAAAACCTGGAAAAGAAGGCAGCAAAGCTATAGAAGAATATTGCCATTCAGTGCCTTCAGACACATTAACCCTATTCACACTACCAAAAATAGATAAACAAGGAAGAGCAACTAAATGGTTCAAATCTCTTGAGAAAATGGGCCCTATGATCTCAGTCCCGTTAATAGGAATTAATCAACTTCCAAACTGGATCAATCAACGTCTAAAAATGCAGGACCAAATAACTGATCTAAATACTTTACAGTTCTTTGCTGAAAAAATAGAAGGAAATATTCTAGCCGCGGATCAAGAAATTAAGAAACTAGCACTACTATACCCGCCTGGCACATTGTCTTTTGTTCAAATAAAGAATGCCATAATGGATGTGGCTAGATATGATGCATTTAAACTATCTGATGCAATGATTACAGGAGAAATAACTCGTTTCATCCACATCCTAAAAGGATTGCAAGGAGAAGGAATTGCTACACCATTTATCATAGCAATACTTTCAACACAGATTCGTTCATTGATTATAATTCGCAAGGGATTAGATACTGGTAAACCTTACATGCAAATAATGAATGAAGCCAAAATATGGGGAGGACGTCAGAGATTAATGGAAAATGCAGCCAAACGTATTGGTCTAAAAATATTAGTACAAGCATTATTACATGCTGCAAAAATAGATAAAATAAGTAAGGGAGTAGAAAAAGGGAATATATGGGATGAAATAGAACAGCTAGGATTATATTTTATATCTAAAATTCGCTAGTAAAGTTTCATAATTATATTACGCAAATTAATAATCTTATTTATCTGTTTTTTAATGCCAATTAACTTAACTTGCTATACTGTACTAATATTTATTTAAAACTCAGGAATCTCAAAATGGATAATGTAGATATCAAGACCTACATGCAAACAGTAGGAGGTAAAGCTCGAAATGCATCAAATATAATGGCGAAAATAGACCCTGCATCTAAAAATAAAGCCCTTACTGAAATAGCAATATCACTCAAGAAAAATGAAGAAAAACTATTAATTGCCAACAAAAATGATTTAGAAACAGCAAAAGACCAAGGTCTAGAGTCAGCTTTGATAGACCGATTAACACTCACCTCTAAAGGTATAACTAATATGGCAGAAGGTCTATTGCAAATATCAGCACTTGCTGATCCTATTGGGGAAATAAGTGATCTAAATTATCGACCCTCTGGAATCCAGATAGGAAGAATGCGGGTACCCCTAGGAGTAATTGGCATTATTTATGAAGCGCGCCCTAATGTTACAGCTGATGCAGCTGGATTATGTATTAAATCAGGTAATGCAGCAATATTACGTGGTGGTTCTGAAGCATATAATTGTAATCAAGCTATTGCTGCATGTGTAAAAGAAGGATTAAAAACATCTGGCCTTCCAGAAGAAGCAATACAAGTATTAAATACCATTGATCGACAAGCTGTAGGTGAGCTTATCACTATGAAAAAATTTGTAGATATAATTGTTCCACGTGGGGGAAAAGGCCTGATTAAGCGCATTTCTGATGAAGCTTGTATTCCAGTAATCAAACATCTTGATGGTGTATGTCATTTGTATATAGATAAAGGAGCTAATCTGGATATGTCTATCAGCATTGCTGATAATGCAAAAACTCAACGCTTTGGAACCTGTAACACTATGGAAACCCTACTAGTACACGAGAAAATTGCACATAAAGTACTTCCCCCTCTATGCACAATTTACCTTAATAAAGGTGTTGAACTTCGAGGTGACAAATCTTCTTGTGCAATCGTAAAAAAGATGATTCAAGCTACAGAAGATGATTGGAGAGCTGAATATTTGGCGCCAATTATCAGTATAAGAATAGTAAATAGCCTGAATCAGGCAGTAGAACATATTAATTCATATGGCTCACATCATACTGATTCCATAGTTACAGAAGACTATTCTCGTGCTAGGCATTTCCTACGAGAGGTTGACTCTAGTTCAGTAATGGTAAATACGTCTACTCGGTTTGCTGATGGATTTGAGTATGGCCTAGGTGCTGAAATCGGTATTTCTACTGACAAAATACATGCGCGTGGACCAGTAGGCCTAGAAGGGCTAACTAGCCAGAAATTTATTGTATTAGGAAGTGGTCAAATTCGAAAATGAACATAATTCTTTATAGCATACTATGACTCATATTATTGAAATTAAAGTGCCTGATGTAGGTGACTTCAAAGACATTCCTATTATTGAAATACTAGTACAACCTGGAGATAGTGTAGAAAAAGAAACTCCTCTTATCACACTAGAAACAGATAAGGCCGCAATAGATATTCCTTCTTCTCATAGCGGCATAATAAAAGAATTTAAGGTAAAAGTTGGTGATACAGTTTCAGAGGGATCAATAATACTTACATTAAAACCAATAACTGATTCAACAAATTGCCCTACTCCTACTAAAACAATCAAATCGAAAGAGCATAGGCCATCCCTAGAAACCCCTATTTCAAATCAACCTACCATACTACCTCATGCCGACATCCATGCAGAAGTTGCCGTATTAGGGGCAGGTCCAGGAGGCTACACAGCAGCCTATAGAGCAGCTGATCTTGGGAAAAAAGTAATATTAATTGAACGCTACCCAGTACTTGGAGGGGTTTGCCTCAATGTCGGCTGCATTCCATCAAAAGCATTATTACATATGGCCAAGATTATCACTGATGCAGAAGAGTCCGCTCATATGGGTATTAATTTCAATACACCTAAAATTGAATTAAGGAAATTACAAGAATGGAAAAAATCAATTATTAATAAACTTACCAGTGGCCTGACCACGCTAGCAAAAAAAAGAAATGTAAAAGTCATACAAGGAAATGGGACATTTATTACCCCAAACATGATTTCAGTAAATACCCCTAGTGGCAAGAAAACTGTTTCATTCAATTACTGCATAATATCTGCAGGGTCAAGCGTGGTTAATCCCCCTGGGATTAACCACGATGATCCTAGGATTATTGATTCAACAGGTGCTTTAGAACTCGATGAGATTCCAAAGCGAATGTTAATTGTTGGCGGAGGAATAATTGGCCTAGAAATGGCAACAATTTATGATGCATTTGGCAGTAAAGTAAGCATAGTAGAAATGAAAGATCAATTAATTCCTGGTGCTGATCAAGATCTTATTAGGCCACTATTTAGAAGAATAAATAAACGCTATGAAGCAATCTACCTAAAAACTAAGGTAAGTAAAATAAACCCACAGAAAGAAGGATTGAAAGTGACCTTTGAAGGGGAAATGTCTCCAGGAATTAAGACCTATGACCGAATTTTAATTGCAGCAGGACGCTGTCCTAATGGACATACTATAGAAGCAAAAAATGCAGGAGTCAATGTTACTAAACAAGGTTTCATCCCAGTTGATAATCAGCTACGAACAAACATACCGAATATTTTTGGTATCGGTGATATTGTAGGAGAACCAATGCTTGCCCATAAAGCAGCACATGAGGGAAAACTTGCTGCAGAAATTATTGCAGGAAAGAAGGCTACCTTTGATGCTCTTACTATTCCTTCAGTAGCATATACAGATCCAGAAATAGCCTGGATGGGCTTAACTGAGATTGAAGCTAGAAAACAGGGCATTAAATATGAAAAAGCTATCTTTCCATGGGCTGCAAGTGGCCGTGCAATTGCTATGGGACGCGATGAGGGTATGACAAAATTATTGTTTGATAAAAATACACGCCGCTTACTAGGTGCAGGTATAGTCGGTATTAATGCAGGAGAAATCATTTCTGAAACAATCCTTGCCCTAGAAATGGGTACAGATATGGAAGATCTAAGCTTAACTATTCACCCACATCCCACATTATCAGAAACGATTAATTTTGCTGCTGAAATAGGAGAAGGATCAATCACTGATCTTTATATGCCAAAAAAATAATCTAATTTATTAATTTAAAGACCAAAATTATTTCCAAATAACACCTAAAAATAAAATTACACTCACTCTTATAATAAAAAACTCTTATCTCCATTCATAAATCCAATAAGAGGCAACTGGCAATCTCTACCAAAGGCAACAACCTTGAATAATTCACCCATTTCAGAAGGACTTACTAGTTTCTGCATTTGATTAGCCATAGGAAAATAAGCACAAGTATTTTCTACTGGTACCCGTGAAAGAATTTTTGTAATACCACAATTAATAAGAAATTGTGCCTGAGAAGTGTAACCTAATAATTGTAGCCCCCCCTCTGTGGCTGTATCAGAAATAGAAGTAAAATCTACATGGCTAGTTATATCCTGCAAGCCTGGAAAGTAGAATGGATCGTCATGGGCATGATGCTGATAATGACACATCATCGTTCCACAATTTCTCTGCTCATGATAATACTCATTATTCCCAAACCCATAATCAATAAATATAACTGCCCCTTTTCCTAAAATATTTGTAAGGCTTCTAATAAACCCACGTGCTGTAAGATTAATTTCAGTAGTATATATTGCCGTGTTATTATCAAGGCTAATTTGAGGAATAACTTTTTTTGCTATCTCAAAAAGTTCTCCCTTAACTAGTAAACGTTCATCCCATTTGAACTCCTTGCCATCCCATGCTACACCTCGCTCAAATAAATCATTATTACGCCTTACTACTAAATGAACAGGCATAGCATCAAGCACTTCATTGCCGAGTATTAACCCATTGAATTTAGTTGGGATCTCCTCCAGCCATTGAACCCGATTCAAAAGATGAGGGGCAGATTTAACAAATAATTTATTCTGCTGTTCTTTTAATGCACCACTTACTTCAAGAATAAAATAATGCCTTGGTAATTTATTGAGGCTTTCTAACTCCAGTAATATATCCAATGCAAGTTTACCGGTTCCAGCTCCAAATTCTAAGATATCACTACTCTCTTTGCCTATACTATCTATTATTTGTATAGCTTGTTGGGCAATCGATTGGCCAAATAAGACAGAAATCTCAGGTGCAGTTACAAAGTCCCCAGCACAGCCAAATTTAGTAGTGCCAGAACAATAATACCCCATTCCAGGAGAATAGATGGCAAGTTCCATATAACGTGCAAATGTAATCCAGCCTCCCGACTTGATAATATCTAAACAAATCATATTTTTCACTGCCCCACTATGCTTTGAGGCGAACTCTTCTGGTGATGATAGTGTAGGCATCGTCGTGAATATATCTTTATGGTAAATTATCCTAGCCCTAAGGCCCTAAAAAGCTTGAATTAATAAATATTTTAATATTACAAGAAGCCTTATTAATACATATAATCTCTAAATATTGATAATGACCCTAAGAATTACCTAATAGAGACTTATAATGCAAGATAAAACTATACTAATTACAGGTGGTACTAAACGCATAGGTGAAGCTATTTGCCGGAGACTTCACTCTAAAGGCATGAATCTAATGATACATTACCGATCTTCTGAAAGAGAAGCACAGGAACTTAAAGCGTCACTAAATCAAATACGAGATGGATCCGTTGCAATTATTAAAGCTGACCTATTAGATATAACCCAGGCACCTATTCTAGCTAATAAAACAATAGAAAAATTTGGTAGAATTGATTCGCTAATTAATAATGCTTCTAGCTTCTATACTACATCTCTTGGGAAAATAACAGAAGAATCATGGAATGAGCTTATTGGTTGTAATTTGAAAGCTCCTTTATTCTTATCTCAAGCAGTGGCACCACACCTCAAAAAACAACGCGGCTGCATTATTAATATTATTGACATTCATTCTGAATGGCCCTTAAAAGATTATGTTGTTTATAGCGCTGCTAAAGGTGGATTAGCAACACTAACCAAATCTCTGGCGCAAGAATTATCTCCTGAAATTAGGGTAAATGGTATTTCTCCAGGGCCTATTATCTGGCCAGAAAATGGGGACTGGGCTGATCAAGAAATACGTAAAGATATTATTAATAGAACCATCCTTAAACGTAAAGGAGAGCCAAATGATATAGCTAAAGCAGTAACGTTTTTCATTTTAGATGCACCGTATATTACTGGCCAGATATTAGCAGTAGATGGTGGCCGCAGTATAAATTTGTAAAAATTTTTCATAATTATCTAATCAAGAAGAATTCTTACTCCTAACGAGTTGTTTATTATAAACAACATAAATTTATAAATAAATTTTTCTTTATTTTATTAGCTTACTAGTATAGATTTTTCTTAAGATAGCCACCATAATCCCATTATTTTATTATTAACAAATTTTATGATTCTATATTTATGAAATTTCTTTTTGACTTATTTCCAGTCATATTCTTTTTTATAGCATTTAAACTTTATGACATTTATATTGCAACTGCTGTAGCTATTGCAGCCACAGCTATACAAATAACATGGATCTGGTTCCGTCACCATAAGGTAGATAAAATGCAGTGGATAAGTCTAGTTATTATAGTGATTTTTGGCAGCGCAACATTAATCTTACAAGATGAGACTTTTATAAAATGGAAGCCAACTGTATTATATTGGATATTTACTAGTGCATTAATTATTTCACAAGCCCTATTTAGGAAAAATCTAATTCGGGCTATGTTAGGAACTAAAGTATCGTTACCAGAAAATATTTGGAGCAACCTTAATGCTAGCTGGGCTACTTTCTTCGCCTTAATGGGGATAATTAATCTTTATGTGGCCTTTAACTATTCAACTGATGCATGGGTAAATTTCAAGTTATTTGGATCTACAGGACTGATGATAATTTTTATAATCATACAAGCACTTATGCTAGGGAAATTTATAACTGAAAATGAGGATAATAGTACGTGATGCTATATGCCATACATGGAGAAGATAATCTTAATAGCCTTGAAAAACGTGTAAAATCTAGGCCTTCTCATCTAGAACGTATCAAAGAATTACAAAATGAAGGGCGTCTACTACTAGCTGGACCATACCCTGCTATTGATAGTTCAGATCCAGGTCCAGCTGGTTTTACTGGCAGCTTGATCATAGCGGAATTTGTTTCATTAAAAGAAGCACGCATTTGGGCTGAGGCTGACCCATACTTCATTTCAGGTGTATACTCAAAAGTGATAGTTAGACCTTTTAAAAAAATATTACCTGAATGAATATAATTAATATTATTAAACAAAAACTTATTATCTTTAACCCCAAAAAAATTGAAATTATCGATGAGAGCTACAAACATATAGGCCATGAAGGAGCAAAAAATGGTGGCGGCCACTTTTTCCTGACAATTGTTTCATCAAGCTTTTATAAGAAATCCACTATAGAAAGGCACAGGATGATTTACGTTGCTTTAGGAGGAATGATAGGAAGAGATATTCACGCATTAAGTATAAAGGCGTATACTCCTGAAGAAATTTAGTTTTGATTTAATTTACTAAGAAGGAAATACAATGCAATTGATTAAATTTTTACAGTTAATAGTACTCTATATATCAACACTTATAGTTGCTACCACAATACAAGCAGCACCTTTAGCTAAGGTTAATGGGGTTGCTATCCCGAAATCCAGATTAGAATTAGTAATGAAGGGGCTTATTGCCCAAGGACAGAAAGATACACCTGAGACTAGAAATGCAGTACGAGATGACCTTATAAAGCAGGAGGTGCTATCACAAGAAGCCATAAGAAAAAAACTAGATAAAGACCCTGATATCTCAACACAAATTATGATAACTCGCCAATCTGTTTTAATTAGGGCACTTCAAGCTGATTTTATTAAAAATAATAACCCTGCTGAAAAGGAACTTCGTGAAGAATATCAAGCAGTAAGTGCAGCATCTATGGGTGATCAAGAATACAATCCTCGTCATATATTGCTGAGTACTGAAGCAGAAGCTAAAGATATTATTGCAAAAATTAAAAAAGGCGGTAAATTTGAAAAAATTGCTAAAGATAAATCTACAGATGATGGGTCTAAAAATAAGGGTGGCGAATTAGGTTGGTCATCAGCTAGAAGCTATTCACAACCTTTCGCAGAAGCTTTAATTAAATTAAAAACTGGTGAGATAACAGAAAAACCTGTAAAAACTTCTTTTGGTTGGCATATTATCCGGCTAGATGGGATGCGTCCTCTAAAAATACCACCCTTTGAAGAAGTAAAACAAAAAGTTCAGCAGCGTGTATTACAACAAAAATTTAAAATTTATTTGGAAAAATTAAAAGAAAAAGCAAAAATTGAATAATAAAAATACTTAATAATTTCAAGGGAAAGTTACTAAAAATTAACTTTCCTTTGAAATTACATATTATTTAAGTATTTTATATTTACTCGCTGACCCAGGGAGCAGAATAGATCATAACTTATAGTTCCAGCTGATTCTGCAATCTCTTCTATAGGTAATTCATTTCCCCAAAATACTACAGGGGTTCCAATACCTGCATTTGCAATCCCACTTAAATCCACATGCAACATATCCATAGAAACTCGACCAATAATGCGCGTACGAGTCCCATTAACTAATACTGGTGTGCCAGTAGATGCATGCCGCGGATATCCATCTGCGTACCCACCTGCAACAATCCCTACACGCATAGCTTGATTAGCACAAAATGTCTGGCCATAACCAACTTTATCCCCTGCATGAAGATCCTGTACTGCAATAACTTTACTAGTTAACGCCATAGATGGACGCAAGCCTAATTCGCTTGCTGATACGTCAGAAAATGGTGATGAACCATATAACATTATACCAGGTCGCACCCAGTCAGCATGAGTCTCAGGATACAGCAATATTGCAGCTGAATTAGCTAAAGAACATGGAAGGCTATAATTTGTAATAACAGAATTAAAACATTCTAGCTGTTCAATGACCCTCTTTCGATCCTTTCTATTTTCTGCACAAGCAAAATGTGTCATTAAAATGATTTGATCAATAACAGAATGGGACCTTAATGATTCTAATGCCACTAGAAATTGCTCTGGAGTAAAACCTAAACGGTTCATACCAGTATTTAATTTCAAGAAAATATTCAGCCTTCTGTTTCTTTTATAAGCGGATAGCATTTGCAACTGCTCACTATTATGTATTACAGCAGATAATTTATAATACTCAAATAATTCTAGTTCCGATTTAGAAAAGAACCCTTCAATTAATAATATAGTATGTTGGTACCCAGCTTCTCGTAAACGTATAGCAGCTTCTATTTCTAAAACAGCAAAGCCATCTGCACTACTAAAGGCCTCTGCTGCATGTAATAAACCATGTCCATATGCATCTGCTTTTATAACTGCCATTACTTTTGAGTATTTAGCATGTTGACGAACAATGGAAAGATTATGCTTAAGTGCAGTAAGATCAATCAATGCATTAATAGGACGAGACATTTTCTTAATATTTATATATGGATTACGATTATCTAATAAACATATTGCTACAATATATGCAGTAAATTTTACTTGCTATTCAATCACAAATTTTATACTTAGGGCAGACTTTATCAAAAATCTTACTTAAAGGTAGAAGCTTATAACGATTACATTGGTCGGTGAAGCTATTTCATGTTATAAAATCACAGCCTAAAAAGATGTAAGAAGCATAAAATCAATACATATCTAATGACAATTTGGAGGCAATAATTTGAAGCGTGGGTTTTATACTATCATGGCAGCACAATTTTTCTCATCGCTCGCTGATAATGCCTTATTAGTTGTTGCTATTGCATTACTGATTGATCTTCATGCCCCTGCATATTTAACTCCTATGCTTAAATTTGTTTTTGTATTGTTCTATGTCATTCTTGCTCCATTTGTGGGAGCATTTGCTGATTCTATGGCTAAAGGAAAGGTAATGTTTATAAGCAATGCCATTAAAATTGTTGGTTGTTGCTTACTGTTCTTGGCTGCTCATCAATACGTTGCTCTAGCAGCATATGCTATTGTAGGACTAGGTGCAGCTGCATACTCACCAGCCAAATATGGGATTCTTACAGAACTCCTACCTCCCGAGAAGCTAGTAATAGCTAACGGTTGGATTGAGGGGCTTACTGTAGCATCTATTATTATTGGAACAGTTTTGGGTGGAATATTAATTACGCCAGCAGTTGCAGAAGTATTCTTAGCATTTGATTTCCCTTACATAAATACTGGTATTGATACTATTCCTGAGGCATCTATTATCTTTATAGCAGCATTTTATGCTATTGCTGCCATTTTCAATCTATATATACCAAACACTGGAGTTGATCACCATATTCTCAACAAAAATCCAATTTTCCTAATTCACGAATTTAAACATTGTGTCAAACTACTCTGGACTGATAAATTGGGGCAGATTTCACTCGCAGTAACAACATTATTCTGGGGAGCAGGAGCAACTCTACAATTTATTGTATTAAAATGGGCTGAAACAGCACTAGACTATCCTCTAAATAAAGCAGCCCAATTACAAGGAATAGTTGCAATTGGGATTGCTATTGGCGCTGTGACAGCTGCACGTTTAGTATCTCTTAGACAATCGGTTAAAGTAATACCACTTGGTATAGCTATGGGTATAGTCGTAATGGCTATGACAATAGCTTACAAACTATGGATTGCAATTATTTTATTAATGCTAATTGGTGGCTTAGCTGGATTCTTTGTGGTCCCAATGAATGCACTACTACAACATCGTGGGCATATTTTAATGGGTGCAGGGCACTCCATTTCAGTACAAAATTTTAATGAGAATTTAAGTATTCTTGTTATGTTAACGATGTATGCCCTATTAGTTAGTTTTGAAGTACATATTTATACTATAATTATCATATTTGGTTCATTTGTAGCCATAACAATGACCCTTATACGTCGCTGGCATATTTTAAACCAAATGAAAAAAGATTCGTTGCATCTTATTGGGGAACATAAAAAACCTTAAAAAGGCTATCACTAATTTTGTATTATATTCTTAGCGAAACATAAGTCTTCCCATACTTTTTTCTTATCATACTGCATTTCTAACAAATAAGATGGGTGATAAGTAACAACTAAAGGAATACCAGAATATATATGTAATTTACCACGCAGACTATCAAAAGACATGGTGGTATTTAATAAACTCTGAGCTATAAATTTCCCTAGAGCTATTATTATTTTTGGTTGTATTAGCTCAATTTGCCTTATAAGAAAAGATTCGCATTGTAAAAATGCACTATAATTTAATTTTTTGTAACTAGATGACTTAGATTTAACAATATCTGCAATATATACATTATAGTTTTGTTCCAAACTAATAGCCCGTAACACGTTATCTAATAGCTGCCCAGTAGGTCCAATAATACATGGCTCCCCCTGAATACCTTCCTCCACATCTGGCATTGAACTTATATACAACCAATTAACGCCCTTATCTCCAGTACGAAGGGATGTTCTTGTATGTCTCTGAAATAATGAACAACTAGCACAAGTAGTTACTTCTTCTTCAAGCTCAGTCCAATCAGATTTTAAAATCTGAAATTTTCTTTCATCTCCTTTTGTAATAGATAAATTTGATAACTTTACTATCTTACTAGTCAATTTTTTCTTTCTTTCAGACCAAAATGGTGCAAGTCGAAGCTCTTTAAGAATTTCTGTTCTCCTACTACTCATAATTCTAATGCCATAACAATTGCATCCTCTCTCCCACCCATCGCAGGATAATATTCTGGCCGTGATCCAATTTTTCTAAAACCTATTTGTTCGTATAATTTAGCTGCACCAAGGTTTGATTTGCGCACTTCTAAAAAAATAGAGTGCATACAATATTCCTTAGCAAGAGAAATAAAATATTGCAACAATTTCTCTCCCCATCCTGCTCTCTGCCACGCTGATGCCACACTCAGGGTAAGTATATGAGCTTCTTCTAAATTAATTGTCATAACACCATAACCAAAAATAAATTTATCCATCTCTAAAAGATAACAATGATAACCAGAATTTATTGAATCCCCAAAATTACCTCTAGTCCAAGGAAAAAGAAATACCTCTTTCTCTATTAACATTACAGCATCTAAATCTTTCTCTAGCATTTTTCTTATTTTTAACGATTCTTTAGGCTGAGAACTCATCTCTCATTTTCCTTTAATGCTATTTTATTACGTATATAAATTGGAGTAGCTTCTATTGGATTTACCCAAAGCCCCTGGGGAAACCTATACTCAGCTAATTGTGCTATATCGCGAGCATTAGGTATAAAACCAATCTCAAAATTATTAATACTTTTTCTATAGTGTCTTCTCAACTCATCGTGATAAATATCAAAACCACTACCACATCCAACCCAATTATTTTCTGGTATTTTTGGTGCATACTTTGGAGAGCAGAGTACAGGAGCACTCACATTTTCCCAATCATCTATTGATTTAGCATATGCTGCATGATAAATCTCACCCATGCGAGCATCAATTGCTGTAACCACATGACCGGTTCCCACTTGCTGTGCCAAAGCTTCTAATGTTGAAATCCCAATTACAGGCAAGTCCGCACCAAAAGCTAGCCCTTGTGCAACACCACAAGCAATACGTAATCCAGTAAAAGATCCTGGACCTGCACCAAATGCTATACCATCCAGTTGCACTAATGTTAATTCACTTTCTGCTAACAGTTTATGCAGGCCTGGCAGAAGAAATTCAGAATGTCTTTGCTCTACATGAATATTTTGGCTTAAAGTCTTACCATCTATCAAAATTGATATTGAACAATAATTTGTAGAAGTGTCAAAAGCTAGAATTTTCAAAATATCAGCACCCTATCAGCAACATACCTATTCTGTCCTAATAAGCAAACATACTGCCTCAGCCTCAATACCCTCTCCCCTACCGATTGGTCCAAGAAGCTCAGCAGTTTTTGCTTTAATATTAATATTCTCTTCTAGTAAGTTCAGATCCTCGGAAATATTGGCAACCATAGCTGGGATATGTGGTGCCATTTTTGGTGCCTGTGCAATAATTGTTGCATCAATATTAATTATAGTATATTTATTCTCTTCTAATAAATGATGCACTTCTTTCAATAGAATTCTACTATTAATATTTTTATATTTTGGATTCTTATCTGAAAAATGCTTTCCAATATCTCCTAATGAAGCAGCCCCTAACAATGCATCACAAATTGCATGCAATAAAACATCAGAATCAGAATGACCTAACAGGCCTTTATCAAAAGGAATATTTATTCCCCCTATAATTAGCTGCCTATCTTCAACTAGCTGATGCACATCAGAGCCTTGACCAATCCTAATTTTACTTGTCATAATCTATACCTTGCTGTTCTCGTAATATTAATTCTGCCAAAGATAAATCCTTGGGGTAAGTGACTTTTATATTATGCATATCTCCAAGAACTAATTTAGGACTCAAACCTAAAGCTTCAACGGCACTAGCATCATCAGTCATAGTTATACTATCAGGCTTACATAGAGCATCCATTAATAGCTTGAAACGAAACATTTGTGGCGTCTGAGCCTGCCATAAACCATCTCTAGATTCAGTTCTAAGTACCCGATCATTACTACTTCTTTTCAACGTATCTGAAATAGGCACAGCTAATAACCCACCAACTTTATCGTTGGATAGCTCATTTAGCATCTTTTTAAGTAATTTCTCACTTAAACAGGGTCGTGCTGCATCATGAACTAAAACCCAATCATCATCATCTATAAGCGATGATTTCAATATAGAAATCAGCCCATTTGAAATACTCTTCGAGCGAGTCGCGCCACCACAATTAAGCACAATTAATTTACTGGAGAACTCTGACCAATCATACTTAAACCACTCACTATCCTCAGGACTCAAAATAACTAATACGTTAGTAATGTCAGGATAAAGATATAAAGTACGCACGGCATAATAAATCATAGGCTTACCCCTAAGAGACAAATATTGCTTAGGCAGATTTGTCTTCATGCGCGCACCGTAACCAGCTGCTGGAATTAATGCAAAGAATTTTGACATCCTGTAATTGTAACTAAAAAAATAATTCTTTTCTTAATATAAAACTTAAACACCTTATTTTTTCATATTTTTAATATAAACTAAAATAAAAAATAAGGCTTACTGTATAATACAATTTTTAAGATGCATAGATAATTTATAAATGGAAACGGAACAAATTAACGCTATTTCTAACCACCTCTCTGACCTTAAAAATAGATCAACCGAGATTCGGAGGTATCTTTGACTTTGATACAAAGAAGAAGCGCCTAATCGACATTTCCCAATTAGAAGAAGATCCTGAAATTTGGAAAGACAGCAAACGTGCACAAAACCTAGGGAAAGAAAAGAAAATTTTAGAGAAAATTGTTTCTTCTCTTGAATCAATTGAAAAGCAATTACAAGATTCTATTGATTTATTCCAAATTGCAAAAGAAGAGAATGATATAGTAGTGCTAAAAGGTATCTATAATGATGCACAAAATCTAGAAAAAAATGTTGCAAATATAGAATTTCGCCGCATGTTTTCTAACTCAATGGATCCAAATAATTGTTTCCTAGAGATTCAATCTGGATCAGGAGGAACAGAAGCTCAGGACTGGGCTTCTATGCTCCAGCGCATGTATCTACGATATTGTGAACAACATAATTATAAAGTTGAGGTACTTGAAGAATCTTCAGGTGAGGTAGCAGGAATTAAAAGTGCTTCACTTAAAATATCTGGTGAGTATGCATATGGTTACTTACGAACTGAAAGTGGAGTACATCGCTTAGTACGAAAATCTCCTTTTGATTCTGGTAATCGGCGACATACGTCTTTTGCCAGCGTATTTATTTATCCAGAAGTAGATGACACTATAGAAATTGAAATAAACCCTGCTGACCTAAGAATAGATACATTCCGCGCTTCCGGTGCAGGTGGTCAACACATCAATAAAACTGATTCAGCTATACGGATTACTCACAACCCTTCAGGTATTGTTGTGAGCTGCCAGAATGATAGATCCCAACATCGAAACCGTGCAGAGGCCATGGCAATGCTGAGAGCACGCCTATATGAGGTAGAAGTACGCAAACAAAATGATGAGAAACAAGCTATGGAAGACTCAAAAACTGATATAGGATGGGGACATCAGATACGCTCATATGTACTAGATCAATCACGTATTAAAGATTTAAGAACTGGCATAGAGGTTGGTAATACTCAAAGTGTTTTGGATGGGGGGTTAGATGAATTTATCCAAGCAAGCTTGAAGCAGAAAGGCTAACTATTAGAAAGGTTTATACTGATCTATAATAATTATTCTTTAAAATCCAGTGTTTTTATTATTACAGGGACTCATTACTAATGCTTCTTTGGCTAGCATTATTTATATAAAAATATCCACATAACTATTATATCCTTCTTCAATTAAGCTATCGAATGGAATAAATCGTAAGGATGCCGAATTGATACAATAACGCTTTCCTATTGGTTCAGGGCCATCAGTAAAAACATGACCAAGATGAGAATCGGCATATCTTGAACGTACTTCAATTCGTGCTCGATTATTTTCTTTCTCTTCCTTCTCAAGGATCACGTTCTTATGAATTGGGCGTGTAAAGCTTGGCCAACCAGTCCCTGAGTCGTATTTATCTAATGAACTAAATAATGGCTCGCCCGATACTATATCTACGTACAAGCCAGATCTGTAATTATTCCAATAGATATTCTTAAATGGCTCTTCAGTTCCATTATTCTGTGTAACCCTAAACTGTTCTGCAGATAATTTACACTTCAACTCAGTTAAAGTAAATTTTTCTAAATTTTCCATAAGAAAAATAAATTATTATTAAGGTTTTCCAAATTTTGCTTATACAATATTCTACTGGTTTAGTATTTATAATTAAGCAGAAACATATAATTAAAAAAGATTAATAAATATTTGCTATACGCCTAATACTTAAGATAATAGCGCATAATGTTACACAACGCTATAATTGCCGCCATGTGTTCCATAAAACAATAGGATTTTTAAGGTTAGAAATGAGTAAACAAGAACAAAAACCGGTACAGAATACAAACCAAATTATTGAAGAGCGCAGAGCTAAACTTGATGCCTTACGAGAGAAAGGTACTGCTTTTCCAAATGATTTTAACCGTAATCATTTTGCATCAGATCTCCACAAAAAATATGGAAATCAGTCAAATACTACTCTGGAAAAAAATCCAATATCTGTTGAAATTGCAGGGCGTATGACTTTAAAACGCGTTATGGGTAAAGCTAGCTTTGCTACTATTCAAGATATGAGTGGGCATATTCAGCTATACATAACCAATGATATTACAGGTGAATCCTCACATACTGCATTCAAGAATTATGATTTAGGTGATATTTTAGGTGCCCATGGCATACTATTCATAACTAAATCTGGTGAACTCACTGTTCGTGTAAAAAACTTACGCCTACTAACTAAATCATTACGACCCTTACCAGAAAAATTTCATGGTCTTATTGACCAGGAGCAAAGATATCGTCAACGTTATCTCGACCTTATTTCTAATAAGGAAACACGAAAAGTATTTCTAACTCGATCTAAAATTATACAATCTATTCGTATATTCTTTGAGTCAAAAGGTTATCTGGAGGTAGAAACTCCAATGATGCATCATATTCCAGGTGGTGCTGCAGCCCGTCCTTTTATTACACATCACAACGCCCTAAATATGGACTTATATTTACGAATAGCTCCAGAATTATACTTAAAGCGTTTAATAGTAGGCGGTATGGAAAAGGTATTTGAAATAAACCGTAGTTTCAGAAATGAAGGTGTTTCTACACGCCACAATCCTGAGTTTACTATGTTGGAATTTTACGAAGCCTATCAGGATCATTTATATCTTATGAATCTTACTGAAACATTAATTCGAGAATTAGCAATTAAGGTTTTAGGCACAACTGAGATTTCTTATCAAGGGTATAAAATTAATCTTATAAAACCATTCCTAAGATTATCTATTACTGAAGCAATTCAGAAATTTCACCCTGAATATACTGATATCCAGTTAAATGACCAAACATACCTGACTACAAAATTAGAATCTCTAAATATTAAATATAGTTCTAAAGACAGAATTGGAAAATTACAACTATCTTTATTTGATGCAACAACTGAGCATTTATTAATGGACCCAACTTTTATAGTTGATTATCCATCTGACGTCTCTCCATTAGCACGAAAGAATGATAAGAATCCAGAGATAACTGACCGCTTTGAACTTTATATAGCTGGGCGTGAAATAGCTAATGGATTCTCAGAATTAAATGACCCAGAAGATCAATCAGCTAGATTTAAAGAACAAGCCCGTGCTAAAGATTCGGGAGACAAAGAAGCTATGCACTATGATGAAGAGTACATCCGGGCCTTAGAACATGGCCTCCCCCCTACTGCTGGTGAAGGTATAGGTATAGATAGATTAATTATGTTATTTACTGATAGTCCTAGCATTCGTGATGTAATTTTATTTCCTCACTTACGTAGTGAAGATTAAGTGTTATTTAAATTTATAAAAAATGATTGTACTAATTTTAGCGCTAATAGCTCTACTATTAAGTATATTTATATAACTAGGAATTAGTTTGACCCACCCTAATCTCAGAAAAATAGAAATACCTATAGAAGGAATGACATGCACCGCCTGTTCTACACGTATAGAAAAAATACTCAATAAACTCCCTAACGTGCAAGCAACGGTTAATCTCGCTAATGAGAAAGCAAGAATCAGATTTGATCCTACACTAGTTATACTAGATAAATTAATTGATTCTATTGAAAAAGCAGGATTTCATGTTCCGCTACAATCAGTACAACTAGAAATCAAGGGGATGACATGTTCTGAATGTGTCATTCGTATTAAAGAAGAATTAGGCAAGCTTCCAGGGGTCACTACTAATGTTAATTTAGCCACTAAAACGTCCCTTATTACTTTCAAATTTGGTTCTGTGACAGCTGATGATCTGATTTCGATAATTAATAAAGCAGGCTATAGCGCAACTGAAATCAACGAAACGAATCGTGAAAAAGAAAAGATACGAAAAATCTCTTCCTATAAAACAGATCTTCTAATGTTCTGGATTTCTGCAGCCCTTACCCTTCCACTCATGCTACATATGGGCATGTTTTTTTCAGACACAGTTATAGATATATTTCCACGCTGGTTACAGTGGCTATTAGCAACACCAGTACAATTCTGGATTGGTATGCGCTTCCATAAAGGTGCGTGGTTTGCGCTTCGTGGGGGTAGTGCCAATATGGATGTTTTAATTTCACTTGGAACAAATACAGCATATTTTCTTAGTTCAATAGTTACATTATTAGAACTAAACCAACATATATATTTTGAATCAAGTGCCGCTATTATTACACTTGTTCTATTAGGAAAACTACTTGAATCACGAGCAAAGAATAAAACCTCAGAAGCTATTGAATCACTTATTAAAATGCAACCTAAAACTGCACACATTGAGCGTGAGGGTCAGGTTATAGAGATAGATACAAATAATATTAAAATAAATGATATCTTTATTGTGCGCCCAGGAGAAAGTTTGCCAGCAGATGGCATTGTTACCATGGGATCTTCTAGTATTAATGAATCTATGCTAACTGGAGAAAGCCTACCAATTGCAAAGACTTCTGGTTCAAAAGTCTATGCTGCAACAATAAACCAACAGGGATTACTCAAATGTCTGGCTACCAGTATTGGGAGCCAGACACAACTTGCAACTATCATTCGATTAGTAGAAGAGGCACAAGACTCCAAGGCGCCCATTCAGAGATTAGCAGATAAAATCTCTAGCATCTTTGTTCCTATAGTAGTATTAATCAGTATCCTGACCCTGCTCCTAACATGGTGTTTCTTTGCGGATTTGAATTCTGCACTTATAAACGCTGTTACTGTACTTGTAATTTCTTGCCCTTGTGCATTAGGGTTGGCCACACCAACAGCAATCATGGTCGGTACAGGGCGAGGTGCGCAGATTGGCGTACTATTTAAAAATGCTTCAGCACTTGAGCAAGCAGAAAAAATTCAAACACTTATTCTAGACAAAACTGGAACTCTGACTGAAGGTAAACCTATCGTAACTAATATAGTTCCTTTAGGTGAAGTTACTAAGCATGATTTAATACAAATATCGGCCTCTATGGAGCAAGGATCAGCACATCCCCTAGCTAATGCAGTATTAGAATGTGCAAAAAATATGGACATAGAATTAAGCCCAGTAAATGATTTTACTTCAGTTACTGGTAAAGGAGTAACTGCATGTATTGGAGGTAATAATTATATATTAGGCACGATAAAATTTTTAATTGATTCTGGTGCTGTAATTAACAAATTAAATGTAAAAGATCTTCAGAAGGAAGGAGAAACTGTCATATTTATTGCCAAAAGAATTAATCAAACCTATCACCCCATTGGGTATATTAAAATTTCTGATCGACTAAGAAGCACGTCCATCCAAGCAGTAAAAAAACTACAGTCCATGGGAATTGAGATAATAATGATCACTGGAGATAATAATATAGCTGCCTCAACTATTGCAAGCCAAGTAGGCATAACTAATTACCGTGCTGAAATATTGCCACAAGAAAAATTTGATGAAATAAAAAAAATAAGCAGCAGAGGCAAAATTACTGCCATGGTAGGTGATGGAATAAATGACGCACCAGCACTTGCAGCTGCCCATGTAAGTTTTGCTATAGGATCTGGGTCAGATATAGCAATTGAAGCTGCAGACATTACCTTAATACGTAATGATCTAATTAGTATTGCTGATGCTATTTCTTTATCTCAAAGGACATTAAACAAAATTCGCCAGAACTTATTTTTTGCTTTTATATATAATATCATAGGCATACCCCTAGCAGCAATTGGGTTACTTAATCCTGTAGTTGCTGCTACAGCAATGACAATGAGCTCTGTTTCCGTGGTAATAAACTCTTTATTATTAAAGAAATGGCACCCTAACTCTTGATATAGATTTTAAGAAAATTATAAAATGCAAATAGTGACTCTAAATATAAGTGGTATGACCTGTATGGGTTGTGCTACCAGTATAAAAAAGGTATTAGAAGAAATTAGTGGAGTAAGTGAAGCAAATATTTCTCTAGAAAAGAAACAGGCTAAGATTCAATATGATCCAGAAAAGGCGACTATAGATCAATTTGAAAATACTATCCTAGAAGCAGGATTTGAAGTACTTAAATAATATTAGAAGCTATAAAAAAACCAAATTAATTCAGAATTATTTTCTAAGCGACTATACTAAATCTGAACAGTATCCATTATTTTGAAACCAATATACTGCATCTTTTATTGCCTCTATTGAGGGTCGATATTGGTAACCTAATTCTTGAATGGCTTTCTCACTTGAAAAAAACATTTTCTTTCCTGCCATACGAACACTATCCACTGATGCGCGTGGTTGAGTATTCGTAACAACCGCAACCTTCTCCATTAACCAGGCTACAGGAAGCATCATTTCCATCGGAATATTCATTCTATTTATTTTCTTACCAAGAATTCCATCTATTATCTGTAAAATTTGAATTAAACTCATATTCTCACCACCCAATATATATCGTTCTCCAGGTTTACCATGCTTATATGCTAATAAATGACCATGTGCAATATCTTCAACATGTGCAACATTTAACCCAGTGCTCATATATGCTGGCATCCGGCCACAGAGGGTATCAAGAACTATTCGACCAGTTGGTGTAGGCCTTATATCACGTGGACCTATTGGAGTAGAGGGATTAACAATAACTAAAGGTAGCTGATACTTATTAGTTAAGTGTAGAACTTGCTGCTCAGCAAGAAACTTTGACTGTTTATAATGACCGATCATATTTTCAAAGCTTGATGGGGTATTTTCATTTGCAGGATTTCCATCTAAATTTAATCCTAAAGTAGCAACGCTACTAGTATAAACTATACGGCTAACACCAGATTCAAATGCTGCAAGAATCAATTCTTTAGTCCCTTTAACATTAATATCATACATAATTTCGGGATCTGGAACCCATAAACGGTAATCTGCTGCTACATGGAATAAATTCTCACAATTTCTAATTGCATTTTTCAAAGAAATAGTATTACGTAAATCACCCTCCAGGATTTCGACAGATAACCCCTTAAGATTATTTTGATTACTTTTTGGCCTTACTAAACAGCATACTTCATGGCCAGCTTCTAGTAAGCAACGAACAACAGATGAACCAACAAAACCATTTGCCCCTGTAACTAATGATTTCATAACGCCTTAACCTAACATTTAAAATTTATTCAACTTATTAAAGTTATTCAAATAAAAATTCTTCTTTATTCTTTTTATATAATGGCATGCTAACATGAAATTTTAATATGAATACAATATCTAAAATAATATAAATTTTATTGTTTTAAATATAAAAAAGCCTCAAACTCTTTATGAGTTGAGGCTTTCTTTATAAAAATGCCTGGCGGTGACCTACTTTCACATGCATAACGCACACTATCATCGGCGCAACCTCGTTTCACGGTCCTGTTCGGGATGGGAAGGGGTGGGTCCAAAGCGCTATTGCCACCAAGCGTAACCTGATTTAGAAGAAGTAAATTTACATGAATTAAACCATATTCTACTAACAACCTGAAAATTCAACATATATTTGAATATATTAACTTAAGGTTATAGGATCAAGCCACACGGACAATTAGTATCGGTTAGCTTAACACA
>CAXGWP010000010.1:0-54975 GCA_964013575.1 uncultured Nitrosomonadaceae bacterium
CGATGCCGTCAGATTTACAGTCTGATCCCTTTGACCGCTCGGGAACCCCTCCAAATGAAACCTTTCATCAACCACGCATTATGAAGGTATTATGCTTATAAGTCAACGTAGTTCTAGGTTAGAATTACCCCACTATAGCTAATATCAAATCAACTAAACCAATAAAAATCAATCTTATATCTAAACCAGATGTAAAGACCGCCAGGATAAGTTTCTAAAAATTCTAAAACATACAATTATTCTTTTCTAAAAAATACATATATACTTCTTTCTGATAGAAAAAATTTTTTATTATTAAATAGTTAACAGAATTTTATACTTAATCAACTAATATTTTTACATTTTTTATTGCAATCAACATCATGATTATTATAATTAGCTCATTTAAGATTCACTGCTGAATAGGCATTACTTATATACATAAACATAAGGAGAAACATGTTTGGATTTCCAAAATCCGAATCAAAAGGTCATAAAATAGCTGATGAATGCCTTGAGTATGGCTTAAAATTTGGGGCATTTATAAAACTTAGCAAAATACTAAGTTACATAAATTTAATGCCCTTATCTAAAGCAGTAGAATACGGATTCTATGAAAGAATAAATGAAATAATTAAGAGTGGAGAAATAACTTGCTATAGCTTCAAAGGTGGCGAAGAAGTTTTTGTACATAAAAACTATGTCACTGCATTCCAAAAGATATTAAAAAACACAAAAAAATAAAATAAGTTATAATTGAACAAGTGCGACATATTGACGCGCAGCTTGTTGTTATGTTATAACATAACATGAATTAAAAATATAAAAAACATATAACATATTGAAAATATTGGCAAACTTTCGTGATTCTTTCTCGCACATCTAAATATGCAATTAGAGCTCTTATCTATATGGCAACACAACCAGCTGGTGTTGCCATACTTAACCGTTCTATTGCTAAAGAATTAGACGTCTCACCAACCTATTTGGCAAAAATATTACAAAATTTATGTAAATTTGATTTACTTGATTCCTTCCGAGGAAACCAAGGTGGATTCTGTTTACGAAAAAACGGAAAAAAAATTAATTTATTACAAATTATTATTATCACTGAAGGTACTAGAATACAAGAAGAATGTGTTCTAGGATTCAAAGAATGTAATAATGATAAACCCTGTTTAATGCATGAGCATTGGTCGCCTATTTTACAAGAAATAACAAGGCTGCTCAGAGAGAAAACTTTAGAAGATTTAGCTGACGAATTGAAAAAAGGTAAAAAATTAATAAATGATTATCCAGACTCTCTTGTCTCTAATCTAAACATTTAGATTCCTACCCTTATCTGTAGGTACTAATCTACCAAGAATTGGTATCTGTCATAATAAATACAAACTGATAAAAATTCAGTATTAAAATAAACAATTTGGCCATACCACACTGACCTATCTACTGTAGAACCTATACTCATCTTTCAAAAACATTCAAAAAATAATAATTAATAAAATAATTAGGTATAGAAAGAATCATAAAAAATGATTGAGAAAAATCAGCATATCCTGCATCTATCCTCAAGTTGATGAGACTCTAATAATGATAAAATTAGCCACATTTAATTTGATACAATTATCTCTTTGAATCATACGCTGAAGCTATAAAGGAAAAACTGAAAGGATAAATAATATGTTGATAGTAATTTCTCCAGCAAAAACTCTTGATTATGAATCTCCTGTATCATTTAAAAAATCAACTTCTGCTTATTTTCATAACTATAGTAACAAGCTGATAGAAGTACTCAAAAAACAATCAGCCACGCAGATCAGCCATTTAATGAAAATAAGCAATAATCTTGGAGAACTTAACTACCTTCGATACCACTCATGGAACTCTAAGCCTGAATTAGGAAATGCTAGGCAAGCAATTTTAGCTTTCATGGGAGATGTATACTCCGGGCTAGATGCAAATTCATTCAGTGAAAATAATATGGTGTTTGCTCAAGAAAATTTGCGTATTCTATCTGGGCTATATGGAATACTACGCCCTTTAGATTCTATACAGCCACATCGCTTAGAAATGGGTACTAACCTCAAAACACCTGTTGGAAAAAATTTATATGAATTCTGGGGAGAGAAACCCACTATCTCTCTTAATGAGCAGGCAAGAAAACTTAATACTAAATACTTAGTAAACCTTGCGTCTAATGAGTACTTTAAAGTAATAGATGAAAAAAAGTTGGATCCAATCGTTTTCACACCAATATTTAAGGATAAAAAAAATGGAAATTATAAAATAATTAGCTTCTATGCAAAAAAGGCTCGTGGACTAATGGCTCGTTACATAATTAAGAACCAAATTAAAGAACCAGAAGAACTTAAAAAATTTTGCTTGGATGGCTATGTATACAACGAAACCTTATCTCAGGGAAGAGATCTAATCTTTACTCGATAAAAACATTAGGTCAGATCGCTTAATTATTCACAAGGTCACGTGTTAATAACAGTTTTTTGACTCACTAATCCAAAGCAAATAACACCTATTATATCATAGTCTTATCTATTCTCCTCTACTCCTGCTTTCTCCTGTTATTTGTGGCTGAGTGTGCCAGAATTGTGCCAGAAACGTACCAACTATTTTAACTTCACCATATTTATTTGCATCTGCACCACCACCATATTGATACCCGTATAAAATACTGACCACATATTAGTATTAGTTGATTCAAAGATAGTTAGATTTTCTGAAACTACAAAAGCATTTACACTAAAGCTAAGGAAGCGTATAACAACCAATGGTTTTTTTTAAAATTCATACCTAATCCTGTAACATATGCACGCTCACGATTCATTCATTTTTCTATTGAACATTTTAAATTGAGATAATAAATGTCGACTTCGAAAATCATTAGTGACGTGCCATCATGGTGGCCAACATGGTTGCCAAAGTGGTTGCCTCAGGCTTTATTCGAGTCATCTATCATTTTATTTGGCATCATATTGGCATTTGCCCTAGAAGAGTGGAAAGATGACAAAAAAACAGAAAATTTAATTGCACACTCAATCAATAATTTTGAAAATGAAATAAAACAGAATAATTCACGTATTAAAGACGTGATGATTTTCCATAAAGGAATTCAACGGCACTTGCAAAAACAAAGCTCCAAGGGGAAATTTAATTCCATTGTAAAATTTCGCAGCATCATGGACTCTATGAAGCCCATAGCACTTAGTAACAGTGCCTGGGAAACAGCTGTTGCAACAGGAGCTCTTGCACAGATGGATTTTGAACTAGTATCTGCGCTGACTCTAACCTACAACACACAAAAACGATTCAGTGAAAATTACCGAGCAACAGTAAGAACTTTACTGACACCAAGTAGCTTAACTTCGCAAAACTTAGAACTCACCCTCCATGCCACGAGCCAATTCGTTTCAGAAGTAACTGCTCAGGAAGCAGAGTTGTCTATTTTCTATAACCAAATGCTAATGATGCTTCACTCTTACCAGTCGCCCTCACTTGGAACGTAAAGGATAAGCGTCGTCAGTTGGCAATAACCCATCTATACGTAAAACTTTAATCTGATCATTGACGTTCTTATTATCGATAAAGGCAATAGAACCTGGAATCATTGCTGCCAAATCCAAAGCCATTTCAGCATCAAATACCAATTTTGGACCGCTAGAAATCTCTCCACGAAACATCTTAGCAATCCAGTATTGTTTAAACTGATCCTCACTCATATGATAAATACGATCAAGAATCACTTCACGCTCCGCTGCAACTGGTGCTCTTACTAATAATGTAATCCGAGTATTATCTGGCCAGAATTGTTTCTCAGCAAGAAAAATCCTTTGCAGCTGACTCATAGAAAGTTCCGAAGTTTTTGTGTCTGGATGCACCACAATAGCAATGGAACCGGCCCTTACAATCGTGCTAGCAAGAAAGAAAATAAACAATATTGATAAGAGTATATATTTCATTACTTAGCCATGGCCTTTGCACGTTGTATAATTCGATTAACGTCAAGTACGAGTGAAACCTGGAACCAGAATGCTGTACTACGCTCCCTACCTTGATATTTTTCGTTACGCACCTCTGCCTTCAAAGCTACATTTTGTAAAGCATCCCACCTCACACCACCTAATACTCCATCATAATCCAGCTTACTCGAGCCAAGTAAAGGGTTATTTCTAGAAACATCAATGTACTCAACTCGGAAATAAGGTTTAAATTTAGAGCCGGCAAAAGGTAGTCGGTAAGCAAGCTGCCCATAGACTGAATTAACGTGGCCATTTGATATATCCGAATCATGGAGGGAATGCGTATACTCTATAAGAACCTCAGGTGCCTCATTAAGGAGCACAAAATATCCATTAAAAATAGCCTCATCCACCCTGTGTATACCCCCAGCAGTTACGGCTTTATTAAAAAGGGCACCAGTTCCTACCTCAAACCTATATCGGCCTGTTGATCGATAAGATGCGCCTACAATCGCAGCAGCACGGTCGTTAATACTATTAAAATTATTTCGTACATCGTTTATTTTATTAGAACGTGCGTTACCAAACCCTACTCGATAGGAAAAATTTGAAGAGCCAATATTTCCTTCTAATAAACCACCAACAAAATGAATGGGCACAATTTTACTGCCAAATTTCATCGCAATTGGCCGATCGACGGTTGTCTGTAACCAGCCACCATGGTGAAATGCCGAATTCCAGTAACCAAGTGGCGTATGGTAGCGCCCTAATGATAGTTTAAAATGATCAGAATAATTGAGACGTGCGATCAAACGTTCTACTTCAAAGCTTAGATGATCACTGCCATGTTTTCGTGTTGACGTTAGCTCAGTAAGAATGCTAAAGCGATTTAAAATATTCAATTGAAAATGACCAGCAGCCTGGTTTTTAGCGAATCCATCGTCACCCATATTTTCGCGCACACGGAAATCCGACGTGTTAAAAATGGTGGCGTTTATTTTTACCGGTGAATCTGAATGGTCAAATAAGCCTACAGCTTTCCGAACGAAATCCTCATGACCACGATATGGTAATTGATTATCCAGATGCTGTTGCGCAAATAATTCTCCTGAGCAAATATATAGCGGAAGAAATAAGGCACATAACCTAACCCATTTAAAATTTAATTGCATTTATTACTCTCACTGTAGTACTTCCCAAAAAATTAAATAGCGGATTCTACTCGAATACAAATAATTCTCAAAATATTATAACAATCTGGTCTCCTGCTTTTTCCTATTATTTGTAGCTGAGTGTGCCAGAATTGTGCCAAAAATGTGCCAAAAAGACAAAGAGGCTACACCTGAATGATGTAACCTCTTATTTTAATGGTGGGTCTGGAAGGACTCGAACCTTCGACCAAGGGATTATGAGTCCCCTGCTCTAACCAACTGAGCTACAGACCCTCTAAAATAAAATCATAAAATAATTCTTCTAATTATTCTTCTGTATCCAAAAGGCTACGTAAACGTTCAGAGCGTGAAGGATGACGTAACTTACGAAGGGCCTTTGCTTCAATCTGCCGAATGCGCTCTCTTGTTACATCAAATTGCTTACCAACTTCTTCCAAAGTATGATCCGTATTCATCTCAATACCAAAACGCATACGTAGTACTTTTGCTTCACGTGGAGTTAACGAATCTAATATAGATTTAGTAACATCTCTTAAACTAGTAAAAACAGCTGCATCTACAGGTGCCATGGTTGTAGCATCCTCAATAAAATCTCCAAGATGAGAATCTTCATCATCACCGATTGGCGTCTCCATAGAAATTGGTTCTTTAGATATTTTTAAGATTTTACGAATTTTTGCCTCTGGCATCTCCATTTTAGAAGCTAATAATGAAGGGTCTGGCTCTGCTCCTGTCTCCTGCAGAATCTGCCGTGAAATACGATTCATTTTATTAATTGTCTCAATCATATGAACGGGAATTCTAATTGTCCGTGCCTGATCAGCAATAGATCGTGTAATTGCCTGACGAATCCACCATGTCGCATATGTAGAAAATTTATAACCCCGCCTATACTCAAATTTATCTACTGCCTTCATAAGACCAATATTACCTTCCTGAATAAGGTCTAAAAATTGCAGTCCCCGATTTGTATATTTTTTCGCTATAGAAATAACCAAACGAAGATTAGCTTCCGTCATTTCACGCTTAGCCCTACGAGCTTTAGCTTCTCCAGTAGACATTCTTCGATTAATTGCTTTTAATTCTTTAATTGGAATACCAATTCTATTTTGTAAATCCTTTAAACTCTGTTGCTGCTCAAAAATTTCTGGTTTATAACGTACCAAATTCTCACTATATGACTTACTTGCTTTTATTTCTTCATTTACCCAGTCTAAATTTACCTCATTACCAGGGAATACTTTAATAAAATGATTACGTGGCATACCTGCTTTTAGAACAGAAAGCTCCATTATTCTTCTCTCGTACTTACGAACCTCTTTTACCACACTACGCTGGGCCTCACAAAGTCGTTCCACCATTTTAGCTGAGAAACGAATAGCCATTAATTCCGTCGTTATAATCTCTTGTATCTCTTTATATGCTTTACTTGATGAACCTTTCTTCTTAACAATTCTCTGCATCTCAGCATATGCACTATGAATAATCGAAAAACGCTCCAATGCATTTATTTTTAATTTAAGTGCATTAGCAGTCGCTATCGCTGCACTCTTCTCATCATCTTCTTCTCCCTCACCCAATTCCTGCTCTAATTTTTCATCAGAAATCTCCTCATCAACTAACTCCTGGGCATTAGGATCAAGTAATCCATCAACTAGTTCATCAATACGCATCTCATCTAACGCAACTTTATTAGCTAACCCCAAAATACCAGATATAGTGGTTGGGCTTGTAGAAATTGCTTGGATCATATGTTTCAGACCTTGCTCAATACGCTTCGCGATTTCTATCTCACCTTCACGGGTAAGTAATTCTACTGACCCCATTTCACGCATGTACATACGTACTGGGTCAGTAGTTCGACCAAACTCAGAATCAACAGTGGAAAGAGCAGCTTCAGCTTCTTCAACAACATCCTCGTCTGCTACAGCAGGAGACTCTGACAGCAACATAGCCTCTACATCAGGAGCCTCATCATGGACAGTAATGCCCATGTCATTAATCATGCTTATAATGCTTTCAATTTGCTCTGCATCCTGCATATCATCTGGCAAATGATCATTGATTTCAGCATACGTAAGAAATCCTCGATCCTTACCTTGAATGATCAGACTCTTAAGCCGCTTACGCCTCGCTTCCAAATCCCTTGGATAAGATTTCTCAGTTTTTTTGGCTTTTACTTTCGATTGATTTGCAGTATTACGTTTTTTTCTCTTGTTGGCCTTGCTTGATTCTTTAGCTGCCATTACTGCTTTTGCAATTTCTGCTACTTTTGCTGATGTTTTTTTTGACGACATCTCCTTATTTCTGGAGTCTTTATTTTCTTTTTTTGCCTTCTTTGCCACGCCTCTATTAATAGCTCCTCTTGCTATTGAGGAATTTTTATTCTTGTTTGGTGACTTAACTATTTTCTTCTTTACAGGAGATTTAACCGCTTTCTTCTTTGCAGGAGATTTAACTGCTTTCTTCTTTACAAGAGATTTAACCGCTTTCTTCTTTACAGGAGATTTAACCGCCTTCTTCTTTACAGGAGATTTAACCGCTTTCTTCTTTACAGGAGATTTAACCGCCTTCTTCTTTACAAGAGATTTAACTGCTTTCTTCTTTACAAGAGATTTAACCGCTTTCTTCTTTACAGGAGATTTAACCGCCTTCTTCTTTACAGGAGATTTAACCACTTTCTTCTTTACAGGAGATTTAACCACTTTCTTTATAACAGAAATTTTAGAATTTTTCTGTGATACAGGTTTTGTTTTTTTACTAGAAACATTTTTTGTATTCTTCTTTGTACTAGTTGCTTTTTTTACAACACGAGACCGAGATCTAGCAAGTGCAGCTGCAGAGCCAGTGCCCTTCTTTTTTACCTTCATTGGTTTTATTGTATTTCTAGTTTGCGTTTTTGCTTTTACCATTTTGGTTTCCAAATATTATGGATAATTAAATCCATAACTATTAATTATATCAAAAATTAGTTTGTTTGAGTGACCTCTATTATCCCAAAAGCACTGCTAGTTGTTGCAATTCCTTTTTTTCTTCAGAAGTAAGCATATTTAAAGGTTTATTCTGTAATTCACTCATACGATATCTGCGCTGCATTTGTTGTAATCTTTCCAGTGCCCCATTAAACTCAGCTTCAAGATTTATCGCATTGTCCCATGAAAGTATTGCGCTCTCAGCTCTCTCAAATAACTCTCTATGAATACTATTATTAAAATATGCAATAGCAGATGGAATCGCTATATTTTCTCCAATAAAAGGGTGAGCCTTAATAAAATCAAGTAAAGCCAATAATGCATTCCTCTCATCAGAATCTATAATATATTCTGACAAAATTTCTCTATCTATTTTAGTAGCATAATTTGGATCATGTAAAAGAATTTGAATCAGCCACCGACAGGGTGATATAGGAGTCGGCCTCAATATCTTATTACGTAAAGGTGCTGAAGATACCCTCTTAATCTGTAATAAACTCTCCAATTCATCTTGATTGATACCACTAATTTCAGCTAGTCTCTTTATCAGCATTAATGAAAGTATTGGAGCTGATATTTTCTGCAAGAATGGTTTTACACTCTCTACTAAACTAGTACGACCTTCACTTGTTTGTAAATTAAGACCTTCTGATAATCTCTGAAATAAGAAGCTAGATAACGGTAAAGATTGATCAATCAATTTCGTAAAGAGTTCTTTTCCATATTTCCTAACATAACTATCAGGATCTTCTCCATCAGGCAAGAACAAGAACCCAATATTTTTTCCATCTTTAAACTGAGCCAAACTATTCTCTAAAGCACGCCATGCAGCCTTACGCCCAGCAGCATCACCATCAAAACAGAATACAATATTATCAGTCTGGCGAAAAAGTTTTGTGACATGTCTTGATGTTGTTGAAGTTCCTAAAGTAGCAACAGCATACCCAATACCATGTTGTGCTAGAATCACAACATCCATATACCCTTCTACTACTAAAACTTTTCCTGCCTCACGAATTGCTCTACGTGCTGCAAATAAATTATAAAGCTCCTCCCCCTTCTCAAACAAAGATGTTTCTGGAGAATTTAAATATTTAGGTTCATTTTGCTCAATCACCCTCCCACCAAACCCTACAACTTTCCCTTTCAAATTTAAGATGGGAAACATAATGCGATCGCGAAAACGATCATAACGCTTTTTCTCATTATTCTCACTTACCATTCCAAGCTTTACTAGTATTGGCGAGTCATAATTAGGAAATATTTCAGCTAAACTTTGCCATCCTGCAGGTGAATATCCTATTCCAAAACGAGCCGCAACTTCTCCAGTCAAACCTCGTTTTTTAAGGTAACTAATCCCACGCTCAGAATTCTTTAACTTGTCCTTATAAAATCTTGTAATAACATTCATCAAATCAAACATATCCTGGAAAGAATTTTCTTTACTTTTTACATTATCTCTATATCCAGATTCTCTTTGATTCTCTGTACTTTCTTGATCAGGAACTTGGATCCCTACATTTGAAGCAAGAATATTTACCGCTTCAACAAAATCCATACCGATATACTCCATCATAAAACCAACAGCGTTACCATGAGCACCACAACCAAAGCAATGATAAAACTGCTTAGTTGGACTTACAGTAAATGAAGGGGTTTTTTCATTATGGAATGGGCAGCATGCAACATGATTTGCACCAGCCTTTTTAAGTGGCACATGTCGTTCTATAACTTCAACGATATCTACACGATTAAGTAGATCCTGAATGAACGATTGCGGGATCATTTACTTGGAAGAGACCCTATAATTTCTAACTAGTTAATAAACGAAATATAATCCGTATTATGGTTATATTACATTCTCATAGAATACAATAAGGAATGGATTCCACCAAAAACTAATACGTTAAATTATGTATATTCCCAAACTCAATAATAAATTTAAATAACAAGCCTTTCTTTAACCATTGAAGCAACTTTCCCCATATCAGCTCGCCCAACTAACTTTGGCTTTAATACTGCAATTACTTTTCCCATATCTTTCCGTTTCTTTGCTTCAATTAAAGATATTGCTTCCTCAACCATATCCTCAACCTCAGATTCACTAAGAACATCTGGCATATAATTTTGTAGCACACTAATCTCATATTTCTCAACACTGGCCAAATCATCACGTTTTGCAGCAATATATTGAGTAATAGAGTCCTTGCGTTGTTTAACCATTTTATCAATTATTGCAATAACTGCAGCATCATCCATTTCAGTACGGCTATCTACCTCACGCTGCTTAATAGCTGCTTGTAATAAACGAATAGCATCTCTTTTTTTAGTTTCTCCTGAACGCATTGCAGCATTCATGTGCTCAGTAATTTTCTCTTTCAAGGTTAATTCAGGTTTCATTCTTATTTTTTATTCTATATCAAAAAAATCAAAATTAGATACAACTACTCTAATGATAATTTAATTTTTAACTATAAAAATTTATGAGAATAATTAGACTATCTAGCAATAAAAATCTGAACTCTAACACCCATTTTTATAAAGACTAGTATAATTTTGGTGGTAGTAACTGACTTCTCAATCTCTTATAAGTCCTTTTAACTGCTGCAGCTAGTTTGCGTTTCCGCGCAGCAGTAGGTTTTTCATAGAATTCCTTTGCACGAAGATCAGTAAGTAAGCCTGTTTTTTCGATAGTTCTTTTAAAACGACGCATAGCAACTTCAAAGGGTTCATTCTCCTTAACTTTTATGATTGTCATAAAACACGATCCTTTTATCTTAAAAATTTAAATATACAACTCTAAAATTATGTATAGTATATAACAGTCTAATACTTTTTTGTTAAACGTATATATATACTTCTAATTTAGTGATTGTTCTTGGGATAGAAACATCTTGTGACGATACTGGCATCGCAATCTATCATAGCACGCGTGGCCTGCTAGGCCATGGTTTATATTCCCAAACATTGATACATAGCGACTATGGTGGCGTTGTTCCCGAACTTGCGTCACGAGATCATATTAGACACATACTTCCTATTTTAAAACAGACTCTTAAATCAACTAATATCAAGCTTGAGAATTTACATGCCATTGCCTTTACTCAAGGGCCAGGATTAGCAGGTGCTCTTCTTGTAGGAGCAAGCTTTGCTTCTGCTCTAAGCTTTGCTCTTAAAATTCCAGCAATAGGAGTCCACCATCTTGAAGGACATTTATTCTCTCCGTTCTTATCAACTAAACCGCCTTTATTTCCATTTATTGCATTATTAATCTCTGGGGGACATACACAGTTAATGGAGGTACATAATGTTGGACAATATAAATTACTAGGCGAAACAGTAGATGATGCGGCAGGAGAAGCATTTGACAAAACAGCAAAATTACTTGGATTAGGCTACCCAGGAGGCCCAGCATTATCAAAACTTGCAGATGCATTTTCTATGTCTGGAAAAAAAAATAATTTTTTATTACCACGCCCAATGCTACACAGTGGGAACTTAAACTTTAGCTTCAGTGGCCTTAAGACCGCAGTTTTAACACTATCAAATAAATATAAAATGACTCAGAAAATAAAAATGGAAATTGCCCATGCATTTCAAGAAGCAGTTATTGACGTACTTACAAAAAAATCTATTGAGGCACTAAAGCAAACTGGAATCAATCAACTTGTAGTTGCAGGTGGGGTTAGCGCAAACAAACGGCTAAGAGAGAATCTCGCAAACCACACAAAAAAAATGGGCACTTCTATTTTTTATCCTAGACAGGAATTCTGTACAGATAATGGTGCCATGATAGCGCTTGCTGGCTCATTGAGGCTCCAGAAAAATAGTCAATTAATTAAAAACAATTTCACTGTTAAACCCCGGTGGGATTTAAAAGAATATGAGATAGAATCTAACAAATAGGAGAACATGCCTATAAAAGTAGTTGATACTTCTGGCCATATAGCTATAGATAGATACCTAGAAATATAGAAATTTAACTACCTAGTTATTTTCTAATTTTAAATCTCCTTATAACTCGAAATATGAATTTTTACCTTAAAGGATACCAATTTTAATATAAATAGTATGGGTAATTCTGACTGCAAAGAAATTTTAGTTCTGTATTCATTCCGCCGTTGCCCTTATGCAATACGTAGCCGTATGAGCCTATATAAAGCGGGGTGTATTATAGAATTGCGCGAAGTAAACCTAAAAAATAAGCCGGAACACATGCTTAAAATCTCACCAAAAGGAACCGTTCCCATTTTGATATTACCAAAAGGTAAAGTTATAGACGAGAGCCTTAATATTATGCAATGGGCATTAAATAAAAATGATCCTGATGGCTGGCTTAATGCTGACAAAACTGAAATACAATTCTTAATAGAACGTAATGACAACAAATTCAAACAAGCATTGGACAGGTATAAATACCCTAATCGCTATCCAGAAGAAAATTGCACAGGAGCACGTGAAAACTGTACTGAAATATTAAATGATCTAAATAACAGACTTAAAAAGCATGGAAATATTTTAAAAAATACTATGTCGATAGCAGATATTGCTTTGTTTCCTTTTATTCGCCAATGTGCCTTAGTTGATACAGAATGGTTTTATAATTTACCTATGAAATACTTACATAATTGGCTACAAGAACATCTTGAGAGTACCATATTCAAATCTATCATGATAAAGAATAAATTTTGGTCTCAAAATGATAAGCCTATCTTACTAGCTCCAAATCATTAATAATTATTCCCCCCTATTATAAGTAAAGTAAATCTAATTAAATTCTGATTTATACTTCTTTACCAACCCTTCTTTCTTTTCCTGCAACCAAATTAGCAATATTCGATTTATGACGCCATATAACTAATATTGATATAAGAAAAATTACTAAGGTATCTATATCTGAACCCAAAAATACCCATGCATAAACTGGTGTAAGAACTGCTGCTACTAATGCTGATAATGATGAGAATCTCCATATTAGAAAAACAATAAGCCAAGTAATCATAGAAAAAATACCTGTCCATAAACTCAAACCAATCACTACTCCTATTGCTGTTGCCACACCTCTACCACCTTTGAATCCTAAAAAAATAGGCCATATATGCCCCAAAAAAACTAACAATGCAACCATGGCTATTACTTTATTATCTAATCCCCATACCAGAACAAAATACTGAGTTAATATAATAGTCACCCACCCCTTACTAAGGTCGCCAAATAATGTAAATATTGCAGCTGCTCTATTGCCACTTCGCAAAACATTAGTCGCTCCCGGGTTCATTGAACCATAAGTACGTGGATCAGGTATCCTAAAAATACGACTTGCTATAACTGCAAATGGAATCGAACCAATCAAGTAAGCCAGAATTGTAAAAATTATTGTTGTCATTGTCATTGGCATCGATTCTACAAATAGAATAAAATCATAGTAATTTAACGTTAAAAATACACCCTAATTAAATATTCAATATCATAAATTCATACGAATGGACATAATTTTCATCCAAGAACTAAAAGTAAAGGCTCTAATTGGCATCTACCCATGGGAGCGCAAAGTAGCACAAACAATACAATTAGATATAGAAATAGCCTTACCAACAAGTAAATCTTGTCAAACGGATAATATTAAAGAAACACTCGACTATTCATCAATCATTAAACGAATCCATGAATCTCTTGCACAAACACAATTCTCTCTACTTGAGGCATTAGCTGAACATATCGCTCAAATTATCCTAATAGAATTTAAAGCCCCATGGACAAAAATTATCGTAGCAAAAATCAATATGATACGTAATGTGAAGAGAGTGGGCATATCTATTGAACGAGGCATATACCCTACATAGCCTATAAACATCATAATTATTTTATTGTGATGCAATCTAAATGTTTTTCTATTCTGATTTCTAAAACTTATTTACATTGAAGCAGTTTAGCAATGAGACCCCTATCTCCAGACTCTGTCTCTATCACATTTATGAAGCCAAGATTTTCTGCTGTATCTTTAATACGTGTATGGCTGGCATAAATTGGCAAGAGAAATAACATATCCTCACGATCTTTCATTGGAACCAAGGAAACAAGATTCCTTACAGCTAAGCTACTCATTATCGATACTCCTGTTATCTTTTTTTCTCTTAATAACTCCAATAAACCTGGCGAAGGTATTTTTGGTCCGCTACGTATATACGTAATAATAGTTTCAACCTGAGCTCCACGTTTCTTTAATTCGTCCACTAAGAATTCACGTCCAGTATTCCCACGGAATATTATAATACGTTTCCCAATAACAAATTTTGACTGCAAATCTGATAACTCAAGCAAACCCTCACTATCGTAGCTTTTATATGGTATTTGTACTGTATCAACCCCATGTAAATTTAATTCTTCAGCAGTACCAGGCCCTGGTGCAAATACTTTAACACCAGCGGGGAAATTAAAATTATTTTTAAGTGTCATTTCAACTGCACTAGGGCTTATAAAAAATATTGCATAGACTCCTTCCAAGGAAGAAAGTATAGTTTTGATCTGTGTTCCATCTTCTGGTGGGTCTATAAATATAGTTGGATATATATAGGGTATAGCCCCAAGAACTGCCAAGCGCTCAGCAGTTTTATGGGCTGCCTTCTCTGGCCGTGTAATTAGAATATGCATACCTGATAATGGACTAATTGTATTTGTAACCATCTAAATAAAATCTTAATAAAAAAATAACCCTTTAAAATATATATTGAATACGATTTAGAGAAATAGAAAGAACCATAATCCATACTATCTTAAAGTTTACTAATTACAAGAATCCTACAATTGATTATATTTACAACCCTACAAATAATATAGCTACGTGGTACATAAAAGGAGCTGATAATAATTTTTCCTTACTATATATGATATAAAATTTAAACCTCAATCCTGATAAAGGGAATACCAACTATTTGATTTTATAACAACAAGGTATTAAACCTGTTAAAAATAAGGAATATACTAAAATATACAGTATCAGATTTTGAAAATATCTATATACTCTATATTATTCATATTTTACTAAAAATTATTTTATTCTGATTTAATATATTCAATACAAATAGAAATATCTCACACTGTTCTTTTTATATATATGTGCCAAAATAAAAACAATACTTCAGTTCTAATTAATACGACTCTATTATTAATAATTATACTTTTACCGTTTTGTTATAGCCATTCTGCTATGGCAAAAAAACCAAACCCCGAAATCAAAACTTTTATTAATAAAATGGTAAAAAAACACGGATTCAATAAGGATAGTCTCAATAAGATATTTAATAAAATAAAAATTAAACATAATATTATTAAAACAATTTCCCGCCCAAGCACATCAAAACAATGGTATGAGTATCACCCTACATTTGTTAACAAAAATAGAATATCAAAAGGAGTCACATTCTGGGAAGATAATGCAAAAACCCTAGAAAGAGCAAAAAAGGAATTTGGTGTTCCTGAAGAAATTATAACAGCATTAATTGGTGTTGAAACATATTATGGAAAACAAAAAGGCAGACATCTTGTTTTGGATGCATTAGTAACTCTAGCTTTTAATTATTCGAAACGAGCAAATTTCTTCCGTGATGAATTAGAACAATATTTATTACTTACACGAGAACAAGACTCAGATATATTCACTACCAAAGGATCATATGCTGGAGCAATTGGTATTCCACAATTTATGCCTAGTAGTTATCGTAACTATGCAGTAGATTTTGATAATGATGGGAAAATTGACTTATTGGAAAGTACAGCTGACTCAATAGGCAGTATAGCCAATTATTTATCAGCTCATGGCTGGGAAATAGATGGTCCAACAATATCAAAAGCAGAAATTAACAATAGTGGGCGACATGAGTCATTAAAAATGAAGCGTATGCCTCTTTATACAGTTAAAAAATTAAGAGAATTTGGAATTACGACATCAAGAGATATTCTTGATAATCGTAAAGCTACTTTAATTAAATTAAACAATAAGGACTATACAGAATCCTGGCTAGGATTCAATAATTTCTATGTTATTACCCGTTATAATCATAGTACTTATTATGCTATGTCCGTATTATTTTTATCAGAAAAAATTCGAGCACTAAGGGACAAAAAATAAATCATTTTAAAACTAGATGTTTATGAAATAAATTTATCTTAATGTTCTGTTTTAGTAAATGCTATAACATGATCAACCTCTAGTTTAATGCCAATTTTTTCACCAATAGAATGATTGTGATGGCTCGGCACTAGCGATAATGCAATATCACCACCAGGTAAGCACAAAGTATATAAAATATCAGCTCCTCGAAAAGATTTTTGTAAAATCCTTGCTTTTAAAGAACTCTCGTCATCATGTACTATGTCATCTGGGCGTATCAATACATCAACGCTATGCCCTTTACTAGGAAATCTATCAATTTTTTTCTCACACAAACTACTTACCTCCAAAACTCCCAATTCTATCTCTATACGATGAGAATCAAGAACCTTTCCAGGTAAAAAAACTCCCTGACCTACAAAATTAGCAACAAATTTATTAATTGGACGGTGATAAAGGTTATAAGCATCGTCCCATTGCTTAATTTCTCCATGCTGCATTACACCAGTCTTATCCGCAATGGAGAAAGCCTCATTCTGATCATGAGTTACAAGGATAGCCGTAGTCCCATAATTTTTAAGAATATCTCGAACCTCCAAACTCAATCGTTCTCGTAAATTTACATCAAGATTTGAGAAAGGCTCATCTAATAATAATAAATCAGGCTTTGGAGCCAAAGCACGAGCTAATGCTACTCGTTGCTGCTGCCCTCCTGAAAGTTCATGTGGGTAGTTATTAGCTATATCTCTAAGACCTACAATTTCTAGCATCTCAGTTACCCGTTTTGAAAGTTCTTTTTTAGACATATAATGCAAGCCAAATGCAATATTTGAAATAACAGAAAGATGCGGGAAGAGAGCAAAATCCTGAAATACCATTCCAATACGACGCTGTTCTGGACGTAATGAGAAATCAGAACTACTAACTTTCACACCATTTAGTAAAATCTCTCCAGATATTATTGGCTCAAATCCAGCAATACAACGTAAAACAGTAGTCTTTCCACACCCACTTGGCCCTAAAAGACAACCAATTTCCCCCTTATTTAATTGAAGTGACAAATCATTAACTACAATCTCCTTACTATACAATTGTTTTATTTTTACCACGTCGAGTAATAAAGTATTCATATAATTATTTCTCAGTTTGACGTATAAGTATTACTATTGGAACCAACCCTGTTAATACCAATGCTACCGCAGGTAAAGCTGCTTGCTCCCATTCACCTTCTGATGTCATCTCAAAAATTCTTACTGCAAGTGTGTCCCAACCAAAGGGTCTCGTCATTAAAGTAATTGGCATTTCTTTCATAACATCAACAAACACTAATGCTGCAGCAGTAAATACCCCACTTTTTAGGATGGGCAAATGAACCTTTTTAAGCATACTCCATCCACTAACACCTAATACCATTGAGGCCTCATCTATACTTGAAGTAACACGCTGCATTGCACTATCAATCGAATTATATCCAACTGCCATGAAACGTGTCATATAGGCAATCAGCATGACTATAAATGTACCCCGAAAAAAGAACCCAATTTCAATAGAAAATAGCTGCTTTATTGTTTGACCAAACCAACTATCTACCCATGCAAGTGGGATATAAATTCCTACAGCCAAAATTACACCAGGCAAAGCATATCCTATAGTTGCAATACGAACTGCTATACGAGAAATCTTGTCAGGATAACAGCGTATAGAATAAACCATTAAAATTGAAATAATACAAATAAGCAAAGACGAGACTGCTGATAACGTTAACGAATGCCAAAGAAATTCTAAATATCGAAAATTAAACTCTTCTGTAAAAGTATGAGCAGCCCATATAAATAATTGTGTAATTGGTAATAAAAAAGCAAAAAATAAAGTTACTGAAGCAAACCCAGAAACCAACCATGATCTCCATCCCACAAGGACAATTGGAGGCATATTTGAGCTACCTTTAATTTCTGCATAACGTATTCGTAAGCGAAATTTTTGCTCTATAATAATTAATATAAAAATAATTATAATTAATAATGAAGCTAACTGAGAGGCAGCAGATAAAGAAAACATGCTAAACCATGCCTTATAAATGGCTGTTGTAAAAGTATCATAATTAAATATAGATACTGTACCAAAATCAGCAAGAGTCTCCATTATAACCAGCAATATTCCACTTACTATCCATGGTCTTGCCATAGGCAAGGCCACTTTAAAAAACCCTTGAGTGTAATTTAATCCTAACGATTGGGCTGCTTCTAATGAACGTTTACCTTGAGTAAGGAAGGCATTCCGAGCCAATAAATATACATAAGGATAGAAGGCAAGAGTCATTACAATTATCACACCAGCTCTACTTCTAATACTTGGAAACCACATCAGTTCATTCTCAAGCCAAGAACGTAATGAAGTCTGTACAGGACCAGTAAAGTCAAAAATCCCTAAAATAACAAATGCTAAGACATAAGCAGGAAAAGAAAGTGGAAGTAATAATCCCCATGAAAAAATATTGCGACCGGGAAAATCACATACTGCCGTAAACCACGCTAAACTAATTCCTAATATTGATGAACCAACTGCCACACCTAAAGCAACCCAAAATGAATTTAACAACAGCCTTGAAAGAGTGGTCTCTATTAAATGCTGCCATACTTCACCTACAGGAGAAATTAAGGAAAACATGATAGTACCTACAGGAATAAGTACTAAAAGTGCCACAAAAAATGGAATATAACGCCAGCCTAATACCGTATGAGAATCATTAAGTAAGTAATAAGAACTATTCTTTGCACCGCCACCTTTTGGACTCAAGTGGGTTCTCCATAAATTGCCTTTCATATTTTTACCGGTAGCCTGCCCTATCCATTAATTTTACTGCTTCTGTTTGTAACTCACCGGCTTTCACAATGCTCATTTGATTCCTTTTAAAATCTCCCCATTCTGTTACTATTAATTTAGGACTTACCTTAGAGTTGATGGGGTACTCCATATTTAATTCAGTAAATAACTTTTGAGCTTTCCTTGATGATAAAAACTCCAATAACTTGACTGCTGCATGCATATTTTTGCTACTCTTAGTTATACCAGCTCCTGAAATATTGATATGGACACCACTTCCATTCTGATTAGGCCAGAATATTGCTAATGGTATACTAGGATTTTTCTCAATTAATCGACCATAATAATAGGTATTAACTATAGTTACGTCACATTTACCTGCCGCAACAAACTCCATTGCTTTAGTATCACTAGATAAGGGATCTATAGCCAAATTAGAAACCCAACCTCTAACAATTTTCTCAGTCTTATCTTTTCCATATTCAGCTATCATCATTGCTACAAGTGACTGATTATATACTTTCTTAGAGGTACGCAGACAGACTCTACCATGCCATTTTTCATTAGCCAAATCTTCATAAGTAGATAGCTCTGTAGGTTTTACTCTATTAGTGTTATAAACAATAGTCCGCGCACGAATAGACAAACCAAACCATTTTTTCTGAGGATCACGCAAGTATGAAGGTATATTTACTTCAAGCTCCTTAGATTCTATAGGCGTGAGAAGGCCTTCTTGTGTGGCTGCCCATAGATTTCCAGCATCTGTAGTAATTAATATATCTGCAGGTGTATTCTTCCCCTCGGCCTTAAGTCTTGCAAGTAAGACACCTGCCTTATCAGTGACGAACTTTACTGAAATACCAGTTTCTTTTGTAAAGGCATCAAACATTGGTTTAATTAGCTTCTCAATTCTTGCTGAATAAACGACTACCTGATCAGCATAAGAAGAATTAATACCAAACAAAATAATAGAAAGAAATACCCCCAGAAAAAAACGGACAAAATTTATTCTTAACATTTAATTTGATAACTCCTAGATATGAAGAATAGAAAAAATTATTATAAATAATAACTGTTATAAGTACAGAAAAGCTCTAATACAAAAGTGAAAATTGAGACAAAATATTAATAATTCTTTAGCCTCTTTACAAACCCATATGAGAAATATAGATAAAATATAATATATAAACTTAATTTATAAAATTTCTTGCTCTTCTAAAGAATGAAAGATTTATTAAGCGAATATAATATCAAATAGAATCTTAAAATTGAAAAACATTATTATAAATAGGCAGTAGGAATTTTAAAGAACAGTAGCAGCTATTTCTTCAAATTTAAGCTTTATTTTACTATCTTTACCAATATCTATTATGACTTTACCTCCCCTAGATAGACGGCCAAACAACAACTCATCTGCTAAAGCAGTACGGATGGTATCCTGTATAAGACGTGCCATAGGACGGGCGCCCATAAGAGGATCAAATCCATCTTTTACAAGAAATTCTTTCAAATTAGAAGTAAAAATAGCTTCTACCTTTTTCTCATGTAACTGAGCTTCTAATTGCATCAAAAATTTATCTGCAACTCTTAAGACTGTATTCTTATTAAGGGGAGCAAATGAAATGATTGCATCCAAACGATTCCTAAATTCTGGCGTAAAAATACGCTTAATATCGTCCATCTCATCACCAGTTTGAATTGATTTAGCAAACCCCATAGAAGTCTTAACAAGTGATTCTGCTCCAGCATTAGTGGTCATAATAACAACTATATTCCTAAAATCTGCTTTACGCCCATTATTATCTGTCAAAGTACCATAATCCATTACCTGTAATAAAATATTAAAGATATCTGGATGTGCCTTTTCAATTTCATCTAGCAGTAATATCGAATAAGGCTGTTTGATAATTGCTTCAGTTAAGAGACCACCCTGATCAAAACCAACGTACCCTGGTGGCGCGCCAATCAACCTAGATACAGCATGATGCTCCATATATTCAGACATATCAAAACGGTGCAGTTTAACTCCCATCGCATACGCTAATTGACGTGCAACCTCAGTTTTTCCTACCCCTGTAGGACCAGAAAAAAGGAATGAGCCTATTGGTTTTTGTGAATCACCCAGCCCACTCCTAGCCATTTTAATAGATGCTGCTAAAGCATCAATTGCTTTATCCTGCCCAAACACCATAGTCTTTAGGTCACGGCCTAATGTTTTTAATGCATTACGATCATCGGTTGAAACACTACGTGGAGGGATACGAGCAATTTTTGCTATAACATTTTCTATTTCACTCTTATTAATAATTTTTCTTTTCTTAGATTTTGGCAAAACTTTCTGAGCTGCACCTGCTTCATCAATGATATCTATTGCCTTATCTGGCAAATGCTTGTCGTTAATAAAACGCGCAGATAATTCTACTGCTGAAGTAAGAGCAACATTTGCGTACTTAACACCATGGTATTTCTCATAACGAGACTTAAGGCCCTGCAAAATAGTAACAGTCTCTTCAATGTTTGTTTCTGGAATATCAATCTTTTGGAACCTACGAGAGAGCGCATGATCTTTATCAAAAATTCCTCGATACTCATTGAAAGTAGTTGCCCCAATACATTTCAATTGACCAGTATTCAGTACTGGTTTAAGTAAATTAGAAGCATCAATCGTTCCTCCTGATGCAGCTCCCGCCCCAATCATAGTATGTATCTCATCAATAAATAAAATAACATTAGACGTATCAATCAATTTTGCTAATACTGCTTTTAAACGCTGTTCGAAATCACCACGATATTTTGTCCCTGCTAATAATGCACCTAAATCTAAAGCATAAATCTGATAATGAGAAAGCACACCTGGTATATCCTTATTAACAATCTTCCATGCCAACCCCTCAGCTATAGCTGTTTTTCCAACCCCTGCTTCCCCAACTAAAAGTGGATTGTTCTTACGGCGCCTACATAACGTTTGTATAATACGCTCTAGTTCCTTTCTACGACCAATTAATGGATCAATCTTACCTTCTAGCGCCTGCTTATTAAGATCTATAACATAACATTCAAGAACATTATCTATACCCATTTCCTGATCTACTTCACTACTCTTTTCAATCTTCATATTATTTTCTTTAGAAGCTTTACTTATACCATGAGATATATAATTAACTATATCTAACCTAGTTACCCCTCTCAGACCTAAAGAATATACCGCATGAGAATCCTTCTCACCAAATATTGCTACTAATATATTTGCACCAGTAACTTCTTTTTTCCCTGAGGACTGAACATGTAGAATTGCCCGCTGAATTACACGTTGAAATCCAAGCGTGGGTTGAGTATCTACTTCTTCAGTACCACCTACAATAGGAGTGTTTTTTGAAATATGCTCTAATAAAAACTCTCGTAAATCACTAATATCAACAGAACATGCACGCAACACCTCTACTGCCGTTCGATTGTCTAGCATTGCCAACAATAAATGTTCTACTGTAATAAATTCATGTCTTTTTTGGCGAGATTCTACAAACGCCATATGCAAGCTAACTTCAAGTTCTTGTGCAATCATTTTATGCTTCCTCCATCACACACTTTAATGGGTGCTGATATTTTCTCGCAAATGCAGTGACCTGCTCAACCTTTGTTTCAGATATATCTTTTGAATATACACCACATATACCGGCTCCATCCATATGAACTTTTAACATAATTTGATTCGCTTGCTCCTGGCTTTTTGAGAAAAATGTCTGAAGTACCAATACTACAAAATCCATAGGAGTAAAATCATCATTTAATAAAATAACTTTAAACATTGGCGGCGTCTTAATTTTATTTTTCTCAACCTTAAATATAATTTCCTCTTGATCTTTTATCACCACTACCCCACCTTAATTCCTTAAAAAATATGCTATATAGCTGCTCTCTTATTAACATAGTTGTCGATTACAGTGAAAATTTCAAGTTTATTACTTAAATTAACTAACCTATCTCTTTAAAAATATATATATAGCTACTTGACTTTGGTGTTGGTTTTGAGTAAAAAGTAACTGGGAGTTTGGCTTCAAGTTTTCTGCAGTGCCGGTTACAGCCGTTTGCGATCTTGAAACTCAAACAATTCGGGTTTCCAGCCCGCTTTTTAAAGGATAGGAAAAATGGCTGAAGGTACAGTAAAATGGTTTAATGATTCTAAAGGATTTGGGTTTATAACCCCTGATGATGGTAGTGAAGATTTATTTGCACATTTCTCAGCAATTAATATGTCAGGGTTCAAAACTCTTAAAGAAGGGCAGAAAGTTAGCTTTGAAGTGACCCAAGGACCAAAGGGAAAACAAGCATCAAATATTCAAACCCCATAATTCATTAAGATTTAATACATACACTAATAATGAACTTTTAATAAGTGTATCAAAGACCTCCTGGTAGGATATACCAGGAGGTCTTTGAATACTATAAAAGTCTACCCCATACGTTTTATTAATTCCTGGCCAAATCTTGAACAAGATACTTGAGTTGGGTTATTCATAAGCCTTGCCAGATCATAAGTTACAATATTATCCTGTATTGTCTTTTCTACTGCTTTAATTATTTGATTAGCAGCCTTAGTCCAACCTATATGCCTTAACATCATTTCCGCTGATAAAATTATTGATCCAGGGTTAACTTGGTCCTTACCTGCATATTTTGGTGCTGTTCCATGAGTTGCTTCAAACATTGCAATTGATTTGCTAAGGTTTGCCCCTGGTGCCATACCTATACCACCTACTTGTGCAGCTAAGGCATCAGAAATATAGTCTCCATTCAAATTTAGTGTAGCAATTACATCATATTCTTTTGGGCGTAATAAGATTTGCTGTAAAAAGGCATCAGCAATTACATCTTTAATAATCACTGCACCATTACTCTCTGGTAAAACCACCCATGGCCCCCCATCAAGTAACGTAGCACCAAATTCTTTTATAGCTATCTCATATCCCCAGCTCTTAAATGCCCCCTCTGTAAATTTCATGATGTTACCTTTATGCACTAATGTTACTGATTTTTTCTTATTATCTATTGCATACTGAATTGCCTTTCTAACCAGTCTATCTGTGCCCTCTTTAGAAACAGGTTTCACCCCAATACCAGATGTTTGTGGAAATCTGATCTTTTTAACTTCCATATCACTTCTTAAAAAATTGATAACCTTTTTTGCATGTTTTGATCCAGATTCCCACTCAATACCAGCATAAATATCTTCTGAGTTCTCACGAAAAATTACCATATCAGTATCTTCAGGAGATTTTAATGGACTTGGTACCCCTTCAAAATAACGTATAGGTCGCAGACATACAAATAAGTCTAATTCTTGGCGCAATGCAACATTAATAGATCGAATCCCTTCCCCAACAGGCGTAGTTAAAGGGCCTTTAATAGAAACCACATATTCTTCTGCTGCAGCAAGCGTTTCTTTTGGGAGCCAAATATCTTGACCATATACAGACGTGGCTTTCTGCCCAGCATATATCTCCATCCAAGAAATTTTACGGTTATCACCATAAGCTACATTTACAGCAGAATTTACAACTTTCTGCATAACTGGGGTAATATCTAATCCAATACCATCACCCTCAATATATGGGATAATTGGGCAATCAGGCACATTTAAAGAATAATCTTTATTAACCTTAATTTTCTCACCTTCATGCGGCTCTTTAATGTGCTGGTACATATATTCATAATCTCCCAAAATAGTTTATTTTTAAAGTATAGTTTCAGATAGAATATATTATTCTACATGTGTTTTTTAAAAAACTCATATACATAATAGGACTTTCTGACATAAGATGATATGGAAACCAAATGTAACAGTAGCAGCAGTTATAAATAAAAATAATAAATATTTATTAGTTGAAGAGAAAGCTATAAATGAAACACTCTACAACCAACCTGCTGGTCATTTAGAGCCAAATGAATCAATAATCCAGGCTGTAATTCGTGAAACATTAGAAGAAACACGCTACACTTTTACTCCAGAATGGTTATTAGGTATTTATAAATGGCACTCTTCTGCGAATGATACAACGTATTTGCGTTTCGCATTTCTCGGAGATGCAATCTGCCATAACGATAATCTACCATTAGATGAGGACATAGAACGTGCAGTATGGTTAGACAAAAATGAAATTTATAACTTAGAACACCGACACCGTAGTCCCCTAGTAATTAAGTGTATCAAGGATCATTTGGCAGGAAAACGATACTCTTTAAAGATTCTCTCTCACTATAAATGAAATAATGAAAAAAAAACGTGTTGTAATAGGTATGTCTGGAGGGGTTGACTCATCCGTAGCCGCGCTTTTACTTAAACAACAAGGCTACGATGTTGTAGGTCTATTTATGAAAAACTGGGAAGATGATGATACTGATAAGTATTGCTCTTCTAAACAAGACTTTATAGATGCTGCATCAGTTTGTGATGTCATAGAAATACCCTTAGAGGCAGTAAATTTCTCTGCAGAATACAAGGAAAAAGTATTTAGTAAATTCCTAGAAGAATACAAAATTGGAAGAACACCAAACCCTGACGTACTATGTAATACAGAAATCAAATTTAAGGCATTTCTTGACCATGCAATGAAACTTGGCGCACACCATATAGCAACTGGACACTATGCACAAATTAGAAAATTTAATGGTATTTATCAATTACTCAAAGGTGAAGATGGAACAAAAGATCAAAGCTATTTCCTATATCAGCTGAACCAAGAGCAACTAACTAATACGCTATTCCCTATTGGACATTTATATAAACGTGATGTACGCAAAATTGCCAGAGATAATAATTTACCTAACTCTTCTAAAAAAGATAGCACTGGTATTTGTTTTATTGGTGAGCGTCCATTTAGAGATTTTCTCAGACGTTATTTACCACATGAACCAGGAGATATACAAACTCTATCAGGAGAAATTATTGGTAAACATATAGGATTAATGTATTACACTATTGGCCAACGACAAGGATTAGGAATAGGTGGAACAAAAAATAACCTTGATCAACCATGGTATGTCCTAGAAAAAAATATTGCCACAAACACACTGGTTGTAGTACAAGGTCATAATCACCCTGGATTATTCCAACCTACACTTTCTGCCTCAAATCTTACTTGGATAAGTGGAAAAGCACCAAAGTGTAAATGGGTTTATTCAGCAAAAACCCGTTACCGTCAAATTGATGCACCCTGCACTATAGAAAAGCTTAATAAAAATAAATGCCATATTGAGTTTGCACAACCTCAATGGGCTATAACGCCTGGACAATCAGTAGTAATCTATGAAAGCAGAGTATGCTTAGGTGGCGGAATAATTACATAGTAAAATATGTAAAATTAATAGTTCCAATAATTACTTTACTTATGAATTAGGGTCCTTTGGTGCAGTTTCTATAAACGATGGCCTGTCTTCTAGCATATCGACTAAATTAGCTAAATTAGGAAACATACGCCACTGTATTTCTGGGAAACGAAAAGATAAATAGCTAAGAGTACAGCCTAATGCAATATCAGCCAAAGTATATACATTACCTTCACACCATTTCTTGTCACTTAGATCACGTGCTGCAACTTCAAGCCCCAGCATAACTTTTTTTTGCTGACGCGATATCCATTCTGTACTTTGTAATGAATCAGGCCTCCTACGTTCCAGAAAAATAGTACTAGCTGCATCGCATATCCCATCTGATAAGGCCTCCCATCGCTTTACCATACTACGTTCTCTATTAAATTCAGGTATCAGCCTTGAAACCGGATTGGCACTATCAAGATAGTCAACAATCACCCTTGAATCATATAATGTTGTGCCATCAGCTAAAATCAATACTGGCACTTTACTTAAAGGATTATATTCAGTAACACGAGTTATTGAATCCCAGGGTATATCTACATCAAAGTCATAGACAATTCTTTTTTCTGACAAAACAACACGAACTTTTCGAACAAATGGACTAGTAAGTGACCCGACAAGCTTCATAATTCTCCAAATAACTTCTAACAAGGTTAAGTGCAGTATACCAATTTTCTATATTTTACAGCACATGCACAGGAATATTCTCAATTATGTTAAAATATATTGAAATCAGCTGAATAATGATATGAGCACTTTCTCTACCCTAACCTCCCTATCTCCCCTTGATGGACGCTACCATAGCAAGCTTACCCCTTTACGCCCATATTTTAGTGAATTTGCCCTCATTCGCTATCGTGTACAAATAGAAATTAAATGGTTAAAAGCGTTAAGTCAGGAATCAACTATTACTGAAATTGTACCATTCTCATCTAATGCTATTACACTACTTGATGAACTAAGTGATAATTTCTCTGAACCTGATGGAGAAGCAATTAAATCAATTGAAATTCATACTAATCATGATGTTAAGGCAATTGAATACTGGCTGAGAGAGAAAACAGCAAATAATATGGAGATCTCTAAAGTTACTGAATTCATTCATTTCTCATGTACTTCTGAAGATATTAATAATCTCGCCTACGGTTTAATGATAAAACATAGCCGCGATCATATAATGCTACCTAATTTGAATAATATTATTAAGACTCTTATTAATATGGCTCATGATCTAGCAGATATATCTATGTTAGGTCGTACTCATGGCCAACCAGCAACCCCAACAACTTTAGGAAAAGAACTGGCAATTTTTGCACACCGATTACAAGAAGCGCATAAAGATCTTGCTGCCATTCAAATATTGGGTAAAATCAATGGAGCAGTTGGAAATTACAATGCGCACCTTACAGCATATCCAAATATGGATTGGGAAGACTTTGCGCAAACTTTTGTTAAAAAATTAGGATTAAAATTTAATCCCTATACTACTCAAATTGAATCACATGATTCAATTGCTAGAATTTGTGACTCATATGCTCGTATAAATACTATATTACTCGACCTTAATCGGGATATGTGGGGATATATTTCCTTAGGATATTTCAAGCAAAGAATCAAGGAGTCTGAGGTTGGCTCTTCAACTATGCCACATAAAGTAAATCCAATTGATTTTGAAAACTCTGAAGGTAATTTAGGCATTGCAAATGCGTTACTCAGATACCTAAGTGATAAGTTACCAGTATCACGCTGGCAACGGGATTTAACAGATTCAACCGTACTACGTAACATAAGCGTAGCGCTAGGCCATACCCTATTATCATATAAAGCATGTAATAAAGGACTAAAAAAACTAGAATCTAACCCAAACCAAATATCTGCAGATCTAAGAGATTCATGGGCAATCCTAGCAGAGCCAATTCAAACAGTTATGCGCCGCTATGGTTTACCTAATCCTTATGAGCAACTAAAAGAATTAACTAGAGGAAAAGAAAGTATCTCTAAAAAAGAAATACATGAATTTATTAATAGCCTCACCATTCCCGTAAATGAAAAAAAACGATTGCTTAATCTAACTCCTGATAGTTATATTGGCAAGGCTGCTAAATTAGCTCGTAATATTTCAAATAAATAGTAGCCTATTAATTTTTATCTAAAATATATCTATACTATTAAAAGTATATGTTATAAACATTACAACGAATACCTTCTCCAAAAATAAAAACAATAACTAAATAATAAATATTTCATCTATTATATTGAAATTCAAAAATTCACCCCAACTTGTCTCCCAAAGCAATTAGGAGAAAATATTTATGGAAAATTCAGATTTAAATCAACCAGAAACTACTGAAATTAAAGATAATATTAAAGAATCTTCTGAAGATAATGATGAACATACTCCAGAAGAAACAGAGCCAAGTATAGAAGAATTACTTAAGAAATCGGAGCTTATAGCCGCAGAGCATCATGATGCTTGGTTACGTGCTAAAGCAGATTCAGAAAATATACGAAAAAGAGCTCAATCTGATATCGCAAATGCACATAAATATGCTATTGAAAATTTTTCTACTGAGTTATTAACAGTTATGGATAGTCTAGAAGCGGCAATGGCTGTTAAAAATGCTACAGTAAAAGATTTTAAGAACGGCATGGAACTAACTCTAAAGCAATTAACTTCTACTTTTACAAAATTTAACATTAAAGTCATTAATCCAGAGGGAGAAAAATTTGATCCTCATCAACATCAAGCTATGAGCACAGTAGACTCTGACCTTGCTCCAAATACTATAGTCAATGTAATGCAGAAAGGCTACATATTAAATGACAGAATAATCAGACCGGCACTTGTAACTGTCTCAAAGACTAAAGACACTTGAAATTACTGTCTAAGGCCCCACTTGTATATTTATAGACTTGTGGCACTAACGTTAAAAGGAATAAATTATGGCAAAAATTATAGGTATTGATCTTGGAACTACCAATTCTTGTGTATCTGTTATGGAGAATGGCAAGCCTAAAGTTATAGAAAATTCTGAAGGAACAAGAACTACTCCTTCCATCGTTGCTTATACTGAAGATAAAGAGATTTTAGTAGGCGCTTCTGCTAAGCGCCAAGCGGTCACAAACCCAAAAAATACAATATTTGCCGCTAAAAGATTGATTGGCCGTCGCTTTGACGAAGATATGGTTCAAAAGGACAAAAAAATAGTACCTTATAGCATTATTAAAGCAGATAACAATGACGCCTGGGTAGAAGTGCGTGGCCAAAAAATAGCGCCTCCTGAAATATCAGCACAAGTTCTAATGAAAATGAAAAAAACAGCTGAGGATTATTTAGGCGAATCTGTAACAGAAGCAGTGATCACGGTTCCTGCTTATTTTAATGACTCACAGCGTCAAGCTACTAAAGATGCTGGGCGTATTGCTGGATTAGAAGTAAAACGTATTATAAATGAGCCAACTGCCGCTGCTCTAGCTTTTGGTATGGATAAAAAAGAAGGGGATCGTAAAGTTGCTGTTTATGATCTAGGTGGAGGCACTTTTGATATATCCATAATTGAAATTGCAGAAATTGAGGGAGAACATCAGTTTGAAGTATTAGCAACTAATGGTGACACTTTCCTTGGTGGAGAAGACTTTGATCTACGTATCATTGAATATCTTGTTGATGAATTCAAAAAAGAAAGTGGTGTCGATCTCAAGAAGGATATGATTGCTCTACAACGCCTTAAAGACGCTGCAGAAAAAGCTAAAATTGAACTATCTTCTAGCCAACAAACTGAAGTCAATCTTCCCTATATTACAGCAGACTCTTCAGGGCCTAAACATTTAGCAGTTAAGATTACTCGCTCCAAACTAGAAAGCTTAGTTGAAGACCTAGTAGAAAAAACAACAGAGCCATGCCTTATTGCTATGAAAGATGCGGGTGTGAAGAACGATGGAATTGATGACATTATTATAGTAGGCGGACAATCTAGGATGCCTAAAGTACAAGAAAAAGTTAAGGATATTTTTGGGAAAGAAGCTCGAAAAGATGTAAATCCAGATGAGGCAGTAGCACTAGGTGCTGCTATCCAAGGTGGTGTATTACAAGGTGATGTAAAAGATGTACTACTATTAGATGTCACTCCTCTATCATTAGGTATTGAAACTATGGGTAGTGTAATGACTAAACTTATCAAGAAAAATACAACTATTCCAACTAAAGCGCAGCAAGTATTTTCTACAGCTGAAGATAATCAATCTGCCGTGACAATTCATGTGCTGCAAGGTGAACGGGAAATGGCCTCTGGGAATAAAAGTTTAGGACAGTTTAACCTAACTGATATCCCTCCTGCACCAAGAGGAATGCCTCAAATTGAAGTTGCTTTTGATATTGATGCTAACGGCATTCTAAACGTATCAGCAAAGGACAAAGCAACAGGAAAAGAAAATAAAATCAAGATACAAGCAAGTTCAGGGCTATCAGATGAAGAAGTAGAAAGCATGGTAAAAGATGCAGAAGCTCATGCTGAAGAAGATAAGAAAGCATTAGAACTTGTTACGGCTCGTAACCAATGTGATGCACTTATTCATTCTGTTAAGAAAACTTTAGCTGAACATGGAGAGAAGCTTGAGGGAGATGAAAAATCTAAGATTGAAACTGCATTGAAAGAAGCTGAAGATGCGTTAAAATCTGATAATAAAGATAGTATTGATGCAAAAACTCAATCATTAGCTGAAGCTTCTCAGAAACTTACAGAAAAAATGATGGCACAAGAACAGGCTAAACAACAGGCTCAACCAGGTAATAATACACCACCACCAAATAATGAAGGAAGCAAAGACAAGTCAGAAGGTGATGTAGTAGATGCTGAATTTGAGGAAGTAAAAGATAAAAAATAGATAAGTATTGGAGGCTATAATAAACATAGAGGCATGGGAAAATAGTCATACATCTCATGCCTATTCTACATTTTCAACATTTAGTAGAAAAATATCCAAAATTATTTAGTATGAATTAGTCTCTTTCAATGTAAAAACACCCAATAATATTTATATGAATAAGCGTGACTACTATGATGTACTAGGCGTTAGCCGTGACGCCGGGGATGATGAAATTAAAAAAGTCTATCGTAAACTTGCGATGGAACATCACCCAGACCGCAATCCAGATAACCCCAAATCAGAGGAATTATTTAAAGAGGCTAAAGAGGCCTATGAAATACTATCAGATCCTAATAAACGTATGGCCTACGACCAACAAGGGCATGCTGGTGTAGATCCAAGTATGACAGGCAGCCAGTCTCATGGATTTTCAGATACTTTTGGTGATATTTTTGGTGATATTTTTGGCAACCAAGGCAGCCAGTCTAGCGCATATCGCGGTGCAGATTTACGCTATAATATGGAAATTACTTTAGAGCAGTCAGCCCGAGGAACTGAAACTAAAATACGAGTCCCTACTATGGATGCGTGTAGTGCCTGCCATGGTAGTGGAGCAAAAAGAGGCACCTCTCCCTCCTCCTGCCCAACCTGTAATGGCCATGGCCAAGTAAGAATGCAACAAGGTTTTTTTTCTATCCAACAGACTTGTCCGAAATGCCATGGTAGTGGGAAATTTGTATCAACTCCCTGTGGACAATGTCATGGTGAAGGACGCATTAAACAACATAAAACATTATCTGTAAAAATCCCTGCTGGGGTAGATGATGGTGATAGAATTCGCTTAAGTGGAGAAGGTGAAGCTGGAACTAATGGTGGTCCATCAGGTGATCTATATGTTGTTGTTAACCTCTTAGCACACTCTGTTTTTAAACGAGACGTTAATGATTTACATTGTGAAATGCCAATTAGTTTTACTACAGCTGCACTGGGAGGAGAACTTGAAGTTCCTACAATTGATGGCTATGCAAAAATTAAAGTCCCATCTGAAACTCAAAGCGGAAAAGTATTTCGTTTACGTGGAAAAGGTATTAAAGGTATTCGTAGCCACTCTCATGGAGATTTATTATGTCATTTGATGGTAGAAACACCAGTTAAATTAACAACCAGACAAAAAGAGATACTTCAGGAACTTGAGGAGTTAAATCAAGAAGATAGCTCTAGGCATAGTCCCCGTACAAGATCTTGGGTAAATAAGGTTCGTGAATTCTTCACTGAATAGCAGGAAACTCTATCAATATCTATTTATATAAGAATAATTCTACTATATGTAAGCTAAGTATACTTAGCTCAAAAAACATAAAAGAGAGAGCCCAAAATGACTATTCTTTATAACTATAATACCCATACTCCAACCATATGCAAATTAAAGCATTAGTTTTGAAATAAGCTATAATCTAACTAAGATTTCTTTGCAATCTAGCTAATCACACTTAAAATATAGTTTTCTAAATATAACTTTCTTATCAAAGGAAAATAGTATGTCATCAATTAATAAAGTATTTTTAAGTTTTGCACTAAGAGATGTGGATCTCCGTGACAACCTTATAGAACAGGTAAATAATGAGAATACACCGTATTCATTAGAATATTTAGCAAAAAAAGCATCCTGGGATCCTTCTTGGAAAGAAGAATGTCAATCAAAGGTCTCAGAGTGTAAAGGCGTAATTGCATTAATTACAAATCAAATTATAAGAGCTGATGGCCAACGCTGGGAGATAGAGTGTGCCTACGAAGCAAAATTACCAGTTCTTTTATTACAAGGGAGACCTGAAAAATTAGCAAAAACACTACCTGCAATTGTTGACGATAAAGAATTTATTGACTGGACCTTACCAAACATTATGGCATTTCTTAATAAACTATCAAAGTAACCTATAAATACTAAAGTCATATAGAGGCAATAATTAAGGTTCTTTATATAAACCGGCAGGTGAGATACTGAATCTGAAATTAGAATTAAATAAGTATTGAATTCCAAATAAATCCTAATTTTTAGGTGCCCAGGTTACTATTATTGTATAGCAGTATCATCTATTTATACCCCATGTTATTCTTGTCATCACTCTATTAATTCACTTATCCAATTAATTTAATTTTAACGTGACCTTAATCTGAAAAAACCTAATAAAATCTCGGAATTAATTAGTGAAAAAATTTTCTCTTAATTCTCAAATACTTATTGGTTCATTATCTGGCATTCTAATAGGGCTAGCACTATCATTGTTAGATAAAGAATCTATCATAGTAGAAATTAGCCTATATATTTCTGAATTACTTGGAATGGTATTTGTAGATTTGTTGAAAATGGTCATGGTCCCATTAGTATTTACTTCCATTATAGTTGGAGTAGCTAATTTAAGTGAGCACCAGAAAATACACCTCGTTTGGAAGACGACATTAGGGTATTTTTTCCTAACTGCTGCTATAGCAATTATTTTAGGACTAACTACTTCAAATCTATTTAAACCAGGAGAGGGGCTACAATTACCCATGTTCCAGGAAGCTATGCAAAACTTTCAGGCACATGAGATGACTCTGTCTGAGTTCTTTACTCAATTCTTACATTCACTGTTCCTTAATCCTTTTGCAGCTTTAGCTGAAGGCAATATACTTGCTGTAGTGATTTTTGCACTTTTAATGGGAATTGCTTTAGTAGTGGGGGGAAATCGATTTCAAAATACCCGCTTATCCTTACAAGAATTATTAGAATTAATTCTTATGCTAGTAGGCTGGATAATGAAACTTGCACCGCTTTGTATCATGGCGCTACTAATAAAGCTTGTAATGACACAAGATCTATCATTGCTTATGATTTTAATAAAATTTATAAGTCTAGTAATAGGAACAATATTATTACATTCCTTAGTAGTACTACCTATTATCCTTTATTCAGTTACTGGTATGACACCAGTAAAATTCTGGATTGGCGCACGTGAAGCATTTATCACTGCTTTTGCTACTAGCTCAAGTGCGGCAACATTACCAATTACATTACAATGTGCTGAAAAAAACCTTCAAGTTAAACGTAATATTGCAGGTTTTGTTCTGCCTCTGGGTGCTACAGTAAATATGGATGGCACTGCATTATATGAAGCAGCGGCTGCACTATTTATTGCTAGCTTAGTTGGTGTAGATCTTAATCTTATGCAGCAAATGATCATATTCTTTACAGCCATGCTTGCAGCAATGGGGGCACCTGGAATACCAAGTGCAGGAATGGTAACTATGCTCTTGGTATTACAATCTGTAGGCTTGCCAGTCGAAGCCATTGCTATTCTTCTTCCTATTGATCGTCTATTGGATGCATTCCGAACTGCGGTCAATGTTGAAGGAGATTTAATAGGAAGCCTGGTAGTCCAAAAAATAGTTACAAATCATAGCTAACCAAAGAACTGGCACTATTAATCTTATTTAATACCAGTACTTATTCATTTTTTATTGATCAATGGACTGAAGAATATGCATATTGGCTTCCTGAATATACTTTGCTCCAACTTTAGCATGTCCCTGTTTACTATGCATAATTGCTTCCTTTATATGCGACATATTGACGCGCGACTTATAGTCACTTCCAAAGACTAAAAAGATAGTTTATATTACCGCCTTTATTTTTATAGCAAGGCCACATGAGAAGAATATTTTCGATTACTTTATTTTCTATATTAAGCATTTACATAGCACCACTTGTAATAGCAGAATCCACAATAAAGAATCATAACCAGCATAACGCTAAGAAGAAATCACATAGTCACAAGCCAACATTAGCAATAGGTGTTGCCTATGATCAAAATGGGACCTTATGGTTGGCTGAAGTAAAAAATAAAAAACTTCTAGTTTCTTATTCAAGAAACAAGGGTGAAAGCTTTTCAACTCCTAAAGCAGTTACAACTCATACTGAAAACATTTATGCTGATGGTGAGAATCGACCTAAAATTGCTATTACTCAGGATGGTACTATACTTCTAACTTGGTCGCTGAAACAACATAAAAAGTATTCTGGAGACATTAGATTCTCACGCTCAACAGATTCTGGGCAGACATTTTCCTTACCGATTACTATAAACGATGATGGGCAAATTACGGGTCATCGATTTGATTCATTGACAACTAATGGGAAAGGAAAGGTAATAATTTCTTGGCTAGATGCTAGAGACAGAGATGCAGCAAGAAACAGAAATGAGAAATTTACTGGAACTTCTATCTATACTGCCGAATCAAATGATAACGGTAAAAATTTTAACATTAATAAGAAATTTCATGAGCATGTTTGTGAATGCTGCAGAATACCTTCTGTTTGGACAAAAGAAGGCCCAATAATTTTTTGGCGTAATATATTTGGCAAGAATACAAGAGATTTTGCTATTTCTAATCTAGAAAAAGGTGAAATACGACGAGTTACAAATGATGAATGGCAAGTTGATGGATGTCCTCACCATGGAGGGGATATAGCTCTTGGCTTAGATAACCGAATACATATAGCTTGGTTTACTTTAGGAAAAACTCGTCAAGGTTTATTCTACAAGCATATTCAAGGAAATAAAGAATCCTCCCCAGTACCTATAGGTGATCCTACAGCTCAGCCAAATCACCCATCTATAGCAGCATCAGATAAGAATGTTCTTGTAGCATGGCGAGAATTTGATGGGGAAAATGTTACAGCAAATATCATGTATTCAACTGACGAAGGAATCACATGGAGCAATCAACAACGCATTGCTGATACAAAGGGACCATCAGATTACCCTGTACCCCTTATCAACAGTGAACAACAAATGCAAATTTTTTGGAACACTAAAAATGAAGGATTAAAAATTATACCTGTAGATAATAATATAAATTTTGAAGCGTCTATCTTAAATTGGTATACATATTTAAAAAATGAGTTGGCAAATTTACTTTAATATAAATCTTATACACTGAAACAATGAAACTAAAATTAACATACATTTTACTGATATTTTCTGTACTACCAATTACAAACTCTTTGGCAGATAATAAAATAGAAAAATTAAATAGATCTGTTTCTAACCAATTAATGATTGCTGATTCCGAGAAAACTGGAATTATCAAGAATAAAAATAAGAAAACCTTATCTAAGAAAAATGCTAAACAAAACAATCAAGTTGCAACACAAGTGGCAACTGTATTTAAAGAAATGGTAGTCACCCAAAGAGTTGAAGCGGATTCTCATTATACATCCCCTTCAACGCGCATCACACGTGCACAGATTGAAACTCAAAATGCCCAGACAACAGAAGAAGTACTAAAATTCCAACCCAGTCTACAAATTCGACAACGGTACGTTGGAGACCCAAATGGCGTACTTGGGATACGAGGTGCCGACATGTTTTCAACAGCCCGCAATATGGTTTATGCTGATGGTCTACCAATACACAACCATCTACAAGGAACTTGGAATGGAGCTCCACGCTGGTCATTAGTCGGACCAAATGAAATTGATGTTGTAGATGTAATTTATGGTCCTTTCTCAGCCGAATACAGTAGTAATTCTATTGGAGGTGTGGTAAATCTTAAAACTCGTATGCCTCGTAAACGAGAGATGTATGTCGAAAGTAGCTTATTTATCCAACCCTACAAAAAATATGGGCATAAAGGAACCTATATTGGGAATCGACAATATATTTCTGCAGGCGACCGATTTTTTGACAAATTCTCAATATTTGCAGCTTATAATCGCTTAGAATCAGAAGGCCATCCTCAAACATATTTCTTGGCAGACTCAGGAACTCCAGCAAGTGGTGCGACAATAGCTACTGGTGCAGAAAAAGAAACTAGTGCACGCGGTGTAGATAGTTGGATTTACGGAGATTCAGGTCCTGAAAAAATTACAACTGATTTGATGAAATTTAAGCTTGGCTACGATATCAACTCTAGTCTTAAAGCTATTTTTACAGCCGCCTATGAAAATCGCGTTAGAAGTGCAAGAAATCCAAAAAACTATTTACGAGATGCTACTGGTGCAAAGATTTGGAGTGGCAATGTTCAAACACCCGGTGGGCAAGGCTTTAAAATCAAAGAATCATGGGGTAGAAGTAATTATGGAATCACTGAAGATAAGCGTCAAACACTGCAATTAGGAATTAATCTAAATGGCGCCCTAACAGATGATATAACTCATGCGCTGATTGGTAAAAATTGGTTTATTGATACAACTACTAGTCATTTTAATGTATTAAAAGATACAAGAGCTAAATCTAATAAAAATCCATATGACCCAAGTAGCAGCCATACGGGATTGATTGATGACTATAAAAGATTCGCTTGGTTTAATCATGACATTAAGCTAAGTAATCAAAAACTTTTTGGCTATGATCAACTAGGCCTTATTGGTGGGTATCACTTCAGTGATTATAAAATGAAATATAGGCAATATTCATTAACTGATTTTGCTAATATGACCCGTGGTGCAGTGAAAAATAAAAATAATAGGGGGCAGACAACTACTCATGCATTTTATTTTCAAGGGGCTTTCCGTTTTGCGCCTGGATGGGATATAACAGCAGGTATACGTCAAGAATTCTGGTCTGCAACAAATGGTGTAGTAAAGAGCACTGTTGTACCTGACCGTCACATGAGTCCTACAACACCAAAGTTCTCTATAGGTTATGAACCTAACCGATGGAAATTCCGTTACTCCTGGGCCCGAACTCATCGGTTCCCTGTAATTTCTGAACTTTTCCAGACATTAAGTAGTGGAACATCAATTACCTTAGCTAATGCTGCACTTAAGGCTGAAAATGGAATGCACCATAATTTTATGATTCAATATGATATCCCCAAAGGTTTTGTGCGAGTTAATGTATTCCGTGATGATATTAAAGATGCGATCAATCGGGTACAAACACTTTCAGGACAGATTACAACAAGAGCAACCCAAAATATTGGGACAACCAGTACTACAGGACTAGAATTTATTTTTAATCAGAAAAGAATATTCAGATCAAAATTTGATTTTATGCTGAATTTTACTTGGATGGATGCAAAAGTAGAAAATGGACCTATGGTTAAAGATAGTACTTTTGGCACCTATAACCTTACAGGAAAGAAAATTATTCGTCTCCCACACTATAGGCTGAATTTTTTCTCAACTTACCACATTACTCAAGCCTGGGATTTTAATATTGGCGGACGTTTCTCATCAGATTCATTTAATGACCTTGATAATGGGGACAAAGGGAAACAGCATGTATTTGGCGCTCAGAGTGATTTCTTTTTCTTAGATCTAAAAACAAATTATCGTTTCAAATTTAGTAACGGAATGAAAACTAGACTGTCAGCTGGCATTACAAATGTTAATAATATGCAAGCATATGTATATCACCCGTACCCACAACGTACATTTCTAGTTGAAGCTGCCTTTTCCTTCTAATCTAGAAAAATTTATTACAAATTTTATTTAAAGTATATATAAAAAATATTAAACAGAATTAAGATATATAATTACATAAATTACCAAATAAATAGAGTATCCTCTATTATAAATAATAAAATATTATTTATAATGAATACTAAAATTAATGATAAAAAATTTGGTTAAAAGAACTACTATAATGAAAAATAATTTAATTCTATTTTCATAAATTTATATTGCCCTAACTAAGCACCTTGAAATTATAATTTTAGATAAAATATACCCAAATAAAGCAATCCAAAAAAATAGTACTCATGGATACTGCTCTCAAAAAAAAAACATCCAATATTAAAAAAAATATATGGGTTACACTACTGACTATCTTAATAGCTGCAATAGTTATTATTTGGTATAACCAGAAAACTGAAATTATAAAAAATAAAAACAAACAAAAAGAAATAATTCAAATTGTAAGCACTGTAGTTAAAAAACATGATATCCCGATAAGGCTTACTGCAAACGGTACAGTTGTATCTCAACAAACAGTAGAGGTACGACCCCAGATTAGCGCTATAGTTAAAAATGTACATATCAAAGAAGGACAATTCGTTCATAAAGGTGACAAATTATTTACGCTTGATGCACGTACAGAAAGCGCAAATTTAAACAAAGCAGAAGCTCAACTTGCTAGATCAAATGCGGATTTTGCAAATGCGTTACGAAACCTTAATCGACAAAAAAAATTATTTGAACAGAAATTTATTTCTCAAGCTGCTCTTGATATAGCTCAGAAAGATTTTGACAGCCTAAAAGGAAAACTTGATTTTGATAAGGCTTTCGTACAAGAGAGCCATGTAGCACATGGCTTTACAATAATTACTGCTCCTATTTCAGGACGTACTGGCTCAATCCCAGTACACCCTGGTAGCTTAGTTCAACCAAATATAGCAATCCCTGGAAGCGTTACACAGCCTCGTAGTGCAGTTTTAGTTAGTATCACACAGATCAATCCAATTAATATTAAATTCACATTACCAGAACATAAATTATTAATTTTACAGAAAAAACTTACTCAGGGAGATATAGTTGTTAATGCAAAACTAGATGTTCCAGGAGAACCATTAATAAAAGGACGGTTAATATTTATTGATAATGCAGTAGATACTAAAAGTGGAAGCATTCTAATTAAAGCAGAGTTCCCTAATAAGAATAAAAAACTCTGGCCAGGTATGTTTGTTACAGTAATGTTGTCACCTGAAATATTCATTGATGCGCTAACAGTACCAGTGCAGGCGGTACAAACTGGACCAGAAAATAAATTTCTATATGTAATTGAAGAAAATAATAAAGTAAAACAAAAGAAAATCATAGTACACCTAGTGCAAGATGGGATTGCTGTAATTGAAGGAACATCAGCAGGCACAAAGATTGTTGTTGAAGGTGGACAAAATTTAAAGCCAGGAAGTACAGTAATAGAAACACAATCACCAAGAAACAAAAGTAAATCTAATAATAATGTGCTAAATAATTATATCTTTAATAAGATGCCGGGATAATAAAAGAATAATGAATCTCTCAGAGTTATGTATTCGACGACCGGTTATGACAGTGCTATTATCAGCCTCAGCAATTATTGCTGGAATTATTTCATACACTAACTTACCTATTGCCGCTTTACCAAGTTACGATTCTCCTACTATCTCTGTCAGAGCATCACTTCCAGGTGCTAGCCCTGAGATTATGGCCTCATCTGTCGCTACAAAACTTGAACGAGAATTTGCCATTATTCCTGGACTTCAGATAATAAGCTCAATTAGTACACTAAGTAATACAAGGATTACATTAGAATTTGACCAAAATAGGAACATTGATAATGCTTCAATTGACGTACAAGCTGCTCTATTACGAGCACAAAAAACGCTGCCAATTGAAATGAACTCTCCGCCTTCCTACCGGAAAATTAATCCAGCAGAATCATCCATTCTATATCTTGCTTTATCATCTCCTTCCATGTCACTTTCAAGGTTAAATGACTTTGCTGAGAATTTCGTTTCTCCAGCAATTTCTAATCTTCCTGGTGTAGCACAAATAGGAATCTATGGACAAAAAAAATATGCTGTGCGAATCCAGGTTAACCCTAATGAACTAGCAGCACGTAATTTAAGTGTTGATGATATTGCTTCAGCCCTAAATAATGCAAACCCTAATTCACCAATCGGTACACTAGACGGTCCACGCCAATCACTAACTATTCAGGCAAACCGACAGCTTAGTAATGCTGATGATTTTTCAAATATAGTTGTAGCAATATCTCCTACTGGTGCTCCAGTTAGGCTTTCCGATGTAGCAAAAGTTATAGATAGCATAGAATCTGTTAGGACTGCTAGTTGGACTAATAATGAACGTTCTATCACACTTGCTGTTAAGCGCTTGCCAGGAGGAAACACTGTTGAAACTGTTGATGCCATTAAAGCTGCTCTACCAGGGTTGATTGCACAAATGCCAAAATCAGTTAATCTAAAAATTACTGGAGATTACTCAACTTCAATTAGGGATGCCATTCATGATGCTGAACTCACATTAATAATTACTATTGCTTTAGTTGTACTAGTAATTTTTTTATTTCTTCGTAAAGCCACGGCCACTATTATTCCAGTACTCTCATTACCAATTTCGCTGTTAAGTGCAACTGCTTTAATGTATGTTTTTAATTACAGCCTGGATAATATCTCATTACTTGCTATCACGCTCGCAGTTGGCTTAGTAGTAGATGACTCTATTGTTGTTCTAGAGAACATTGTGCGCCATATTGAGAGAGGTGAATCTCCATTACAAGCTGCAATAAAGGGGTCCAAAGAAGTAAGTTTTACAATTATATCAATTTCACTTTCGCTTGTAGCTGTATTTATTCCAATTTTCTTTATGCCAGGTGTAATTGGATTACTCTTCTATGAGTTTGCTGCAGTAGTAGGAATTGCCGTACTAATGTCAGCTGTAGTATCGCTTACTCTAATACCAATGATGGCTAGCCGATACCTTAATCATCATAATTCAGAATATAAGAGCATGAAACTAACTGGATGGTTTGCGGGATTTTTTAATAAAATATTATCCCTATACGAGCATACTCTTGATTGGGCCTTGATCCATAAAAAAATAACTCTAGGAATAGCACTGGCTACATTTATTGCAACAGGGGCATTATTTATAATACTTCCAAAAGGATTTTTTCCTGAAGAAGATATTGGAAGGATTAAAGTATCTGTAGAAACAGTTGAAGATATATCTTTTCCTGCCATGTCTAAACTATTACAGCAAACAAATCAAATAATGCTATCTCATTCTGCTATTGAAACCATTGTTTCATATGCAGACGATACTAATCACGCTAGGATGTATGTGCAACTTAAACCATTTAGTGAACGTCAGCCTATGAAATCAATATTAGAAGATTTACGTAATAAAGTTCAAGTAATACCTGGCATTAAAGTATACCTAAATCCTATCCAGAATCTTAGATTAGGCGGACGTATTAGTAAAAGTAGATATCAATATGTTATGCGTAGTGTACATTCTCAAAACCTAAATAAAGCTGCTACAGAGATTATGGCACTTATGATGAATGAGAAAGATATATTTCGTGATGTAACTAGCGACTCACAATTAAAAGGCTTACAAGCCCGTATGAATATTAATCGTGATAAAGCCAACCTATTAGGCGTGGAAATAGCTAGTATCCGATCAGCATTATATAGTGCTTTTGGTGAGCGGCAAGTATCAACAATATACACCGCAAATAACAGCTACCAAGTAATTATGCAAGTTTCAGATACTCATCGAATAGATGAAAATAATCTTAGTAATATATATGTTCGCAGTAAAAATGATACATTAATTCCATTATCAACCGTTGCATCAGTAGAGCGTGAATTAGGACCAATTTCAATTAATCACTCAGGACAATTAGAGTCGCAAACAATATCATTTAATTTAGCGTCTGGTGCCTCACTTGGTGAAGCCACCAAAAAAATAGAACTATTTAAAGATGAACTTAATATACCAGCTGGGATACTAACAAACTATGCTGGAGATGCGGCCGCATTCCAATCTTCTCAGACTAGCCAAATATTTCTAATTGTTGCAGCACTCTTAGTCATATATGTATTACTTGGGGTATTGTATGAAAGTTATATCCACCCAATAACAATTCTTTCTGGCCTTCCATCGGCTGCTGTAGGTGCATTAGCAATGCTATGGATATTTAATATAGAGCTTTCAATAATTGCAATGATTGGCATACTGATGCTTTTAGGTATAGTTAAGAAAAATGCAATTATGATGATTGATTTCGCTCTTGATGCACAACGTAGCAATAACATTCACCCGTATGAAGCTATACGTACTGCTTGCTTATTGAGATTCAGGCCTATCATGATGACAACATTAGTAGCATTAATAGGTGCAATTCCTATCGCAATTGGCTTAGGTGCAGGTGCTGAGCTAAGGCAACCTTTAGGTATTGCTGTAGTTGGAGGATTAATTTTCTCCCAATTAATAACACTATTTATTACACCAGTGATTTATCTTTATCTAGATAAATTTAACAATAAGAGCCCTTTGCATTAATTTACCTATCATTTCTTGAAAAAATATTACCTATCCCATCCAACCCAACATAATTAATTACATGCGTTGCATTCTTTTGTGCAATTGGTTTAGCATGATATGCTATGCTTATCGCTGCTTCTTTAAACATTGGAATATCATTAGCACCATCACCAATAGCAAGTAAGTCTTTATTTTTGAGTCCAAGTTTATTTCTTATCTTATTAAGAATCTCTCCTTTTCCTTTTTCTCCAATAATGTCACCCACTAATCTACCTGTTAATTTATTATTTTCAATCTCAAGTGTATTGGCAAATGCATAATCTAACCCTAACCTTTCTTTTAATTTATTAGTAAAAAAAGTAAATCCACCAGAAATAAGAACTGTTTTAATATTTGCATTCCTCAGCTGCAATAGCAATTTCTCAGCACCCAGGTTAAGTAATAATTTTTCATTGTAAACTTTCTGCAAAGCACTATAATCTAACCCTTTTAGTAATGCTGTACGTCTAATAAGACTTTCAGAAAAATCTATATCACCATGCATAGTCTTTTCAGTAAGATCAACCACTTGTTTCCTGACACCATGTATATCTGCTAGCTCATCTAGAGACTCTATTCCTATAAGAGTAGAGTCCATATCTATTCCTATTAAACTAAATTTATCAAGACTGTCTAATTTATTTACAAATGCAAAATCAAGTTCTCTTTCTAAACAAAAATTTGGTATACATTCATGTTGAGCAGCATCAACAAGGCGAAAAGCAACTCTGTTAATTTTTTTAATTTGACTAGAACCTGAAAATTTAGCTAGCTCTTTAAGTGCACGTGTTTCTATATCGAACCCTTGAATAATTAGGTCCATACTTTATCCTTCCAAAATAAATATACCATATCTATATTCTTAATTTAATAAATAAACCTATAAAGATCAATGTTTCATTGTTCCTTTTAATTCCTTAATCACATTATTTATTTTTATCACTCGGACAGAGATATCATCAATATTTATATGGATTTTTAGGCAATCTTGACCACAAAATTTATACTCATTATTATTATGAACAAGCATAATCATTTTCTTTACATCAATATTAGGGTTAGCAATAAATTGTATCAATATATTTTCTGCTGAAGCATCTATACGAGATATCCCTAAAGGTTTTGATAAAACTCGAATCCGGTGACAGTCCATTAATGTTTTAACTGGATCAGGGAACATCCCAAAACGATCAACAAGTTCCATATACATATTATCTAATTGCTCACTTGTTTCACAATGTGCCATTCTTTTATATAAAACTAAGCGTTCGTGTATATCATTACAGTAACTATCTGGAAGCAATGAAGGCGCATGTAAATTTACTTCAGTTGTAATACCTAATGGGTTCTGTATATCTGGTTCACGCCCTTCTTGTAAAGATTTTATTGCTGTATCTAACAAGGAACTATATAAATTAAATCCAACTTCATATATTTCCCCGCTCTGTGATTCCCCAAGAAATTCTCCTGCACCTCTTATTTCTAAATCATGTATAGCTAGATAATAGCCAACTCCTAACCCCTCCATTTCTTTAATTGCATCAATCCGCTTCCTAGCTTTTATACCTAAAATCTCTTCCTCTGGTACCAGCAAATATGCATAAGCCTGGTGATGAGAACGACCAACACGCCCACGTAATTGGTGTAATTGTGCTAGACCAAATTTATCTGCACGTTCAATAACAATTGTATTTGCACTAGGAATGTCAAGACCAGTTTCAATAATTGTTGTACACAAAAGCATATCAAATTTCTGCCTGTAAAAATCTCTCATTACACTCTCTAGGTCTCGTTCACGCATTTTCCCATGTGCAATCTCAATACGTATCTCAGGTAATAGTCTAGCAAGCATATTGTATACAGACTGAATTGTGTCTACAGAATTATGTAAATAATAAATTTGCCCACCTCTTTTTATTTCTCGTAAACATGCTTCTCGGATGATCCCTTTAGAATAAGGATTAACTAAAGTTTTTATTGCAAGACGTTTTTGAGGTGCTGTATTAATAATAGAAAAATCACGAAGACCTTCTAAAGACATTGATAGAGAACGAGGGATAGGTGTAGCAGTTAATGTTAATATGTCCACCTCAGATTTAAATTTCTTAAGCTGATCCTTTTGACGCACACCAAATCTGTGCTCTTCATCAATTATTACCAATCCAAGGTTCTTAAAATGTATATCCTTCTGAATTAATTTATGAGTTCCAACAACGATATCTATTCTTCCTTCAGATAATCCTTTTTTTATTTCAACCTGATCTTTTGCAGAACGAAAACGAGACATCTCAGAAATAACTACTGGCCATTGATCAGAAATTAAACCAAATCGATCAGAGAAATTTTGAAAATGTTGTTCTGCAAGTAAAGTTGTTGGTACAAGAATCGCTACTTGCTTATTATTAGATATGGCTATAAAGGCGGCCCTTAGTGCTACTTCTGTTTTACCAAAACCAACATCTCCACAAATCAACCGATCCATTGGTTTATCTGAACATAAATCCTGAATGACAGCTTTAATAGCAGAAGCTTGATCGGGTGTTTCTTCAAAACCAAACCCTTCAGAGAAAGCTTCATAATCATGTTTATTAATATTAAATCTATAGCCCTTCTTATTAGCACGTTGTGCGTATAAATTTAATAATTCAGCAGCTGTATCATGCACTTTCTTAATAGCATTTTTCTTGGCTTTATCCCATTGTCCACTACCAAGTTTGTGTAATGCGGTAGATTCTTGAGCAGTACCACTATAGCGGCTAATAAGGTGTAATTGAGAAACAGGAACATAAAGTTTATCTCCCCCGTCGTACTCAAGTAAAAGAAACTCATTCAATTGCAAATGGCTATTTCTTCCTGGGTCCATATCCACAAGACCTGAATAACGCCCAATTCCATGCTGCTCATGCACTACAAGGTCACCAATTTTGGTCTCAGATAAATCTCGCAGCATTGTATCAGTAGCTGTTACCACACTTCTCAGTTCTCGCTCATTCCTTTTATGATGGTGTGTGGCATATAACTCACTTTCAGTAATGAAAGCATAACCTTCATTGTTAAGAATAAAACCATTATGTAACGGAGAGATGCAAAGCATAAATTCTTCTTTACTTTCTCTAAATTGGTTATATCCATTACAAATTTTTGGAGAAAGACCATATTGCTTTAAATGATCAACAACTAGCTCACGCCTTCCTAGGCTTTCTACTACAAGCAGAACACGCCTATTAGATGAATTAAATTTATCTATAAATACAGTAAGTTTCTCTATAGGATTAGTTGCACGTCTATCAACTTGTATTAATGGCAGACCACTAGTAATATTTTCAACTCCTGGCTGAGATTTTTCTAATTCCTGGTTAATTTTAACTCTTGGATATGACTTAATATTTTTAAAAAAACACTCAGAAGTGAGAAATAAATCTTCTGGAGCTACTATAGGGCGACTAATATCACTCCGTAACAATTTATAACGAGATAATGTATTGCACCAGAAATTTTCTATTTCTAAATTAATATTGTGATGTAAACATAACAATACAGAATCAGGAAGATAATCAAATAATGTTTCTGTCTGCTTAAAAAATAATGGAAGATAATATTCAATCCCTGCTGTAGCAACCCCTTTCCCGATATCCTTATAAATACGAAATTTCGATGGGTCACCTTCAAATCTTTCACGGAAATTTCCCCGGAAGTTTGCTCGTCCATCTTCATTAAATGGAAATTCACGAGCTGGTAATAACCTTACCTCATCTACTGGATAAATACTTCTTTGCGTATCAACATCAAATGTTTTAATAGTTTCTATTTCATTATCTAGTCTATCAATACGGTAAGGTAATGAACTACCCATTGGAAATAAATCAATTAATCCACCTCGTACACTGTATTCTCCTGGAGAAATTACTTGGCTTACATGGGTATAACCAGCTAGCGTCATTTGACTAAGAAATAGCTTTAAATCAAATATTTCTCCACGTTTAATGAAAAATGTATATGCTGCAAGGTATTCACGAGGGGGCATACGATAAAGTGCTGTTGTGACAGGAACAATCAATATGTCACATAAGTTACGCATGATTTGATAAAAAGTAGCAAGCCGTTCTGAAATTAGGTCAGGATGGGGAGAAATATTATCATATGGAAGTGTTTCCCAATCAGGTAGAAAATGAATCTTCAAACTAGGAGCAAAGAAAGGAATTTCCCTCAATAATCTGTGGGATTCTAATGCGTTTGCACAAATAATGACAATGGGTTTCTCTTGTTGTGCTATTTTTGCAAGAACGTAGGAGTCACCAGAACCATAAAAATTAGAATATTTAGAGATTGAACCCGATTTAGGAGGATTAAACGTAAATTGCATCTGAATACATACTAAAAATTGTTAATACAAGAAACTTATATCCCAGTGGAATCTAAACGAACATTTATTTAAATTATATTAAAACCCTAGATCTTAATATAAGAAAATAGCCCCTTTCCCTAGGATAGTCATTATACTGGTTTCCAATGATCTAATATAAGTTGTAAGCTTTCATTACCACTATATTCATTCACATTAAGGCGATAAACTGCATCAATCTCTTCTGGTAAAGAACCTTGATAAAAGAACAACATAGATTCATACAAATGAATTGAATTCTCTCCTGTGCCAGGTTTAATCTTTCTCAACTTTAATTTTAGATGCTTCCCCCCTACTATATATTGATGCTTTACTTTAAAACGAGAATTAAATATAGGATAAGGAAATCCCTGCCCCCATACCTGCCCTGCAAAATTATGAGCCAACTCTATATTAATTTCTGATTCATTCAAATCACCATCTGTTTCAATGATACGTAATAGGTCCCTAGAAGTGAGCAGAATTTGTGATGTTTTCTCAAAAGCATCCTTAAATTTATCAAAATTATCCTGATATATAGTTAGACCTGCAGCGGCCGCATGTCCACCGAATTTTAATAATAAACTAGGGTTGCTTTTTGAAACTGCATCTAATGCATCACGGAGGTGAAAACCAGGAATAGATCTCCCAGATCCCTTAATTTCATTATTATTCCCGGGAGAAAATATAATTACAGGCCTGTGAAATTTATCCTTAATACGCGATGCAAGAATACCAATTACACCCTGATGCCAAGAAGAATCATATAAAACAATGCTGTATGGAAGCCTATTTTCCTTAGTAAAATAAGAGGAAGTAAAGATTTGTTTTATCAATAACTCTGCACTATCCTGCATATTAATTTCTATTGCTCTACGCTGAGAATTTAGTTCATCAAGCTTTTGAGATAACCTCATGGCATGCGTCTCATTATCAGTAATAAGGCATTCAATACCAATTGACATATCATCAAGTCTCCCAGCTGCATTTAGTCTTGGTCCCAAAATAAACCCTAACTCAGAAGTTGATGCACTTTGAATATTTTTCCCCACAATTTTAAATAAAGATTTCACACCAGCACAGCTACGTCCATTTCGAATACGATATAATCCTTGTTGCACTAAAATTCGATTATTCATATCTAGCTTCACCACATCACCAATGGTTCCCAAAGCTACTAGATCTAGTAAATTAGCAAGATTAGGCTCTTTATCAGAAAGGAATCTACCGCGAGACCGGAACTCAGCACGTAATGCAAGCATTAAATAAAACATTACTCCCACGCCAGCTATATTTTTACTAGGAAAATCACATCCAAGCTGATTAGGGTTTACTATTGAAGTTGCATTAGGTAGCTTATCTCCAGGCAAATGATGATCCGTAATAAATACTTGTATACCAATACGATTAGCCTCTTCCACACCTTCTATACTAGCAATCCCATTATCAACAGTAATAAGTATATCAGGCCGAGTTCCCTCATTTAGATTAGCAGCTAATCGCACAATCTCTGGAGTCAGACCATAACCATGTTCAAAGCGATTTGGTACCAAATAATTTACTATTGCACCAAATTTCCTCAATCCACGAATCCCTACTGCACATGCTGTTGCTCCATCTACATCATAATCGGCTACAATCAATATATGCTTGCTAGAAACTATTGCATCTGCAAGAAGTGCAGCCATTTCTGATATATTCTTCAAATGCCAAAATGGAATTAATTGCGACAGATCTTTAGTAATCTCTCTGGGCTCCCTAATACCTCGTGCAGCATAAACACGGGCCAGAACAGGATGAATCCCATAACTGATTAGCGTCTCTAAGGAATCAGAAGTATAACTTCTAGTAACAATATTTGCCATTTGGATGAATAATTCAGTTTCTATTCTCTAAAACTAAAAACTAAGATTAAAAACATTTAAATTCAATAGCAAAGAATCTATTTGAAAGTAGAATTATACTATATAAGTATAATACAGAATGCCAAATATATTAATTGTCTATATAAGCTGGAAATGATTTCCTAATTCGCCAGAATTTATAAAGATTATTCTTTGTTATAAAAAAATTCCTAGCAACACCATCCCTTATAGTTGTTATAGTTAATTGGTTTATAATATTTTTTTTAAGCATGCCAAGTGCTGGTATAAACCAATTCTTTTCTAACCCTTTAAGACTCTCACGCCAGCCATAGACATCTCCATATTGAGATTTTCCATATAAAGAATCTAAAAAAATAAGCTGCCTATGAGATTTATTTAAATGAGGCCAGTTCTCCATATTATGAGGAAGTTCCATAAGGTTTACGCCGCTGGCCGTAACTAAAGAATTTAGAAAAATATCATTACTCCATATATATTTATAAGGAGAAACCACGGATTTAGGGGTTATGCCACCTCCCCAGAACCAAATACCATTTAATGGTAAGTCTCCACGTGCTTCTCGCACCTGATTAAGAGGGTGTTCATGCAATAACATTTGAATCTCATTTAATATCCCCTTCCAAAACATTTCTTCAGGACCGTATGGAAAATAGTCATTAATATTCTTTGCAATAACATCACTTAATATATGAGTATGAATAAGAGGTGTTTTTTTCAAACATAAATACCAACGATCAGAACATAAAGGAAAAATTGAAATTAATTCTTTCTTATTATTATCTCCATATTTTGAAAATATACTATCTTCAGAAAAATACTTATTAATGACTTCAACAAACTGATAAGCTTCTTCTAAAGAAATATTAAACGTACGACTATCAGCCAATAATACCTGGTCATGCTCAACTCTTAGATGCACTGGGTCAGCCCTTAACCAATACCCTTCAATAGTATCTATGTCTACTGTTTTATCTGTTAATAATGTAAGAGGTGCTATGGGTAGGTCTTGTTGCTTTCTTACACTGAAGGTTCCACACAACCAGTCTTCTACTCCTTTTGATTCAGATCTACTCTGTAAACTCTTTGCAAGAATATCCTCAATTGCAGGTAAAGATAAGCCTTGGTATATTTCAAGTAATTTAGAGTCTGGCCAAAATAAATTTGGAATTAAAAAATGTAAGTTCATGTAAAAACAGTACTAGAGACTATTATTTCAAAATAAAAATAATTTATGAGAGGTTCCTTATATTTTATACAAAATCCTATTTTTTATTCTTTAACTACCTGCTATAGTCATTCTGTCAACTAATAAAGATCCACATTGTTTAGAACCATGGATTACTACATCATTTCCTATTGCTGAGATATTACCTAACATATCCTTCAAATTTCCAGCTATAGTAATCTCTTCAACTGGATAGCATATTTCTCCATTTTCTACCCAATACCCTGCTGCACCACGAGAATAATCACCTGTAACCGGATTCACCCCTTGGCCAAGTAGTTCAGTCACTAATAATCCTTTATCCATTTTCTTAATCATTTCAGAAAAATCTAAAAGATTACCATTATTTACTGTTATATTATGATTACCACCTGCATTTCCAGAAGTACATAATCCAAGTTTGCGTGATGAATAACTACTAAGAAAATACCCTTGTACTATTCCATTATCAATAATTTTCCGATCATTTGTTGCAACACCCTCATCATCAAATGCACTACTTGCTAGTCCTTTCTTTATATGGGGTAGCTCATAAATTTGTATATCTGGAGAAAAAATTTGTGTGCCTATGCTATCTAAAAGAAAAGATGATTTCCGATAAAGATTAGCACCACTTATAGCGCTAATAAAATGTCCTATCAATCCTGAAGCTATAGGAGCCTCAAATAAAACTGAGGCTTCACAAGTACCTATTTTTCTCGCACCTAAACGTGCAGTACTTCTCATACCTGCCCTTTTACCAACATGCGAAGCTGATTCCAGATCATCTGCGTCTCTTGCCACACTGTACCAATAATCACGTTGCATAGTATCATTTTGAGAAGCAATTACTGCACAGCTGATACTATGGCGAGATGTGGGATATCCAGCTATAAATCCAGAGCTATTAGCATAAATAAACTGCGATTCACTTAATGATATACCAGCACCTTCAGAATTAGTAACACGTTTATCTACACTAAAAGCATTTTCTTCACACATTTTAGCAAGCTGAATAGCCTCATCTATAGATAAGCTCCATGGATGATACAAATCAAGATCAGGAAACTTTTTAGCTAAGAAATTAGGCTCTGCTAATCCTGCATAATTATCCTCAGCTGTATGTTTAGCTATAGATAGCGCAGCAGTTACAGCATCATTTATCGCTTTTTTTGAAAAATCAGAAGTACTAACATGGCCACGCTTATGCCCTATATAAACTGTCACTGATAATCCTTTATCACGGTTATGTTCAATGGTATCAACCTCCCTCTTACGCACCGTAACATTTTGGCCAAACCCTTCTGATATCTCAGCTTCACAACTACTTGCACCAGCTCTTTTTGCACTAGCCAAAATATCATTTACTATCTGTTTAAGAGTATCAATCTCATAAGAAAAACTTGAAGAGTGCATAATAATATTGCCTATCAATATAATTTAAAAGAAGATAAATCCTATCAAAAAACTAATAATAATTCCTTTTTTTAACTATAATTTATTTATAGAAAAACCAATATAGGATATAAACACAAAGAACGATATGATAACAGTTTCTGATTCTCATAATAAATAAAAGATGCTGATGGACAATACTCAATCTAATAATCTAGAACAAGATACACTAAGCAAAACTAGGATGAAGAGAGAGATGCATGCTTTACAAAATATTGGTGAGCGATTAATTGAGCTTAATCGAAACCAATTAAAGGAATTTTGCTTGCCTGATACATTATTTGAGGCAATTATCCAAGCAAAAAAAATAAAAAAAAATGGAGCACGCCGCCGGCAGATACAATATATTGGCAAGCTAATGCGTGAAATTGAAATAAATAGAATCAAAGAAAAACTAGCTACCTGGGATGGAATATCTAATCAACACACTGCATGGATATATAATCTAGAACGTTGGAGAAAAAATTTATTAAAAGACAGAAATGCGTTTACTGAATTTGCACTGCAATATCCAGAAGCCAACCTACAACGCATAAGAATACTTATAAGGAATACTCATAAAGAAATGAATTACGACAAACCATCAAAAAGTTTCCGCGCCTTATTTCATGAATTACAAATTAGCATCCCAAAAAATACGTATCAGAAAAATATGAATATAGATTAATACCAAAATATGGTCTAAGTTTTAATTTTAAATAAATGCATTCAGATATTTTACATTTATTACTCTCTTAAAAATTCTTATTATATTTATGTCTAATATATCAATTGATGCATTACCTAGTGTAGTAATTGAAACTGGTAACAAACCAACTCATTCTATTATATGGCTACATGGTATGGGCGCAAATGGGAATGATTTTGTTTCTATTGTACAAAAACTAAACCTTCAATCTGGTATAAAAACAAGATTCATATTCCCTCATGCACCTCTCCAACCAATTAGTATTAATAATGGGACTATGATGCGTGCATGGTACGATATATCTAGCTTAGATTTTAGTAATAATGAAGATATAGATGGAATACATACATCACAGCATATGATAGAAAATATAATCGATAAAGAAAAACAAAGTGGTATTAAACCAGAAAATATTGTGCTAGCGGGATTCTCTCAAGGAGGGGCAATAGCGCTCCATACTGGCTTGCGTCATCCTAATAAACTTGCTGGTATTTTGGTTTTATCAGGCTATCTTCCACTAGCAAATAGAATTGAATCTGACTCTCACCCTTCCAACCTATCTACCAATATTTTAATGGTACATGGTTATAATGACACAGTCGTTCCACCAAATATAGCCCTATTATCAAAGCAGAAATTACTTAAATTAGGCTATACTGTTAATTGGAATGCATATCAAATGGGACACTCAGTTTGTAATAATGAAATTAATGATATAAGTAACTGGCTAAACAAAATGCAATCCAATTAAGGCTAGAGTGTATCTATTAAATATGATTCCCTTAATAGGTTTATTGTTTTGATGGATCAGTTACAAATCCAATACGAATCATCCCAGACCTAGAAGCAATTGACATAACTTGCGCAACATGTTCATAAGGAACCTGGCCATCTGCACGTATATGTAATTCTGTGGTTGGATCTATTTTTACTGCTCCTAAAAAACGCTCCTCTAGCTGCACTAATGCTATTGGTTCACCATTCCAATATAGACTCTTATCATTTTTAATTCCAAGTTCAATATGTTCTGGTTTTGTAATATTTGGATTGCTTGAAGCCTTAGGCAAGTCAACCTTAACTGAATGTGTAAGTAATGGAGCAGTAATTATAAAAATTACCAGCAAAACTAACATGACATCAACCAGTGGCACAACATTAATCTCAGACATAGTCGACTGCTGGCCCCCATTACTGTCCATACTACCAAATGCCATTATTTGTCCCCTTCTACTGTAGATACAACATGTAATGGACGAATCTCTCCTGCAGAACTATTAGTTTTAGCACCAACTGCAATTAATGCGAAAAGGTCATGTGCAAATGAATCTAATCTAGCTAACCATAAACGATTGCGACGTACAAATGCGTTATATGCTAAAACAGCAGGAATTGCTACGGCTAGGCCCAGCGCTGTCATAATTAAGGCCTCTCCTACTGGCCCCGCCACTTTATCCAATGTGCCTTGCCCCGAAAGGCCAATCTGTACAAGTGCATGATAAATACCCCACACAGTTCCAAATAATCCTATATATGGTGCGGCAGAACCAGCAGAAGCAAGAACTGTAAGTCCATTCTCTACTCTTGTAGTTTCTTGATCAATACCATTTCTTAATACACGAGTTATAAATTCACTTGCACCGCCTGCTGCTTCTAATTTTTGAAGACCATGCTGCTCTGAATCAGCTGCAGCACCCAACGCTAACTGTGCAAGCTTTGCGAAAGCGTTATTAGTTGAATCATTATTTAAGGTAGTTCTGACTTCATCTAGCGAATCAGCATTCCAGAAACGTTTTAAAAAAACCTCCGTACGCCTTCCCTCTAAAATATTAGCGATACTTTTAGTAAGAATAAGGTACCAACTTGACACAGATAATAAAAGTAGCAATATAAGTACACTGATACCAACTTCATCAATCTGATTAAGAAAATTAGAATAACCTAGTCCATGTTCCATGATATTAATTCCCTTGTAATACAAAGTTAAAAGGTTGTAATGCAATGGCCCTTACAGGCTT
>CAXGWP010000011.1:0-54904 GCA_964013575.1 uncultured Nitrosomonadaceae bacterium
CAATGAAGCGAATGCAGAACCATGGCAACCAATACATGATGCTGATCACAATACAGAGGAGATAGAACAGAAAGAAGTAGAGGTGGTAGCTAATGAAGAGTCTAAGGTTGAAGTAGAATTAGAATCTGAAGCGAATGCAGAACCATGGCAACCAATACATGATGCTGATCACAATACAGAGGGGAGAGAACAGAAAGAAGCAGAGGTAACAGTTAATGTAGATCCTAAAGTAGAAGAAGCAGAAGCTGAAGTAGAAGCAGATGCAGATGCAGAGATAAATATTGAAGAAGCATTGAAAAATATTGAAGAAGCTTTACAACCATGGCAACGTAAACATGATACAGATCACAATATATAATGCTGATCATGAAAATATGGTATATTTAATTTTCAAAGAGAAGAAAGGAGTTTATTGCTAGTTCTTAAAACAAAGGCTTTTATTTGGTAAAACTGTGCAAGCATAACGCATTTTTTGAATACCGCCTTCTCTATTAAATGTATATTCGGCTCGTAGTGTTTTATACTGATTTTTAGTAAAAGATACTGACTTAGGGATATAACGCTCTTCATTCCAGAATCTTATTCTACAAAATTCTGTTTCAGATTTGCAAATCTTAATACGTGCAGCAGAATAAACAGATATATCAGTATCTCGATCTAAATCTACTAATACCATATGAACATATTTTCCTGTTTTTCCTAATTCAACAGATCGAACAACGCGCCATCCATCTCCACTATGCAATTTTTCTTGTGCGGATTGTGGTACTGGATCAGCAATAGTTCTATTTGACAATAATAAGAGAAGTATAACTAATATAATTTTATTAAACATTATTTGTTAAAATTCATTAAAAAATATAAATAGTATTATAAGCTATCATACAAATTTCGTATAAATTAATAATAAATTACTAATATATTTGAAATATTTTATGCTTTATAAGGAGTCAGTAGAAGTTTTTTGGTTACTTAACTTAGTTTAATTACTCATATAATATTGACGGTAAACTTAGTAGTGACATGTAATTATTACTTTAAAAATATGGCTATATTTTGGCGGAGAAGGTGGGATTCGAACCCACGTGTCAGGTTTTCCTGACCAACTGATTTCGAGTCAGCGCCGTTATGACCACTTCGGTACTTCTCCATATTATACGAGAAAAAACATTATGTTAACTATTCTCTATTTAACTTTCAGTATAAATCAATAGAATATCTTAAAAAATTTACTAATGCGTACTTTTTGTTTATGTTTTTTATGTATTACAGCTCTCTTAGTATCAGCTTGTGATCTTCTTGAGGCGCCTATTCCATCATTAGACAAGAGTGCTAATAAATCAATCCCACTAATTGATAAGAGTAATGAATTAGTAGTGATTATTGAAAATAATCGTTATAAATATAATAAAAGCTATGATGGTAAATATATGGGATTCGAGTATGACATTGCATCAGAATTTGCTAAAGAATTAGGTAAGAAAATTAGATTTATTGCGGCAAAAAATTCTTATGAGTCAAAGTTGATTTTAGAAAAAAATCAGGCTCATATAGCTACAGGTATTAATGTTACTACAAATAGTAAATTACAAATTAGATTTGGTCCAGTCTATCAATATATATTTCCACAAGTGGCATACAATACTAATCAATTAAAGCCTAACAATTTTCGTGAAATGCTTGGGAAAAATATTGTAGTTGTAAGAGGAACGGTATATGGTGAATTATTAACTAATGCTCGTTTAAAACTTCCAAAATTACATTGGGTTGAAACAGAAGAATCAACAGAGGATTTATTATCAAAGGTGGCAGCAGGAAAAATTGATTATGTGATAACCGATTCAAGCCAGATAAATGTTGCCAAAAATTTATACCCTAGTTTGGGTGCGGCAATGACTCTTAGTAAAAAAATTGGTAAGGCATGGGCTTTTTCACCTTCTTCAGAATTAGTTTTACAAAAGAAAGCACAGAAATTTTTTAAGCGTATTCGGAAAGATGGAACATTAAAGCGTTTAGTTGATAAATATTATGGGCATGTTAAAAGATTAGGGAAAGAAAATATAAATAAGTTCCTAGAAAGAACTAAAACTTCTTTGCCAAATTTACGTAGATATTTCTATCAAGCCGAGGAAATCACGAAAATTGATTGGAGGCTTATTGCAGCTTTATCTTATCAGGAATCTCATTGGGATAGAAAAGCAACCTCTTTTACAAATGTAAGAGGTATCATGATGCTAACAAAAGAAACTGCTGAAAGAATGAAAGTTAAAGACCGTCTTAATGCGAGACAGAATATACTTGCTGGCGCACGTTATTTATTAATTCTGAAAAACACACTTCCGGATCGTATTATGGAACCTGATCGCACTTGGATTGCATTAGCTTCATATAATCAGGGTTATGGGCATATTGAAGATGCACGGATCTTAGCACAACGATTAGGGCTGAGCCCAGATGTATGGGTAGATTTAAAAAGATCATTACCGTTATTAAGTAAAAAAAAATATTTTAAGGGATTAAAGCACGGTTATGCGAGAGGAGGTGAAGCTGTGTATCTTACTGAGTCTGTTCGAGCTTACTATGATATTTTGATAGAGCATGAATCTCCTTATAAAAATTAATTCTCTATAATTAGAGCATAGCTTTTTTACTATGTTACATTTAATAATTGCTATTAGGTAATGGGTATACTAGGTAATATTAGTCTCTAAAGTTATGGAATTGAATGGGAAATTTAGTAATAGATTTTTTAAGCAGTGCTATCGTATCTTGCAGTACATCTCTTTTTTTACCTGAAATTCGTACAACTTCTCCCTGGATAGTAGCTTGGGTCTTAAGTTTGCTATCCTTTACAATTTTTATAATTTTCTTTGCTAGTTCTATTTCTATTCCAGTTTTTACTGTAACCACCTGCCTTATTTTATTACCAGTTATTTTTTCTGCTGTTCCCTTATGCATGCAGCGAACATCAATACCTCGTTTGGTAGCTTTACTAATTAGAATATCAAGTATCTGGTTAACTTTAAATAAATCATCTGCATAAATAGTGACTATGTAATCTTCTTGATCAATTCTCGCATCAGTGCCCTTAAAATCAAAACGGTTTCTTACTTCCTTATTTACTTGATCAATTGTGTTTCTTAGTTCTTGTTTATCAACTTCTGAAACTATATCAAATGAAGGCATATGGTTTCCTTTATAGAGGTTATATATTTATAAAAATATTAAATTTTTAACTATATAATTAATTACAGTTATTGCAATATATAATATTTTATCTATTTTTTCCTTGTTTTGATGCTATCTGCATTCGCATAGCATTTAATTTAATAAACCCATTAGCGTCCGATTGGTCATAAACACCTTTATCTTCTTCAAAAGTAGAAATATTAGAATCAAATAATGAGTGTGTTTTAGAATCTCGACCAACAACAATGATATTACCTTTATAAAGTTTTATTCTTACCCAACCGTTAACATATTTTTGAGAAGAATCAATCATAGTTTGTAATAATTTTCGTTCTGGGCTCCACCAATAACCATTGTAAATTAATGCTGCATAACGTGGCATTAATTCGTCTTTTAGATGTGCAACTTCTCTATCTAGTGTGATAGACTCCATTGCACGATGCGCACGCAACATAATTGATCCACCAGGTGTTTCATAACAGCCTCTAGATTTCATTCCTACATAACGATTCTCTACTAAATCAAGCCTCCCAATACCATGTTTATTTCCTAACTTATTCAGTTCAATTAGTACTTCTGCTGGAGAATAATTTTCCCCATTTAGTGCAATAATGTCACCCTGGCTAAATTCAATATCAATATATTCTGCTTCGTTAGGTGCATTCTCAGGTGATACACTCCAGCGCCACATAGACTCATTTGGTTCGATAGAAGGATCTTCTAATATACGACCTTCATAAGATATGTGTAATAAATTTGCATCCATGCTATATGGAGAACCACTTTTCTTTTTCATTTCAACTGGTATGTTATTCCTCTTTGCATATTGTAGAAGCTTTTCACGTGACGTCAGATTCCATTCTCTCCATGGGGCAATTACATGTATATCAGGTTGAAGAGCATAGTAGCCAAGTTCAAAACGAACCTGATCGTTACCTTTTCCAGTTGATCCGTGAGAGACTGCATCAGCTCTTGTTAGCTGAGAGATTTCTATTTGTCTTTTTGCTATTAATGGTCTTGCAATACTCGTTCCTAGTAAGTATTCTCCCTCATAAATTGTATTAGCCCTAAACATTGGGAAAACAAAATCACGTACAAATTCTTCACGTAAATCTTCAATAAATATTTCTTTTATTCCCAGTTTTTCAGCTTTGGCGCGTGCAGGTTCTACTTCTTCACCCTGTCCTATATCTGCAGTAAAAGTAACAATTTCACATTGGTAAGTATCCTGTAGCCATTTGAGAATTACTGATGTATCCAGCCCACCAGAAAAAGCTAGAACTACTTTATTAATATTTTTTATATTTTTCATATTCAACCTACAAGCATTAATATTTTTTATATGGAAGATTCTGGATCTATTTCTCCTAGTAGCAAATATTCCATTATGGCCTTTTGTGTGTGTAGTCTATTTTCCGCCTCATCCCAAACAACAGATTGAGGCCCTTCAATAACCTCTGAAGATACTTCTTCACCCCGATGGGCAGGCAGGCAGTGCATAAATAGAGCATTTTCTTTCGCATATGACATCATTTTCTTATCTACAAGAAAATTAGCAAAATCTTTTTTTCTTTTTTCAGTTTCAGCTTCAAACCCCATGCTTGTCCAGACATCAGTAGTTACAAGATCAACATTTTTTACTGCATCATGTGGGTCTGAAAATTCTTCATAGTGGTTTGTGCCATTCAGTCCAGCTATCTCAGGCTTTATTTCATAACCAGGTGGGGTAGAAACATGTACATTAAAATTAAGAATCTCGGCTGCTTGGAGCCAAGTGTTGCATACATTATTTGAGTCTCCTATCCAAGCTACTGTTTTTCCTGAAATGCTGCCACGATGTTCGATGAATGTAAAAATGTCACCAACTATTTGACAGGGATGGTATTCATCTGTAAGTCCGTTAATTACAGGAACTCTGGAGTTTGATGTAAACCTTTTAATTATGTCATGCTCATGAGTACGGATCATTATTATATCAACCATACGAGAAATGACTCGTGCAGCATCTTCTATTGATTCTCCTCGTCCAAGCTGTGTATCTTTTGTTGAGAGATAGATTGCATCTCCTCCCATTTGTTGTATTCCAGCTTCAAATGATAGCCTTGTACGAGTTGAGTTCTTGTCAAAAATCATTGCAAGAGTACGATCTTCTAATGGCCAATAACGCTGGTATTTTTTAAACTCTTTTTTAATCCATAGGGCACGTTTGAATAGGTATTCAAACTCTTCATAGGAAAAATCATTGAATTGTAAGAAATGTTTAAGCTGCATGATATTCTTAAATTATTAATAATTAATTATTCTAATTTTAACGGTTTGTAATAGCTTTAAAATTCTTCTATTAAAATAGATAGTATATTCACTATCTTTTCTGCTTCATTTCTAGTTAATATTAGCGGTGGTAATAGACGTATTACTTTATCTGAAGTTACATTTAATAATAGGCCTTTTTGTAAAGCATTCTCTACAATTGTGCCACAAGGTTTTGTAAGCTCTATACCAATCATTAGTCCCTGTCCACGTATTTGAGTAACATGTTCTAGATTATTTAACCGGTCTTGTAAGCTTTTGCGTATAAAATTACCTTGTTCTAATGCATTTGATATTAAATTTTCTTCTTGAATAATATCTAAAGTAGTAATTGCTGCAGTACAGGCTAGTGGGTTGCCACCAAAAGTAGATGCATGATTACCGGGTTTGAATACTTCTCCAGCGGTGCCACCTGCAACACATGCACCAATAGGGACACCTGAACCTAAACCTTTGGCTAGAGTAATTACATCTGGAGTTATCTCACTGCTTTGGAAAGAAAATAATTTGCCATTCCTGCCAATACCGCATTGCACCTCATCTAGCATTAGTAGCCAGTTATTTTTGTCGCATACTTTTCGCAGTCCTTTTAAATAATTTGCTTGTGGGACATTGACACCACCCTCTCCTTGATATGGTTCAACTAGAATAGCTACTATATTCTTATTGTGAATTGATACTTGCTTTATTGCTTCAAGATCGTTGAAAGGTACGCGAGAAAATCCTGTAAGTAGAGGTTCAAATCCAGCCTGTACTTTACGGTTTCCACTAGCCGTTAAAGTTGCCATAGTACGACCATGAAATGAATTCTCCATTACTATTATAGTAGGTAGGTCAATTCCTTTCTTATGGCCATATAGTCTAGCTAATTTAATAGCAGCTTCATTTGCTTCTGCACCAGAGTTGCAGAAAAAAGATTTATTTAATCCGGATAAAGAAGCTAATTTTTTAGCTAATATTTCTTGTTTGTCTATATGGTATAAATTAGAGGTATGGATTAATGTTTCAGCCTGCTCTGAGATCGCTTTTACTAGTTTAGGATGGCAATGCCCTATACTGCAGACTGCAATACCTGCAAGGGCATCAAGATATTTATTGCCTTGATTATCCCATAGCCATACACCCTTTCCTTTTGTAAAGGTAATTGGTAATGGAGAATAGGTGTTCATCAGGTTTTTCATAGGCATTAAGATTCTTAGTGTTAGTATGTAATACGGCGACAAAAGCCGCCGTATTATATAAATTCAATTACTATTTAGTTAGTATTTTCAATATTTTCTCAATAGTGTTGGCAAATTGCTACAAATATAATAATTGCTCAATATTAGTTAGCTGGCGTTAGCTGGCTTTTCTGGATTAGTTTAAAATTGACTATTTTGTATAATTAAAGACTATTAGATAAAGCAAAATAGCTTTGTTTGTGCATAGTGGAGTGATATCAAAGAGATGGGTTATAATTATAGAAGAATAGCTACAAAGAGGCCTTAATTAAAAATTCTTTGATAAATTTATTCTAGCTCATTGCTTTAATAGCTGCAGATAGACGGCTTTTATGCCTAGCAGCCTTATTTTTGTGAATTATTTTTTTATCCGCAATAGAATCTACTATAGCACATGATGTTTTAAAAATAGATTGAGCAGATTGCTTATCGCCAGACTTAATAGCTTTATTTACTAATTTGATCGCAGTACGCAATTTTGCCCGTAGGCTATGGTTATGAATGTTTTGTTTTATGTTTTGTCTTGCCCGTTTTCTGGTTTGTGCGGTATTAGCCATTATATATTTCCAATCCAGCATTTAAATATAATTAATCATTTTAAAGCTATTTATGTCATATTACAAGAAACTATAGGGGCACTTCTATTTTTTTGTAATGTAATTGAATAATGTATATCAAATTGATAACGTTTAAATATTGTTATTAAATGATTATTTAGTTATAGGATTTGCTTCATTTTTTATAGGTATGTCATAAATAATATTAAATAATTAAGATATCAAGCTAATAAATACTCACATGAATTTGCTTAAATCTTTTGCTGCAGTAAGTAGTATGACTCTAGTATCTCGAGTTTTAGGATTTATAAGAGACATGTTAATTGCTCGAATTTTCGGCGCAGGCATGGCAACAGATGCTTTCTTTGTGGCATTCCGTATTCCGAATCTTTTGCGGAGGTTATTTGCAGAAGGTGCGTTCTCATCGGCATTTGTCCCTATTCTTACAGAATATAAAAATACTCGTTCATTTAATGAAACACATGATTTAATCAATCATGTTTCGGCATTAATGGTGATTATATTATTTGTTGTTACATTTGTTGGCGTGGTTGCATCTCCATATATTATTTATATAAGTGCTCCTGGTTTTTCTGATAACCCGGAAAAGTTTTTATTAACAGTTGAGCTTCTACAGATTACATTTCCCTATATTTTGTTTATTTCTTTAGTCTCTATTGCTGGAGGAATACTTAATACATTTGGAAAATTTTATATTCCGGCATTTACTCCGGCACTTTTAAATTTATCTTTTATTGGTTGTGCATTGTGGCTCGCGCCATTTCTTAATCCTCCTATACTGGCATTAGCTTGGGCAGTATTTATTGGTGGTATTTTACAACTTGTTTTTCAGGTGCCTTTTTTAATGCGGATAAGATTATTACCGCGCCCTCGTTTTGTTTTAAATGATACAGGAGCGTGGCGAGTGATTAAGAAAATGGGACCGGCAGTATTTGGTGCATCTGCTGGCCAAATTAGTTTATTAATAAGTACTATTTTTGCTTCTTTTCTTATTACTGGTAGTGTTTCATGGTTATATTACGCTGATCGCTTGATGGAACTACCATCTAGTTTATTAGGCGTAGCACTTGGAACAGTGCTGCTTCCCTCTCTTTCTTGCCACCATACTAGTAGTGATATAAGAAAATTTTCCCAGTTATTAGACTGGGGTTTGCGGTTTGCAGTGATATTAGCATTGCCTGCTGCCATGGCAATAGCATTACTTGCTATTCCATTAATTACTACATTGTTTCACCATGGAGAATTTTCTGTTAATGATGTATTGATGACACGTGATGCATTAGTTGCTTATAGTGTTGGTTTATTGGGCCTTATTCTAATTAAAGTATTAGCACCAGGGTTTTATGCTCGCCAAAATATTAAAACTCCAGTAAAAATTGCTGTAGTAACAATTATTATTACTCAATTATTAAATTTTACTCTTGTTGGTCCTTTTCAGCACGTTGGTTTGGCATTGTCAATCAGTATAGGTGCATATTTCAATGCAGGTTTTCTTTACTATAATTTACTAAGACATAAAATTTATCACCCACAGGCAGGGTGGTTTGTATTTTTTATTAGAGTATTATTATCATTAACTGTAATGTCAGCAATACTTTGGTTTTTTATGGGAGACGCTACATTATGGTTAGATAGTACGATAAAAGAGCGTATTTTAAGATTATTATGGGTTGTTGCGTTGGGAGGGGCAAGCTATTTCTTTTCTTTATGGGTTTTTGGTATACGTCTAAAAGATTTTTCTAAGCCTAATATAGATTAAAAGTTATTAAATATTAATGATTTGCATGGGATAATAAATATATTTTTATGAAAAATAAAGCATATGGAGCTACAAAAGTCATTTGAAATGTAACACAATCCTATAAAACACATTGAATCAGATATATATTTATGGCAGACTCCACCAGTCCATTGAAAGAGATTATTATGAACACAATATATTTTGGCGTACCTAAATTTCTAATCCTGTTAATTTTTGGTCTTGTATTGACAGGCTGTGCTACAACTGAAGAGAATGCACATGACCCATATGAATCGATAAATCGGTCTATTTTTTCTTTTAACCAGCAAGCTGATAAATATGTATTGAAGCCTGTTGCTGAAACTTATAAGTTCATTGCACCTGAACCTGTTCAGGTGGGTGCAGGAAATTTCTTTTCTAATTTGGATGACTTTGTTGTGGTTGTTAATGATATCCTTCAATTAAAATTTACTGAGGCAAAATCAGATGGGTCTCGCCTATTAATTAATACATTTTTAGGAATTGGTGGATTAATAGATTTTGGGAGTGATTTTGGATTTCCAAAACGGCATGAAGATTTTGGGCAGACTTTGGCTCATTACGGCGTGTCCAGCGGTCCTTACATAGTTGTGCCAATTTTTGGTGGATTTACTGTTCGGGATGGATTTGGAAGTATAGTTGATGTGGCTACAAATCCGGTTTTTTATGCGGCTCCTTTTATGGCTCCTTTTATTTCACCAACAATAGGAGCTAGTAAATTTGTTGATGAGCGTAAACAATTATTAGATAAAGAGGAAATTGTAAATGAGGCAGCGTTGGATAAATATGAGTTTTTGCGTGATGCATATTTACAACGTAGAAATAGCTTAATATTTGATGGTTCTCCTCCTTCAGACAATGTAGATGATAAAAAAGATGGGGCTATTTTGGAATCCTCTCCTGAAAAAAAGAAACGTGATGTTGTAATAGAATATATTGATTCAGAACCAAGTAAGCCAATACATGATGCTGATCATTAAAAAGAATTATGCGAAGAAGAAAGATATAATGTTTATGTTTAATTAAGACTTTCTTGTATTGTTATTAGCTATAAATAATTCAATGTGCTACACAAATAGTGTATGGTGATAGGCTGAATTCTAACTATAAGTAGAATGCATATTAGATTACATTTATGCATATAATAAATGTAAACAATAAGGCTAATCTTTAGTTTAATATCATATGTATATACTAGTTATTTGTGGCGCACTCTTTTATTTTCCTCATTTCTCCTGACACTATTTTATATTCTAATAATCGACACTCTATTGCGCCATTATATAAAGGTATACGACGCGAAGCAGCTAGACGTATGGACTTTTGGAGTAAAGCATCTCCTGTTAGGAAATAAGCGTGCCATCCAGAAAACTTCTTTTTTAGGGCATGTCCTAATTTTGGATAAAATTCTGCTAATTCATTTTGGCACCCTACACGCTTACCATAAGGTAGATTGCTAATAAGTATGCCAGATGGGGCAGGAGAGGGTATTTCTAGGACATTCCCTTGTTTCAGTATGACTAGATCTGATAATCCAGCTATTTCAAGGTTGATACGAGCATGGGATAGAGCGTTTCCATATAAATCACTTCCATAAATTTGCTGTTTTAATTTTTCCTTTTGTTGGCTAATGGATTCTTCTCTTATTTTGCTCCATAAAACTTTATCAAATTTTTTAAATTTTTCAAAAGCAAAGTTACGTTTTATTCCTGGAGCAATATTTAATGCTATTTGTACAGCCTCTATTAAGAATATTCCACTTCCACACATTGGATCAAGCAATGGTATACCGGGCTCCCAGCCAGATAGCTGTAATATACCGGCGGCTAGATTTTCTTTTAATGGCGCTATTCCCGTAGTTCTTCTTAAAAATCTTTTAAATAGAGCATTCCCTGAGGTATCAAGATACAGGGTGAATTCATATTCACTAAGGAAACCATGGATACGAATATCTGGGTTTATAGTATTTACATTAGGACGTTTATTTTCTAGTTGACGAAACTTATCACAAACAGCATCTTTAATTTTTAGAGTAATAAATTTGAGGCTGCGAAGAGTACATCTCTTTGCTGCTACATTGACACGAATTGTCTGTGTTGATGAGATCCATTTATTCCATGGGAGATCATAAGAGATATTATAGATATCATTTTCATTGACATAGGTTCTTTTTGTAATTTGCCAGAGAATACGGCTTGCAATTCTACTTTTAAGATTAGTTAGGTAGCATGTATGCCAGCTACCTTGGAATTTAACGCCGCTATTACATTCTTTTATAGAGATTCCACCTAGATTTTTAATCTCAGTTGCCAGTACTGATTCTAATCCATTCGGGCATGAAGCAAAAAAATGGTGGGTTTTTATATCACCCATGTTATATCAATTGGCTATAAGTAATGAGAGTTATTTAATTTTACTTACACCATATGCAAGTAATAACCACGCGCTTAAAAATGCTATTCCACCAATGGGGGTAATCATCCCTAGAATACGTATTTCTGTAATACTTAGTGTATAGAGACTCACGGAGAATAATATAATTCCTCCAAGCATTAACCAGCCAGATAATAATATAGATTTTGATTTGGGAGCATGTATCAATACTAGACCAATTATAATTAAGCCTAAAGAATGATAGAAATGATATTGTACACCTGTTTGGTAAACGGCAAGCATATTTGTAGATAGTAGCTGTTTTAAACTATGCGCACCAAACGCACCAAACGCAACACAAAGAAACGCATTAATAGCACCAAGCATGAGAAAGATTCTTGGCATTTGAGTATTATCCTTTTTTCTAAAGATTAATAGATTTCATTCTATGAACTTTAAGCTTTATAATATAGCTTATATAGAAAATTATATTTATTAAATTAAGCTATTAATTGTACCGTAATTCTAGCATTTTGGGTTTAGGTTGCATGCATATTTGATTAGTTATCATAATAAATTATAGGTAACTTTTAGTGTTACGCTAGAATAAATTACACTAGTCTGCCAATGATTCCTTTAGATGCCAGAATTAGTTTCCTTCTTCCCTTTCTTTAGGATTTTAGCTTTACTCCACCCTTTAGCAAAAGTAATTTTGATAGTATCACCAATATTGATTTGGTCATTTTGTCGTAGTATTTTTTTGTCTTTGTCGTAAGTAATGCTGTAACCTCGGTCAAGAATAGAGGCTGGATTAAGGAGATTAAGATGTGATTGTTTTCGTTCTAGTGAGGCCATTAATTTTTCAAAGTTATAGGTTATTGATCGGGACAGTCGATTATCTAGTTCTTTTAGCTTAACAAGAAGGGGGTTTGTATCTGGTTTGGTTAATTTAATACGCTGGTTTAATTCACGTAATGACCATAAACGGTTCTCAAAATACCGTGGCCAGATATTTTTAAATTTATCATTAAGTTGTTTGAGATATATAAATTGGGAATGAATCTGTTCATTTGGGTGTATAAGGCGATGTGAAAGCATATCAATATGCTGTGTATGAATATCAAGGAGATTTTGTATTATTCTTAGAATATTTTTATTTATAGATTCTATTTTCTGTAATAGCTCTTTTTTATCAGGTGAAATATGGTTTGCTGCGCCAGTTGGGGTGGGTGCCCGGGCATCTGAAACAAAATCTGCAATAGTAAAATCTGTTTCATGTCCTATTCCGCAAATGATAGGAATAGGACATGAAACTATTGCTCTAGCTACGATTTCTTCATTAAATGACCATAAATCTTCAATAGAGCCTCCACCTCTACAAAGAATTAGCGCATCACATTCATTGCGTTTCTCGGCAATTTGAATAGAATTTACTATCTTTTCTGAGGCACCATCACCTTGTACTTGTGTAGGATAAATAATTATAGGTATTGAGGGCATTCGATGTTTTAAAGTAGATAGAACATCGCGCAGGGCTGCTCCTGAGGATGAGGTTATGATGCCTATTTGTTTTGGGAAGGTAGGTAAAGGTTTTTTACGTTTAGATTCAAATAGTCCTTCTTTTTCTAATTTAATTTTTAGCAGCTCGAATGCTTGAAATAAATTTCCTTTTCCTGCTAGGCGCATAGTATCTATATTTAATTGAAAATCTCCGCGAATTTCAAAAAGTGTTACTAACGCTTGTACTTCTACTTTCATGCCATCTTCAGGTTTCCAATCTAGAAGCCTATTTTTATAACGGAAGAATACGCAGCGTATTTGTGCATTATCATCTTTCAAAGAAAAATACCAATGACCTGAAATATGTTTATTAAGGTTAGATATCTCGCCACTAATCCATAAGACGGAGAGTGTGTTTTCAAGAAGTTCTTTGGCTGTATGATTTAATTCACTTACAGTTAAGGTTTTTTGGATATTTTTTGTCTCTAAAGGGGATTTCATTTATATACTCTATAATAATCTATATTTAGAATGAAAGTTACTATTGTATTGAATTAGATAGCATAAATTTTGTTAGAATTCATAGATAAATTTCTTCAATATGATTATAAAATATTAATTATGTTAGTGAATAGTGTTAGTGTAGTAGGATTAATTATTTATTGAAGAAATAGTATATTTTTACTTTGCTGAATATGTAGGCAAGATACATTACAATACCCATTATTTATCTAGACTTTTTAGGAGAATATTACTTGTATTCATTGATTCAGGCTGCTGGCTGGCCAATTTGGTTGATTATTATAGCTTCTGTTACTGCTGTTGGTATTATTGGCGAAAGAATTTTAGCTTTACGGATAAATGTTGTCGCTCCAAAAGGATTATTAAAAAGAGTTGCTAGAGAGTATCAGGAGCGCGGGGTGAATTCAGATATGCTTGTACGTTTACATGCACATTCACCACTAGGTAGAATATTTGCAGCTGGTTTAAAAAATATTGAAAGCACACGTGAGGTTATGAAAGAATCTATAGAAGAGGCTGGTCGTGCTGTTTCACATGATCTTGATCGATATTTAACAACGCTTGGTACTATTGCTTCGATGAGTCCATTGTTAGGATTATTTGGTACCGTAGTTGGTATGATTGAGATTTTTGGTTCGAATTCTCCTACAGGAGAGAGTAATCCTGCTCAGCTTGCTCATGGGATTTCTATTGCACTTTATAATACGGCATTTGGGATTCTAGTTGCTATACCAAGTATGATTTTTTATCGTTATTTCCGTGCTAAGGTAGACTCAATGGTGGTAGGGATGGAATTACAAGCATTAAAATTAGTGGAAGTTGTATATGGGGAACGTAAGGATTGAATTATAAGCTCTTTATGCCTTTTTTAATAAATAAATAAATTATTAAATGAATTTTCAACGAGGAAGAGATAAAGAAGAACCAGAGATTAATTTAATTCCAATGATTGATGTATTGTTAGTAATTTTAATATTTCTGATGATTACTACTACATACTCAAAATTCTCAGAAATGGAGATTACTTTACCTCAAGCCACATCGGAAAAGCCATCTAACAATACGGGTGTTATTAATATATCTGTTAGCTCTGTTGGGGATTATGTGATTAATCGTGTGCCTGTAAAATACAATAGTATAGAAGGGTTTAGTGATGAATTAAGAGCTGCTGCAGGTATGGAGAAAGATCCAGTCATTGTTATTAATGCTGATGCTAATGCAACACATCAATCTGTTATTTCTATAATGGAAGCAGCTCATCATGTAGGGTATTACCACATAACTTTTATGACTGAGAAGAGAAAATAAAATAATGGGTAATGCATTCCTTGAATACGAGGCTATGGTATGTAGTTTTATTTAAGCAGAAAGAAGGTAAGTTTAAATAATTTTTTATAATTAAATTAAGAATATATTAGGCTTTGTTGGTTATACTATATTTGCCTGATATTATTATTAAAAATATTGAGGGTGTAATTTATGGATACGAAGTTATTAGACATTTTAGTGTGTCCATTGTGTAAAGGTCCGTTAGTATATAAGAAGCTTGATAATGAGCTGATTTGTAAAATAGATAGGTTAGCTTTTAGCATAAAAGATGGTATTCCTATAATGTTAGAAGATGAGGCCCGCCAATTACCTGCTGATGAAGAAATATAGTTAAGGAATAATATGAATCCAAATATTGCTGCCATACTTGGTGCGCTTATAGCTGACTCTGCTACGCTTGGATTACATTGGATTTATGATCACAAGCGTATTGTAGAAATTGAGAAAATTAAAGGTCTTGTATTTTTGCAGCCTGATGCTAGTTATTATGAGGGGGTAAAAGGTTATTTTGCACATAGTGCAAAGGACTCAGGGGATTCAACAGGTTATGGTGAGGTATGTCTGTTGATGTTACAGCATCTGGTGAAATATGGGGGATTCAATCGTATAGAGTATCAAATTGAGTTCCGCAAACATTTTGGTTTGGGCGGCAAATATGTGGGATATGTAGACTCTCCTACTCGTATGACTCTGCAGACACTAATACCGCTTGAGCCCAAGTCATTTCCAAAAGAATCAGGTGCTGATGACGATCAATTTTTATCATTAGCAACGATTCCTTCGATAGTAGCAGCTAATACTGATGATCTTGAAGTATTGATGGACAGAATTGATGAAATAGTACGTGTGACAAATAATAATAAATTAGCAGTTGCAGCTGCAAAATGCTCTGCAGCAGTATTATTTAGAATATTTAATGGTAGCTCAATGGAGGTGGCATTAAATGGATCTTTAGACTTTGCAGGTGACAAATTAAGACCGCTACTTGAACAAGCATTAGATCTAAAAGAATTAGATAATATTAAAGTTGCAGAGAAATTTGGTTCTGCTTGCCATGTGGCAGAAGGGCTGCCCGTAATTTTTCATATTGCTAAATGTGTTCCAGACTATAAAACAGCAATAGAGGTTAATATTCGTACTGGAGGAGATAATTGTGGCCGTGCCATTATACTTGGTGCAATTGTTGCCGCACATATAGTAAAGCAGAAGGGGTCTGTTTTACCTATTCCACTTGAGTGGGTGATTAGGTATAAGAGAGTTATTGATGCTAGTGATGCATGCTTGAAGCTTTAGATATATAAAGTTTATTTAGTTTCAAAGCAAGGATATTTTTACAAAGCTCAAATTAATAGGCTAGCTGTATATTACTATATGATACATACAGACGTTCTGCCAGATAAAATTGAGAGTATTCAAAATATGAGGATCTAATATGAAAAAAGTATTAGGTAACTTATTTATTCTTAGTGCGCCCTCTGGAACTGGAAAAACCAGTTTGAGTAAATCACTAATTCAGAGGAATATGGATTTATGGCTATCAATTTCATATACTTCAAGACTGAAGCGCGCTAATGAAATAGAGGGTCAAGATTATCATTTTGTAGAGAGGAATACTTTTGAAAAAATGTTAGAAAATGGAGAGTTTATAGAAAGTGCTGAGATTTATGGAAATTTATATGGTAGCTCTAAGAAATGGATAAATGAAACTATAAATTCTGGAAAAGATGTTTTACTTGAAATTGATGGGAAAGGAGCGCAACAGGTACGTAAAATTTTTTCTAATGTAGTTAGTATTTTTATACTACCACCTTCATTAGAGGTATTAGAAAATCGTTTAAATAATCGTAATCAAGATAGTAAAGAGGTGATTGCCAAGAGAATGGATTCGGCAAGAAATGAAATTAGCCATGTTAATGAATATGATTATGTTATTATCAACGATAATATTGATAAGGCCATACAAGAATTAGTTTCTATTGTACAGTCAGAGAGGTTAAGAATGTCAATGCAGATTGTTCGTTATAGGAACTTAGTAACACAGTTTTTATAAGTATAATTTTAATTTTTTTATTAGGAGAAATAGTTTGGCAAGGATTACGGTAGAAGATTGTTTAATAAAAATACATAACCGATTTGATATGACTCTGGCTGCAACAATCAGGGCAAGGCAAATTTCAATTGGAAGTCCTCCTATGGTAGAGATAAATAGAGACAAACCTACAGTTATCGCATTACGTGAATTGGCTCAAGGGGAAATAGGAGGAGAAATTATCAGAATGGATTCTGCCTGAAATCATACTATATAGATATTTATAAATTTTTTTCCTGTTTATTTAACTAGGTATAAATATTTTATCTAATATTATAGAGGCGTTAAAAATATCCCTGTCTCGCTACTTTATATTATGAGTCAATTAGAGCGACAGAAAAATAAGGAAGGTCCTGTATTAGCAGAGATTCATCCTAATGTTACTTCTTATATTTCTAAGGCAGAATTGTTATTTCGTGAACTATCTACCTATTTAAAACAGAAAGATATCTCTAAACTTAGAAGTGCTTACCTTTTTAGTCAAAATGCTCATTCTGGGCAGTATCGTGAATCTGGCGAACCTTATATTTCTCATCCTCTAGCTGTTACTACCATACTCAGTAAAATGCATCTAGATACTCAAACGCTAACTGCGGCGTTTCTTCATGATGTAATAGAAGATACCCATGTTCCTAAATCAGAGATTAGAAAGAAATTTGGAGAAGAAGTTGCTGAGTTGGTAGATGGCGTATCTAAGTTAGATAGGATTGAATTTCAAACACAGGCAGATGCTCAGGCGGAAAATTTTCGTAAGATGTTGTTAGCAATGGCGCGTGATGTACGTATTATTATTATAAAGCTTGCAGATAGGCTGCATAATATGCGAACACTTGAGGTAAGGAGGCTTGATAAAAGACGCCGTACTGCTCGTGAAACAATGGAAATTTATGCACCTATTGCCAACCGGTTAGGTCTTAACAATATCTATCAGGAATTACAGGAACTTAGTTTTCGTTATCTTTTCCCAACACGCTATAAAGTTTTGACCAAAGCAACAAAGGCAGTTAGAGGTAATCGGAGAGAAGTACTTAAGAAAATGCTTGATGCGATCCGGAAATGCTTGCAAGATGCAGGGATCATTACAAAGGTAAGTGGGCGAGAGAAGCAACTTTATAGTATCTATAAAAAGATGGTAGAAAAACACCTTACATTTTCTGAAATCTTCGATATTTATGGGTTCCGTATTGTTGTAGAAGACATACCTTCATGCTATGTTGCACTTGGAGCACTTCATGGTTTATATAACCCTATTCCAGGTAAATTCAAAGATTATATTGCCATTCCAAAGGAGAACGGCTATCAGTCATTGCACAGTACTTTATTAGGGCCATATGGTATGCCTATTGAAATGCAGATTCGAACAGATGAAATGCATAGGATTGCAGAATCTGGTGTTGCCTCACATTGGCTATATAAGAGTTCTGATTCTGATTTAAAATCTGGTCTAAATGATATGCACCTTAGGACGCATCAGTGGTTACAAAATTTGTTAGAAACCCTTAGTGATTCTGATGATTCTTTAGAGTTTTTGGAGCATCTTAGAATTGATCTGTTTCCAGGGGAAGTTTATGTTTGTACCCCACAGGGGAAAGTTATAGCTTTACCAAAGGAATCAACAGCCGTTGATTTTGCTTATGCAGTGCATACTGATATTGGGAATAGTTGTGTGGCTGTCAAAATCAATGGAGAGCATGCTTCATTACGAACAAAACTTAGAAGTGGAGATCGTGTTGAAATTATGACAGCATCTCATGCAGAACCTAAACCTGCTTGGTTAACTTATGTATCGACTAGTAAAGCTAGATCCCAAATTCGTCATTTCTTAAAGGCCTTGCAGGCTGAAGAATCAGCTGAATTTGGGAGACGTTTATTAAATCAGGCTCTATTATCCTTTAATGTTAATCCAAAAAAAATAAATGCAGCTCAATGGCAGAAGCTTGCACGGGAAAGCGGTGCTAAATCAAAGAAAGAGCTATTAAAGGATATGGGGCTAGGGAAACATTTGCCAGCTGTTGTTGCAAGGAGATTTGCGAAGCCTGGGGAGGTTCTTACTAGGAAGAGTGTTAAAAATGATACTATTGCTATTCTTGGGACAGAGGGTATGGTAGTACAGTTTGCAACATGTTGTCGCCCTATTCCGGGAGATCATATTGTGGGTTTCATAAAGAAAAATCATGGGCTTGTAATTCATATATATGACTGCCCCATGATTGCAAAAAATAGAAATAATAAGAATAGCTGGTTAGACGTAACTTGGAGTAATAATATAGCTAGGCCTTTTGAGGCTAATATTAAAATGGTAGTTGCAAATCAAAGAGGAGTATTAGCTAGGGTAGCTGAAAGCATTGCTGAGTCAGATTCTAATATTGATAATATTTCTATGGAAGGTGATGGTGCTCATTCAAATATAAATTTCACATTGCAAGTTAATAATAGAAAGCATCTGGCACAATTAATGCGTGGGTTAAGGCACATTCATGAGGTTACTAGAATTTCCAGAGCGAAAGGTTAATTTTTATATAGAAATGTTATGGAATTATCTTTCATAGGCTAGAATCGGAGCAAGCCATTGCTCAGCTTGCTGTAGTGTCCATTCTTTTCTCTTTGCATAGTCCTCTACTTGGTCTTTATCAATTTTACCAACAGCAAAATACTTAGCATTAGGGTGAGAAAAATAGAATCCAGACACTGCTGCCGTTGGGACCATAGCATAAGATTCAGTAATGGTAATTCCTGTATTTTTTGAGGCTTCTAATAATCTAAATAATGGCCCTTTCTCTGTATGGTCAGGGCAAGCTGGGTATCCAGGTGCTGGGCGAATGCCACGATATTTTTCAGAAATAAGGTCTTCATTATCTAGAGTTTCATTTTTAGCATAGCCCCAGAATTCACGTCGTATTCTTGCATGTAAATGTTCTGCAAAAGCTTCAGCTAAACGATCAGCGAGCGCTTTAAGTATGATCCCGTTATAGTCATCATGTTTATCTTCATAATCTTTTACTTTTGCATCAATACCAAAACCTGTAGATACAGCAAAGGCTCCAATATAATCATTAATGCTAGATTCTTTTGGAGCAATAAAATCAGCAAGAGATAAATTAGGTCGTCCTGATGGCTTTCTAGTTTGTTGTCGAATTGTATGGTATTTCATTGCAATTTTAGTTTTTGTTTCGTCTGTATATATCTCAATATCATCGCTATTTATGGAGTTGGCAGGGAATAGTCCGTATACTGCATTGGCTGTTAACCATTTTTGGTCAATAATTTTCTTTAGTATTATTTGTGCATCACGGAATAAATTTCTGGCAGTTTCACCTACAACACTATCATTGAGAATATCAGGGTACCTTCCGGTTAGCTCCCAGGCTTGAAAAAATGGAGTCCAATCAATATAGGCTGCAATTTTATCAAGAGGGTAGTTTCTTAAAGTACGAACTCCAATGAAACCTGGCTTGAAAGAAGAGTAGCTTTCCCAGTCAGTTTTAAATGCATTGTTTCTGGCTTCTTCTATCGATAGCATTGGACCTTGTCCTTTTTTATTTTTGTGTCGGGCCCTGACTTTTTCATACTCAGATTTGATGTCTTGAATATAATTCTCTTTTAAATTCTGTGATAATAATTTACTGCACACGCCTACCGCTCTGCTAGCATCTGGTACCCATACAGTCACCCCATCATAATAAGGAGCTATTTTTACTGCTGTATGTACACGAGAAGTAGTCGCCCCACCAATTAATAAAGGAATAGTAAATCCTTGGCGTTGCATCTCTTTAGCTACGTATGCCATTTCTTCTAATGAAGGGGTTATTAATCCTGATAAGCCAATCATATCAGCTTGTTCACGTCGCGCAGTTTCTAAAATTTCTGTACAGGGAACCATCACACCCATATTTACGACTTCGAAGTTATTACATTGAAGCACTACTGTAACAATATTTTTACCAATATCATGTACATCACCTTTAACTGTGGCGATAATAATTTTCCCTTTTGCCTCTGAGTCACCAGATGCCTGCTTTTCTTTCTCAATAAAAGGTAAAAGATAGGCTACAGCTTGCTTCATTACTCTTGCTGATTTTACTACTTGTGGTAGGAACATTTTTCCTGACCCAAATAAATCACCAACAACACTCATTCCGTTCATTAATGGCCCTTCAATGACTTGAATGGGGCGGCCGCCTTGGTTATTTATTTCAGTCCTTGCTTCTTCTGTATCTTCTATTATGTAGTTATTAATTCCCTTAACTAGAGCATGTGTAAGCCGTTGCTGGACTGATTCATCACGCCAACTAAGATCCTCAACGTTTTCCTTTTTGTGTCCCTTAAAATGCTCAGCAAAATCAACTAGTCTCTCGGTGGCATCTGGGCGTTTGTTAAACAACACATCTTCAATATGTTCTAGTAAATCATTTGGTATATCGGAATAAACGCCTAGTTGTCCTGCGTTAACTATTCCCATAGTCATTCCTGAGTTGACAGCATGATATAAAAAAGCTGTATGAATTGCCTCGCGTATTGCTTCTTGGCCACGGAATGAGAATGAAACATTGGAAACTCCTCCACTTATTTTGGCATAAGGCAAGGTTTGTTTAATGATTCGTGTGGCCTCTATGAAATCAATACCATAGTTGTTGTGTTCTTCAATGCCTGTAGCTACTGCAAAAATATTCGGATCAAAAATAATATCTTCTGGAGGAAAGTTTATCTGATCAACTAATATTTTGTAGCATCGAGTACATATTTCTATTTTTCGTTCTTGTGAGTCTGCTTGGCCTGATTCATCAAAGGCCATTACAATCACAGCTGCACCATAGCTACGGGCAAGTTTAGCGTGCTTAATAAATTCTTCTTCACCTTCTTTCAGGCTAATAGAATTTATTACAGCCTTTCCTTGTATTCTTTTTAAACCAGCCTCAATAACAGACCATTTACTTGAATCAATCATTATTGGAACTCGACTGATATCCGGTTCAGCTGCGATCAGGTTAAGGAACGTCACCATAGCTTTTTCTGAATCAAGCATGGCCTCATCCATATTGATATCAATAATTTGTGCACCATTTTCTACCTGATTACGTGCAATAGTCAGTGCTTCCGTATAATTATTATTTAATATTAAGCGAGAAAAGGCCTTTGATCCTGTGACATTTGTTCGTTCACCTACATTTACAAATAATGAGCTATCGCTGATATTTAAAGGTTCTAAGCCTGAAAGTCGTAATTCTTTTGTTATATTAGGAATTACCCGCGGGGGGAGTCCGTTTATTTCTTCTGAAATGGCCTTGATATGTGCAGGTGTTGTGCCACAGCAGCCTCCTACAATATTAACGAAACCTGATTGTGCAAAATCTTTAATTATTTTTGCTGTATATTTGGGCGACTCATCATAACCTGTTTCCGCAAGGGGGTTTGGTAAGCCAGCATTAGGATGTGCGCTAATATAAACTCCAGCAACTTTAGAAAGTTCTTCTATATATGGTCTCATTAGTTCAGCTCCAAGTGCACAGTTAAGCCCAACTGATAAAGGCTTAATATGGCTTACTGAATTCCAGAATGCCTCAGTTGTTTGTCCAGAAAGTGTTCGACCAGAAGCATCAGTTATTGTTGCTGAAATCATAATAGGAATACTAGTATTAGAGGCTTCAAGATACTGGTTTATCGCGAATAGGGCAGCTTTCGCATTAAGTGAGTCAAAGATAGTTTCCACAAATAAAATGTTTACACCACCATCCACCAAGCCTCGAATAGATTCCGTATAATCACTTACTAATATATCAAAAGTAATATTACGAAATCCTGGATCATTTACATCTGGTGAAATAGAACTAGTTTTAGTTGTTGGGCCTAATATACCAGCAACAAAGCGAGGTCTATTTGGGATCTTTGCTTCTATAGTTTGTACTGCCTCCTGTGCTAATTTTGCACTTGAAAAATTTAGTTCATATACTAGATCCTGCATATGATAATCTGCCATTGAAGCAGAATTAGAACTGAACGTGTTGGTCTCAATAATGTCAGCACCAGCTTCTAGATAACCAGTATGAATTTCATGGATAATTTGGGGCTGAGTAAGTGTTAGGAGGTCATTATTTCCCTTGAGATCATGAGGATAATCCTTAAAACGTGTGCCACGGTAATCTTCTTCATTCAGCTTATAACTTTGAATCATGGTTCCCATTGCACCATCTAGTAACAAGATTCTGTTAGTAAGAAGATCATGTAATAGCTTAGTGCGTTGTTGGTTGTTCATGTTGAGCTACATTTATGGATTCAAAATATGTGGAATTTTATCATGCCACATAAATTAGGCTGCTATTAAGTGTTTAATATAAAAAGAATGGGTAGCTTGGGTTTGTATGGCTATAAAGGTAATAATCTATGCATATAATATTTTCACGGTTATTTTAATTAGATATAGCAGTTATTTCTTGAGAAATAATTGGAAGATTTGTATGATACAGTTCAATCATTTACTAGACTTATCTTGATGCTAAGCAAGTTTATCAGATATCTTTTTTAAGAAAAAATATATCTATTTAGGAGGCACATAAGATTTAGTATTCTTCTAGAGTAATTTTTATGCTGTTTTATATAGAATCTAGGTTTTTTTAGAACTCCTTTTTTTATTTGGCTTTAGTTGTTTCTCCAAGTCAGTAATTTTTGATTCCAATTCAGCTAACTGTGTACGTGCGCGTATCAGCATCTCTTGTTGTACGTCAAATTCATCACGCGTTACCAGATCTAATTTTGAGAATACTCCAGATAATAGAACACGCATATTTTGTTCTACATCTTTTACAGGACTTTGTGCTACTAAATCATTTACTTTTGAACTGATTTCATCCAATATTTTTTGGTTTAGCATAATTTCTCCTTTGCTTTATAACACGAATTAGAATAATCGTTGATATTCACATGATAAAATCTCATATTTTTAAGAAATAGGCAATCGGTAGAAGGATTATGGATAAATCGGAACGTTATCAGATTTTAGAAAGTTGGGTTAAAGGTCAATTCCCAGCAAGACAGTTTTCTATATTACCAGTTTCTATTGATGCAAGCTTTCGTCAATATTTTCGAATAACATTTAATGATAAATTTACTCCAAAAACTTTAATTATAATGGATGCGCCACCACAGCATGAGGATTGTGTTTCATTTCTGCATGTTGCTGATATTTTCTCTATAGCAAATGTTAACGTTCCAAAAATCCTAGGAAGAGATTTCAAGCAAGGGTTTTTGTTACTTTCAGATTTTGGAAATACTACATATATGGAGGCATTACATGAAGGATATTCGGTTGCAGATGGTTTATATCATGATGCTATAGATTCGTTAATTAGGATTCAATTAGCTAGTTGTTCTGGAAAATTACCAAATTACGACCATACGCTTCTTTTTAATGAATTAAGTCTGTTTCCAACATGGTATTTGGAAAAGCACTTACATATAGAATTAAATAAAAAACAGAGGAGAAATCTTAGTGCTTGTTTTGCAGAAATTTTGAAGAATAATCTTGCCCAACCTAAAGTATATGTTCATCGTGACTTTCACTCACGAAATCTTATGGTAACTGACCCCAATCCTGGTATTATTGATTTTCAAGATGCCGTTTATGGACCTATTACATATGATCTAGTATCTATCTTTAAGGATGCATATGTTTATTGGGAAGAAGAAAAAATACTTGATTGGGTAATACGTTATTGGGAACAAGCAAGGAAAAGAGGCATCCCTGTAGTAAATAATTTTTCAGATTTCTACCGTGATTTTGAGTGGATGGGAGTGCAGCGGCATCTCAAGATTTTAGGTATATTTGCACGTTTATGTTATCGCGATGGCAAAAAAAACTATCTTAAAGATATACCTATAGTAATTAATCATTTGAAAAAAACTTGTGATCGTTATCGTGAACTTAATTTTTTGTCTGAACTATTAAGTGAATTAGAGAGCAAGGAGAGCAAGGAAAAAATTAGAGATTAATCATGGAGCATAAAGCGGGACAATTTAGCGCAATGATTTTGGCTGCTGGACGCGGAATACGTATGCGTCCCATGACTGATAATATGCCAAAGCCATTACTTTCTGTGGGAAATAAAATGTTGATTGAATATCATATTGAAAATCTAGCACGTGCTGGTTTTATAGATATTGTCATTAATCATGCTTATTTGGGTGCAATGATTGAGGCAGCATTAGGTAATGGAAGTCGCTATGGAGTTAATATTTGTTATTCCCGGGAAGCAATGGCATTAGAAACTGCAGGTGGCATTGTAAAGGCACTACCTTTATTAGAAAGAAAGAATGCAGATAAGTGTCTAGGGTATCCCTTTATTGTAGTTAATGCTGATATATATTGTGAATATGATTTTGCTAAATTGCTGCCTATTTTAAGGCAGATGATAACTGGTAAAGATATGGCACATCTGGTAATGGTAAATAATCAGGAGCATCATTCAGATGGAGATTTCTTTCTTGATTCTGGTAGGTTATTACAGGCTGGGAGAGAGAAGCTTACTTTTAGTGGGATTAGTGTTTATAAGCCATCTTTTTTTAATAAGATTAGGTCTGGAGTAGTATTAAAGCTAGCACCAAAATTATGTGAGGCAATTAAAGAAGGAAATGTTAGTGGTGAGCATTATAAAGGTTTTTGGATAGATGTTGGCACGCCAGAGAGGTTACATAAGATTGATGCTAAACTTCAAAGTAAACAAGGAAAACACTAATTTTTTCTTTATTCTATTAATCTTGTAATAGTATTATTTATGGTCCCGATTAATTGTTATATTAAACGTCGTCAATATCTAGCAACTAAAATGCAGAAAGGGATAGTAGTTATTCCTACTTCTCCAGAGAAAGTTAGGAATCTTGATTGTAATTACCCTTATCGTTTTGATAGTTATTTTTACTATATGACAGGTTTTAGTGAGCCGGATGCCCTATTTGTGATGATGATTGGGGATAATATAAATGAAATAAAGGCAATATTATTTTGTAAAGATAAGGATATAGAAAGCGAAATCTGGAATGGTTTACGGTATGACCCAGAATCTGCAAAAGAAGTTTTTAGCATTGATGAAACATATCCTATATCTATTTTGGATGAGATTTTACCTGGATTATTGGCTGGTCAATCTAGGATTTATTATGCATTAGGGCAATATCCCGCATGGGATTTGCGTTTAACAGAGTGGCTAAATCAGGTAAGAGCGAAGTCCAGAGGTGGTATTGTCGCTCCGGCGGAAATTTATGATTATCGAGCGTTAATAGATGAGATGCGTTTGTTCAAAAGTGCTGGTGAGATTCAGCTTATGCGCCGAGCTGCCGAAATTTCCAGCCGTGCTCATTGTCGTGCAATGCAGGCAATTCGCCCTGGGATGAAAGAATATGAAGTTGAGGCGGTATTTCTGCATGAATTTCGTAAGCATGGCTCTGAAGCGCCTGCTTACACACCAATTGTTGCAGGTGGTGCAAATGCATGCGTGTTACATTATATTAATAACAATATGGAATTAAAATCGGGTGATTTGGTATTAATTGATGCTGGTTGTGAATTAAGTGGATATGCTGCAGATATTACCCGTACATTTCCTATAAATGGTAAATTTAATTCGGTGCAGAAAGATATATATCAATTAGTTTTATCTGCACAGTATGCTGCCATTAGTGTCATAAAAGTAGGTAACTCTTGGGATATGCCGCATACTGCAGCACTAAAAGTACTTGTTCAGGGATTTATTGATATGGGGTTATGCCAAGGAAATGTAGATTCTGTTATTGAATCAGGAGATTATAGGCAATTTTACATGCATCGAACTGGCCATTGGTTGGGACTAGATGTTCATGATGTTGGTGAATATAAGCAAGATGGAGAATGGCGTTTATTTGATTTAGGAATGGCGCTTACTGTAGAGCCTGGCTGTTATATTCGTCCAGCTAAAAATGTACCTGAACATTTCTGGAATATTGGTATTCGTATTGAAGATGATGTAATTGTTACGAATAATGGCTGTGAAGTTTTAACAGCATCTGCACCAAAGTCTATTAACGAAATTGAAGAGCTAATGCGATGAATGAAATTTGGAAAATAATAGTTAAGAAAGTTTCTGGTTTTCAGGAAAAGCACCAACGTGGACTAGCTGAGTCACCTTTGATAACTAAGCGGTGGGTAACATATTTAGTATTGATTCCAATATTAATTTTATTGTCAATTTTTGGTGTTTTCTTTTTTGCTGCTTTTTTGGCATTATTTGCTATAGCTGCTGCTGGTTTTGGCATCCGGTTTTGGTGGTTAAAGCGTCATCTAAATAAATCAGAAAATCTGGTAAATTCATCTAATATAGGCGGGAAGAATACGGTTGAGGGCGAATATACTGTGGTTGATGATAATCAGGCTACTAAAGAAAGAGCTAGAAGAAGCAGAATGAATAATTAAGTCTGGTAAAAAATTCAATCAAAATAAGGAAATTATAGTGGCTGAACAATATGACCTTATCATTGTAGGCGGTGGTCCAATAGGAATGTCTTTATCCATTGCGTTAAGTGGTAGTGGTTTGTCCGTTCTTTTATTAGAAGCACGAGAAGCACCAGATAAGAATGAGGATCCGCGTCCGCTTGCTTTTTCTCATGGTAGCCGTTTGATTTTACATCGTCTAGGTGTATGGGATTCTCTACCAGAGATCACTTCTATTAAGACAATACATATTTCTAATCGTGGAGGTTTTGGGCGTACTTTGCTAACAGCTAAGGAAATTGGTGTACCAGCTTTAGGTTATGTAATACTTCATCAGGATATATTTCAAGTAATGTATAAGAGGCTACATGATTGTAATATTAAATATTTAACTGGAGCTCAAGTAAAGCAATTAAAACCTGAATTATCAGAGGGGAAAATTGAGTATAAGCATGAGGGGAAGCTCAAACAGGCAACAGCAAAATTATTGGTACTAGCGGATGGTGGCCGGCTTACTGCACAGGTAGATGGAATTACTCAACATGTACAGGATTATGAGCAGAGAGCTGTTGTTTCTAGGATTGAAGCCTCTTCTCCTCAATGTGGAGTAGCTTATGAGAGATTTACTGCAGATGGACCAGTTGCTTTTTTACCATTTGGCCAGAATTTTTCGTTAGTTTGGACCGCTTCACCATCTACTGTAGAAGAGATTCTTGACCTGGATGATGTTGCATTTTTATCTCGGCTACAGAGTCATTTTGGTGATCGAGCTGGTGAGCTTATTAGTGTAGGTAAACGTTCCAGTTTTCCTCTTGCACTTAAATATGCAACACCTGTATCAGGACACCGAGTGGTATTGATTGGAAATGCAGCTCAAACTTTACACCCTGTTGCTGGGCAAGGCTTTAATTTAGGATTACGTGACGCGTGGGAGTTATCAAGAGAAATTATTGGAATGCCTGCAGATATTGGTTCTCAAGCTATGCTTTCAAAATATAAAATTAAACGGGAGAGTGATAGTAGGGGAGGAAGAGTTTTTACAGATACATTGGTTAAATTATTCTCTAATGATGATATTTTATTACATGGAATGCGTGGAATTGGATTAAGTGTCCTTGATTGTTTTCCATTAGCAAAGCGTTATGTTGCTAAACGTATGATGTTTGGGTCAAGAGGATAACTGGGTATTTTGTATTATTATTAATTTCTTTCCCTATAATTGTCTTAGGTTTAGAATTGATAATTTATGTAAAATTTATTTAATTTTTTGTGTTTATTAAAGTTATGAAAATTGGTCCTTATAGCCTTAAAAATAATTTGATAGTTGCTCCTATGGCTGGAGTTACTGATCGTCCTTTTAGGCAGTTATGTAAGAAAATGGGTGCGGGAATGGCCGTATCCGAAATGATATCTTGTAATTCGCTCTTATGGGGTTCTGAGAAAACTAAACGTCGTGCTAATCATGAAGGAGAAGTAGATCCAATTTCAGTACAAATTGCTGGAGCTGATCCAATGATGATGGCTCAGGCTGCTGTCTACAATGTAGAACAGGGTGCGCAAATTATAGATATTAATATGGGATGCCCAGCTAAAAAGATTTGTAATACGATGGCAGGATCTGCATTGTTACGGGATGAGAAATTGGTAGGTGAAATACTTGATTCTGTTGTTAATGCGGTAGACGTACCTGTTACTTTAAAAATTCGCACTGGCTGGGATAAAGATAATAAGAATGCATTAATTATTGCACGTATAGCAGAAAATTCAGGGATACAGGCACTTGCTATTCATGGTAGGACTAGGGCATGTGCCTTCAAGGGAAAAGCTGAGTATGACACAATTGCTGCTGTAAAGAATCATGTAAAAATACCTATTATTGCTAATGGTGATATTAATACGCCAGAGGAAGCTAAGAAAGTATTAGAGTATACTTCAGCAGATGCTGTAATGATTGGGAGAGCTGCTCAAGGAAGGCCCTGGATATTTAGAGAGATTAGTCATTATTTATCCACAGGAAGTTATCTTCCATTGCCTGAAGTCAATGAAATTAAGCATGTGCTTATGAATCATTTGTATGATCTTTATGATTTCTACGGGGAGTATTCCGGAGTACGCATTGCACGAAAACATATCTCTTGGTATACAAAAGGCCTAATTGGTTCAGCGTCATTTCGTCATGCTATGAATCAATTAAAAAGTTCTGATGAGCAGTTATCTGTCGTTGATAGTTTTTTTAGAAGTTTATCTGGCCATGGAGAAAGGTTAACTTATATTCGACGTGAGGAATTAGCTGCATGACTATTATAAATGAGAATGAAATTGCAAGATGTGTACGTAAATCTGTTGAAAATTATTTAAAAGATCTTGATGGAGAGAAGCCGCACCCATTATATGGAATGGTTATATGTAGTGTTGAAAAACCATTGGTTGAATTAGTAATGAAGTATACTAAAGGAAATCAGACGCGTACAGCGGAGATACTGGGGATAAACCGAAATACTCTCCGCAATAAAATCAGGCAATATAAAATTAAATAAAGATTGTCCTGCAAAAGGGTGAAAAATAATTGTAATTTATAGTAATACTTAACACTATGTATATGTGTGCCAGAATATGACGATCAAACAAGCTTTAATTAGTGTTTCTGATAAAACAGGTGTTGTAGAATTTGCACAGGGGTTAAGAAATTGTGGTGTGAGTATCCTATCTACAGGTGGAACAGCTAAAGAATTGAGAAATGCTGGTATCGATGTAATTGAGGTAAGTAGTTATACAGGCTTTCCAGAAATTCTTGATGGTAGGGTTAAAACACTTCATCCGAGAATCCATGCTGGCATTCTAGCTCAAAGAGATTTGTCCTCACATATGGAGATTATGGAGAGCATGTCTTTTTCAACTATTGAGTTAGTTGTGGTAAACCTTTATCCGTTTAGTAAAACAATTTCTAAAGAAAGCGCTAATTTGGAAGAGGCAATAGAGAATATTGATATTGGCGGCCCAACTATGGTCCGTGCGGCAGCAAAGAATTATAAAAATGTTGCAGTAGTTACTGACCCAAAGGAATATAACGCCGTACTAAACGAAATAAAATCAAATGACTGTATGGTTTCGCAGGAATATCGCTTTCACCTTGCTTGTAAGGCATTTTCTCATACTGCTACTTATGATAGTGTTATTAGTAATTATTTAACTGGTGTTTATCTTGATGGGAATCAGAATAGTTTCCCTGCGGATCTTAATTTAAATTTTATGATTGCGCAGGATCTTCGTTATGGAGAGAACCCACATCAAAAAGCGGCATTTTACAGGGATGGCTCTCTTTCTGTATCTGGAGGGATTGCTAATTATACTCAGATACAGGGGAAGGAGCTTTCATATAATAATATTGCAGATGCTGATGCGGCTTGGGAGTGTGTAAAAACTTTTGATTCTACTGCTTGTGTCATAATTAAGCATGCTAATCCCTGTGGAGTGGGAATATCTAATAATACCCTTATGGCATATAAAGCTGCATTTTCTACTGATCCAACATCAGCTTTTGGGGGTATCATTGCTTTTAATAGAGAGTTAGATGGTGAAACTGCTGAATATGTAATAAAACAATTTGTTGAAGTAATTATTGCCCCAAGCTTCTCTAATCAGGCTCAAAATATTCTTTCCCAAAAGAAGAATTTGCGTGTGCTTATCCTTAATTTGAATGGGAAGAACAACAACCTTGATTTTAAACGTGTGGGAGGTGGTTTGTTAGCACAAACACCAGATAATAATAACGTTGATGCTAGTTTCTTTAAAATTGTAACAAAGGTTCATCCGACAGAGAAAGAAATGAATGATTTATTATTTGCGTGGCGTGTGGCAAAGTTTGTTAAGTCTAATGCAATAGTATTTTGTTTAAATGGCCGGACACTTGGTATAGGCGCTGGACAAATGAGCAGAGTAGATAGTGCACGAATTGCATCAATAAAAGCAAAAGATTCTGGGCTTACATTAGTTGGTTCAGTCGTTGCTTCAGATGCGTTTTTTCCTTTTCGTGACGGGTTAGATGTAGTAGTAAATGCTGGTGCAAAAGCAATTATTCAACCTGGTGGTAGCATGCGTGATGAGCAAGTTATTGCAGCAGCAGATGAGCATGGCGTAGCAATGGTCTTTACGAATACTAGACATTTTAGGCATTAATTCAATTTATAGTTAGGCTGGTCACGTTAGAATTTTTTTTGCCATAGTTATTTTTGGTAATCATGAATATGAAAGTACTAGTTATAGGTGGTGGTGGTAGAGAGCACGCTTTGGCATGGAAATTAAAACAGTCTCCACGTGTAAGTAAGGTATATATTTCTCCGGGTAATGCCGGTACGGCTCTTGAAGAAGGCATACAAAATATCTCAGTAACTGCCATTCCTGATCTTATTAATTTTGCTAAAAATGAACTCATTGGATTTACTATTGTAGGACCTGAAGCCCCACTTGCTGAGGGTATTGTAGATGCTTTTAGATTGGAGGGATTGAAAATATTTGGGCCTAATCAGCAGGCTATACAATTAGAGGCATCTAAAGATTACTCAAAGTCTTTTATGCGGCGTCATAAGATTCCTACTGCAGAATATGAAGCTTTCTGTGATCCTGTAGAAGCTCATAAGTATTTAGAGAAAGTAGGGGCACCAATTGTTATTAAAGCCGATGGTCTGGCTGCTGGAAAAGGTGTGAAGGTTGTTATGACATTACCTGAGGCACATGCAGCAGTAGATTCAATGTTAATTTCTAATGCTACGGGTATTGCAAATAAGAAGATTCTAATTGAGGAGTTTCTACAGGGTGAGGAGGTTAGTTTTATAGTTATGACCGATGGGAAAAATATATTACCTCTTGCTACAAGTCAGGATTACAAACGGCTACAGGAAGGTAATCATGGTCCAAATACAGGTGGTATGGGCGCATATTCTCCAGCTCCAATTATAACACCTGAGTTACATGAAAAAATAATTAATAAAGCAATTGACCCAGTTATAAAGGGTATGGCAGAAGAAGGAAAGCCATATACTGGTTTTTTATATGCAGGTTTGATGATTGGGAAAAGTGGGACTATCAATATATTAGAGTATAACTGTCGTATGGGAGATCCAGAGACTCAATCAATTATGTTACGACTTAGAAGCGATTTATCAATTTTAGTCGAGAATGCAATAAATGAGACGCTTGATAAGGTAGATGCAGATTGGGATTGTCGTACTGCATTAGGTGTTGTTATGGCTGCTTGTGGTTACCCTGAGATGCCTCGTAAAGGTGATACGATTCATGGTCTTTTGGAGTTGATGTCTAGTAGTAAACTTGAGGAGGACCTTCATATATTCCATGCTGGAACTAAGATGGGTGGAAAGGATAATAAAGAAATAGTAACAGCTGGTGGCCGAGTTTTATGTGTGACAGCTCTAGGAGATAGCATAAAAAATGCTAGGCAACGTGTATATAATATTTCTGAAAGAATTTACTTTGATGGCAAAATAATGCGATCTGACATTGGGCTGTAATAATTGGTCCTTATTTGACAATAATAATTGTAGACCTAGACTTTTTTAATTTGGTTTACTATAAAAATTAATTCTGAGCATATTAAGTATGAATGCAAATCAAGTTAAAGAATACTTTTGTACATTGCAAGATAAAATTATTGAACGATTAGAGGAAGTCGATGGAGAGCATTTTAGAAGAGAAAAATGGGAACGCCCAGAAGGTGGTGGTGGGCTAAGTTGTGTAATTGAGAAAGGCAATATATTTGAGAAAGGTGGGGTAAATTTTTCACATGTATTTGGTTTGGGGTTGCCAGCATCTGCAACTGCAGCAAGGCCTGAATTGTCTGGGCGTTCTTTCGAGGCAATGGGAGTTTCAATTGTATTACATCCATATAATCCTTATGCTCCAACTATTCATTTGAATGTGCGATTCTTGGAAGCTCGTAAGGTAGGTGCAGAATCAGTATGGTGGTTTGGTGGAGGTATGGATCTAACACCTTATTATGGTTTTGAGGAAGACGCTAAACATTTTCATCAGGTCTGTAAAGATTCTCTTCAACCTTTTGGAGATGAGTATCATAAAAAATTTAAGAAATGGTGTGATAAATATTTTTATCTAAAACATCGTAATGAACCACGAGGGATAGGGGGGATTTTTTTTGATGATCTTAGTCAGCCAGACTTTGAAACTTGTTTTGAAATAACAAAAAATGTAGGAAATCATTTTATACCTGCTTATGTTCCTATTTTAGAAAGGCGTATAAATATGCCTTATGGTGAACATGAACGAGATTTCCAGGCTTATCGTCGTGGTCGGTATGTAGAATTTAATTTAGTTTGGGATCGCGGAACTTTATTTGGTTTGCAATCTGGTGGCCGTACTGAGTCTATACTTATGTCTTTGCCACCCATAGTTAAATGGCGATATGATTGGAAGCCAGAAAAAAATAGTGAAGAATCAAATCTTTATAATAATTTTCTTATTGGTAAAGATTGGGTTTAGTTGGTGTATTGAAATTAACTAATAACAAGTGAAATAGCGTAAAATTATTGCTGGTTAATTTATTACTATAAGTTATTATTTTAATAAAAGCTGGAGTATTCTCATTGTAAATTAGTTTTTCACATAATTACTATTGACATTAAGATACTGGCACTGGAGAATAAAATATAAATAGAAATATTTTATAAAAAGTAGTATTTGAAAGGGTTTTTTTCTAGATATTAATTATAGGGGGGTAGTAATGATCTCATCAAAAGGTTTTAAGAATATTTATGCAATAGTGGCTTTAAGTTTTTTCGTGGCTATGACTGTACCAACAGCACATGCAGAGGAAAATGATTTGGCTGTGGCTATATCTGATACTGGTGCTCAAGCTGCCTCAGCCTTAGCGACTATGGTATATTTTCCAGTTAAAACTGCATTTGCTATGGGTGGAGGAATAATAGGATTTGGCGCATATTTACTGTCAGGTGGTGATGAAGGAGCTGCTGAAGAAATTTGGGCGGTTTCTAATGGAGGAGACTTTATGATTGAACCTGAACATTTGAGCGGAGAAAGGGAAATTAAATTCATGGGTGATGGTAAATCCGCACCTGCAGCTCATTAAGCCTAAAAAACTTTATTAGGTTATAAATATTTTAAATGTGGATTACTAAGTAATCCACATTTATTGGTTTAATAATATAAATTAGCGATATTAAAATTAATTATAGCTTTGTTTTCAGAATAACTATATGTTTAAAAACAGCAAAATTTCCATTCTATAGTTGATTTTTTGTTAAAAGATAATCTTATATCGAAATATAAGCGTAGCTTTAATATAAATAATCCACAAATCTATCCACAGGAATTTGAATAGGTGCGGTAAGATAGAGTAAGAAATTCCCTTATACCTTATAAATAGAAAATCTATCTATGTATATAGCTGCCAAATTATATTTTTTGGCATAATAGATATTGTTACTATAAGTAACTTTTGTTATAAATTAAAATCTTTTAATTTAATTAGATTTATATCTAATCTGGGCTACTATAAATAATAATGTAGTTAGAAAAGGTTGGTTTTTTTTGTTATATTGTATGATTAATGCCTGATTTTAATATCATATATAGATTTAAAAGTGGAAAGGTTATAGTAAGTGGTAAGCGTTGGAAATAGTATGTTGGCATAGTTTAGAGTATTAAAAAGTTCGAGAATTTGGCTAGCTTGCGTTATAATTTAAAGGTGTCGTAGGAATTAGTGGAGTTCATTCCCTGCTGTTATAGCGGGGAATTTTATTTAGAAATGGAGAATAATCATACGAATTATTTTATTGGGTGGGCCTGGTGCGGGAAAAGGTACTCAAGCTAATTACATAAAAGAGCATCTCGGGATTCCCCAGATTTCAACAGGTGATATGCTTCGTAGTGCAGTAAATAAAGGTAGTGAGCTTGGCCTTGCTGCTAAGAAAATTATGGATATGGGTGAATTGGTTCCTGATGGTATCATAATTGACTTAGTAAAAGAACGTATATCAAAGCCTGATTGTAAGAATGGTTTCTTGTTTGATGGTTTCCCTCGCACTATTCCTCAAGCAGATGCAATGCGAATTGCCGGTGTTCTAGTTGATCTTGTAATTGAGATTAGTGTTGATGATGAGGAGATTATTAAACGTATGACTGGTCGTAGAGTGCATCCAGGGACGGGCCGTACTTATCATGTTATATTTAATAGGCCGATAAATGAAGGAAAAGATGATATTACTGGAGAGCCATTAATACAGAGGGATGATGATAAAGAAGAAACGGTGAAAAGGAGGCTTGAGGTTTACCATAATCAGACAAAGCCATTAATAGATTATTATTTTAGGTATTCTGTTAGTGGAGAGAAAGGCGCTAATCAATATTTAAAAATAGATGGTGTTGGATCGGTAGAAAAAATACGTAATGATATTCTTTCAGTAATTAGCTAGTAGCACATAAGGGTAATTTTATATAAGTTATAAGATTAAGGGGAAAAACATGGCAGTAAAAAATGCATTTTATGCTCAATCTGGTGGGGTAACTGCTGTTATCAATGCCTCTGCTGCTGGCGTTTTAGAGACTGCGCGGAAAAATAAGAAAAAAATTGGGAAGGTTTATGCGGGGAGAAATGGAATTATTGGTGCATTGACTGAGGATCTTATTGATACTAGTAAGGAGAGTAATGCAGCTATTAAAGCATTATCCATTACACCATCTGGTGCCTTTGGATCATGTAGATATAAGCTAAAAAATCTTGATCAAAATCGACGTGAATATGAGCGTTTAATTGAGGTTTTTAAAGCTCATAATATTGGATATTTCTTTTATAATGGTGGTGGTGATTCGGCTGATACTTGTCTTAAGGTTTCACAGATAGCAAAGAGACTAGGTTATCCAGTACAAGCAATTCATGTTCCTAAGACTGTAGATAATGATTTGCCAATTACTGATTGCTGTCCTGGCTTTGGTTCGGTAGCTAAGTATATAGCTGTATCTACTAGAGAAGCTAGTTTTGATGTGGCTAGTATGTCTAAAACTTCAACTAAAGTTTTTGTATTGGAGGTAATGGGGCGGCATGCTGGGTGGATTGCAGCTGCAGGGGGCTTAGCATCTGATAAGAATTGTGAAATCCCTATTGTCATTTTATTTCCAGAAATTACTTTTAATAAGAAAAAATTTCTTGCTAAAGTAAAAAAATGTGTTAATGAATTTGGATATTGTACTGTAGTAGTATCAGAAGGAGTAAAGGATGCAAGGGGAAAATTTCTTGCTGATCAAGGATTACGAGATGCCTTCGGGCATGCACAATTAGGCGGAGTAGCACCAGTAGTTGCAAATATTATTAAAGATGGTTTGGGGCTTAAATATCATTGGGGTGTGGCAGATTATTTACAGCGTTCTGCACGCCACATTGCTTCAAGAACTGATGTAGATCAAGCGTATGCAGCTGGTAAGGCTGCGGTAGAATTTGCAATTAAAGGGCATAATGCAGTAATGCCTGCAATAAAGCGCTTGTCTAGTAAACCTTATAAATGGAAGGTTGGTATGGCAAAGCTTTCAAAGGTTGCTAATGTGGAAAAAATGATGCCAGCTAATTTTATTACGAAAGATGGGTTTGGTATAACGGAGAGATGCCGTACATATCTTGTGCCTCTTATTAAGGGTGAGGATTATCCTTCATATAAAGATGGGTTACCAAAATATGTAAGATTGAAAAATATTGGGGTTAAGAAAAAATTAAGTGATTTTAAGATCTAGATTAGGTAGTCATTTAGATATAGTTGAGATTAATTTTTTAGAGAAATGGAAATTAATTTTTTAGAGAAATGGAAAATTATTCCTAATATGAGGTTATTAGACCAATATCCTTCATATATTTACAGATGGTCTGACTTTAATTGGAGATTCAAATGGTTTTTGGTTTAATCATTGCTATTGCTTGTGCGGTAGCCGCATGCGTATATGGAGCGGTATCGATAAAATGGATTTTAGCCTTGCCAAGAGGAAATGAACGCATGCGTGAAATTGGTACGGCAATTGAGCAGGGCGCTTCTGCTTATCTGAATCGACAATACAGGACAATTGGTATTGTAGGTGGGGCCTTGTTAGTAATTATTTTTGCTACTTTAGGTTGGGAGACTGCTATTGGCTTTGCTATAGGAGCAATTTTATCAGGCTTGGCTGGTTTTATTGGAATGAATGTTTCAGTAAAAGCCAATACACGAACTGCAGAGGCTGCAAAAGGTGGCATTAGTCCAGCATTAGATGCAGCTTTTAGGGGTGGAGCAATTACTGGGATGTTGGTTGTTGGCTTGGGTCTTTTAGGGGTGGCTGGATATTTTGCTTTGCTTTTAGCTATAGGTGTTTCTACATCTGATGCTATACATGCCCTGGTAGGCCTAGCTTTTGGTAGCTCATTAATATCTATTTTTGCTCGACTAGGTGGTGGAATCTTTACAAAAGGTGCGGATGTGGGTGCTGATTTAGTGGGTAAGGTTGAGGCTGGAATCCCTGAAGATGACCCAAGAAATCCAGCAGTTATTGCAGATAATGTAGGTGACAATGTTGGTGATTGTGCTGGTATGGCTGCTGATTTATTTGAAACTTATGCAGTGACAATTATTGCAACTATGTTGCTAGGTGGTTTATTAGTTGAGAATGCAGGTACAAGTGCTATTCTATATCCACTAGTTCTAGGAGGGTTCTCTATAATTGCTTCAATAGTGGGTTGTTATTTTGTTAAAGCACGAGAAGGTGGGAAGATTATGAATGCACTATATCGTGGTTTAGCTGTTGCAGGCGGTTTGGCTGCAGTTGTTTATTTTCCTGTTACAGCTATTATGATGAGTGGTGGGATAGTGATTGGAGGCGAAGAAACTTCATGGTTCAGCTTATATCTTGCTGGAATAGTTGGTCTTTTACTAACTGGAGCAATATGTTGGATTACTGAATATTATACATCAACAGAATATAAACCAGTTCAGCACATTGCGGAGGCGTCAAGCACAGGTCATGGAACTAATGTCATAGCAGGATTAGGCATTTCTATGAGGTCAACAGCTTGGCCAGTAATAGTTGTATGTATTGCTATTTGGTGTGCTTATGGTTTGGCTGGAGTATATGGGATAGCTGTTGCTGCAACTGCAATGTTATCTATGGCAGGGATTATTGTAGCACTTGATGCGTATGGTCCGATAACTGATAACGCTGGTGGTGTTGCTGAAATGTCAGGTCTACCAGAAGAGGTTCGTAATATTACTGATCCACTTGATGCTGTTGGTAATACTACAAAAGCAGTTACAAAAGGATATGCAATAGGATCTGCTGGATTAGCCGCATTAGTTTTATTTGCTGATTATACCAATGCACTTAGTGCTGGCGGTCAGGGGTCATTTACATTTGATCTTTCTAATCATATGGTTATTATTGGTTTATTCCTTGGAGGAATGGTGCCATATCTATTTGGTGCAATGGCAATGGAGGCTGTTGGTCGGGCAGCTGGATCAGTAGTTATAGAAGTACGTCGTCAATTCAAAGAAATACCTGGGATTATGGATTCTACAGCTAAGCCTGATTATTCGAAGGCTGTAGATATGTTAACTATAGCGGCTATAAAAGAAATGATTGTTCCCTCACTTTTACCTATAGCCGTGCCACTTATAGTTGGTATCTTACTTGGTCCAGTAGCTTTAGGTGGTGTGTTAATTGGCGCCATTATTACAGGGATTTTCTTAGCTATTTCAATGACAGCTGGTGGTGGTGCTTGGGACAATGCTAAGAAACATATTGAGGATGGCCATTTCGGAGGAAAGGGATCTGAAGCACATCATGCATCAGTTACAGGAGACACTGTTGGTGACCCTTATAAAGATACTGCTGGCCCTGCTATTAATCCTTTAATTAAAATTATGAATATTGTAGCGCTTTTAATTGTTCCATTGATTTAAATTATTTATAAAAATAAAGAGGCACGCTTAGATAATTAGGCGTGTTTTTTTATGAGATTAGGATTAAAAGTCTTGTAAATAATATCACTTTTATTTGTAATTTTTCCGAGCATGTAACTTTATTTCCCTATTGGCATAGGGAGTCCTTTATTAAGTGTTAACCAACCACGAGTGATACGGTAGATTATCCATAACCCAGTAAAAACCGTTATGATATAAGAAAGGAAGATTCCAAATACAGATATGAACAGTATTATAGCGAATATCATCCATAGAGATGCAAACCAGAACGTGCGTATTTGCCAATTAAAATGAGAATCAAGGTAAGAATTCTGTACATCTTTCTTTTTTGCATAGTTGACGATAACGGCAATAATTGATGGCCAACCAGTTAAGAAAGATGTAATGACAAATGTAGACCCAATTACTCCGCTAATGGCACTTAGTGCATGTAGTGCATAAATTATATGAGTTATTATTGATAAATTTATTTGGGGGACGATTGGTGCAGGCTGTATTGACATTATGAGTCTCTATTCGCCAAAAAATATTTAAACATATTATATAAGCTATCATTGTTATAGAAAAAAACAGAATAAATTAAATTAATAGATAAATATATAGTTATTTCTGGAGAAATATATTCGAATTATTCCTCTACCATTATTGAATTTATACGTTTTAATTTTTTACAAATAGCTTTTAAAGCTACTATGAAGTCATTTATTTGCTCAAGTGTGTTGCTTTTTCCTAGACTTATGCGAACTGCACAACGTGCTAAAGAAGGATCAACTCCCATAGCATCAAGTACATGGCTCTTCCCTGGAGTAGCACTTGAGCAAGCAGCACCACTTGCAATTATGAATCCTGATTTTTCTAGATTAGTTACTAAAGTTTCACCTTCAATATTTTGCAGGGCAAAATAACAAGTATTTGGTAGGCGATTCGTATGGGCACCAAAAATTATGGCACCCATTTTTATTAGCTGTGCCTCTAGATGTGTTCGTAATTCTTTAATTTTTGTAGAGAATTTTTTTATACGTAGTTTAGATAGTTCACAAGCTTTTCCAAATCCAACTATAGCCGGAACATTTTCTGTGCCTGATCGTAATCCATTTTCATGCCCACCACCATAGATTTGTGGGTTAAGTATAATATCTTTATCTATAATTAGTGCGGCTGCACCTTTGGGCCCATATATCTTATGCGAGGATAATGTCATAGCATGTACATTAAGGGAGGGAAAATCAACTGGTATCTTTCCAAATGCCTGGACTGCATCAGTATGGATCAATGTATTAAATTTTCTTGATTTTTCTGCGATAGTAGCAACTTCTTGAATTACGCCAGTTTCATTATTAGCTAGCATAACTGATACAATCCCAGCAGGGGATTCTGCTAAGGCTTTATCTACATCATTCATAACTATGTATCCGGATTCATTAACTATTAGTTTCCGTAAATCCAATCTTTGGTTAATATCTTTCATCACCTCTCTAGCTGGGTACAAAACACATGGGTGTTCAATTGCACTAACAATGATCCGTGTGTTTTTAAGGTATTTAGCTGCACCCTGAATAAATAAATTATTAGCTTCTGATCCACCACTAGTAAAAATCACTTGTGATGGCAGCACATTAATCGAATCAGCTACTTGTTGACGTGCTTGATTAATTGCCTGGCGTCCTGTTATTCCTAAACTATGGCCACTGGATGGATTAGCAAAATTTTCCTGAAAATATGGCAGCATTGTTGCTAATACTTCATCATCTACTCTTGTAGTAGCATTATGATCAAAATAAATTTTCTTTATATTATTCATATTTGATTTAGTCTTTCATTAGAACTAATTTTACGTTAATTTATTTTAAACTAGGTGAATTTAATTTATCTATCTATCTATTATTTATGCTACCTCTATATTTACTACTATCTTGCAAATAATTAAATAAAAATTTATTATGCTTATTTTTTATAAGAACTCAGGATACCACGTAATATACTAATTTCTTTTTTCTCTAAATTAGTACGAGAAAACAAACGGCGAATTCTTTGCATTAAAAATTTTGGGTTCTTAGGATCAAGAAATCCACTATTAATCATAGTATTCTCAAAGTGTTCGTAGAATAACTCAATTTCTTCATAGCTAGCTAGTTTTTCTGGCCTTGGCAAATGCATTTTTACGTATGGGAGTCCCATACGTAATTCATAAGTTATTACTTGTACCGCACTAGCCAAATTCAGTGAAGAATATTTTGGATTAGCTGGAATATGGATTATTAGCTGGCATTTATTTACGTCCTCTGTTGTAAGTCCTGATACCTCTGTTCCAAAAACTACCGCTACTGGAGATTCTTGAGCTTGGCTAAGGACTTTTTTGGCACCTTGGCGTGGATCTAATACATCAAGTGAGATACTTCTTTCTCTGGCTGTGATAGCAGCTGCAAGAGTGGTACCACTCAATGCTTCATTAAGATTTGTACAAATTTTTGCGTTATTAAGTATATTCCAAGCACCGGCAGACCTTATTTCTGCTTCTTTACTTGGAAAAGAATTTGGGTTTACTAGGTAAAGTGACTCTAAACCCATTGTTTTCATTGCTCTTGCGGCTGCGCCTATGTTTCCAGGGTGGCTCGGGCAGTTTAGAATTACACGTATGTTATCAAGCAGATTTATAGGAATCATATTAGAATGCCATTTTTATAAATAATTCAACTCATTTTTAGGACTAATATGCATCCAATGCTTAATACTGCCATTAAGGCGGCACGACGTGCTGGTGGAATCATTAATCATGCTGCACAGAATATTGATATATTGAATGTTTCACAAAAATCGCATAGTGATTTTGTTAGTGAAATAGATAGTGAAGCTGAAGATGCCATAATTAATATTATTCTAGGAGCATACCCTAAGCATTCTATTCTAGCAGAAGAAAGTGGTGTTATAGGTAATCAAAATGGGCCTGAGTATCAATGGATTATTGATCCACTTGATGGCACTACAAATTTTCTTCATGGTTTCCCTCAATATTCTGTTTCTATTGCATTAAAACATAGGGGTATATTAACTCAGGCTGTTATTTATGATTCAATTAGAAATGAATTATTTACTGCAAGTCGAGGGAGGGGTGCTTACTTAAATGATCATAGATTACGAGTAAGTAAACGTAATAAGCTTTCTGAATGTTTGATAGGAACAGGTATTCCATTTAGGGATCTTACACATACTGACGCCTACCTTGCTATGCTTAAGGATATATTACCTAGGGTTGCAGGTATTCGTCGCCCTGGTTCTGCTGCATTAGATTTGGCTTATGTTGCAGCAGGACGTTATGATGGTTTTTGGGAGCTGCAATTAGAACCTTGGGATATGGCTGCCGGTTGTTTACTTATTACAGAAGCAGGTGGCCTTGTAAGTGACTTAGAAGGTAATGAAACATATATGAATAGTGGGCAAGTTATAGCTGGTAGCCCAAAAATATTTGGACAGCTATTAAGAATCATTAGCCCTCATTTAACTAAGCAACTAAAGGTTTGAAGTAGGAAGTATTATGAGACAAATATTGCATAACTTATGTGCTGGAGTATTTTTTAGATATTATTCTAAACATGCCTAGTAAACATACTCCAATGATACAGCAGTATCTTCGTCTGAAGGCACAGTATCCTGATACCTTAATGTTTTATCGAATGGGTGATTTTTATGAGCTCTTCTTTGATGATGCAGAAAAGGCTTCAAAATTATTAAATATTACTTTAACTAGTCGTGGCAATTCAGCTGGAACCCCAGTAAAAATGGCAGGTGTTCCTTATCATTCAGCAGAACAGTATTTGGTAAAACTTGTACAACATGGTTTATCGGTTGCTATATGTGAACAGGTTGGTAATTCTGGGGATACAAGGAAAGGGTTAGTAGAACGTGAAATAGCTCGCGTTATAACGCCAGGCACATTAACTGATGCAGAATTATTAGAGGAGAAACGAGATTGTATTTTACTTTCATTAGATTTATATAATGGGACATTAGGGTTGGCATGGTTAAATTTAGTTGCGGGAGACTTTCGCCTAATGGAGGTAGCACCACCGAATTTGTTAAATGAAATTGAAAGATTAAAGCCTGCAGAGATACTTTTACCTGAATCATTAGATACTTTAGATTTAATCAGTGAAACTAGTGTTTTAAAGTACTTGCCTGCATGGAAATTTGATACTAGAGCTGCAATCCAGAAACTTTGTGAACAATTTAAAACTCATGATCTTTCTGGCTTTGGCTGTGATAAATTAAATCCATCATTAAGTGCAGCTGGTGCATTGCTTGATTATGTTTGTCTTACACAACGTGCAAATATAGCTCATATCAATTCTTTAAAAGTAGAAAGTAGTACTAATCATATACAAATTGATGCCGTTACTCGGCGTAATCTTGAGATATCAGAAACTATACGAGGAGATAAAGCCCCAACACTTCTATCATTATTAGATACATGCTCAACGAGTATGGGTAGCCGTATGTTACGAAATTGGTTGCACCACCCTTTACGAGATCAGAATAAGATAAGGAAACGTTTAGAAAATGTGTCTATATTGATTGGAGAGCCAGCATCAGGGCCATATTTGGCAATAAGAAAACATTTAAAAAGAATTATTGATATAGAACGTATATCAGCCCGTATTGCATTGAAATCAGCTCGGCCAAGAGATTTGTCGGGGTTACGTGATAGTCTTGAGGTGCTACCTGATGTTGCTTCTATTTTATTTGAGTGCCATAGCAATAATATGGATATGCTGGCAAATTCCATAACTCCTGAAGCTAAATTACTTACTTTATTAAAGAATGCGATACATGATGAACCTAATGCAATGTTACGTGATGGCAAGGTAATAGCAGATGGCTATGACAAAGAATTAGATGAATTACGTGCAATACAAGAAAATTGTGGTGAATTTCTATTACAGCTTGAAATTAAGGAAAGAGCTCGTACTAATATTTCAACTTTAAGGGTTGAATATAATCGTATTCATGGGTTTTATATTGAAGTAACTAATGCACATAAAGAAAAAATTCCAGAAGATTATATTAGGCGCCAGACCTTAAAGAATGCTGAACGCTATATCACCCCTGAGCTGAAAACATTTGAAGATAAGGCACTTTCAGCAAAAGATCGCGCACTAGCTCGAGAGAAATTGTTATTTAGTTTAGTATTAGAGGACCTTATATCATATGTGAGTCATTTACAGTTAATAGCAAAGAATGTAGCTAAATTAGATGTTTTAGCAACTTTCGCAGAGCGCGCATTAACATGTAAATACACTATGCCAAGTTTTACTAATCAAGCTATTATTAGAATTGAGGCAGGGAGGCATCCTGTAGTAGAAAATCAAGTGGAGAGCTATATCACGAATGATGTGAAGCTTGGTGGCAAGCGCCAAATGTTAATTGTTACTGGTCCTAATATGGGTGGGAAGTCAACATATATGAGGCAAGTTGCTTTGATTACTTTGCTATCACACTGTGGCTGCTTTGTTCCTGCTAAGAGCGTAATTATTGGGCCAATTGATAAGATTTTTACAAGAATTGGTGCATCTGATGATCTTGCAAGTGGTAGATCTACATTTATGGTGGAAATGACTGAAGCGGCGAATATTTTGAATAATGCTACAGCACAAAGTTTAGTGTTAATGGATGAGATAGGAAGAGGAACCTCAACTCTTGATGGATTAGCATTAGCTTTTGCAATTGCTCAGAGTTTATTAGAGAAGAATAGGTGTTACTCTCTTTTTGCAACACATTATTCAGAACTGTCACGGTTGGTAGAAAGGTTTAGTCAGGCTGCTAATATACATTTTGATGCTGTAAAGCATAACCAACGAATTACTTTTCTCTATACTATGAATAAGGGACCAGCTAGTGAAAGTTATGGTCTACAAGTTGCGGCATTAGCTGGAGTGCCAGAGGCAACAATTAATGCTGCAAAGAAATATTTAACTAGATTTAAGAATAAAGATTCAAGTAAAGATTTATTTTCTAAAAAAATGTTTGATGCTACCGAGAGCAATATTCTTAAAGAGCACCCAGCTCTTATATTGCTATCTAAGATAGTACCAGATGAGTTAAGTCCAAAAGAGGCGCTAGAGAAAATTTATATTCTAAGAGAAATGTATAAAAAGAATAAATAGTTTGCAGTAATCACTCTTTTTATTTATAAGTCTTCTAATAAATATAGAATAATTAAATTTATTCATGGATACTGCCATGAGATATTTCTTCTTTAGTGGCATTGCGTATATTTGTAACGGTACAATCAAAATGTAAATTCATGCCAGCAAGAGGGTGATTTCCGTCAACGACTACCTTATCTTCAGTAATATCAGTGACTGTATATATTAATTTAATTCTAGAATTTACTTCTTCCCCTTCAAATTGCATTCCAGCTTTTATATTATCAGGAAATACATTACGAGGTTCTATTCGGACTAAGTTACTATCATATTCACCAAAATGGTCCTCGGGTGACATTATGATACTACAAGAATGGCCTATTTCTTTATTCTCTAGTTCTTTCTCAACTATTGGGAAAATTTCATCAAATCCACCGTGTAAATAACTAAATGGGAGATCTGTTTTCTCCATAATATTACCAGTGGAGTCTAGTAAAGTATACGTAATAGATACAACGGTATTTTTCTTTATTTTCATTTTATTAGAGTTATAGAGTTCTAAAAATATTAATTAAAAGATACTAGTTGGCGTATAGGAGAGAAACTACGTCTATGTACTGATGATACTCCGTGTACTCTTAATGCTTCTAAATGCTTTTTTGTTGGGTATCCTTTATGCTTATCAAATCCATATTTCGGGAAAATTTTATGTAATAGGTGCATTTCAGTATCACGCGCCACTTTTGCAAGAATTGAAGCTGCAGAAATTTCAGTTATTAAACTATCACCCTTAATTACAGTTTTTATTGGAATTTTAAGTTTCGGACTGTATACACCGTCTACTAATATTTTATCAGGTTGGAAAGGTAAACTCTCAACGGCGCGTTTCATTGCAAGTAAACTTGCTTGTAATATATTAATACTATCGATTTCTTCTACAGACGCTGAGGAGATTGCCCATGCTATAGAATCTCTTTTAATTAAATATGCAAGCATATTCCTTTTTTTTTCACTTAGTTTCTTAGAGTCAGTTATTCCTTCTATTTGGTTATCTGGATTGAGTACAACACAAGCTGCAAATACTGCACCTGCTAATGGTCCTCTTCCAGCTTCATCCACACCACCAATTATTTCATTGTTGTTGTAGAATCTTCCTGCTTTAGGAATTTTCTTATTAATCAAAAGTATTCCTATGTAAAATATTTAATAAATTAACTCATATATCCTGCATTGTGCACATTAGTTTAGCTTCAGTGACTACTCTTTCTTCTACCTCTGCTCTAGCAGAATATTTTATAACACCCTTAATTTGTCTTTCTATTTTTACTTTTAGTTTTAACTGGTCACCTGCATAGACTGGTTTCTTAAAGCGAGCTTGGTCTATACCAACAAAATAATATACAGAGTCACTATCAACTTTTAGATTTAATGTTTTCAATGTAAGTAGCGCGGCTGTTTGTGCTAAAGCTTCTATTATTAATACACCTGGCATGATTGGATGATGAGGAAAGTGACCTGGAAAAAAAGGCTCGTTAATAGTGACATTCTTAAGTGCAGTGATTTCTTTTCCTGCATCACAGTGCATTACTCGGTCTACTAATAGAAATGGATAACGATGTGGAAGATATTTTAATATTTCATGAATGTCCATAATACTCCTTAGTAAATAAATATTTATTTTTAAAATTGGTTCCCAAAAATAAATTGAAATGGTTGTATCCTATCCCCTTCTTTTTTATTAATTGCTTTTGCTAAGCTTACTTTAAGGGGACCCATTGGAGAAACCCAGGAAACGGAGAATCCAGCAGAATATCTAAGGCCTTCTGATTTAGGGTATAACCCATTTGGCCCAAATACAGTTCCCGCATCAATGAATGTTCCTAGTCGGATAGTTCTATCACTTTGCATCCCAGGCATTGGAAATAGGATTTCTGCGCTTCCAACTACTAGCTTATTTCCACCTAATGCTCTGCGGGAGGTATCACGTGGACCTAGGGAGCTTATCCTATAGCCTCTTACTGATCGATTGCCACCAGCAAAGAAATTTTTAAAGAATGGTAGTTCTCTCCCATCATATCCATCTCCATAGCCAAGCTTTCCATCTAGTAATAGGGTGAAATGTTTAGAAATAGGAAAATAGTGCTTAGTTTGATAGTTTATTTTATAGTATTTAAGATCGCCTATTGGCACACTTATTTCTCCAAATATTCTATGCGTTGAACCCTTAGTTGGCCAAATGGCACTATTTCTTTCATCTCTAACAAATCTTAGAGTCAGTGGGAAATTACTTGTAGGATTACCAAAAGTTGATACAAAATTTCTATTACGCAAAGGGCTTAAGGGTGATAATGATAGGTCAGTTGTTTCGGCTCCTATTCCAACAAATATAGAGTCAACTTCATTAATTGGCAGACCAAATCTGATTGCGCCTCCCATTGTGGCAGATCTAATATTTGATACCGAATTTAGATTATTAGTATTCAGGCTTCTTCGGTAAAGATCAATCCCTGCAGTTATTCCATCAATGGTAAAATACGGATCAGTATAAGATATAGAGAATACTTTTCTAACCCTGCCTGTATTTGCCTTAAGAGCTAAGAATTTACCAGTACCAAATATATTAGCTTGCGAGACGTTTCCGCTTAATATTATACCTTCTTGCTGGGAAAAACCCAGACCAAACATGACATTACCAGTTGGCTTTTCTTCCACTTGAAGATTGACATCAATTTTATCCGTAGCATTAGGCACTGCAGGAGTTTCTACATTCACAGATTTAAAGTAGTTTAGTTTGTCTATACGAACTTTAGATCGATTAATTTTGGAAGTTGAATACCAGCCTCCTTCAAGTTGACGCACTTCTCTCCTAATCACCTCATCACGAGTACGATTATTACCAGATATAGTAATTCTTCTTACATATACTCTACGCCCTGGATCAATAAAAAAAGTAAAAGCTACTTCTCTTTTTTCTTTATTTGTCTCTGGTGCAGCATTAACATTAGCAAATCCATAGCCATCATCACCTAATCGATCTGTAATAAGTTTAATTGATTGAGTTAATTTTTTACGCGAAAATATATCACCAGAATCTAACTTAACCAGTTTAAGTAACTCATCTTCTGGAACTTTCATGTCTCCTGCTAATTTAATATTGGATATTTTATATTGAGGTCCTTCAATTATATTAATTGTAATATAAATATCTTGCATATCAGGTGTAACAGATACTTGGGTAGAATCAATAGTAAATTCTAAATATCCGCGATCAAGGTAATAAGAACGTAGGGTTTCTAAATCACCAGATAGTTTCTGTTTTGAATATTGATCATCGCTAGTAATCCAGGTTAGAAGGCCAGGAGTTCTTAGGCTAAATAATCCGATTAGCTCTCTTTCTCTAAATGACTTGTTGCCAACAATATTTATTTTTCTTATTTTTGCAACCTCTCCCTCATCAATACTAAAATTAAGTCCAACACGGTTACGCTCAAGCGGAGTAATTGTAGTAGTAACTTTTACTGAATATCTTCCCTTGCTAATATACTGTTGCTTTAATGTCTGTTCTGCTTTATCTAATAACGCACGATCAAATATGCGAGAGACAGCTAAGCCTGACTTTCTAAGGCCAGTTTTAAGTTTATCCGGTTCAAACTCACTTACACCTACAATAGTAATTTCAGCAATAGCTGGTCTTTCTTGCACTATTACTAATAGAACACCATCTTCAGACTCTAATCGGACATCTTTAAAGAATCCAGTAGAATAAAGTGCTTTTATTGCATCTGCTGCTTTTTCTTTAGTTAAGGAGTCGCCAACTTTTATTGGGAGGTAGCTAAATACGGTTCCTGCCTCTGTACGTTGTATGCCTTCAACTCTAATATCTTTAACAATTAAAATTTTTTCTGCAGTATCGTTAACTATAGGTTCTTTCTTAGTATTATCATTAAATATATCAACTGGCTCGTCATCAGCTAATAAGTCAATAGATGCATTTTCTGCCAGCAGATATGATGAGTAGAAGAAAAAAATAAGTACAACAAGGCCCTTAATTTTCATTTTTTAAGTGGAGATTAGCCGATTGATGTCGTTATAAAATGCAAAAATCATTAAAGTAAACAATAACAGCATTCCCATTTGCTGGCTGACCATTATGGCTTTTTCAGACAAAGGGCTCCCTTTAATAATTTCAATAACATAATACATTAAATGTCCGCCATCTAATAATGGGATAGGAAGTAAATTTAATACGCCTAGACTAACACTTATAAGAGCAAGGAATCCTAAATAAGAAGAAACGCCCATTTGTGCAGATTTACCTGCATAATCTGCAATTGTAATAGGTCCACTTAAGTTTTTTAATGAAACTTCTCCCATTACCATTTTCCATAGCATTTGTAATGTAAATATAGATGTATCCCAAGTTTTATTTATTGCTTTTATTATTGCTATATCTACAGGGTAACTAGCTTCAATTAATAAATCTTGGAATTTCGAGTGATCAATTTTTGGTCTAACACCAATTTTACCAATTTGTTTACCATTTTTTATGGTGGTATCAGGAATTATTCTTACATCAATTATAGTACTATTACGTTGTACTGTAATGATTAATGGGATTTCTGGGTTCTTCTGAATTTGCTGTACAAAATCAACCCAGTGAATTATTTCTTTCTTATTAATAAATAAAATTTTATCATTAATAAGTAGTCCAGCTCGATCACCTGCCCCGTTTGGTACGATTTCATTAATTATTGGTTTGATTTTCGGCTGGTATACATTTAGCCCTATCTTTATTAGGAAATTAGCATCTAGGTCATTAGGATCTAATTTGCTTAAATTTAACTCTTTTAAGGTAACTTGCTTATGCTTATTAAGAGTCTCAACAGTCAAATTAGGTATTCTATCTACAGCACTAGACAATAAAGCCCAACGGGCATCTTGCCAAGTTGATACAGGTTCATTTCCAATTTTTACTAGAGTCTCACCAGTCTTAAAATTAGCTATTGCTGCGGGTGAGTTAGGAGTGATTTCTCCAAGTTTTGGTTTCATGCCATTTACTCCATGCATAAAAAGTAGGCAATAGAGTAAAATGGCAAGCAGAAAATTTGCAATAGGTCCTGCAGATACGATAGCAAAACGGCGAGATACAGTAATATTATTAAATGCACGAGATTTTTCCTCAAGTGGAACCTTACCTTCTCTTTCATCTAGCATTTTTACGTAACCACCAACAGGGAAAGCTGCTACTACCCACTCAGTTTGGTCTTTCCCAAAACATCTTTTTATTAATGGGCGGCCAAATCCTACAGAAAATCGTAGTACTTTCACATTGCATAAACGTGCAACTAAATAATGGCCTAATTCGTGAAAAATTATTAATAAGCCTAATGCAAATATAAAAGAAATTATTGTAAAAAAGAGTGTCATACTAATTTTTTAACTTAAAATTACTAAAAGTGATTAATTTGATTAATATCAATATATAGTATGATTCTAGATCAAATTATTGCTAGATATTATCTAGTAAATCCTAATTCTAGGAATTATAGTAGATGAACTTAGTATTAAAGTAACTTGACATATTAAATTATTGTAATTTCAAGTTAATTTATGAGTATCTTTTTTTGAGTCTATTAGTTTATATGCAGCATTTCTTGCTAAATCATCAATTTCTAGAATATCTTCAAGTGTAAAAATATCTGTAGGTTTTATTATCTCCATTACCTTTTCAATAATTGATGGAATCTCTGTAAAAGGTATACTTGATTCCAAAAACGCTTCTACTGCTACTTCATTTGCTGCATTAAGTACTGTAGGAGCACTTCCACCAGAAGAGAGTGCTTTATAGGCTAGATTAAGGCAAGGGAACCTAGTGAAATTTGGTTTTTCAAAATCTAGTGATGCAACTTTAAAGATATCAAGGGGTGTGGTTCCACATTCAATTCTATCTGGATATGCTAAAGCATGAGCTATTGGGGTACGCATGTCTGGGTTACCTAATTGAGCTAATATTGAGCCATCAATATACTCAACCATAGAATGAATTATGCTTTGAGGGTGTATTACCACCTGAATATTTTCAGGTTTAGCATCAAATAACCAATGAGCCTCAATTAGCTCTAGCCCCTTATTCATCATAGTTGCAGAGTCAACAGATATTTTTTTCCCCATTACCCAATTAGGATGGTTACAGGCTTCTTCTGGTGTAACATTTTTAATTTCTGATAAAGATGATTTTCGAAATGGGCCGCCTGAAGCTGTTAATAAAATTTTACGAATACCAAACTTTTTGTGCTCCCCAGTAAATCCGTTGGGTAGAGATTGAAAAATCGCATTATGTTCACTATCAATCGGTAGTAAAGTAGCATGATTCTTTTTAACTATATCCATAAATATTTTTCCTGCCATTACTAGAGTTTCCTTGTTAGCAAGAAGAACATATTTGCCTGTTAAGGCAGCAGCAAAAGTAGGGCGTATTCCTGCAGCCCCAACAATTGCTGCCATAACAATATCTACTTCGGGCAATGATGCAACTTTCTCTAGTGATTCAATGCCACATAAGACCTTAGTATTGATTTTCTCTTTATTGATTTTTTCTTTAAGATTTTCAGCACTAATGGGATCGCGCATTACTGCATAATCTGGATGGAAAATACGGCACTGCTCTAGCATTTTATCAGTGCTTTTATTAGCAGTAAGTGCAATTATTTGATATCTATTTGGATAGCGAGAAACTACATCAAGTGTATTAATTCCGACACTTCCAGTAGAACCAAGAATGGTAATTTTGCGAGCAGCCATAATTTAAACGGTAAAGAAAATAAGAACTACAAAAATAGCTACGGGTAGTGTTGAAGTTAGTGCATCAATCCGATCAAGTATACCCCCGTGTCCGGGTAGAATATTACCACTATTCTTAACCTTTGCCTGGCGTTTTATTAAAGACTCAAATAAATCTCCTAAAATGCTTAGTACAGCAAGTCCTAATAATAGGGGAATATATAAGCTAGTTTTAATTTTATCTATAACTAAATAGTCCCAAATTAATGCGTAAATACATACTGTTGCTAATGCACCAAAAACACCTTCCCAAGTTTTTCCAGGACTTATTATGGGAGCAAGTTTATGCTTTCCAAATTTACGTCCAGTAAAAAATGCTGCAGTATCAGCAAGCCAAATAGCTGTTATGAAACCTAATAAAAGCATAGGATCTATAGCACGAAGCTGGAATAAAGCAAGGCATGTTGGTAATAATAACATCCATCCTATTATTGCATATAATAGTGGGTTTTTTATTGATAAGTTAAACCTTAAGAAGTAAGGTACACAAAATAACCAGAAACATAGAGCTGCAGCATATATCCATATAAACTGGTTAGTATAGGGATTAATTATAGTGACCCTGCTTAAAATAAACAGTAACTCCCCACCAATTAATGCAGTAAAGATAAGATAGGAGATAGATCCTGGTAAGGTAAATTTTGATAGTTTACTCCACTCCCATGAACCAATTACAGCGATAGAAAGGAGAAGAATCATCCAGAAAATTGGTGGAAAATAAAATAGCCCCACCAGAAATATTGTTAGAAAACATAGAGCTGTGTATATACGTGTTCTTAGCATAAGAATTAGTGGCGAGTAAAAGCTATTATTCTGGATGAGTATTTTTACTTGTTTTTTAGGTAATGTTTTATATATATCCTAAGATAGTTTGTGATCCTTAGAGTTGCTCACTTGTTCTGCCAAAGCGTCGTTCTCGTTGTTGATATGATTTTATTGCGAGATCAAATGACTCTGCATTAAAATCTGGCCATAAGGTATCAGTAAAATAAAGTTCTGTATAAGCTAGTTGCCATAATAGGAAATTACTAATACGTTGTTCGCCTCCGGTACGTATAAATAAATCTGGTTCAGGTGCGTAGTTCATGGAAAAAAACTGATATAAATCTTTTTCAGCAAATTTATTAATTAGACCTAGATCTTTTTTACACATTTTTTGTATGGCCTGCATAATGTCCCAACGCCCACCATAATTTGCTGCGATAGTTAGTGTTAGTCGTGTATTAGATGCAGTCATTTTTTCGCCATCACGAATAAATTTTATTGTTTTTTTATCAAATTTTGTTAAGTCTCCAATTACTTTGAAGCGAATACCATTTTCATGTAATTTTATTACCTCTTGATCAAGAACAGAAGTAAAGAGTTCCATTAAAAATGAAATTTCTTCAATTGGTCGACGCCAATTCTCACTGCTAAAAGCATATAATGTTAGGTAGTTAATTTTATGTTTAATACAAGCCTTTACAGTAGTGCGCACGGACTCTACCCCATGCTTGTGGCCAGCCATTCTTGGTAATAAACGTGTTCTTGCCCAGCGACCATTGCCGTCCATAATTATGGCAACATGCTGAGGGATTATATTGGTTTTTTTGGTAGTTTTAATTGAAGTGGAGCTAGTTGAGTGCATGAGAAAGGTTACACATTAATTAATTCCACTAAACAGCCATTAATTCGACCTCTTTTGCTTGCAATAGTTTATCTATTTCAGCAATATGATGATTAGTAAGCTTCTGAATTTCATCCTGGCCACGTCTCTCATCATCTTCTGCAATTTTCTTTTCTTTAAGGATAATTTTTAGATTAGCATTAGCATCACGACGGATATTTCTCATTGATACTCTTGCAGTTTCAGCTTCCTGTTTAACAATTTTTGTTAGATCTCGGCGCCGTTCCTCTGTTAGAGTTGGCATGGGAACACGTATTATTTCACCAACAGTCATAGGGTTTAAACCTAGATCTGAATCTCGTATTGTTTTTTCAATCTGGCTTAGCATGCTTTTTTCCCATGGCGTAACATTTATTGTACGGGCATCAGCTAAATTTATATTTGCAACCTGGCTAATTGGTACAGGTGATCCATAATAATCTACTGTAACATGATCAAGGATACCTGTATGAGCACGCCCAGTTCGTATTTTACCAAAACTCACTATAAGCGCTTCAAAACTTTTTTTCATTTTTTGTTCAGCAGATTTTCTTATATTAGTTATCATAAAGAATAGTTTTTAGTTAAAGGGTGTTATCTTCTATATTTAATATAGAAGATAGTATGCTAATTTATATTTGGATTAGTGTGCCTTCATTACCTCCTAATATTACACGTTTTAAGGCCCCGGTCTTAAAAATACTAAAAACGTTAAGAGGTAATCTTTGATCACGGCAAAGAGTTAATGCTGTCGCGTCCATTACCATTAAATTTTTACTAATAGCTTCATTAAATGATAAATTCTGGTATCGCTTTGCATTAGTATTTGTTTTGGGGTCACTTGAATACACTCCATCAACTTTGGTTCCTTTGAGAACTATGTCTACATTCATTTCTAAACCACGTAATGCAGCAGCAGTATCTGTAGTAAAAAAAGGATTTCCTGTGCCAGCTG
>CAXGWP010000012.1:0-47675 GCA_964013575.1 uncultured Nitrosomonadaceae bacterium
TCAGTTAATGAGGTTCCCATATGTCGTTGATTGGTCGTAGACATAATCCCGGATATATCAGCAACTTCTGGAATGTTTCTATTGATATACATTGTATCCAGTGTTTGTGATTTATCTATTTTACCTAATGGGTACGGGTGTTTATATCCACGAGCAGCCATCTTATCTTTATCTGCAGCCGACCCAATTTTGATATCTGTAAGATTATCCAGACGTTCAACAATATAGCCTTTAACCATTTGAACAGGATCTCCATCAAACAGATCTCTTTGAGATTTTGTTTTGTACCAGATATGATTATCGAGTAAATCAATCATTCCATTAGCATCTGGATCTGCATTAAATTCTCTAGTAGATAGTTGCTGAACTTTCTCCCGTTGTTGAATATCAAGATGAGGGATAGAAGATATAGTCGCATATGCATCTAATAAATTAACTTGTGCTGGAGTAAAGTCTCCTTCTAAGTGGTCAAGAGCAATAGAATACGCATTAGTATATGCATCATGTTTTTTGCGTTTACCAGTTGCAATCCAGTAACCTAATTCATCTGCATATGCTATAGCTTCACTATCTTTAGTTAACCCAAGTTGTCTTCTAATTTGATCTTTTAATCTACTTCTTTCAATTCTAGCAACCTTATCCTCTCCTAATAAGTTCATAATTTTTCTAGTAGCATTAGGATCTTTATCTGCAAATCCTAAAGTATGCATCTTACGAAGACTAGATAGATCTGCTCTTAAAAGTACATCAGTAAGAGCTTCTCGAGTTTCAAAAGACATCCATTTATCATCTCCACTATCATCTGGTCTGGATTTCCAGATAGTTTTAAACCATTCATTAGAGAATGTCTCTGCTTCTCTACGTCTTTTAGATATATTAATTTTAGAATGAAGTAGTTGTTCTACCAGTTTCGGATTCTCTAAAGCACCGCCTCCTATTTCTTTAGCAACACCACGCATAGTAAAATTAAGCAAACCCATAATGTGATCTCTAGTTGCTTTAGCGTGAACACTATCACTCATGGTTAGGTACCCTGCATATGTACCCATAGTTGCAACTTTAAATGGTATTGGAGCCGTTTCTCCACCTGGCCCGTATTTTTCTGTTTCAGCAGCTACTGTTGCAACAGCTTGATCAAAAAATTCAATTATCCGAGCGTCAGAGCGTTCTAAAAATTGAATAGTTTTACTATCTAATTGACCATATTTACTTTTATGTTTATTTTGCATAGCAACTAATTGTTCCGTAATCGCTATAGCTTCAGCATAAGCTGTCGTATTATTGGACTCTACTTTCTTATTAAGTATTCGTTTAAAAGCATTTACAATTGATTGAACGAATTCCATAAATTTAGTTAAATAGCTTCGATCTTTAGCAAGTTGTTTTGATTTCATATAATCAATTAAAGATCTATTCGTAAGAGCCATTGATAAAAACTCAGTTAGTCTATCCTTAGAATTTGCTGTGTCGAAAGCATGTTTATATTGTGCTTTTGCTAGATTAGTTTCTGCACCTGTAGCTAAATTAACTGGACTAGTTCCTTTAGGACGGAATACTTTCCAGCCCTCACCCTTAAAATCTTTATGTAGTTCAGCTTCTAATTCATTATGTAAGCTTTCAAGTCTATCTGCTAATACAGGATCTTCTTCCAGTGCAACCAATGTCATAGCATGAACCATTTCATGAAGATATGCTTCCTGTGGTGATTGCCCATTACGCCCTCTAGGAGGTAATTGACTAACAGACATAGTTATGCGTTCACTTTCTGGTTCATAAGTTGCTTGAGTAATTCCTTCTATTTTCTCCATTGTTAAAGTAAGATCATTAGTTTCTTGAAACCCGTCAGATATAATATCTAATACTTCATTTAACGTAGATGTATGTGAATCCATTTCATCTTGACTATCGTAGTACTTACCTGAAAGAGCTTTAAATTTATTAAATAGTGATCTAACATTATCACTAGTAATAGCCCCTAGTTCTTCAGTAGAAGTTATTTCACCTTTAGGAAAAGCGTCTAAAGAATGAAGACCCAATTTTTTACCTAATTTTGTAAGTTTTATATCTAAATCTTTATTATAAGCAGGAAATAAATTAGTTTGCTCTCTATAGTGTTTATTAAAATTACCACTATCTCTAGATATCTTTGGGTTATAACCCATAGATTTTCCCATTGCTTCAAAAGATGTAAAGCTAAATGTTTCTGTATTCTTATTATAGTTTTGTTCAAACTCATTTAGTGTGTCAGTTTCAGATAATTCTTCATTAGATAAATTATACATATGGTCTATATTAGTGTAGCCATCTTCTAGTAGCTTTTGTCTTTGCTCACGTACTTTTTGTGTAATTGCTTTAGCTCTTTCAGATATAACACTAAGACTAGATTTGTCATTCCACTCAAGGTATTCTGGATTAGCTTCCCATACACGCATTTTTACTTTATCTAATCTAGTAAGTGTTTTACCTACCTTGGCATTCTTAAATCCCATTCTCAATCTGTCAGCGTCAAGTTTATGTTCCTTTATAAAATCATTTAATTTTGCAGCTTTAGTTCGATTATCTATATCTTGTCTAAACTCTTCCATTAATTGAATAGCTTTAGCAGTTAATTTTTCTTCTCTAGCTATTCGTTTTTGTTCTTTCTCAGTTAGTTCTATAGCATCTACTATATCTTTACGATCTGTATTACGCAGAACCCCTAGCATTTGATTATGCATTGCTTCCATAATGCTATGGGTTGTATTGAGTTCCCAGTGTATTTTGTTATAGGTTCTTGTTAAGTAATTTGCCCAATTACTACTGGCATTAAATCCATCATGAAGAGCATTTATTTCTGCTTTTTTCAAAAGTAGCCTAGTCATAGCTGATGCGTCTTGGTTGATAACCTGACGAATTAGCACAGCTAATCCAGCTGCATCGAATACCAATGATCGTTTAGGTGTAGATCTGGATGTATCTTTTTGTCTTTCACGATCATAAAAGTTAATTTCAGCTTGGTTCTCTTCTATATCACCTTTGTTAGTTGTAAATTTAGTAGAACTTAAATCAATACCACCTTCAATTGTTCCATCTTGGAGCCTTGTAGCTAAAGCACCAGCTACTTGAGGGTAGAATTTCATTAAGCCTTGTTTATCCTTAACCAGATCAATAACTTCTTGTTTAGTTAAACCAGGCCTAACAGCCCTAAGTTGCTCAGTAGCCTTATCCTCAATAGCTTTGCGAGTCTTCGCTGCCATGTTTTTAGGAGCAGGTTTGCCTGTTTTCTTATTAGTAATGCTAAAGCCATCTTTAGTCTTTATAACGTTAAACGTATAGGCGCCTTGTGTAACTTCAACAGGTACATCTTCCATAACAGGGGCATCTAAATTAATTTCATCTAATTTATTCTTAATAGCCTCTTCAAAATGAACCATAAATACTTGGTGTAGTACGTCTCCCATTTCGACTATTGATTGTCGAGGTTCTACAGTATCCCCAAGTAACTCATCTAAACTAGCTTCAAATCTAGGAGCAACACGAGTATTTAATTCTGCACGTACCTGTATGTCATTAAGCTTTACTTTAAAAGCAGGAGGAGTTATACCTAAATCTTTTTTAGTACCTTCTATTAACATTCGACCAAGAGCTCCTCGATCTGTTTGATTAAATGCATTTAGTGTTTCTAAAGCATCCATAAAAGGTGTAATAATTTGCTTTTCATAATTTTTTCTATTTTCAAAAAATCCATATCTTTTGTATTTATGGGTGTCTACAGGAAGCGCTGTTTTTGAGGTTTCTTCTACCAAATCTCTTAGTACATCTGCATGGCTAGGTTCCGACAATGTCGTGTAGTAAACTAATTCTTTATCATCTAAATTACCATCACCAATTTGTTTACGAATCCATTTTCTACGGTTAGGTTCTACATCTTGATGGGCTGTACCCTCTAACCATGCTTTATAATTATTAACAGCAGTTTTTATATCTGGTGTTTTGATAGTACCTGGGATATCTCTAGACGCCCAAGGATTTCCAAAATGCTGAGATGCAGTTAATCCTGGAATAGTATTAGAATTAAAAATTCTTAATGTATAAATTCTATTTGTAAGATCTTCTTTAGCATATTGTTTAGCGTCTGGTACTCCTTTTCTATTAGTAACTTTAGTAAGGAATGCAGGTATATCTGAACGTAGGAGTTCCTCTTCTTCATTATTAAAAATCTCTTTGTATTCTTTTTGAATAGTACTAATTCGTGAGTACATAGCTTTATTTACTTCATTACTTACCTCATTAGCTATATTAGCTATTCCTCCACCATACATCTTCATAATAAAAGGATACTTAACAACCTCCCTCATAGATTCCTGATCTCTAAACTCTGGATAGATAATTATAAGAGCGGCATTAATCTTGTTATAGTCCTCTTTAAAATTAGCTTCTCCCTCTTTTGTCAGAGTATATCTTTTTTTATCAACTAGGTCTTTTGACACTCTTGAAAATACTTTTTTCTTATACTTATCTTTGTACCATTCCCAAGCAACATCAGCAGAGTCATTATTCTGCATAAATTTAACTAGATCTTCATAAACACCAGGTTCTTTTGGATCAAAGGACTTATCTTTAAGATTATGGCCTACTTGACTATTCTTACGTATACGTTCTTCTTTGTCCCACATAGGAAACTGGAGTACATTTATAGCCCAACCATTAGAAGTACCGTCCCTTTCAGTATAAAGATCAGTTTCAAAAGTAGATTTTGATTTGTCTTCAATTCGTCTAAAATTCTTAGTATATCTTTTATTTCTACTTGGATAACCTGCTTTAGTTTTCTGAATAGCTTCTACTGTCATGTATTTAGATAATGCAGTAATACCATTTAGGAGAGTAATATCAGCTTCTTTAAATGTATTATCTTTTTTAATTGCTGATAAAGCTGAGGATAGATCTTGAGAAGCTCTGTCTTTATCCTTCTTAGCCTTGGCATCTTTAGGTTTAGTTCTAAGAATTCCTTTAGCGGCATTAAGACGTTGCATAGCTTCTACAGCTGCTAGAACATTTGAGTGATTAATAATATTCTGAAAGGCTTCTTCTGATTCAACTAAATCTTTTTTCTCTACAGCAAAAGCTTCATTAATTGCTAATTTAAAATTAGTAAACTGTTGTTCATTATCTACGGAAATTTTATTAAGTCCCCAAGCACCTACTAAGCCTCTAGTAAGTTTACTATTTTGAGGATTAATCTTACCTACCTGCATATACCTATGGTGGCTTTGTAATTTCCAAGCTAAATGAAATGCTGTTAATTCCCCACGATCATATGCCTGTAATAGTTCCTGCAAAGTATCTAGCATTCCATTATTTCTAGATGTTTTACTGGCTATTTCAACGTCATGGAATAATTGTATTTTTTCACCATCCTCAGTAGTTTCGTATAACTCCTCAACATCCATTAGCTCTTTCAAGACATCTGTGTCTCGTAAATCAGCCACAAGATCCATGGACTCTAATTTACTCCATACAACATTTTGAAGTCTTTTAAGTGTTTCATAAACTTCCCCACCTTTAGGAGCTTCTGTAAAAGTACCTGTAGATGGGTTTATTGGAGGAGGAGTTTGAAAAGGGCCAGGACTATTAATCATATTAGCCTTAGAGATACTTTTCATTTCTTCTAAGGCATCAAAAGTACTTTGGTTCCATTTTTGATTTTCATCTACTTTAATATGTAAGTAATGCTGTTGTTGTTCTAATGGTATAGGTTTACCTTCTGGATATTTTTTTCTAATCTCTTCATTATCAGAGACTTTTTCATGCGTAGGTGCATTGTTAAAAGCCCTATTTTCATTGTAATCATCAAAATTCCAATATTTTTTCTCTACAGAAAAATAAGCACCTTTATCAGTGCCTTGAGCAATTTCTAAGGCCATCATTCCAAGTGCAGGAGCTAGGAGTTCAAAATATAGATCCGCTCCTACTTGGTCTATAGGACTGTCTTTAGGGATTTTTTTAGCTCTTAGATCTAAAATACTAATAGCATGGTTTCCCATATCCATAGCTGCATCATGGTACCCAAAACCAACGTCATTAAGTTCCTCATCTTCATTTCTATTAAGTGTTTGGTTCTTACCACTATATAGAAAAGCTTCTTTTGCAAAGTCGTTATCCTTAAATCTATTATTGTTAGGGGTACGTTGTCTAAAAGACATAGCTGTTAACATCATGGTAAATACTATCTGATTAGGTAGTACACCTTGATTGTTATTACCAGTAGGATCTTCTTGAAGAAGTAAAGTTAACGGGGCTCTTAAAGCATGATTTCTAACATTTAATAGTTCAGATGTAGGCAATACCTTAGTCGTGGTCTGAATATTACCAGATGCATCTTTAATCTCTCTACTTACTCTAGTGTATTGACCATCTTTATCATATGCATCATTTATGTCTCTACTTAATTCTTCTACTTTCCATAGAATAGGATTCCCATCTTTATCTACGTCTGTAACATTATTAACCGTCCGTATTACAACCTCTTTTCTTGATAAATCTATAGAACTAACTTGATCATATCTATTTTTAAAATGCGTAAAGTTTTTAGATAATGTTTCAGCCGATGCTTGTGTTACACCTAAATTCATTAAGGCATTAACTAACGATTCCTGAGTATCAAAATCTTCATCCATCAGAGTATTAACAGCATCTTTTAATGTAGGTCGTGTGGATCCGATTTGAACTAAGTCTGTAAAATACGCACCAAGTACTTTTAACTGCCGTTCTAAATTAGTAGCCGTTAATTTACCGCCTAATACTTTAAGTACACCTCCTGTAATAGCTCTTTTGTATATTCGTTTGCTGCCTTCAATAAAATTAGGAAACAGATTTAATTGTGTTCCTTTTTCTGTTGTATCTTCGGCAGATCTGTCGAATAACGAGAGTTGCTCTCCTTTTTCACCCGGTCTAGGAGGTGGAGTAGTCTCATCAAAAGGTGTAGTAGTTGGGCCAGGTGGTTCATCAGATCTTTCAGGGACTTCACCTTCTGGAAAAAGGTCAAGTTGTTCTCCTGGTTCTGCTCCTTCAATCTTTTCTCGTCCTTGAATTTCTTTATTGAGAGCAATATAGCTTTGTTGGAGAGATTCGTGTTCATTTTTTTCCTCTGGAGTTATTGTACCCTCGTCTATTTTCTTTTTAAGTTCCAACCCTCTTTGTAAAATAGCTTCTAGGTTTTCTTTAAGAATAGCAGTCGGAGTTGTAGGAATGTCTTCAACTGATATTCCCTCTATTGTTGCTTCATCTATTTCAGGTGCTTTAAGAGAATCTTTAGCTTTTTTTAATCTTCTTAAAACTTCTTCGTGTTCAGCAAGATTTCGGGCTTTATTGAATTCATTTTTAGCCATAGAAGTATTTCTATGTCCTTCAACTACCCCCATAATCCAATTACCATAATTTACTTCCCCAGCAAGCGTATCAATTAATCTACCTGAGTTTTTATCTATTTTTGTAACATACGCAAATTTTCCATTATATAATTTCTTTTTATGTGCTTCATCAATTTGAGTCTCGGTCATATCTGTTACTACTTCATAGGTCATATCTCTACTATTTTCAGCTTTAGTACCCACAACAGCTACGGCTTTACCAGTACTAGTAAATATTTCATAGGCATTATCAAATGCATTTAATTTATTGTTTATATTAGTAGCATGAGTACGCATATCTGAAACAAGAGATTCAAGTCGTCTTGTGAGTTTTACATGATCTGTTAATTCAGTAAGGGCTGTTACAATGTCTGTGTAGTAAGCATGTAATCCTTTAAATTTCTTGCTCTCCCCTTCAAGAATTTCCTCATGTACCGTTGCCATATCTTTATCAATAGCGTCTTGTTTTTCACCTCTTTCTTTTTGAATTCTTTTTTGATTAAGTTTAGCTGTCCAGAATTTTATGTCATCTGGGGACTTGGCTTCTGCTAATTTCTTTTCTAATTCTTCTGGAGTTAACTTTTCTATTTCATCAAGCCTATCTTCTAATGACCCTAGAACTCTCTTACCAGTTCCTATTTTTTCTTCTAGTTCTTTTATTTCTTTTGAGAGTTGTTCTCGTACTTTTGTAATCTGTGCATCAGTTAAATCTTTATCAATTAATGCCTCTACATGATCTAATTTTGTAGAAGGAGTTGTATCAGTTCGTGGTTTATTTCCAAATATTAATGAATCAATTGGGACAGTTTCAGTTACTCCTGCAAGTTTTACATGAACCTTCCCATCTCTTTCTTGTTTGCCTAGGATTGTTTCAATAACAAATCCTTGTTCACCTTTTTTAAGTAATTCTTCATCAGTTGTATTTAAATGAACTACGTCTCCTGGTTTAAACTTTCCACTTGGATCAAAATTCGTAATATCTGGATCTTCTTCTTCGCTCATCTTTTTAATTAATGTAATTTGAGCATCAACTTCTTCATCTGAAATTTTGTCTACATCTCTACCTGTTCCATCAGCCCTAAATCCTTTTGGATTTGCGGATCCTGGCATAGTCGGAGACTTAGGACTTGCTTTATATGATTCATTTTCAAGTACCTTAGTTCTTCTATCATTAACGTCTATTAATTGTTTTTCATAGACTTTGAGCATTGTTGGGTTAAGAGGAGCTTGCAACTCATTAAGCAATTTATCCTGTTTTTTAATTGCTCCTTCTAGGTATGTAGCATGTTTCTGTTCTTCTATTTTAATAGCTTCCTGTTTTTTCGGCCCAGGTATGTCACTTTGATTAATCTTTTCAACATTACTCTTATGTTCAGCTATTTTTGTTTCTAATTGGAGTTCAAGTTCTAAGAGTTCAGTCATTTTTCTTGCCCCAATCCCTACAGGTACTGCTTTGCCCTCATGTTGTACATATTCAACAGTATCTTCAAGTGTGATTGGATCAGGCAGTTGCTCTTCTAAATTAGTTTTCTCTTCTAGTCTTTTCTCTATTTCAGCTTCTAAATCATCATTCATTGCTTCGATAGCGTCATCTAATGACATGGCACCATCTGAAACTAACTGTTCATAAGGCTTATATAGCTTTTTCAGTAAGGTATTAGTAGTTTCCAGTTTTCCAGGTCGACCAGGTAAACTTAAAGTTTTACCGTGTAGATTGGGTATTTCATCATAAGCATCTTGTAAATCAGTTAATTGTTCAGTAAGAGCGTCTAATTTAGATTTTAAATTAGAAGGTGCTTCTTGCATCTTTTTAATTTTTTCTATTTTTTCTTGAGTGCTCTTTATTTCATTTTCAATTTTTTGTTTAGTTGCTTTGTCTGTTTTAGCTGCTGCTTTCTTTCCAGAAGGATCCCATGCTTTTTTAGCAACTTTTTTAGTTACCTCTTTGGCTGTTCCTCCAACTGCCATTGCTGGTGCCATAGTACCAACTGCAAATCCTTCTGGAATTCCTCCTTCAACTGCTGCTTTACCAATATCAACTTTTTTCTGTAATGCCGCTTGTTCCAGCATTGAATTAGTTGTTCCTTGTACAAACTCAGCACCAAACATTTTAGGAGGAGCCCATACTACTTTACCTAACGTACGTACAGTAGGATGTATAGTTGCCAATACACCATTCGTTATCTGTGTGCCCCATAAACCAGCACCACCTAATCCTGGGATTAATTTAAGTTGTTTTACAACTATACCTGCACTTACTTTTTCAGATACTTCTTGTAAAGTAGAAAATATTTTAATATCCGTAAGTATTTCAGGTGTTAATGCCTTTTCACCATGCTCGGCAACATACTGCTCAATATTAGCCTTAGTTCTGCCTCTAGCTAAGCCAGTAAGTAGCCCAAGTTGGACAGGTATATTTCCATATACTAATGCTACCGTATATCCAAAACTATCAAGACCTTGTAGGGCAAGAGTACCTTTGTATTCTTTAAATAGCTCTAAAGCTGCTGCCGCATTGCCATGCTCTTTAGCAATTACACGCATTGCTGTAGTAGCACTTTCAATATATTTTCTATTATATGGATGTGCTTCATGCCATATTTTAGAGAATTCTTTAAGCTTAGCTTGTTGGTCTTGGTTTTCTTTCGCATCCTTATCTAAAGTAGCAATTACTTGATACTTTTCACTATCCTTAAATGCCTGCAACTCAGCTGATAGTCCTTTATTTTCTTGAATTGCTAAATAGTTTAATTTGTCTTGCTGAGTAATTTCATCATTAGGATCATGTGTAATAGACGACAGAAAACTTCCAGCTTTAAGTCTATTATTATGATCATTAATATGTTCTGTTAAAGTTGTAGCTCCTACAAATCCTTGAAATATAGTTTCAACAGGATCAACTAAACCTCCTACTAATTTATTGTACATTCCTGATACTGATGTTTCTTCAGGATGATCCAAAAGATTAGCTTGATAGTTTGCAATATCATAAGCCATGAATACTTGAGCTTCGATTTTATCGCTAAAAGGCATCCATGTACCGTCTTGTGTAAGTAGACGATATGTTCCATCTTGTAATTCTACTAAGTTACGATTTACAGATACTATTGGAGATGATGGAGTAAAATCTGGTAGTTTATAAATTTCTTTAATCAGTGCTTCATTAGGAGTTTTGTAAGAACTGTATAAATCCTCATAAGTTTTAGCCTCAGCAGGGCGAGGAGTAGCAGGACTATAAATATTTTCACTAACTGTTTTTGGTACAGATCGAGGACTATAAATATCTGGCTCTGGAACATCTATTTGCGGAACTGCTTCTGGTGTTACTTCTGGTACCGTTTCTGGAACTTCAGGAGTAACAGCAGGTTGTTGATAAGTTCCTTTAGGATCAGAAATAATTTCTGCTCTCTTTGTAAGAGCTTGTTTACGTTTGTTATCAAAATAAGCAGAATCATGTTTATCTTCTATAATTTTTTTATTGGTCTGGACATTGTCCATAATGGTATCAAGACCAGAATTTAAATACTGATTTGCGGAAAGATCCTGACGTCCAGTTGCAAAATCTCCATAACCACTAAGACTATCCACACTAAACTTCTTTTGTTTTTTACGGCTACTTAGTTCTTGATCTATTCTTTTAAATTTTCGTTGTTCTGCTTGCAGTTTTTCTGCTCTTGCACGGTCTTTACCTGGATCTCTTCTATCTATATCAACACTAGGAGGTTTAGTAATAGGTGTAGGAGGCTTGTGCTCTTTAAGATGAGGTAATTTGTGAGTAGGTGTTAAAACAACTTCTTCTTTATCTGCCTTATTAGTAATTTTTCTAAGTTCATCTATTCGTTTAAATTCTCTTCTTTGTGCTTGTAGTCTTTCAGCTTTTCTACGATCTGCCCCAGTATCTCGTAAATCTACATCAGCAGGAGGAGCTTCTTGTACAGCCTTTGCAATACCACCAGGAGCACTAATATCAACAGATGGATCAATTGTTTTAATAGGAGGAGGTGTTGGTTTGTCTTCTGGTTTATGTGTTTGACTAGATACTGGCTTGGACGTCTCCTCAACTGCTTCTGGCATTTTTGTAACAAACGGTGTTTGAGGAGTAGGTTTAGTAAAATCTTGTAATACACCATCTTTGTAATGAATTTTTTTCCAATGCCCCATACCTTCTTTAAAACTATCAAGATCTTTACGTTTTTTGGTAGCTACTTTTTTTCCACCAGGGCCTTCTTTAACTCCACCTTTAAATGGTCGTTGTTTAAATAGAGCAATACCAGCAGTTTCTATTTCTTGCATTGTAGGATGAGTTTTTTTAGTTGCTTTAATAGCTTCCAGCACACGACTAAAACCAGTATTATATGATGCAGCAGCTAACTGTTGAGCTTGTCGTTCGTCAAATCCTTTAAGTTTCCATCTATTAACATGCTTAGATAAGTACTTAGCTCCAGCATACAACTGATGAGCGGCATTATTTACATCGCCACCAGGTAACATTTCTTCCATGGTTTGTTGTGTTACTTGAGCTATACCTCTAACATTGGTTGGAGATTTAGCAGTTTGTTTATTGCCTGATTCTTCAAAAACTAACGAACGAAATAATGCTTTAGGAAGTCCAAATTCTTCAGCAGCTCCATCTATAGCCGTAAAAATCTCATTTTCTTCTGTAAAAGATTTAGGAGTAGTAAGAGGGTCAGCTGTTACATCTGTAACTACAGGGTCTGGATTTACTTTATCAGAAAACGTAACATTACCAAATTCACCTGTAGATAAAGTATCACTGTTAGTACCGACTACATTGGGAGTTGCCCCACCCATACCATATTTGTGATTTATAACCTGTGCTAATCTAGTAGCTTTAAGATTATGGACACTATTGCGTTTAGCATTTAGTACATTAGCTAAACTAGCGGCTTTAGTCTGTAAAAGGGAGTCTCTTGCGGAAGGTTTTGGTGGAGTTGCGCCATTAGTTAACGCTTGAACAATGTCTGCGTTATGTAGCTCTTCTTTAAGTGCCATATTTCTGAGTTATTCATATCTAGATTAGTAGATTATTGCCTACCCATTAGAGTGTAGGCTGCCATTTTTTCTCTACTTATTATTTCCGTCTTACCATTAGGTAAAGTTACCTGAAAGGTTCCATTGTCTAATTCTACAACGTTTGGATTTGCAGTCGGAGTTCCTCCTGTATTCTGACTTGGAATTGGTTGACCAGTAGTAGATGGTTGATAACGATTTCCTACTCCTCCTTGTGAAAATTGATATAGTGGATCAAGACCTTGTGAATAAGTAGAACTAACCCTAGACTTTGATATTTGTGGTGTTTGTGATTTAACACTTTTAAGAGCGTCATTGGTTGCCGTTATTAGGCTTTTAGATCCTTCTTTAAGTTTTCTTTCATTTTTCTCAGCTTTTCTAAGAGCGTTAGCAGGTATAATATTCTCTTTAAATCTATTATACAGATCTACTTTATTTGGAAAATTATCCCACCATTCAGGACTTATATTCCCTGGGGCGCCTACCATTCCGAAATCAGCTTTTACTACAGTATATCCTCCGACTGTGAATTTTGTGTCCCAAGTAACACTATTTAGCATTGTTCGTTTAAGAGCTAAATTATAAGCATCCCTTTCGGGGCCGCTTTCAGGAAGTTTTCGACCTATAGCATAATCATATAGATTTTTAGTCCTTCTTATTGATTCCTGAAGTTCCATCCCAGTACCTGGGTCAAAGTCTTCATCTTTATAGTCGCTTTTAAGTTGTTCCATTAACGATCTAGTAATATGACCCTCAACAGTTTCATACTCCATTGCATTTGCATCTCTGTTCGCTCTTGACCAGAATTCCTCTTTGTTCTTCATATCTATGGCAATAGTCTTTGCCCTAGCTGCAGCATTCGCAGCTCCTTGTGTAATAGCTGCTGATATACCACTTCCTGCGTTATTTTTGAGTTTGTCGTAGTGCTGATCAAAAATACCATCTGTAAGTTCAGGATATAGATTTTGGTAGTGTCTACGTATTGCCCCTTTTATGCTTTGTGCAGTACTAACTTTAATTGCACCACTATTTAATTCTGCTAACCAACTAGTATTGTTTTTAACAACACTGTCTAAAGATAGGCCGTCTCGTTGTAGTGCTCTTAATATTGGAGCTTGTAGATTTTTTGCGTTTGGATGATCGCTTCCAATATTATTTTTATTCATAAAAGTAATTAAAGCATTAACACTATCTCTATATACTTTATTATTTTGAGCAAGGACTTCTCCCGTTCCTTTACCATAATTCTGAGCAGCGTTACTTATATCACTTTGCATTCGTTCTATTGCAAGCGTATCAATTGTATCAGTAGCTTCATCTGCAATTCCTAATGTAAAATTTTGACCGTATTTAGAATTAGCTAGTAAAGTACCTGCTCTAGTTTTGAATACAGACCTGTCTGTTATTCCAGGATATTTTTTAGCCATGTTATCGGCTATTTTATTAATCACACCTGCTTGTGCTGATTTAGTAAATGCTTTTGCACCACCTTTTGATAGATTCTCTAACGTAGTAGTCGTATCTGCTGATAGTGTAAAGGGATCATTATCGAATATACTTCGATACAGAGCTTTTTCTTGAGGAATAGCAATATTGTTTCTTCTAGCTTCGGCAATATTACTTTCTAAGCTTGTTTGAAAAGCAGGATTTACGGAACCGTCATCTAAAAATTGATTAGGAAGATCACGCATGTGCTTTGTATCCCAGTCAATATCATGTTGCGTTTTAAATGCTTTTTGTGCCTCTTGACCTTTTAAATAATCAATAGGAGCTTGTTTTCGAATATTTCTCAGTCCTACATTAACTTTACCCATATCAATTAAACCAGGGTCTGCTTTCATTTGTTGAACTAACTGATTTCTCGCTAAAAGATCCTGTGTAGGATCACCCGTATTAACAGCTTCTATATCTGAAAGAAAATCCTGTGCAGAGATATCTGCATATCGTTGAACTCCCTGCTCAGCTAGATTAGCTTGACCCTGCATTAAGTCGATATTAGTATCAACTCCACTTTTTAAATTGCCTAATAATCTGGTATTAAGGCTTTTTAAAATATTCCCTGGTAAGTTAGTTCTTGCCATGATAGCTCCTTATTCTGGACTAAAATACTTATCTACCATATGTAGCATTTCATCGTATTTAGCCAAGGATTCCACTTCTTTCGATATAGTTTCAATATGGTCTGGGTGTTCTGCAACACCTACATTATTCGTTATAAGATTTTCAATGTTCATTTTATGCTTTTCAATATGCCCTGTGTAGTAGGCTCGTAAAGCATTTAACATGTGTTCTCTCATAATAACTCCTTTAAACTGCTGTAGGTAATTTTTGAGACTCTAAGAATTTATCATCTAAAGCTACTCGTCTATTGTAGTCTTTCATAGTTAGATCCCAACGTCTATTTACATCAGCTTGATCAAATGCCATGGCTTTTCGTACATCATCCATATATGCTTTATTTTGTGACAAAGCTCTATTTTGGTTTATTTGTTTCCATAAATCTAAACCAATACCTGCAGCTTTCATTGGATTCTTGCCTGTCCACTCTTTAATCCCGCTCCATATTGAATCTGATCCATACTTAGAGGGATCAATTAATCCTGTAGCGGATGATCTCATCTGGTCTACTGAAGGTTCACCTACATCAAATGGATCATACAAATCTGGATCATCTTCATCCTTAGTTGTACCAGTACCAGTACCAGTACCAGTACCAGTATCCGTATCAAACCAACTACTACCACCAATATTAGCACTACCGTATGTTTGTGCTAGCTCATTTGCTGTGGGTAGGTTAAGAAAATTTTGATTTCCACTAAGCCTTGCTAGACTTTTCCATCTATCACGACCACTACCACCACCACCGAAATTCCAATCATCTGGAACTACGCCTTCTGACATTGCATAGTAGCTAGGCATTCTTGCATCCACACCACCAGTAGCACTATAGGGATTCGCTTTCCACCCAGGTAAATACCTTTCTTTTGTTTGTGGATTTACAGAATAAGCGTTCTGATCTGCCCAACTATATGAACCTGCTGAATCTGTGGGTATCACTGCGGGCATTGATTGTTGTGGATTAGCTAGATATTCCCACCCAGGAGGTTGTTGCGGTCTGCCCCATGTAGGTCTACTTGCTCTACGGGCATATTGATTAATATATTGTTGCCATAAAGGAATATTATTTTCTGCCATATCAAACTCCTATCTTTATTACCCTAATAATACCGTTATTTAAATAAATTGTCATTACCTATTTATGCGTAATCATAAGGATCATGATCCCAAGGATACATAAAAGTAGAATCAATACGCATAGGAACATATGCTCCTATACAAGCATCAAGATACACAGGAGCCGATATACCTTCTGGTAATCCATTATTAGATCGTCCTCCTCCTACTCTCCATTGTGCAGTTAGTACTGGTGCTAGATTCACTGCTTTACGACTATCCAACCAATTCTCCATTTCATTGATTTCCTGTAACTTACTTGCTCTTTCTACGCCCCATGCTGCGGTATCTGCTGCTAAAGTCTCAGCTAGAGCTCCTACAGCCATAGATTCTAAACTTCCTATACCTGTTACAAATTTTGTAGCTATTTCAGCTAAATCTAAAAAAGTCAAAGAAGATAGACTTTTAAATTTCATTCCCGTAGATCTAAAACTCCATGATGTGCTAGGTGAAGGCGTAGTTAAACTACCACCTCCTGCTCCAAGTGTCGCTCCTCCTGTATGCCCATAAGTACCTATAGGAGCACCTGTTGGCCCAAATGTTACGCCAGGATCCCACATAGATATAGCTACTGAGGCTACGATATTAAGAATCATGGCTAATTCTGGGTTATCCTTAGCTATCTCCTCAATTGCTAGCTGAATTACATACTGAGCAGCAAATTTTATAAGCATACTAGGGATAGCTTCTAAAAACATAGTCCATGCTACGCTTAAAAAGTTTCCTGCTAGTGCAGCTGATGTTAATTTTGCTATACCCGCCTTCATAGCTGCAAAACCCGCTTTAATTGTTGGCCAAGCAATTACGACTATAACTACAATAACTACAATCATTACTAAGGCCGTAAGAAAACTCATGCCTGCGTGGACTATTACTTCATAATGAGCTATATAGATAGATACATGACATCCTGCTAAAAATAATTTACTAACTTCGGCATGAGATAGATCCTTAATAAATGTATGAATAAATGGAACCATGAGATCCTGTTGAGCCCCAAGGTTAAATTTAACCATTTTAAATTTACCAGTATCTCCATCAATAACTTTTAAAGCACCTATTGGCTGGGCAACTGTATATGCATCTAATCCTGATGGTTTAATGCAATAGTAAGTTATTGATTGTCCTATAGTTGTTTCTTCTGAAGCTTGCTGAACTAAGCGTAATACACCAGATCCATTATTTTCATAAACTGCGTCAGGAGTTAGATATATTAATGAGCTAGTACTTCCATCAGATTCCTGTAATACAGGAGAAGGATTGTTATAGCTCATTCTTTCAGTTACTTGTAACCAATTAGTTGCTTCCCCAGACGTAGTACCAGGATTAGGTACCCCATTCCCATCTAAGAAATCCTGTACTTCATCTAAATTATCCGCTTTATACCCTACGTTATACGTCCCTTTACCAGAGGAACTATAGTAGTTATATTTTAATAGTCCATCATCCCCAAATTTAGACATATCTGAATAGTAGATACCATTTTCGACACTCCCAGTATCAGCATCAATATCGATTAATGGGGTATGTGTATAGGTAATATAGCTAAACTGAAATGCATATTCGTTGTCATCTGTCGAAGTAAGGATATTATTCTGCGGTTTATCATCCCCTGCTGGAGAATTATCATAATCTCCTTGTGTGGTGCCTTGGGCTGGGTATAAATTCTCAAACATTCTGTATAAATAGGACATACCTGCTTGAGATGTATCCCACATTCTTACACCGAAATTTACATAAATATTATCTATATCCCCTAGATTACTTGCTACTCCAGGGTCAGTTAAAATAGAGTCTAGAACTTCCGCTGCATCTAGATGTATTATTTTTAATATATCTTCTATTGCTGCTTGTTTAGTTGCCCCAAATGTAGTGTAGTTAGAATTACTTATTCTTAAAGGAACTGCGGGAAGAACTTCAAGCGTACTGCCATCTATATCAATAGGATCCTCTATTGTATCTAAATCTGTATATGTTCCAGATCCTGCTTGATAAATAAATAGATAGATTCTACTTGGATCCACATCTCTATAATAAGTTACAACATAATGAACTTGTCCCGGTCGTGATGGAACAGTATAAGGGAGGGTTATTGTTACACCAGCGTCATTATAAGCTTCAACAGTATAGTCGTCTGTGCCTGAATTATACACAATAGTATTTAAATTAACATACCACCGCATATCAACTAAGACATCGTCTGACGTAGCCATTTCACTAGTTATATCTATTTGAAAATGATTTACTGATGGCGTGACATTAACAGTATCCGCAGCAGGAATACTAGGCGTGGTAGTTACTTCTCGATATTCGGTACCCAGTCGATTAAGACCTACATCATATCCTTTATTATCTTGTAACCAAGACTTAACCCAATCAGATTTTGATAAAGCTCTTAAATACGCATTTTCAATTGTACAAGGGACACCATTAATAGTATTTAATACATCAGTTACTTCATCATAATCTATAGTTAAAATATATGATTCTATTGCGGGAAAGTTTTCAAAATAGTTCCCATTGTCAATAAAATCCATAAATTCTTTAACGTTTCCTTTAAGGCTACGAAACGCAAGATGATAAATAAGACTACTAACTAAGTCTTTATCTGCCAGGATACTTTGAAGAATAGCGGAGGCGGTGGGATTTTTCTTATCTACATCATCAAACAAGGGGATATTCTGAACTTCGTAATACTCAATTATTTGGGTGGAACCCCCATCCCACCCAAGTAATACCATAATTAACTGCACAACCATCTCAACTACTTGTACAACTGCTTCAACTATCGCTACAACAACATCAACAATAGCGGTAAAAATATTAGCAATAAACCCCATTGCTATTATCCTGTAGGTTCTGCGTTAGTTATTTGCGTATTAATATTACCTGTTCCAGTTGTATTAAGAGCAACTACACCTGTAGAGGCAACACCAGCAGTTGAGACATTTACGCTCCAAGCGTCTAATAGAGTTTTAAGGTATTTCTGATCGGCATTCCATTTAAACCCTTTAGCTTGTTCAGTAGACAAGTTATTTGCTCTCCCTGCTACAGAAGTAGTTGTTGGGGCAGTTTTAGTACTTTGTTCAGTTTGAGCAAATTCCGTAACTTCTTTTTGGAAAAGTAGGGATTCTTCAGCATTGCCTTTTTGCATCCCTATTACATAAGCTACAGCTTGCTGAACAGCTGCTTGCATAGCGGTCAAATACACTGTTGCGTAGTCACTGCCAGTAATACGACCTAAATTAAATTGAGCGGCCATATGTGCATTTACTGTTTCCATTAGATCATCAAATACACCTGTACCTGTTACTACGTTATTAGCATCAGTAGCAACTCCAGCAGTTAAATCAGCAATAGTAATAGCCATTAGTTATCTCCCGTATGGAATGCTGGATTAGCTGCTTGAGCGGCAGCTAGTCTTTCCAATTCTTCTTTAGTAAGGGGATCCAATACTCGTACGTTAAATTTTTGAGTAATGTAAGGCTCTAATACTTTCTCACCATTAGGACGAGTAACAGTTTTAAACTTTTGCATCTCAGCATGTTTTATCTGATTATAAATAATATTAGGAACATGCCAGCCTTCTTCGTTATTAAATGGAACAAATTTCTTAATCATTCTTCCGTTATTAAGGCCAGAAGCTCCTACTGTAAATATAAGGCCAGGGTAACTACTCATAAGTGGATCATTAGGAGTAACTACAATACGAACTAATTTTAATGCTTCTTGTTCTCCAGTTCGTTTCATTGCTTTAGTAGCTGCAGCTATAGCAGCTTCACTTGCATTAGGATTACCGCCTTCATATGGGCGATCTGTAGCTACGTCTTCATTATCAAAATCCTGTACCATGCTTTCAGGATTTTTTCTAACATCAGCTAGTAATTCCGCTAATTTAGCTTGACCTGTTTTATGGTGAAACACAACTCCATACTCTTTTAACTCTTGTTTGAGTTCGTCCTGAGTCATTTGATCAATTGGTGTTAACTTCACATCTTCCATAGTTCCTCCTATTTTAATAGCTTGTTTTTAATATCTGGGGATAAGCGATCCCATCTTTTATCATTCTTTCTGTTTCTATACATGTCTCTGTATTTTTCTAACTGTACTTCACTAAAACCACCTTTTCCCTTTTTAGCTGTTGTCGCTTTAGGTTTAGCTTTAGCTGGTGTACTACCTGCTTTTTTTCCAGCCTTTCCAGGCATATATTTAAACCAGCTAGGGTTTTCTTTTATAACTTTCTGTCTTGCTGCAGGAGTACCTCCTGCTTTTTTCATTGCAGCAGATACAAGCTTACTAAATTTAGGTATTACTGCCCATACTGGCATAACTGTACTCCTATATTATGGTAGATCTATTTCATGTTTCTTTTTTCTTTTTGGATCTACTCGTTTACTAGGTGGTTTTTTGCCTATAAGTGCTTTCTTACTGGGTATTCGTTGTCCTGGATTTTTATAAGCAAATTCTTCTGAAGCTAAGTCATGTTCCCAATCTTTATGCTTTTTTGCTTTATTTCGAGCTACTCTAGTTTTCTTACTAGCTTTTTTCTTAGTGTAGCTACGACTTTTCTTTTTCATTAAATGCTTAGCTGCTTTACCTATAACAGACATAACTATACTCCTTTAAAATGGCATTTTACCCCATTTATATTTGTCTCGTTCATACCTGTATTCTTTGTCCATGTCTTGATTATAGCGAGATCTTGCTTTTGCTTTAGCTCTCTTTATTCTAGTTTTCTTATTAGGTTTTTTCTTAGCTTTTGTTTTCTTTACTAGATGTTTTGCCGCTTTACCTATAATAGACATAGTCTAATTCCTTATCTAAAATCCCTCCCTTTCCAGACCCTTACGGGTCTGGAAAGGTCGGAATATTTTATTGGTTATACAGCTGCCAAGGCAGTCCAGATAATTCCTAGACGTTCTGGGCGAAGTGCCATAAAACCATAGTACCATTTGATAGAGTAGAACCCTACTTCACCATACGGATCATCCAAAGAAGCTATTTCTTTACCAGGCTTCTTATGATTGATGGTAAATTTAACGCTCTTTCCATCAGTTTGAAAACCGATAGTAGTGAAAGCACCATCACCAACAACTAGCATTGGATAGATGTCTGCACCATTATCACCAGTACCTGCTGTATCAGCAGCAGAAGCACCACCGTTTTCAGTAAACTGCATTTCTGGAACAACAACGATTCGGAATTGATCAACAGAACCAATCTCACCATTCATGATATTGCTAGCATCTGCATATTTCTCAACAGAAACAAATGCAGGTTGGCTATGCAAGTCTGTCATAGCTCGGAGAACTGGAATCAATTCAGAACCTACATACATAACACGACCGCCATTAACAGTCTTCGTATCAACCATACGAGAACCACTAATAATCTTTGTTTGCTTAGGAGTTTTATTATCGTCCAAAGCAATAGAAAGATTCATTAAATCTCTATAAGTAACAACTTCATCAACGTCCAATTTACTACCTGTCGTTACGGCAGGAGTAGCTGAACAATAATAAGCTGTACCATTAGCAGTTGCATTAGTAATAAGATCTGCCTGAAGCTCTGCTTCAGTCAACTCATTAGCACCAACAAGAGCTTCCTCAGTAATATGCATTAACAAATCTGAATCAGAATCGAAATCCATTGATTCCTGAGTGTACTCTGTAAAGAAACCACGTTTAAGCAATTCACCTTCAATTTGCGTACGGGTGAATCCAACACGGTTAACTCGACCACCGTTTTCACGGAGAGTCGGGATTTTAGATTTAATAGTACCAGTATCTTTGGAAGAGCCGTAAAGATTCTGGTCATTTAGAGCTACTTCGCCATCAACACCAGCTGCAGTTCGAGCAGCAGCTCTATCAGCGGCAGAAGAAGTTTGTAGAACACCAGCAGCATTCCACGCAGACCATGTACCAGCAGTTAAAGCCGTACCTGCTGCATCTAGTCCTTGGTCACCTGTATTCAAAACATCAAGCAATGGAACATATACATCTTGCTTAATTTTTTTACCCATATGTTTAGGCATAGCACGTACATCAGCCAAAGGCATGAAATACATACGATCCCGAACAGCAATCAGGGCTTTCTTAAAATAATAATCAGTTCTTGCTTGTGCGCCTATATCTGACGCAGTCCCACTAGCAGTACTAGAAGGGGAGTTATACATATTTTCGTTAGCCATAATCTTGTCCTAGTTAATAATGATAACTACCGTACAGCATACTTCTTCATAAATTCCTCATCGGACAGACCTAAAAAGTCGTCATTAGAAGGAGATTTTTTAACAGTCGTTTGCTTTACGGGGGCTACTGCTTTTCGTTTTTTATTACGATCTTCAGTAGCCTTTTCATCAGGTTTACTTGATACTTTTGATGCACTAGGAGCTTCAGATGACTGATTTTTAAACATTTTATTTTTATGCATAAATTCAGCAGTTTGTCTGTACGCTTCAACATCAGGAATATTAGCTAATTTACCTAATGCCCTATCTTGTTGAAGCCGTGCATTAACTTGATCATAAACACCATTTGCAATATGAGCATTAAGAATTGTGATAATCTCAGGTTGGTCAGAAATAACACTTCTACTTTCCATATCCCAAATCTTAGTCATAACCTCAATAGTCTTATTGAATGTGGGGGTTTCTTTGATCTCATCTAAAATACGATCCAAATTGTACTCTTTATCGGTAATAGAGTAGTTAGTCGGTTCGTAATCCGTAGGTGCATCTTTGTCGATCTCTAAAGGATCTAAGTCACTTTCTTTAATTAGCGTAGCGATGGCTTTAGGGTCTTTTTTAGCTAGATCAATTAAGTTATTTAACTTTGCCTCATCAAGGAGTTCATTGTTTTCTAGCATTTTAATTATCTTAAGATTGGGCTTTAACTGGCTCATTTTCTTTTGATAATTAGCACCCATTTGCATTAAACGAATAATGTCCTCGGGCTTTGTAACCTGCATGTCAACGCCATTGGCTTTGAAAGGACTAGTTACCTTTTCAAAAGCACTTTTGTAATCAAACTCGGTAGTTTCCTGGGTATCCCCTTCTGTTTCAGTTGAGTCTAAATCACTAGTATCAAGAGATTCTGTAGTGTCACCATCTTTAAAAGGTTCATGCTCCGCTGGGGTATCCCCCGTTGGTTGGCTTACTTCTTCGTCAACAGTCTCTACTTCAGTTTGCTCCTGTGCTTCACTACTCTCTGATATGTCAGTATCAGAGGTTGTTTCAGTTTCATCAGTTTGATCTGATGATTCTTCTTTTATATCTAATTTTTCTTCAGCTGATGGTTCTTCTGTAACTTCTTCAGAGAAAAAGTCAGCTGGATTTTTTTCTAAAAATTCTTGATCTGATAATCCTAAAGAAGTATCGGTCATTTAAGTACCTCTTCTCTTAAAATTTCTTCCCGAGTTTGTTCATGCTCTCCAATAGCTTGATCCATTTCAGCCCCACGCCTCATAACAGATTCAAACCAATTAGATAGAGCTCCTATACCATATTGCATATTATCAATTAGTATTTTTTGATCTGCGGTTAAATTGGAACTTTTAGCCATAACTAACCTAGCCGCTTCTTCTTTAAAATAACCTTCTTCAATAACATCTTTAAACTCTTTTGTACTCATTAATTTAACACAATTATCTCTTAATTTTCGTATCTTAGTTGCCATTTCAATTTGAATTTCAACTTGTTGTAATTCGCTCATGCTCCTCCTGGGGTTTTAGTTAATGAATCGAATGCAGCTTTATCAAGACCAGACATTCTATCATGTTCTTTAGCTTCCATTGCTCGTTCATGCTTTGCATCTTCAAAGTCCAGTTCTCTTGCTTCTTTAACACCAGACTCTCTTTCAACAAAATCAAGATCTGATAAGTCCGCACCACTTTGCATTTGCCGTGCTTTAGCCAATTCAGTTTCTGTTTTAGCAGATTTAAGTTGTACGTCAACCATATTTTCTTGGCCTTTAGCAGATTCGTTTTGAACTTGAGCCTGCAATAATGCTATTTCTAATTGTTGTTTTTGTTCTACTAACGGATTAGGTTGTGGTTTGTATTCTGCAATGCGTTTTGCTAAATCAGGCATTTTACGTAATTTAGCGATATCCGCTAAAATCATTTGACTCATTTCAGGAGGCATAGTATTACCCATCGTCTGTAACATAAATGCTAATTCACTACCTTTTTGTTCATCCGCTTCCGCAGTAGAGATATTCAGCTTAATATCGTATTTACCTCCTAAATCATTTCTATTAATTGCAACGAACTTTTCATTAGTAATCCTAATCATTTCTTCATCATCTAAAAATTCTGCATTCATAGAAATTATTTTACGTCCAATTTGATTTAATCCATTAGAAAGTCTACGTAAAATTCCTAATTCTCTTTTAGATGTAGCATCAAGGGCTGATCTAATTCCTGTAGCCGTAACCCCTAATGCCTGACCACTAATACCTTGAGTAAATGCTTTAACACCAGTCAATGCTTCAGCATCATTGTTTTGCATATTTAATATTTCTAATGCTGATCTAGGGATTTCTGGGTAAACTTCCATATGAAATGCCTGACGTGGATCTACATTAGCATTAAATTTATAGTCATCCCCTCGCTCAAACTTACGAGCATTAGTTACATCTAAAGCATCCTTTCTAATTCCCTGTTGCCCGTTAGCACTACGGCCAATAATATCAATCATACCTCTAGTAACCGCTCCAACTATCTTTTGATTATCTTCAATTAACGCAGCATCAGGTTCTCCATAGATATTCTTACGTCTAGGTAAGTATTGAACTAATATAAATGGTAATTTCTTATCTGGATAAGGATTCTCTTCCATTCTAATAAACGTACTACCAACCCATGTCGCAACAAAAGGCTTAACTTCTCCTGTATCATCAATATCCCAAAATCCCCAATATTCTCGAGCAATAACTTTTTTACGTGCTCTATCTTTAAATGTAAAAGCAGTATCATCTGAATTAACTTCATGATCTGGTTCAGCTAATACAGAAGCACTTTCAAAGTTAATATCATCTAGATTAGTGTATCTACCATCTTTTTTAAGTTCAGACAAAGACGTCTCAAAACTAAAAACAGCAAAATTAGCCTTTTCTATATCACCTTCACATGTAGGGTCTAAAACTATATTGTTATAATCACAAACTGTTAATACAGGTTGATTCTTAATAGTTATAGTTTTAGTTTTTTGCTTCTGTCCTACTTTAACAGGTTGCATTACAGGTTGACCAGTTTGAGGATCCATGGCTGGTTGCCCAGTATTAGGATCAATAATAGGCTGGGGTTCCATAACATCTTCCCAAATTGTACGTTTGTCCTCTTCAAATTCCCATCCAACACGTACAATTACAGTTCCTTCGTCAACTGCTGTTCTAACATATTCATCAATAAATGCTACCTTATCCATACGACAATTAAGTTGATAATTTAACAACATCCCATTTTGAACAGCTGATTCTTTATCTTCAAATGTTTGGGGAGAGGTGTTAAATAAATCATCGGTAGATAGGAAAGGTTCGGATAAGGCCGCATAGCGCCATTCTGCTTGTTTGCGAGCTAATTTCGGTACGAGTTTGGAGCGGCCTTGCTTAGTATTAATAGATTGCTCGCCATTTAAAACTTTTAGCCAGTTATCTACTTCTTGGGTATGAACATCATGAGCTACTTGAGCTGCCTCGTAATCAGATTTAAGATCAGCAAGACTAGGAGGGTTCTCCCACTCAACTAAAGTAGACGCATCAGTTTCAACTTGATCTACAGTTTCATCTATGTTTGTATCACTCATGCGTCACTCCCGGCTCTTTCTCTTTGTTTATCATAATTACTATATTGCTTTTTAAGGAAACTATCAACTGTATATATCTTAAGTCCATCTATTTCACTATGATAGGTTAAATAATTATTAAACATAGAGTGTTCTCCTTCTATAGGAATTGAACAATAAATGTCATCTGCTCTAACAACTTCAGATACAAAATATGTCCATACTTTAGCGAAGTTTAGCTTAGCTTCTATAGTATCATTAACTATTAGTCCCGCAATCATATATCCATTTAATTTCCTACTAAATTTATAGAATAACGCTGCTTCCCCTTCTTGTATTAAACTAGCATGTCCAAATATCATGTACTGCCTCCAAAATAGTTCCCCTTATAATTTCCCTTGTTAATCTGTGCATTAATATCTGCATAAGAGTATGTTTTTGTTGACTCTTTAGTTACAAATTCTTTAATATTACTAATAGTAAAATCTCGTTTACGAACAAACTCTTGTAAAATGGGTTCAGGGATCCCAAATAAATGAACTATCCAAATAAAAAATACGGTCATGCTTAAACTATCTAGTTCGTCCATATTTAATGTATCATTAATCGATTTTAATGGAGTAAATTCATCTTCATCTAAATCAATTCGACACAGGGAGTTTACGACTCTTAAAAATTCTTCATCGGTAAAACTAAATTTATCTGAAGTCATAGCATTGAATAGCTTATCATTAGTGTGTATATTAACGCAACTATTACATATTCTATAGGAGGTATCATGGGAAAATCCGATCTAATACAAGAAATAGCAAATCTATTAGAAATACCAGTAAGCAAAGCCGACAAAGTTGTAGAAGTTGTATTACGTGAAGTAAAACAAGGAATCATAGATGGAGATTTAATAATTCGTGGTTTTGGTAGATTTACAGCACGAAACAAACCTAAACGTATAGGACGTAATCCTAAAACGGGAGAACCCGCTGAAATTAAAGCCCGTAGGGTTACTACTTTTAAAGCATCTAAAATATTTAAACATAATCTTAACTAATGTTAAATGAGTATTTACGATGTTAAAATTTATAGACCAGACAAGGATGGAAATCTTGAATATGTAACAACCATTCCAAAAGAAGAGCTCTCGAATATTCATTGGCGTAATTTTAAACGAGGTTTAGCTGATGAGGTTACGGATGAAGTTAAATTTCATCGTATTGGAGCAGATCTAAACAAATGTAGTGAATGTGATAATACCGTCCCGTCAGCTGGTAGAGTTACTTGTTCTATTGAATGCCGAACTATAAGAGAGAATAGGCAACGTCTTATATCTAGACAAAAAGAACAAGTAGAAAAGAATTGTGCTAGATGCGGAGCTAAATTCCTAGCTAAACGTTATGACAGACTTTATTGTAGTAAAGAATGTCGTTACTCTCAAAAGAAAGGAATTGATTATGGGCAATCTAACAGCTAATTTTGACCGAGAAGAGTATGCATGTAAGTGTGGATGTGGTAAAGACAACATTAAAGATGAGCTTGCCGCAAAAGTACAATTAGTAAGAAACCTTGTGGACAGAGGAATTCGTATTAATAGTGGAATTAGATGTGAAAAACATAATGCTGCGATTAATGCCACCCCTAGTTCTAGCCATATAGATGGCTGGGCTGCAGACCTAGGCTATAATGGCTCTGCGGAGCGTTACGAAATACTAGAAGCAGCACTAAAAGTATTTGATAGAGTAGGTATTGCAAAAACTTTTATTCATGTAGATGTAGATAAAAATAAAAGTCCTCGAGTAATTTGGCTTTATTCTTAAGAACGGACTATGAAAATATACACTGATGTATTACCACGACAATTACTCCTTGACTGTAGTGCTCAATTAAACTCTATGTTAGGAGAACGAGTTTGGGGCTCTTCAACATTCATATGGAAGGGAGTAAACAAGGGTGCTTGTGGTGATGTGCTAGTAGCATACATACCTCAAAATTTAGCTATTCAATTAAATAATGCACTGAATAAAACCTATTTTCCATCAAATACAAAAGAAATTGTATATCAATTTTATATGTGGAATAAATTGAGTAATATTGATATTCATAATGATCCCCACTACAGTTTCGGTGCAACTATTTATTTAAATTCAATAGATGCTAATTGTGGAGGATTTTTTATTTGGAAAGACAAAGAAGAAAAAACAGATTATATTTTTAAAGCAATATGCCCTAAACAAAATATGATGGTTGTTAACGAAGCTGCTGAATTACATACAGTTACTACAGTTTCACCTTATATTGCAACTCCTAGATTTTCTATACAAATATGGGGGTTACAGAATTAATAGTGAATTCCGATATTATAACCTATTGAAATCCTATCTGTTTGCGATCTATTGATATCAACATAATGAACTAAATTACTATTAAAGAATGCCCCTTTATTTGGTTCAGGTGTTATATACAGGGCATTATAGTCCCTTTCAAGTGACTTAATGCATGTGTTCATAAATCTATTATAAAATGGGTTCATTACCACAATATCGCCAGAGTTGCTTTCTGCTTGTAACCACAATACACCACTAAATTCCCCTACTTTATGATGATGCATTACATTAGATGAACCTGGTGGATTTACATTACAAAATAAACTGGTACAGTCCATCCATCGAGGTTCTTCTACGCAATACCATTTAAGGTATTCTTTGAATTGCTTTAGAATAGTATGTTTTATTGGATGGTCTAGGTCTAACTCTTTTTGCCAGCCCCCGTGGTTAGAATAACCATCGGATTCGGGGTACTTATGTTTTAACTGGTAAATATAAGTTACAGTAGAGCCTACGAGAGATTGCTCACCGTTGTAGATTCCTACAGTTTCTGCAAATGTATTATGCTGTATCACCTAGCTTTATGGATATTTAAGAAGTAAATTGAAAATTAAAGCTCACTATTATTCTATCTTCAGTTGTCTCATTAAATTCAGTTGAATGAGGTAGCCAAGAAGGAAACAAAATAAGATCTCCTGTTTTGGGACTTACTTTTTGCTTAGTGCCTTTAATTGGGAAAGTAGTTCCGCTGTTTAGTACCATAGATTTTGCAACCCACGCTGGATCGTGAAAAACAAGATCCCCACAATTTTCGTGAGCTTTTGCATAGTAGACCCCTGAAATCATACTTCCATTATGAGTATGTTCAGGAACAAAAGACTTTTCTGGATAAATAGTAGTCCACATATTACTAATTGTCATCTGACCCATAATTCGATCTACATCCCAGATAGTAGAGATCATTTGATGCGACCACGCTTGCAATTCTAGAACTGTTGGAAACCAATCGGGAATTTGTGTTAAATTTGCGGTGGCATAAGATGTTACGCCTGTTTCGGCCTGTAGATCTTTGTTATCAGTAATGGTTTTGTAATTCCATTCGTTGCCTACTAAGGCAGCGTTCTTATTTCCTCTTCTAAACTCTTCGACCAAACCTAAAATTCTATCGTTTGATTCTTTTCGATAAAAATTCCCTATCCACAGAGGAACAGAAAATATTTCGTGAAAAAAGTTATTTTTTATAGCCCCTATCCTTATGTATATTTAAGAAGTGATCTAGAGTAATCTGCTTAAATGTATTAGGTTTCTTGTCTTCTGGCATTAACAGTAAATACACTATTAAGCTAATAATGAATGATACTAGGAAAATCATACAAAAATTGGACATGAATTCCCTTATTTGCTTCATTCCCTAAGCAACTCCAGTAAAAATAGTCCCTTTATCCCCTTCAATTGGTGCAAGAGCATCAGGTGTAGCAACTTGGCTATTAGCTATTGGGTTCTCCACGATTGGTGGAGGACTAGCTGCAGGATTTGGGGGCGGTGTAAATGCTGGTTGCTCCAAGATGTTTGATATTTCCATAATTTTATTTACTCTATAAATATCCATTACGACTAGAATGGTTTTTTAGCAGTCTTTTTCTTCTTCCTATTTCCTTTAGCTCCTTGATAACCTGCTGCTGCTCCTTTTTTCTCTATCAAATCTGCCCATCCTTTAGACGGTTTTGTGAGATTACTACCTTCTGCCGCCCAAGCTTCGGGATTTTTAGGAATAAAAGGATCGTTTCTAGTAACATCCCTAATACTATCCATTCCCGCTTCTGCAAATTTTTTCTTTAACTTTTTATTAGGCATTATACTACTCCCTTCATAACAGGATTAATCCATTGTTCAAAAACAGCATTACTAATACCCTCATAGGTTTTACTTCGTTTTTTCCACCGATCTTTAGTAGGAGGTAGGTGATGCAATGCCGATCCTTTAACAGGTTCTACTACTTTAGTTTTAAATAAAGGCGGTAAATTATCTAACCAAAAACAAGTCGCTTTAGATTCTTCATGCCCATGATGATAAGGCTGCGTTAACATGTCATATTTCCCAATGAACTGTTTAGCATACTTATGAGGTATAGGATTTTCTAGTGCTTTAAATTTAATAGGTAAATTTCTTAAATCATTAAAGAATTGGCAAGCTTTCAGCATTGCTTGATACCTATCAGATCCCTGTTTTATATGAGGCTTACCTGCTACAGGTTTAACAAGCCAAGAGACGCCGCTGTTTGCCAAGTATTGACATGAAGGGTGAGCTATCATAATTTTAACATCCACGATTTCTTGTAAATCATTATATACTTCAAATACATCACCTTGTAGATGGTATTTGGTATGGGTACCTTCCCCTGGTAGTAGATCACAAGAAAATGCTAAAATTCCATTATCTATACACTTATCTCGTATAGTCCCACTATGTTCACATGCTATAAATACGCCTTTATATTTCTTTGCCATGTAAACATTTTACCCTTTATATTTTTTACTAGCAGCTCTTTTTCTACCTTTTGCGGACATTGCTGCCATTTTCTTAGCACCGTGCTTTTTTCTACCAATATGTGCTGCTAATGCGGCAGGATTTTTAACTCCCTTTTTCCCAAGATTTTTCTTTAATTTAGCAAAGCGCCCACCACCACCTAATTTCATTGATTTAGCCATAAATCACCTCAATCTTTTGGTTCTTTAGGGTCACAAACTTGCTTATAAATATCATTGTTTTTAGCTACTTGAGCTAAATCCTCACTTACAATTGGAGGAGGGTTATTCTGAAGTAGCCATTGTTTCGTATCTTGCGATAGTCTAACTTCTTCATACCAAGCACATTCTTTAGAGTAATAAGTATCAGCATTGTACAAACCTAATCCGAAGTTAGCGACAGGAGCCGCTAACTCGGATAAGATTCCCATACTGCTACATCCCGTCAAGAACGTCAGGCATACCGCTACGAGCCCTAACTTTAGCTTTTGCTTCATCGATTTCTTTCTCAACATCAGCAGATGCTGCCATACCTTTAGGATGGTTGATGTTATTGAAAATATTACCTGCAAGCCAATTAAATATAGGCCATACAGTACTTAATATAGGGATTTTTTGAACAAATTTGTCAGGTAAAGCCCCCGTAATCGCAGTGAAAATGAGGACTACCTGACCAGCAATCTCAAACCACCCCTGTCCTTCGAACATTGCAGCTATATCCATACTAATCTCCTACATTCATTTTTAAAGATTTCTGTGGCTCAACTGGATACCAATGATCTGGATGTCTAATAAATGTTGGGCTACCTAAATCATATACTGCATAACAAGCTGTTTCTGAAGATTTAAATACCATTTCCCTATTATTTCTAGGTCGAAATGAACAAGATACTGGCGATGCGTTATAACTCACTTCTAAGCCAGATTTATGTATTAACTGAATCTGCGTTGGAACCTGATTTACAGTCCAGTTTACCATTTTATAAGGAGACGGTATTACGAGTAAGATCGCAATAGCGAGCTCATTCACTTCTTCTTACGATCTTGCCCCATCTTCCAAGTAGCCGCACCGCCAATGCCTAATACTCCCCAAGCTTCTTGGTCAAAGTGATGATAACCTAACATTTGGCAAATCATCATTCCCATTCCAATTATCATTATTGCATAAGTCTTGTGACCAGGCATCATTTTGTCAACGAAATCAATAACTGTTTTAATCATGGTTTATCTCCTTTATTAATTAAATGTGTGAGTATCATCTCCACATTGCGTTCAATATGAATAAGATCATCTTTAGTTACAACAGTTTTTTCCAGTGCAGAAATCCGATTACTCAAACTATCGTGATTACTAAAGACTCTCTTAGTAACAAAACTACCTACAACGGCTAAAGCACCAATTAACATCTCATTTAATTTATCCACTAATGCTCTCCGTTTTCTGTTCGCATCTTCACATCTACTTTTTGTATCTTGTCAGATTTTCTTTGTTCTATGTCGTTAATTCGTAAATGTAAAGATGTTATATCTGACTTAAACTCTGATCTTTCAATTGCCGTTAAAGCTAAACTATCAATTTTCTTTTCTAAGCCATGCACCTTACCACCTAAACCTTTAAGCGCATCATTTATTTGTTCCCCATCTGCTTTATCTTTTTCTAATGAATCTAGTTTAGCAGTTAACTTATTAACCATCCAAGAACCGATACCAACAAAGAGCACCCATGCATCATGTAATATACCTTCCATTCATTATTACCTTGCCCTTTACTTATTTACCAACTCGAACAACCAAGTTATTAATCCCATTGTAGCTATAGCGTACACAACTTGTTTAAACGTCATGCTTTACCTGCTAATATCTTAGCACTATTTTCATCCTCCACAGCATATTTTGTTGTATTAAAGCCAAATATGTCTTTTCTATATTCAGGTAATTCGTCATTTTCAATACGATACAAGATATGCCCCGTAAGCTCATATAAACTAGCAGCTAACCAGACAACATTATCGGAATATGAATTATCGCAGGAAAGTTTCCATTCTTGTGAGCCAGAAGGCAAGAATAAACAAGCACCTTGGCATAAATGAAGTACAGGGCATTTTGGGCATTCTTCCCGATCTGACCAATGTGTTCCTGTTGCTATATTGACGCTTTCCAAATCATCCATATGCCCAATTTTATGGGAAATTCCTGCCATATTTTGACTTGATGCTGTTACATTTTGACAGGTCGTGACATTTCCACTGAGATCTACTGCCATTACATCAGGACGATCCATTGTGCATTTTTGCATTAAGGAACTAGCTGGGGTCTGTTGCTTTAGGGTGGAAATAAACCCTTCAATTTTTCGAGGTACAATGTCCATTTGAACAGGTTTTAATTTTCCATTCATAATTTCATTAAAAGCTTTTCTTCTATACGCAATATGCTCTTCAGGTGTTTGCCAAGACATTGCTGTGCCACCTTCGTCATAAGCATCAACTGTTCCAGCTTCCCCAATAGGAACTACTCCAAAAACATTTTTAATCCATTTTTGAACATCCGCTCGGGAGTCATTATCTTTATGAATCATCGTGTTAACAGAAAATTTTCCTTGAGGAACTAATGCATTACGTAATTTAAATAGTAATCGTTTTGAATCCGCATTATCTAAAGGATCACGTCCCCTAGTCTCCTGACCTACCGCATCATGCGAAAGGGAGACAGAAAACCCGTGCTTAAATAAAAACTCCACTATTTCATCAGTTAAAAGAGATCCATTCGTAATAACGCTAAACGTAGCATGTGGAAATTTTTTATGAAGTTGCTCAGTAATATGCTTCATACTGCCAAAATACATAAATGGCTCCCCACCCCACATTTCAAAATGAATAGTTTCACCTATACTAATTGTGTCAAATCGTTTAATAAACGTATTAATAGCATCCAAATCTACAGATTCATAGGTTTGGGGGTTGTCACCAGGATTTCTTGGAACAAACCGCTGAGAACAATATGTACAAGAATAGTTACATTTTAATCCAAGCTGAATTTTAATTTTAACAAGATTTCGTTTACCCGCATCCATCTTATAAAAAGGTTCCCAATTCACAAATTCATTTTGAGGAATAACAATATCACCATTTTCATACCTTAATTCTGATGTCATATTGTCATAAATCAGAATTAATTCTTTTTCAGCTTTTTCTAATAATAATTTAAATTTCATACGAGGCTCACTGGACGTAGTTTAATTAATTGTTGTAAAGATGGATGTACTTTGGATTCTCTATCTATTTCAGCATTAACAATTAAACAAATTCGTAACCCATCCTTGGTATGTTGGTGGGTTTCATGCCAAACATACCCAGGATGAACTATAGTTGTCCCAGTTTGGGGTCTAAATGTTTTTGCTTTTTCATTGTAAGGATATGTAATATTTGGCCTAGGATCTAATATTAGCAAATCCCCACTATAGTCATTATTTAATGGCTCAGGAGGATTATGATTATCTAAATGAAACTCACCTCCAGCAGTTAAGTAATGAATTATGCAAATATCTGTACTATTATGCCTATGCGGTTCTACTCTCATTTCAAAGGGCTGATGAATTTTGCTTGTACAATGCATACTTATTGGTATGTCAGAAGATATATTCCAAGCTTGTTTAGCGTAGGTTCTAATAATTTTACTAATAATTAGTTCAAACCTATGCACAGCTTTAAATATCTCTAACTTATCTTGATGTGCATATTGCGTATAATCAAATAAATCTATAAATGAAGGCACAGGTTCTTGTGCGTCCATTCGTTGAATGTAGTTCTGAACAACACATTGAACCAAAGATCTTCTTAAATCTTCATCAAGATTAATTTGAACTTGGCCTATAGGAGTTGTCCAAAGATGTTGGTAGTTCATCAAAATTACGATTCCATATATGAAAATTGATTGCAACAAGAACTCGATCCCCAGTTTGAGTATGTGTATGAGTTTCATGCCATACATAACCAGGGTGAATAACAGTTAATCCATTAACAGGATTTAAACGTACAACATCATTTCTGACATCACCATCAGGAATGCATGTACTTGGTCGTGTATCTAATAATAACAATTGCCCACTATACGGTGTATCCATAGGCGTCATGGGAACATCCGATTCATATTCATTACCTACTGTTACATAATGAGCTAAAACACCATCCCAACCATGATGAAAATGAGGTGCTGTTCTTCTTCCAAATGTATTCTGAACATTACCAAAACCTCGAACATTAATTTCTACATGTGGGTCTACTTGCCATGCTTCAGTAACATAAGTTCTAATTACTTTTGACATAATTTTTTCAAATGCTTTAATCTGCGTTATTTCTCCTTCTGTATCATAACGTGAATAGTCAAATATATTATAGATTTTTTCGTCAAATGCGGCTAATTCAGCCGTAGTTTTATTTGTTTTATTATATGTATGCTCTGTAAAAACGCTATCTTGTCTTTTAATTACTTTAACAAGAACATCTTTCATTATCTGGGGTAGTTCAATTATTTCGGTACCAATAATAGTAGGCCACTCATGTGTGACTTGTAAGTCTTTACCTGGCCCTGATTCAAACATATTATTTCCTAATAAGGTTAAATGAAAAAGTAACTCTATACTGTTCCTGTTCAGGAACTGAATGCGTAAGATATGGGGGAAATAAAAGAATATCCCCCTCGTTCATATCAATTTTTGAAACGGGTGTAAATGATAATCTAAGTTTACTTTCGTCCCAATCTGGCATGATATGAATATCACGTATACCTTGTTCTTTATAAAAAATCGTTGGTGTTGCATTTTTATTATAGTATGTCCCACACCAATAGGGATTTACATTCCCAATATGATTGTGTGGTTCTTGTCCTTGATGTTCATGATAAATATTGTACCAAAAAGAAAATATATTAAAATTGGTAGAAATATTAATATCTTTAAATGCAGTAGTAATTGCATTACTAATATCAAGCTTTAATTCATTAGCAGTATGCAAACTAATAAATTCATCATCTTTTACAATATTAGGGTAAGAAGTATTAACTGACATAGTCCAATTTGCTGGTCTTTTGTCCTTTTTCCTAATAATGGGAAGATTCGTATATTTATGATGTTGGTTAAATTGGAGATGAATAAGAGGAACAGAAAACAGTTCATGAACACAATATGACATGCTATCCTCTTAAAGGTTGGCTTAGTTCATTATACCCATGAGACATTACACGAAAATTTACAACTATACACACTCGTGTTCCTTGTCCCAACCAAGGATTTGTTTCATGCCATAGGTAGTTAGGATGAATTAGTGTTAATCCAACTCTAGGAGTAACTGCATGTACCTTTTCCCAATAAGGATAATTAATTGCTGGGCGGGGATCCATAAATAAAACTTTATGTGTTCCATGTCGAGGAGATGTCTCAGCCCCTTTCATAAAATCCCCATCCCCAATAGACAAGTAATGTACAAGAACACCATCAACAGATTGATGATAATGAGGATATGTTCTGGCTCCAGGAATTTGAACATTCCCAAAACAGCGTCCTTCTAATCGTAATTCACTAGCCTGACGAACTCCCCATCCTTTACGGATGTAGTAACGAATCATCTGACAAGCAATTTGTTCAAATTCAAGGATGGATTGTTCGGCAAAGGGGTACTCAGAAGGATTTTCAAATAGATTGTAATGAGTTGTAGCATAAAAGCCTTTAGCTTCCGCCATCCCATAAAATTCTGGATCACTTTCTTTTAGTGCAGACAGAGCCGTCTCTTTCTTTTCAAGAACTTGAATAAGATCCTGACGCATTTTAGAGGGAAGCTCAGTATCGCTTTCAAGAAACGGAGTTGCAAATTTTTGTTCAATTTTTGCAAATTGATCTAGGGGATGTTGAACAGAATCCTCTGGCTCATCCGTAAGACTTTCATAATATGCTATATGTTCGGGTTTGTTCATTTAACCGTATAATTAACATCTTTTACACCCGTGTAATTTCGAAAACCCATTTTTACTTTAAATGTGTCATCAGCTACCAAGCCTAATGCTGTAACTTTAAACGATCCTAAACCGTTTGTAACATCTACTCTAGTTTTAGGCAAATACCCTCCTGTTGATTCTAAATATAAAGTTGAATCTTTTTCAATGGTTGTACCGTCTTTATCAACCATTTTAAAATTCACTGTATCAGTATCTCCAGCATCAATATCGCCACCACCAGAAGTTACTTCAAAATTAGGAAATGCATCTCCCATCTGATCTAAATAATCATATCCTGTTCCCGCTGTCCACCCATCTAAAATATTCGTACTAAATCCAGATCCTTTATTGTATTTAAATGTCATAGAACAATCGGTAAATTTATCTGTTTTAAATGGTTGATATAGCATTAATGATACAGGAGCAGTATACTTTCTTAACGATCTTAATGGATGCGCTTTTGTTTGAAATGTATCTGTTAACGTATTATAAAATGGGTTAACAACATGATCATCACTTTTAACGCCTACTGCCCAACATGCTACATCATCTTTTTCACTTGCATGAATAGAAGGATCAGTGGGATCAATTAAAGCATATGAATGATTTCTCCAATATGTTCCTGTTAAATGATCATAATTATCTCTAATACTAGCAGGCATATTAGGAATAAATTTCTCACCTTCGATCATCTCCCCAAAAATATATCCTGTTGGTAAATACTTATGGTATACACCACTAGCTTCATTCACAAATTCCATATATTTTGGATTACCACCAGAAAAAGTTAAGCTACGTGTTACAGTGTAGTCATTAACAACATTTACTTGATTGAATTCATTTTCACTAATTTCAGACCATGTTTTAAGGCATACTTTATCATCATAGACTAGTAATTCTAGATGAACCCCACAAGAAAGACTGTCATACATATTTTTAAACATTATTAGGTTCTCCTATTAACAGTTACAAGCACAGTCACATGCTCGGGTTCCCACACCAATACTAGGATTACACGCAGAAAAATTATACCCAAAATTACTATGACTAACTTGTGAACTAATGGCACTTACTGTTCCTGAACAGTTCGCACAATTTGCTTTACCATTTGTCGTACAATTACCAAAACTATCTGTACCTGAGCAATTAGCACAATTAGCCATACCATTTCCATTTGTCGTACAATTACTATGATTTGTACAATTGGTTGTCCAAGTTCCATCACCTCGAAGATAATTTCCTGAACCAGCAGTACCAGAACCCAAGCGAGCGGTTGGTATCGTACCACTGCTAATGTTACTTGCATCAGTGGTATCTGTCGTAGCAGATGCGGCTAAACCATGTGATGCAATAGACGTTACTGCGCCAGTTAACTGACTTGTTGGCAAAGAAGATATTCGAGCATTAGGTAATGTACCTGAACCAATATTACTTGCATCTGTAGTATCAGTAGTTGCACTTGCAGCTAACCCATGAGAAACAATATCTGTTGCAGCTCCTGTTAATTGGCTAGTTGGTAATGCGGATATTCTAGCATTTGGCAATGTCCCACTCCCGATATTACTCGCATCAGTAGTATCTGTATCTGCATGAGAGGGCTTATTTAATAATGTCGTCCAATCAGAAGCAGGTACATTATCTAAGCTAGCTGAGATAACATCCCCGTCTGCTTCTAATAAATTTGCGAGTTCTCTAGCTTTGCTCATTGTTTTATCCTTTTAAAAATTTATAAATTCCATTGTATCGGCAGTGGTAGCCCCTGCTGCAAGTACTATAGTAGTACCATTAGTAGCGGTAAAATCATTTCCAGCACCGTTTAATAGTTTAACACCGTTCATAAATACATGTAGCCGTCCAACTGTATACGTATGACTAAAATCAGTCTGACCTGCTGTTGGAGTAACCACTGTTTCTGAATACTGATCATCAGCTGCAAAATCCTCTAATAATTCTGCTGTCATTCTAAGTTCAACAGCAATACCAGAAGAGTGCCCGCCTGCTACAGCATCACATGTAAAAGTAGTCCCCGAAATAGCCGTAACTTTAACTACTTCATCGGTTAGGGATACATATGTCCAGTCTCCCGCACCTAAAGTAGGAAAAGTCGCTGCTGAAGCTACATCAAAACTAGTCGCCCCAGCGGATATTGATGAGGCTAATGTTGTATACGCATTATTCGTAAACTTTACGCCCATAGCTGTACTCCTTTAAGTAACAGAGGTTATTAAGATATGGTGATAGTCCACGTAATAGTAATTGAGTCTGATGCGCCTTTATTAACTACTGAGAATACAGTACGTGCAAGCATGTCACCACCTGAAGCAGCATCGAAAAGACCAGCTTCAGTAATAGCACCTGTACCATCGCCAGCTGCCCAAGTACAACCATATGCAATTGTATTAGTTGAAACAGTAGTGCTTGTTAGAGCATTTCTGTCAATTTCTGTCTGTAACGTAGTATCTCCAACGGCTGCTGCGTTAGTACCAGTACCCAATGCCATATGTGTCATTACTGTATTAGCATCGTTCATTCTATCAGCTACCCAGTTTTTACCTGCCGTTACCACTAAATTTTTTGTTCTTTGCACTACTACGTCATTCTTCGAAATAACTAGTGCACCTGTTAATGTTAAATTATCGTTAACCATTTTTAAAGCTCCTAATTTAATGTCATATTATTTAACGGTACTCCTGTTGCATTAAAGATCCCACCAGAAATGTGACTTACGTTTATTGAATCAGAAATAGTCGCCACATTATCTGCTATAGTAGTGTTGTCATAATAATGGTAGACCATTGTATCTGCTAGACTTAATGAATCAGTTAAAGTTTTAAAGTCTATGTACAGATAATCTGTCAAACCAATTGTGTCAGATAGACCTTTACCTAAGCTATAGTCATCAGTATCGCTAAATGTAAAGGCATCTGTAAAATTTTTACCTGGCGTTAACGCTATTGCATCTGAAACTGGCCCAAGAGTATCCGCCTGATCGTTACCTTTTAATAACTCAAACAGGGAGTTGCCCGTATTTAAATCCCTTGTGTTAAGTAAATGAGTACCCAGTGGGTTAAATTCAACATCTCCTATTGCAATAGTATCATTAAAGTTTCTAACGTAATCCCAAGTTTGGGCAACTACGTCACTCATGCTATAACTATCAGCTACAGGATGTTCATACAACAGCCCAAGAATATCCGACATCGTAGCGACATTGCCTTTAGTTCCAACATAATCTTTATCTATTAATGCCGAATCATCTAAAGCAAAACCATCTGCTATAGCTTTATCTATTACACTAGAGGCAGTATCGGAAACAGTGATACTATGTGTAGGTGATTTAAGTGGGTGTATTGCTGCAACATCCAACAATGCAAAGACATCGCTTAATGCTGGTTTTACTATTACAAATTCATGTGCATCAGCTAAAGGAATTGTAAGATTAAATTCTCTATTCTTACTATCGTAATCCAGTAAAACTTCCGCTGCAATACGAGCACTATGAACTTCAGCTTTTCCTATGGGCGCACTCATTAGAAATCCGCCCGTACTTTAAACTTTAATCTATCAAATAGAGTCCAAATAGCCCCAGTTGAATAAGTTAATTCAATTTCGCCTTCATATGTCCCAGCGGCAACTGCTAAAGTAGTTGCACCCCAAGGCATATAGCATTTTCCATCAGTAAAAGGCGCAATTTTTATACAAGTCATAGTATCTAAAATACTAGACCCGCCTAATGCACGGAATTTTACTCGAATCGTGGGATCACTAATATCAATAGCAGCCCAAGTGGAGGAATCATCAGGATCTAAATTAAGGCCAGCTGCAGCGGTATTGGCGTCTTTTAAGGTAAGGTTTACTTCTGGCTTTGTATCATTAGCTACTACCTGTATCTCATCATAGTATGCCATTGTTAACTCCTAAATATCATAAGAGGTTGTTCTCAGCGTAGGCACCCTGCGCAACTATAAGATACGTTAGTTCTGTCAAATGTCAAACTAATTATACAAATCCATTATCTTCTAGCTTTGTATTAACTTCAATTTCGTTATTGCCCCACATTCCTGAATTAATAAGTTGTTTACAACTAGATTCATATCGCATTAAATAAGTATTATTTTCATCATTCATCATACCACTAATAGCGGCATGGGCTTTATAAGCCGCATAATTAAGTAGAGCTTCTGTGTATACTTGATTGATTTTTAAGTCTGTATATGTATTTTTAGCTGTTTTCGGTGCAGCTGCATAACGTAATATAATTTGTTGCCGTTTAGGCGTTTCTGCATCTGTTCCTTTAATTTCTGCTTTAAACGGTTCAGGTAACAGGATAGCTACATGTTGATCAACTCCTGATACTAATTTAACATCCTCATCTTTAACAGCTACGGGTTCAAAATCCGAAGCATAGTAAGCATGAATAGGAACAAGAAAATCAGAAGGTAGTGCATATTCTTCACCATCCATAGGTTGATCCATTTCATAATCTTTTTTTAGTAAATGAAATCGTTTATGTAATGCTAGATTAGCTAAATTTACATAATTAATAAATTTACTTTGATTTACTGATTGAACAGCAGTTGGAACTGGACTGGGGTTTGCTCCCATATCCCCAACATCAGAAATAGCTAACTTACTGCATTCACCAGTAATTAAATAATCAATATATTCTGAAACTTTCATAATAACCTCTAGAGGGCGGGTAGGTCGGTGCCGAACCGACCTACCCTGGAGGCACAGCATCGGTAGGAAGAGAAGGGACTACCTTGCCGTGATGGTTAAACAAAATACGAACTATCCCCCCGTTGCGGAATCATATTATCATCTCCCCACATCGGAGAACTTTGTAATTTATCTTCTTCTTCTTCTGAAATAGATACTTCATTTGGTCGCCAAGCATTCAATTCAGCAATCATACTAATTGTATCAATATGGTCATCATGCTTACTTTTAAACCCCTTTAGAGTAGCTAAAGACAACTCAAAAAGCAACTCTTCTAATTCAGGACTATCCATTAATTCTTCTGGTAGCCATATCTTCTTAGATTTAAATAATGGTACAGCATTTTGTTGAAAACGACTCATTTTATCTTTAGTCGGCCTAATACCTATCGTATTACTATTTTTTCCTTTCGACAACGTAAAATAATTATTACGATGACCCATTTCATTTTGAATCCAACTTATAAATCCGCCTTGTTGCCCAGTTGTTTCAATACCAACTTCTTGAGGCTTCCATTCTTGAACTAAACGAAATAACGCATCAATAGTGTCATTCATCAGCGTCCGTTTACAAAATCCATCTACCCACATCCAATCTCCATTGTTATTTAAAGCCCAAACATTAATTACGCTGAAGTCGGCATGTTCTCGATCAGATGTAGCAAAATCCGTAGTAATGTAAAAATTATAAGCTCCTCTATTTTTAAGTACGTTGTTTCTTTTATACCAAACTATATCGGAATCGTTAACGAGACGGTCTTCTTCACTCGTAATTCTTAGCATTAATTCTTGATTAAACGAATCTAGTTTACCTGCTCCTTTAGCTTTTAAATATTGTGTATTCACATATTCGTAGCTAAATCTATCCTCCCAAGCACCCCTGAATTCCTCTTCACTACACGGGAACTTTTCACAAACAGGATAGACATTTACATGCCAGACACCAGATTCCACAGCTTTGTATAAAGGGTCTTTAGCATTAAACGGAGTTCCAGACCAAATAACTTTACGTTTATTCGGATGCAACGCATAGTCAATGGCAGAGTAGACGGTGTTCTCAACGTTTTCAATAATAGTCGCAGAACGGGCATCTTCATCTCCTAACAGATCATCAAGTACGGCTAATTGAGGCCGAGTATTCAATTCAACTGTACCACGAACACCTGTCTTTGCACCATGCCCAGTAACAACAAATTCCTTTCCTTCCATATTTTTAAAATACCAACGTATATCCGTAAACCTAGATTCTTTTATAAATGATTTTAAAAATTCACTTTGTTCGCACCTACGCTCTATACGAAGTCGCATTTTCTTTACCCCGTTTTCAATACTATCTGAAAGGTATAATGCATAATCGACTTTTCCAAATCCTGGAATAGATCCATATACAGCAATGTATAAAAATAGGTACTCAGCAAATATTGTAGTCTTGGCAAGGCCACGAGCACACATATTAGCGGTATTTTGGGTTTTGCCTGCGATTTTGTCCAACATTTTGTAATGGATTACAGGAGTTTTATTTTCTTCCCCTTTTTCTCCATTAACTAATTTAATAAACGAAACAAATTCTAAAGCAAACTCACTTGGTACATAGTTTGGATCATCTTCATACTCGCAATCGTTTAGCCATTCATCGACTGTTTTCTTAGTCAGCATCTTCAACTACCTCATAAGTGGCTTCTTTAAGTTCTTTTGGTTTAACAATAATCTCACTTTTTGCAATTTCTCCAGCACTTGCCTGGCCATTCATAATCATACGTAGTTGCTGTTGAGCAAGTGCTTTAGTTGTATTTCTTAAATCTTCTACTATGTCATTACTATAACCAATATCTATTTCTACTTTAGCAGCCGCTGGGGAGGCCAGATTGCTAATTAAACTTTCAGCCGCTTTCTGCCTTACTAATTCCGATTTAGCAGTACGCATTAATTCTGCTTGTGTATTAATAGCTTCTTGATAGACGCCCGCATTTAAAATATGCGTAGGCACCATGGTTTGTTCCATTATTTTCGTTATTAATCCTGTTTTACTATAATTATCTGCAAAAGAAGCAATATAAGATGCCGAAGCACCTTTATTTATCAAGTTTTGATAACGATCTGGGAATACTTTACTGTAAGCAGTAGATGATTTATCTCCCATTAATTTAAGGGACACGAACTTTACAGCATTTATATATGCCGCCAATGAGTACTTTCCAGTTGATAAAACGGAAGAGTACGTTAATGCATTGTCCCTAAACACCCGTCTTAATTCACTATCAGCCTCAGAATTAATAATATCAACAACTTTATCAGAGATATGCTTACGAAAACGCTTATCAGGAAGGGCGCCCGCCAGCATCTCTTTAGTTAAGTAATCCGTTGTTTCTAAATCTGTATCAACATCTTTTAAATTAGCTAATTGCATTACGAACCTCATTCCATCTATGAATTAAAGTGTTATGGGACATTTCTTCCGAATAGCAAATATTAGGAGATACCAACCAGGTATCTTTATCTAATTGCACTAGGATCCCATGTTCTTCAAGCTCCTTCCAATATTTATTCCACGTACGGTAGTCTTTAATCCAATCTATCATACGAGTAAATTTTCTTCTGTCTATTTCATTTTGTTTGTTAGAAAACAACGTTAAAGGCAATAAAAGAGCATAAGCTGTACCCGATAAATTGCTATCCACTGCTTCCATATTGATTAATTTACTCACTTCTTAATCCCCTGCTAGTTTGAGTATCCCACATGTGTTTAACAATATAGTATTGTTTATCATTACCGTTAAACAATACATCTGGATTAAGCATATACTCTTTTTTAGTGTATTTCCTAACAAAATCTGCCTTTTTCAAAGCCCTCATGCCACGATGAAAGTCATGAAGGGTTATTCCAACTGTTTTAGATATCAACTTTGGCGTCCCTATTACCATATTTACTCGGTTAATCTGGTACATAAGTTTAAGCAGTACTAGTGCCGCATCAGAAGATAACCTGCTGTTAGCAATTAAATTTGCTGGTTGAGTCCCTAATTGTAATTTATTAAACATTCCGTGGTGCTCTCATTTGTGCTACGCTGTTAGTGTTTCTCATTTCCTACCTCCTTGGGATGAAGCAGGGAAAACCCGTTTATTTACGTTTGGATGAGCGGGTTTTCTCATTTCTTTTACCTACACAAACATTACAATACTTCTTATTCGAGGTTTTCTCCCCGCAACTAGGACACGGATGTGCCAAAAACCTTCTATTAGGTTTCTGCTGAGGGTCAAATACGGGTTGAACTACTCTTAATAACTTTCCCTCTCCATCAAATATTTTAACTGGGTACATAAATTCTCCTTTCTAAATAGTTAATAAATATGGGTTTTTTTGGTTTTTTTGGTTTTCTCGGTTTTCCACGCCCCCCTTATTCCTAAATTTGGAAATACATGTGCACATACAGTTTTTGTATGTACATACCAAGTTAGGAGTTTCATACTATTACGAAGAGTAAAATCTCCTAAATTTAGGCTACGCAGCTGCCGCAGTGCCTTCTTAAAATTAGGAAAATTAAATGTTCCCAAATAAATGGGAATTTTAAAACCACTCCTAAATTTAGCCCTAGTATCGTTCTTGTTACTTGTGTCAAGATTTCTAAATTTGGGAGATGTTCTTACCCGGGTGAGAACTACTCCTAATTGCGAGTGCGGCGCATTTTTATAACTCATCTCTCACCATGCCCAAGATACCGCAGAGTATCTTTGTCCTTTTATAGTTTCACTTACCTTATGAGGAAACAGAAAAATAGATGGAAAGATAACTATATCTCCTAGTCCCAATGATATACGGTAATCGTCCCAAAATAATAGATCTGCTCCCTCATAGTTGTCATTCAGATTGAGGATTAAACTCAATACAGGGATTCCCTTTTCTCTACCATCAAACAATGAATAAATATGGTCAAAATGTTCACGCATTATCTGACCCTGTGCGTATCTATTGAATCGTATTAGACTGAATCGTGTTATCAGGTTCGGTTGATAGTTCTCTACAGCTTTCACCATATAAGGTAAAAAGATTTTATTCTCTTCCCTAGTGGATTGCTGTACACCCAGTTCCCTAGTATCATTTGAATTGTAGTTTGTTGCAGACGAATCAGACCATCCATGAGGTTGCCACTTGTTATGATCTAGCTTGGATATGGTAGAATCGCATATATCTTTTGGAATGGTCGAGCGTTCTACATGGATATATTCATGGAGTTGATTAGATGCTTTCATTTTGTGTATTTGACGGCTTAAGAACATTTTTAGAACTCATCTCCCAACTAACCAAATAACTATACCTAAAAAGATTAACCAAATTGCGACTATTATCTTCGTTCTCGTATCCATTGGTTTCATTTTGTCGTTTTTCCTCGATTCACGTTTGTAATGATCTTCGCAATTATTCCAGTCCATAATTAGCCTCCAATTAGGAGCACTTTAAAATATAGTCTCCCAAGTCATAATGCACACAATTCCGTAATACTTGCCTTTTATTAGGTAATCTGTAATTAGATAAGTCCAGGCCATGGTACACTTGTAAATCAGGTATCTGAGCCGTCCTTATCTTTACGCCACTAAATTTCTTATCAGAAATAGAGAAATTAGACCAAAAATAGTGTCGCTCGAGATTTGCCGTTGGTGGAATTAAAGGTGTGTAATACGGTTTAACATTCTCTACAACCCACTTAGTTTCGCAATTTGCCTGCAAGAATACTATTTCCTGCCATAATCGCATATCGGGATACACGGGTGGCGTCCCACGATACTTCACACATATATTCTGCCTAAAGCTGGAATGTGTCTGGCAAGGCGGACTCGCCCAGATAAAGTCAAATTCTTTGAAGTGATCCAGTAGATACTGATGGGCATCACCCACAACTAACGTATCTTGTGGATACAGGTTCCTATATACATTTGCTATCTCTTCTGAATTCTCTACGGATGTAACTTGTACGTTTTTCCAAAGCTTTCGATTCCCACCTAAACCAGAGTACAAATTTAATATTTTCAATATGCCTCCTCCTTATTGAGAATGACTTTATATTATACTTAAAAACGACAAAATACAATACTTAACTTCAGTTTAATCTCAAATGTGAGAGTAAACAAGGGAGTTAAATCTCAGATCTGAGATTAAACGGTATTGAGAATAGCTCTAAGTGCTTCTTAACTAATAAGTTAGGCCTTGGCATTCCCCTTCTAAGAATAAGAAGCGTCTGGAATTCTAAAATGTTTCTCCTTTCTAATTTTAGGTAAACTCCAGGGCTCTTATTATTTAATTTATATAATATATATTATAGCGTCCCTCGAACCTACGGCCTGACGGCCTCGGTTCTACGGAACGCAAACGGCAAGTGTTTCACGTGAAACAAAAAGCCATAGGAAAAATTTTATTTTTAGGTACGAGTGCAATACTAACTTGCTGGAACAGCAACCTAAAAGCCACTCCCCCCCAGGTTCAATAACTATCTTTTTTCCCACACATTAGAACCACTCTTCGAGCACGGGGTTGTTTATTATTAACATTCCTTATAAGGAGAAACATTATGGCTAGAAACAACCGTGTTGCTGTACAATCGTTACCTGTCCCAGAAGAGATGTCTTCCATGCAGGCAATGGGCAATGGGATCTCCCATTCCTTCCAAGCTGTCGGCCAGGCAGCAGAGTTCTCGCATCGGTCGCTTTGGACGCTCAACCAATACGCTAAGGGCGTTCAAGTCCAAGTTCTGCTAGACCAGCATGACGAGCATTCCGAACGGGTTGCCTCTGCACCTCCTGAAGTGCAGAATCAAATACGTCTCATCCGAGGCTACTGATCCAGGCAACATCATCCTCCTTCCTCAACAGCCCTCTTCGGAGGGCTCCTTCCTTTTTGTAAAACACATTACACGGTAAGAGAGTGAGCAGAGAGATGTACACTTCTTGTGTTTCCTTCCTACCCTCTTCTCTACTCATACATCACCTGCAAAACATTTCTTCGAACAAAGGGAGGTTTAGCATAGTGCTTACCTTCTTTGTATATTACTAACTCCTACTGGAGGTTTTAGACCATGGCTAATAAGCGTAAAGCAATGGAAGAAGTACCAGCACCGTTTACAGTAGACGGTACTGAAAGTAGTAATAGTAACGCAGGTTATACCGACGTTTACTATACTATTGGTAAAAAGGGGTATTACAGTTTCAACCCTAAACCTAAAATCCAGTTTCCTGTTAAAGGGAAACATGCAGGTAAGTCAATGAAGCCAGCAGGTATAGCTAAATTGCTCCTGTCTCCTAAGATGCGAGTAGAAAAGGTATCTAAGGACAGTAAAGGGTTGTACGTAGTCCTTGAGTCTAATGGTTCTACAGTACCATTCGGCTTCATAAACAATGGCGGGCAGAAGATCAGTGCCGATGAGTTGCCTGCGATTAAGAAACTGGCTAAACAACATTTCGCTCTTAAAGTAGAAGCGAATACTGTTACGGACGAACTTTCAGACGATCTGTTCGAATAGTATTAGTTGTTTGATCAAACAAGCGTATTGGCGGGCTCCTGGCCCGTCAGTACGTCTTAGTTTTAATTAAAGGGAGATAGTGTGCAATGACTGGATTAGAGATGGGCTTCATCATAGTATCAGTAGCACTACTAGTAGGTTTAGGTTTACCACAGTTATTCTGGATATTTGATAATAAGGAGGA
>CAXGWP010000013.1:0-43309 GCA_964013575.1 uncultured Nitrosomonadaceae bacterium
TAATCTAGCTTATAATGATAGTAACCACTAACTAACAGGGGGGAGTGAGACCTTTTTTAGTTCCAGCGAGATGGCTTTCCTAAGTAACCCCTAATAATTTCCTAAATTTTTTCTAGTTTACCGATGGCTCTTACCTCTATTTACAACTAGTACTATATACTTATATACATAAGTTAAGCATCAGACGGACTAAGCACAATGGGTAGCGCAGAAGAACTATTAGCCTCTCTTGGGGTGGACGCGGAAGATAGCAGCACTGAATCACTCAATACTAATAACTACACCTCAAATAACAGTGGTAGGCAGGGAGTAACAAGTACTACTGAGGAAAAAGCATTAGAGTTATTAGGTAATGGTATAGCTAATGAGTTAGTTGCCTCCGCGATTGGCGTAACTCCAGCCCGTATAACTCAGTTATTAGCTGATGAAAACTTTGCTTTAGAAGTACAGAAACGCCGCTTTATTAACTTGCAGAAACATTCAATGCGAGATAATATCTATGATGAGTTAGAAGACATAACATTGCAGAAGCTAAGACGTGCCATTAAGTCAGGCATGATAGTTAAGCCAGAAATGTTATTAAAAGCTCTTAAGATATTTAATGAAGCTAAGCGTAGAGGTAGTGCAAGTACTAATAATATTACTGATACTGGTGATATAGTACAGATTAATATACCTCAAATAGTAAAACAAACTTTTGTGACAAATATCAATAACCAAGTAGTTCAGGTTGGAGATAGAGAGTTAGAGACAATCTCAGCAGATAAGTTACAGAAGAGTTTAGAGGGGTCAAATAATGTTATTACGCAACGAGAAGATAACTCTGGCGGAGAAGATTAAATTACATAAGGGTGAATTGAAGACTCTACATAAGACTCATAAACCTACTATTAAGGATAAACGCCGCGCCAACAAACTACTAACTGACTTAGTTAATAAGTTATATGATAGTGAGATAGCAACTGAGCGGCAGTTACCTAATGTAGATAAGGATTATTAATGAATAAGTCAACCCCTGCTTTGATGGATAAGCTAGGTGAACAATACGAAGCTAATAAGGATATAGCTAAAGATGTTAAGTCACAGGTAACTACAGAAGCTGATTATAATAAAATAGAGTCAGTAGGTGCTAGTGCTAAAGAGTTACAAGAAGCTGCTAAGGCCGATTTGAACTTCCTAGCTGCCTTATGTATGCCCTTAGTATTTAAGTTCATGTGGCCTACTCACTTTGTTAGTGCATGGCAATGGTTAGTTGAGTGGGCTGAGAAGGATAGAGTATTCCCGCAATTAGCATTAGGTTTACCTAGGGGCTTTGCTAAGTCTACATTAATGAAGCTGTTCCTAGTATATTGCATACTGTTCACTAATAAGAAGTTTATATTAGTACTAGCTGCCACAGCTAAATTAGCAGAAGCTATCATTGCCGATGTTATGGATATGCTGGAAGAAGATAATATAGTACAGGTATTCGGTGATTGGAGAGTAGGTGTTGAGAAAGACACCCAAGGACTTAAGAAGTTTGGTTTCCGTGGCAGAACTATAATAATAGCAGGCTTAGGTGCGGAAGGTAATGTACGTGGTATTAACTTAAAGAATGAGCGCCCTGATGTAATGTTATTTGATGACGTACAGTCTAGGGAATGCGCTGATTCAGAAACACAAAGTAATAGCTTAGAGCAGTGGTTTGTAGGCACTGCAATGAAAGCTAAGTCACCTTTTGGTTGCATGTTCTTATTTGTAGCTAACATGTACCCTACTAAACACAGTATACTACGTAAGCTTAAACACAACCCTAAATGGCTTAAGTTCATAGTAGGCGGTTTATTATCAGATGGTACTAGCTTATGGGAAGAGTTACAGCCAAGAGAACAATTAATAGCTGAGTATGAAAATGACTTATCTATGGGCAGGCCGGAAGTATTTTTATCTGAAGTACTTAATGATGAGAATGCTAATGCTAGTAAGTATATTAATCTAGCTGAGTTACCAGAGTTACCTTATGAAGAAGGTGATATTAGTGCAGGTAACTTTATTATTATTGACCCTGCTAACGATAAGAAAGATAGTGATGAAGTAGCTATAGGTTACTTTGAGATATATGACACTAAACCAGTATTAATGGAAGTACGTGCTGATAGGTTCTCACCTGGAGACATGATAAGAGTAGCGTTAGAGATGGCACTAAGAAATAGATGCGCTCTGATAGCAGTTGAATCTAATGCTTACCAGTTCTCTATACTATATTGGTTTAAGTTCATAACTAGGCAGCGTAATATACAAGGTATATACTGTGTTGATATCTATTCAGGAGTTAAAGCTAAGACCCAGCGTATACTTAAGATGCTACAGGCTTACGCTGCTGGGGAGTTATTTGTAGACCATAGTACTAGGTTATTAGTGCACAAAGAGATTAGTGAGTTCAACCCGTTAGTTAAAGATAATAAAGATAACATACTGGACTTACTAACTTATGCTCCAAGAGTTATGCAAGAATATAAACAATTTCTTACTTCTGGTGATGTAATAGAGGGCGAAGATTACTATGAAGCAGAAGTATTAGAAGACAACACTGAGTTTTAAGGAACTAAATTATGTCCATGAATAAGGTTGTACCTTTAAGTAAGGCTTCTCAGAAGAAACTTATAGCATACTACCAGTCTCTACAGAATATGAACAATATTACTAGAGAAAGTTATCGCTCTAATTTAGAGGAGATTGACAGGCATTACCAGCGAGAAGTAGATACTACTGAAGAAAACGCTAAAGCGACTAGAGCTAACAGGTTAGGTGATGTTACTAAGAAGCGTAATATTACTGTACCTGTTATTATGCCTCAAGTAGAAGCAGCTACTGAATATCAAAGTTCTGTTTTCCTTACAGGGGAACCCTTATTTGGTGTAGTGTCTGCACCTGAACATATTGATGCCGCTTTACAACTAGAAACTACTATTGAGCAGCAGGCACTAAAAGGTGGTTGGACACAGGAACTAATGTTATTGTTTCGTGACGGGTTTAAATACAATGAAGCTTTATTAGAAGCAGATTGGCATACCGAAGCTTACGAAACTATAGACACTGATTTATCTAATGATACTGATAACGGTGCTAACCTTAAACAGCTTCTGTGGGCAGGTAATAAAATAGAGCGCTGGGACTTATATAATAGTTTCTATGACGGCAGAGTAGATATTACTAAGCTATCTACAGAAGGTGAGTTTGCAGGCACTACTAAATTCATGTCTAAGATAGCAGCTAAAGACTATATTAACTCACTGACTGATACTATTACTGCTAATATCCGTCCTGCCTTTGAGTCTCCTAGCACTGTTAGCATAGCTTCTAATATAGGTAGTTATAATTACTATGTACCTAGTATTAACCCTGATAAGTATGACAGGGAGAAGAAGAAAGCTATGTTTGACACTGACTGGTTTAACTGGGCAGGCATAGAAAACAGTGATAAGAATAGCGGGGCTATACAATATAAAGCTGGGTATGAGATTACTAAGTTATATGTTCGTATACTGCCTAGTGAGTTTGATATAGTAGTACCTAAGTCTAATACTCCGCAGATATTCAAGATTATTATCGTCAATCATGCCTACATAGTTAAGGCGGAATTACAAACTAATGCTCATAAGAGATTACCAGTATTAGGTTGTCGTCCTAAATTAGATGGACTAGGTGCACAAACTAAGTCATTAGCTGAGAACGCGCTAGACTTCCAACAACTAGCTACTTCATATATGACCAGTATTATTGCATCTCAGCGCCGTGCTATTAATGACCGTCTATTATATGACCCTAGTAGAGTGCGTGAATCAGATATTAATAACCCTAATTCCGCAGCTAAAATACCTGTCCGCCCATCTGCTTATGGTGAGCCTCTTAGCCAAGCTGTTTACCAGTTTCCTTATAGACAAGAAAATACTGCTATTGATATGCAGCAAGTACAGGCTATCATGGGACTAGCTAATACAGCTAACGGGCAGAACCAAGCTAGACAGGGTCAGTTTGTAAAAGGTAATAGAACTCTACGTGAGTATGAGTCTGTTATGCAGAATGCTAATGGTACTGACCAGCTTACCTCTATCTTATTAGAAGCCCAGCTGTTTACGCCACTTAAGCAAATAATTAAACTTAACATACTTCAATACCAAGGTAAGGAAAGTTACTATAGTCCTACTAAGGAAAGAGTAGTTGAGGTTAACCCTATTACTTTACGTAACTCTGTATTGCATTTCCGTATTACTGACGGATTAATACCTAGTTCTAAGGTAATAAATAGTGAGAACTTTAGTGTAGCATTACAAACTATAGCTACTAACCCTCAAATAGGTGGTGGTTATGATGTTACTAAGATGTTTTCCTATTTAATGAAGACTCAAGGTGCTGACTTAAGACCGTTTGAAAAGTCTCCAGAGCAGTTAGCATTTGAGCAAGCTATGGGAGCATGGCAAGAACAAGCTCGATTAGCACTAGAAAAAGGAGTTGAATTTACTTCTCCTCAACCTAAACCCCAAGATTATGGGTATAATCCAAACCCTAATCAAGCACCCCAACAAGGAGCATTAACTAATGAATGATTCAGAGGTAAATGAACAGACACCCAGTAATGAGGTAGATATTGACTTATCTGCTTTTCAACATAAACCATTTATTAGCGAAGAGCATAAGGTAAGAGCTAGCACCTTCTCAGATGAGCACTTACAGTATCTTCAAAACTTATTAGCTGAGACAGCAGTCAAATTAGTTAATGAGCCTGTAGACCCTAATAACGTTCAAGGCTACGCATGCTCTAAGGCTTTTTACCTAGGTCAAGTTAGAGCATATGAAGCTTTGATACTTAACCATAAAATTAACTTGCAGTGCACCAAAACTAACTACTAAGGAAACTTACCATGAATATTTTTGATTTATTTAATAAAGGTCAGCAAGCCCAGCAACAACCTGCTCCGCAACAACAACAACAACCTGCTGCTGCAGCTCCAGGTAACTTACCAGCTGATGCGGGAGATGTTAATAACGGTAATGAGGGAGGTGAACCTAACGGCACTGTTCCACCTGCTGCTACTGATGAAGGAAAATCAGATGACCCATTGGATACCTTTAAGGACTTATGGGAGAATAGCTCTAATGAACCTAATGAATTAAAGTTAACTGAGTTCAGCAAAGAAGACTTAATTAAAGCTGCACAGAAAGTTAACTTTAGTGATTCATTAAACCAAGACTTAATTAAGCAAGTAGCAGCTGGCGGTGAAGAAGCTGTTAGTGCTATGAGCCAGTTACTTAATACTTTCGGTCAACAACTATTAGCCCACTCTGCTGGAGTTAGTAGTCAGCTTAGCAAACGTAATATTACTGAAGCTGTAGGCGGCGTTAACCCTAAGATTGAACAAGCTATACGTAATTACACCTCTCAAAACGACCTCTCTGCTAGTCATAAGCAGTTACAACACCCTTCTGTAAAACCAGTGGCAGATGCTGTTAGGCAACAGCTACTAAGTAAGTACCCAGATGCGTCACCTAATGAGATATCTGACATGACAGTTAACTACTTAGAGCAAATGGGCACTATCACTAAACCTGCTCCCACTCCTGCACCTACATCTGAAAACCTAGACTGGGATAGCTGGATAGAGTCAGGTAGTAATTAACTCTCTTTTTTACTAACTACACTAAACTATTAAGGAGACTATTATGTCTACTGGTGTGTTTAATACGACTAACTTTACTAATAACTTAGCTAAGAAGTCGTTTGCAAGTATGATTACTAGGCTAATGCCTAATGGTCAAGCCCCGTTGTTTGCGTTAACCTCTTATCTTAAAACTGAGACTGCGGTTAATACTACACACGGATTCTTCACTAAAACTATGGTGTTCCCTGAGTTCACTATTAACAAAGACGGCGGGTATTTAACTACCTCTACAGGCTTTGCTATTGATGCTACCGATAAGTTATTACCTGGTATGATTTTGGTAAATGATCGTAGCGGCGAAAACATCATTATTAACTCTGTCAATTCAACTACTAGTATCTCTGTTACTAGAGATGTAGGTACTACTGGCCCTAAAGCTATTAATGATAACGATGTATTCTACCAAGTAGGTAATGCATTTGAAGAAGGTTCTCAACGCCCTGATGCTAATAACATCATCCCTGTTGAAGTTAATAACTTAACTCAAATCTTCCGTAATACTTGGGCTATCACTGGTACTGCTGAGCAAGTAGAAGTAATTGCAGGTAATAAGACTGAAGCAGAAAACCGTCAAGATTGTGCTGGTTTCCACGCAGCTGATATTGAGAAGGCGTTATTCTTTGGTCAGAAATCTAGCGGTACTCGTAATGGTAAACCTTTCCGTACTATGGATGGTTTACTTAACATTGTTGAGAACCCTGCTTACTACCCTGCTAGCTACGGTGGTTCTGTTAACTCATTTACTGCTGGCGCTACTACTAACTGGACTCAGTTATTAGCTATGCTAGATAATGTGTTTGACCAAGCTACTGACCCTAAGTCTAGTAACGAACGTCTGTTATTTGTTGGTGGTGCAGCTAAGTTAGTACTTAACGAGATTGGCCGCCTTAACGGTACTTACCAGTTGATGGACGGGCAAACTAACTTCGGTCTGCGCTTTGATACACTTAAGACTCCTCGTGGGACTTTCCGTATCATTGAGCACCCTTTGTTTAACTCTAACGCGTCTTGGGCTAAGTTAGCAGTAGGCGTAGATTTAGCTACCTTTAACCTAGCTTACTTAGGTAATCGTAAAACTCAGTCTAAAGAGTACAATACTCAGGGTAAAGTAGCTTCTGATTATGGCGTAGATGCTATCGGCGGTACACTTACTACTGAATGTACTTGTACTGTTAAAAACCCACCTGCTAACGTGGTTATTCGTAACCTAACTGCTGCAGCACAAGGCTAAGCTAGCCACAACACATAGGGTGGATACATAAGTTGAAGCCCTATTTACCCCCTTATATAGAGAGGAAATAATTATGACTAATTCAGCATTAGATGCGCTTAAAAATAAGACTGCTGATAACGCAGAACCTAGCGAAGGTTGGCAGGTATTTAATTGTGCTAAGCAAGCTACCACATTAGTTACTCCAGCAGGTAAAAGAATTACATTTACTGGTGGGCGATGCTTAACTAAGGATGCCGATGTAATAGCTTATTTAGATGAAGTTATCGCATCCGGAGTTAATTCTATCACTAAAGGTGATACTATCTCTGATGAAGAAGCTATCGACCCAGATATCCGTTTGCGACTTAAGATTCGTGAAGAAGAGAAGGCTAAGTTAATGAAGACTTTAGACTACTCTACTGACATGGGTAGTACACCACAAACTGGTAAGTCTGCCAAAATGGCTACCTCAGCCGACACAGCTAGTTAATTTAAATAAGCTGCATTAGTTATACTAGTGTGGCTTTTTAAGTTAATTCCCTACCGAGGATTACATAATGACTTTTGCTGAAATACTAGAAGAAGTATACCTTATCACTAATAGACGTGATTTGGAAGCACAAACTAAGTCTGCTATTAAGAAAGCTACACTTAAAGCCCATCAATCAGATTTCTATTATCGTGATTTATATGAAACTGGTATGGAGTTTGATGAACCTAATCATAAGCAGTACATAGACCTAAATAGCACTTTCGCTAACTTCAATGCTATTAACTACATAAAAAGAGTAGAAAATGAGAATGATGAGCAGGGAGTAGTTTTTACAGAAGTTACTCCTGATAACGTAGTTGATGATTACGGGTACTTAAAAAGGGATGTATACTATGTAGCTGGCAGGAATATAGAGTTAAGAGCTAGCTGTGCATTTGATAAAGTACTAGTTGGCTTGTATGTACTTCCTGTACTAACTGAAGAAGATTACTCTTCCTGGGTGGCGGATTTAGTACCTTATTTTATAGTCCATGAGGCAGCTAGGACAGTGCTTAGGGTTATAGGTTATTTAGAAGAATCAAATGCACAGAGAGCAGAAGTAGCTGAGCAGCTTAAAATACTTAAGCAAATCGGCCTAGCTACTACTGGTTACTAACAGCCTTATTAGAGGATAACAATATGAGCAATGCTAATGCTACTGTATGGGAGCCTTCCAAACTCACTAAGATATCAGGCAATACTATGTCTGTACCTGAAGTGTTTACTACTGAGGCTGGCAAAAAGAACTATACTTTAACTAAGTTCACTTATGCTATGCATACTGGTGCACTAGAACTTTATCTTGACGGTAAGTACCTTACTTTAGGTAAAGACTGGATAGAACTTACTGATTCGTCTTTCTTACTATTACTAGATACAGTGGTAGCTGGACTTACTTTGGTCGCAGTAGGTAAGGTTGGTATTTCAGCGGACTTAGTTATTGAGTTACCTCCTGCACCAGTTGTACCTGATGTAGATGCTGCTACTTTACCTGTCGCTCATGTAGCTATAGAGGATATTACGCTATCTGGATTACAGACAGTGGAGTCTGGGGACATAGCTAATGGTGACAGAGTACTAGTATTAGGGCAAAGTAACGCTGCTAATAACGGTATCTATGTAGCCAGTACTGGCAACTGGGAAGTAGCAGCTGACTGGGCGGACACATCATTAATAGTTAGTGGGTGTACAGTACTAGTAACTGCTAACAGTAAGTTATATCATTCAGTATATACTGGTTCGTTAGTGATAGGTACTACTGAGGTGACGTTTAAAGAAGTTACTCCGGATATTCCAAGTGCTACTTACCCTAGCCTCGAAGCTGCAGTAGAAGACGAAACTATTGAAGTACTTACTTTTATTACTACAGGCTCTTATTTAGCTACATCGTCTACAGAGCATAATGTAAGTGGTAACATGTACCTTAAGATAGTAGGTCAAGCTGTAGCTGGTGATGGTTGCAGATACATACCTACTACTGATGGTAATACTTTAGTAGGTATGTTTCCTAATGGTTATGTAACTCCAGAACATGCTGGTGCCGCAGCTGCTTATAATGTTTACGCAGGTGATAAGATAGCTGTAGCTAATGCTGTTGCCGCTGCACTTAATATGCCGCTTGTATTCTTTAAACCTAATTACAACATGGGTACTGATAGCTTTATTATAGATGGCTTTGCAACTAGTTGGGAAGGAAGAGGCGGACAACCTAGTAGACTATATTGGGATAGCGTACCAGCTGAAGGTTACGGGTTACTTATTAAAGGTGAAGATGTTTATGAAGCTAATGACCGTATGGCTAAGTCATTCATTACTCACCTTAACTTATCTGGTGGCCCTAAGAACAGTGAGTTTACTGCCTCAGCTATACAGATAGGTACTGGCGCTAGTGAAGACAAAGTTAGTTGTGGTAGTATAGATTATGTAAGCGTCAGAGGATTTAAAACTACTTTTGAGTTCACTGATTATGTATGGAAGTTTCATATTACTAATAGTCGTACTATTGGGGGTGTTATTAAGATGCCTCCATCTGCTTGGAACGCTGCTGTTGACTTTGGTGAGTGTATGGTTATCCGTGATTGCTTCTTTGCTGATACCAGTAATACGCCTGTTTACTTTACTAGGGGCGAATGGCACATACTGGGTAGTTCATTCAATAACATTCCTATTGTTACTGAGCGTGATGCAATTGTATATTGGGAAGGTCATATAGAAAACCCTAATAACAGCTTAACTACATTTAAGTATGTAGAGGTCACTGGGGCTAGCTTATTCTGTATAACTAAATCATGGGTACCTAATAACAACCGTGCTTTTGATGAACCTTACTTTATCTCAGATGCTACTGAAGGTAAGACAGGCGGGCTTATTATGAGAGATTGTACTTATAATATGTCTGGTGATTACAATGTTCGTGGCTCAGGTTATGCTCCTCATGACTACTTAGTAGATGGAGTAGGCAGAGTAGCTATTCAGAATCCTCACTACTTAGGTTTCGTAGATTACTATATACCTCCTGTCAGTAAATACACTAACATGATGGCTAATGGTGACTGTGAATCTTCTGATATGAGTGTATATCATAAGCGTGAGTTCTTAGGCGGTAATGCTACTTCTAGTGACTTAGTACTTACCTCAGAAACTGTTGATGGTAGTATAACACCTAACTGGGGTTCTCGTTTCGGTAAGATACAAGTTACTTACGCAGGTGATGGTGGTCTACAAGGTCTAGAAGTAGGTCAGTACTTTGCATGTAAACCAGGTGATATTTATACTGGTGGTGTTTATATACGTAATGACTGGGATGCTTCTAATGATGCAGGTCTGTTTCAGGTAATCATATATTATAATGATGCCTTAGGTAATAGGAAGCTTGGTGATAAGGTAGAAGCTAGGGTAGAAACCTTACAGAATGACTGGCAGTATGTTCGCATAGGTGGTATCGTACCTAAAGGATGTACTAATATTCGCCCCTGTGTACAAGTACTATATAACACTGGTGTAAGTAATACAGCTGGTACTGTTATTACAGGTTACTTTAACGAGTTCCATTTCGAGATACAGCCTCTATGATAAACATCAGTAGATTAGTTGATTGGGAATTCATTGCTGAACTAGAAGGGGGATGTGCCACTATTGGTTACGTCCCTCCTCCTGATGGTGGTAAAGTTGAGTCTGGAGTTACTATAGCTACAGGCTTTGACTTAGGTCAGCGTTCAGCTACTGATATTAAGGCACTACCTGATTACTTAATAGCTAAGCTTACACCTTTCTTAGGATTAACTGGTAATAAAGCTATCTATAAGTTAAAAGAGTGCCCTCTAGTACTAACTAAGACGGAAGCCTTGCAGATAGATAATTTGTCTCATAGGGAAGCCTTAGTTAACTTGTTAAAAGATTGGGCTGCAGCAGATACTAGTATTGATTACAGGTACTTAGATAAAAATCTGAGAACAGTAATAGCTAGTGTTGCATTCCAGTACGGTGACTTGCCGTCTAGGACTCCTAAGTTCTGGTCTCAGGTAACTTCTAATCAGTGGGTTGATGCATACTATAACTTACTTGACTTCAAAGATAACTTTAGAACTCGCCGCCATAAAGAGGCTGCAAAGGTAAGAGGAGTGATATACGGTGATTAAGTCAATACTCAGTTTCTTTAGCGGTAATAATGATTTAGCCAAGGGCATAGTAAATACAGTTGATGAAGCTTTCTATACTAACCAAGAGGCACAGGCAGATACTAGAGGCTTCATTTTCAGCTGGTTATCTGCTACCGGCCCTGCTGCTAGTACTCGTCAGTTTATAGCCATAGCACTAACAGTGTGTTTCTTACTATGTATTATGTCAGGGTTGTTAGGTAAAGTACTAGCTAGCGGGTGGTTCTATTTACTTATGGAAGACCAGAAAAAAGCTAAGTTAATTACTGATGCTATGAAAGCTAGTTCTGGTGAAATGCTAGAAACTGGTGAGATGCTTGGCCCTTATTTCTTACTTATCTTAGCATTTTATTTTGCTATTGAAAAAGTAAATGGTGCCTTTGATAAACTGGCAGGTCTAGTTAAGCGTAAAAAACCCACAGAAGAGAAGTAAGTATGTACATGAGTAGTATATTGTACAAGGAACTAATAAGATGCCCGACGAATACACTATTAGAGAGATTGCAGACGCCATGGCTAGACTAGAACTGCTAGAAACTACTTTAGAGAAGTATATAGCTAAAGATAGTATGCGTGATAGAGACATGCACGAACTACTGACAGCTGTTAAAGAAATTAAAACCTCAGTAGAAACCTTAAAGACTAACACAGAGGGAGTAGTAACTACCTGGAAAGTTGTCAATGGTATACAAAGGTTCTTTAAATGGGTTAGTGGCTTTAGTGTAGTAATAACAGTTATAGCTTATCTTATAACTAAGTTCAAAGCAGAACTGATTAAAATATTAGGTTAATAGGAATTACATTATGGCAGTTATAAATTACTCCATCCAAATAAAAGAAACTAACTTTTCTTTACTATCTACTGACCAGTCTAGTACTATCATCGTAGATAATAACAATGAAGTAGCTCCTTCTAATCCTGCCATAGCTTATTGTCATAATGTAATGCCTACTAGACAAGGGCTTAATAGCACTGAGTTAGTGTTCACTGTACCAGCCGTACAAAGCTTACTTGATTCCCAGAACGAAGTTATTTATACAAATAAGATTGTGTATTCCACAGATAAAAATAAAGTAACTATTGCGTTCACTAATATCAATGAGGCATTTGTACTAGATACTGATACCTCTGAATGGTATAGACTACCTGTATTATTGCCTGAACCTACTGGGCCGGATGACCCTATATTAATAGAGCGTACATATGAAGTAACTACCGGTACTGTTAATGGTGTTACTTATGTGTATTTATCTAACATAGGTTGCTATACATATAGTGAAGACAACGTGGCTTTAGAGCCTGTAACACTAACTGGGTTAGATGCCAGTGAAGTACTAGGTGTTGTAGCATCTGGTGGTTACTTAGTTGCATACACAGAAGATAGTGTAGCTTGGTCGTCTACCATAGACCCTACTGATTTTACACCTAGTGATGTTACTGGTGCTGGTGCAGGTAAGATACAGGAAATACAAGGTAATATATTATTTGCCGTACCTAACTCTACTGGTTTCTTAGTTTATACTGAAGGTAACATTGTGTCTGCTACACTAACTAGTAGTGTTTCTTACCCCTTTAAGTTCTCTAGTGTAGTAGGTTCTAAAGGCGGTTCTAAGCTAATAACTACTAGTTATGAATCATCTGCTAGAGAGCAGTTTACTTATGGTGATGCAGGACTCCAGTCAGTTACTAACACTGAGGCATCTAACATACTTCCAGATATCACTGACTTTATATCAGGTAAGATGTATGAAGACTTTGATGATGAAACTATGACCTTTAACTATGTTGATTTAGTAGCCTCTACTGACATAATAGTTAAGGCAGTAAGCTTTATCTCCAACCGATACTTAGTTATATCTTACGGAATAGGTATAGCTAACTCTGATTTACCTACCTTTACTTACGCTCTTATATATGACGTAGAGTTATCAAGACTAGGTAAGGTTAAGTGTACTCATGTGGATGTATTAGAGTTACATAACAAACAAGAAGCTCCTGCTAAAACCAGCATAGGTTTCTTAAGTGCAGACGGTAAAGTAGAGTACCTAGATTGGAGTCCTACGGCAGATTCTAATGGTGTAGTTATTTTAGGTAAGTTACAGTATAGTCGCGAAAGGTTAATAACTCTTCAGGGACTAACAGTTAGTAACATATTTCCCGTAGCTGAACTAGATGTGTATGACAGGTATGTACTACCTAACTTCTATGAAGCTATGGTTAAAGCTTATGATGCGGCTAGTGTAGGTAATAAGAGAATATTCAATATACTAACTCAGGCGCAGTATCATAACATTATCATGAAAGGTAAATTTAACCTTGTTGATGTTATCTGTAAGTACACAATAGCAGGGAGACGATAATGGCTATTAACTTAGATATACCTAAATTCCCTTCTGATGATTTAAAGAAAGTAAGTCCTGATGCTTACAACTATATAGCTAGTCTGCATGCTGCTGTAGAGTTGTTAGCAGAAAAGGTTGATGAGTTAGAGTCTGAGATAGATGCCTTATCACCGTAAATACGCATGACCCTATTGTTATTTACACCTTACATAGAGTATACTTATTAACATGAACTACACAATTCGCCCCGTTACTTTATCTGAAGTATTACATGTTGCATCAAAGATACCTCAGCTTAAAGATAAGTTTTCAAATATAACCGACTTAGCTAACGGGGTTAAGTACTTAGCGCTTGAGTATAATACATATAAAATTATATTCAGTTTAGAGCACAAAGGTGAAGGATACGAAGGGCATATAGCTATAATGCCAGAACATCGTAAAGTAGCTAGACAGCTAACTAAATTAGTATGTCTGTGGGTGTTCACTGAGTATGATAAAGAAGCTAAGTATATAGTAACCCACTTTGATGAAACAACTAAGTTTGGTATAATGCTAGGTAATTTTGCTAAAAAATGCGGGTTTGTTAAAGTAGCAGACGTATACCTACTACCTAATAGGAGAGTATTATGAGTCTTGATTTAGGCGGAAGCGCAGAAACAGAAAAAAGCAGATCAGATAAGAGCGGGTCAGAAACTAGTGTAGTATCTGGAACTCAGACTACTAGTAAACAGCTTGACACAGATACACTTAATTACTTACTTGATAGTTTTATGGGTGAGAATCAAGGACTGTCTCAAGTGTTTAGTACTGAACAAGTCTCTGGTATTTATGATAGCTCAGTAGCTAGTGAGGCTGCAGGAGACTTAACAGCTAAAATATTAGCAGAGTTAGCAGCACTTACAGCGGAAGAAGTTACTACTACCGAAGGTGTCACTGAAACAGAATTCGATGAATCCTCTAATAGTAAGTCTAAATCCGCAGGTGTTAACTTTGGGCTAGGTCTATAAGTAAGGAATTATTATGAATCCTGTATTAGGCAGTATATTTAAAGCTCTACCTTCTGAAGACCAGAAAGCAGCTACTGACATTGGCGCTGAAGAAATAACTAAGCGCCTTAAAAAAGCAGAAGAGTTAATGGTATCTCAATCAGCAGAAGTTAAAGGCTATGTAGAAGAGCTGGAAACTAATAAAAGGGAAGGCAATGCTGCTAGGGATGCTAAGGCAGCTGCTATTACTAATGCCGCAGAGGCCACTACTATAGTTGCTACTGAGAAAGCTAATTTAGTTCTTAAAACAGAGAACGCAGTTATTGATGCTGTCGGCGACTCTGCTGATGTGAATTATTTGTCAGAACTTATGACTGAAATCCGCACAGAAGCTAGTGCCCTTGATGACTTATATGACCAAGCTAGAGATATTAGTAACGAGGAAGTTACTGGTATAGGTTTCTTGGATACTATTATTAGCAATACTCGTATTAAGATGATGCAACCTAAGATAGATGCTCATAAGGCAGCTTTACTAGGTACTCAGAATGAACTAACTAGCGTGGCTAATGCTACTGAGTCTATTTATTCTATTCAGAATAATACTAAGCGAACTGTTAATAATGAAATAATTGCAGCTAACAATGAAGTTGTTAAAGCTAAGGCTGAACAAGAACTATCTAATAACGAAGTAGAACGTGCTGCTAGTAATAGTCAGGACGTCGCTCGTATATTCGGTATGAAAGGGGAAGAACTTAAGAATGCTATGGCAGCTGTAAGATTAGCGCAGGCTGAAAGGTCAGAAGTAACGGAACAGGAACGCATTAAGTTACAGCGTAAACAACAAGAGTTAACAGAGAAGCGCATAGACCTTGATACTAAGAACCTAGAGCGCGTAGAAAGAGACTCTGCTACTCGTAGTGAGTTATTAGAGCTAGACCTAGCTGAGAAGAAACGTCAAATTGAACAAGCTAAAGTTACTGACCCTCTGAAAGTAGAGAAGTTACAGACTGAACTTAGTGTACTTAATAGCCAGTTAGCATCTACTAGACTCACTGAGCAAGACATAGCTATTAGGGTAAATAAAGCAGAAGCTGCATTAGGATTACCACTAACTTCTTCTGCTACTTTACGTGAAAGATTCAGTGCTGAAAAAGGAACTGAGTTAGGTACTCGTTGGAGAGACTTGTATTTAATGGGTGGCGGCGAAGGTGAATCAGTACAAATAGGTACATCGCCATTTGATGCCCTTACTACTGTATCTAAGTTATCTCCTAATGGCGTACCTGCTAACCTGCAATCTTCAGGACTTAAGTTAGCTGAGCAAGCATTAGTTGCTATGTCTAATAAAATAGACACAAGAACACAGAAGCGTATAGAGCCTAAGACTGCTCAGGAAGCCGAAGCGTTATTTAATGCTACCTTATCAGAGTTAATTAATGACTATACATCTAACATCAAGGCAGATGATTACTCTAACCCTTATCATGCTCCGCCATTATCAGTAATTACTGAGTATAGTGAAGCTGTTAAGAACAGTGCATTCTATACTAAAGTACTTTCTAATGCAGAAGGTGTTAAGGATGCTAATCCTGACAAGTTATTAACTATGGGTGCAGCTGCTGTTAATGCAGGTACTATTAAAGCTGAAGAAGTAGTTGATGGTATAGAGCTTATCTTTGACACAGCTGTTCAGTATAATAATAGTATTAATGGCGGCTTTGAACGTTACAACATAGCACCGCAAAGTAGCTATAAGAGTGTAGTTAAGCCAGCAGATAACTCATCTATGCTTAGTAAAGTTGGTGGCTTCTTAGTAGATAGGACTGTAGTAGGCGGAGTTAACACAACTACAGAACTTATTAAAGGTCCTGAACCTACTGTAGCTATTGACTTCACTTCACCTGTAGAAATAGAGAACATGCTAACTAAGTATATAGTCAACACTCCAGCAGCTACTAATTATAGCGAGGATAATAACTAATGGCTAATGCATACCAAGATTATATTAACCAGTACACTAAAGGCAGTGCAGCTAGTCCACCAGCTTGGGCTACTGCTGCCGATACTCAATCCATAGCTAATGGGAATAAAACATTCCTAGAATCTGCCTCTGATTTAACTGCCAGTATACCTAAGTTTATTGGCGTTAGTCTAATGAGCGGCGTAAACGAACTATATAACATGCCTACTAATATAGGTAATTTGTTCGGTGCTGACTTAGAGACCAGAGAGACAGAAGACTTTATAGCTAACTTCGGTGATAACTGGGTTGATTATTATAAGGAATATAAAGAAGGCGCAGACTTAGCTGGGTTTATAGTGTCTTCCTTTATTCCAGGTACAGCTGGTGTGAGGTTCTTAAACCTGGGTCAGAAATCACTGCAAACTGCTATAGGTGCGGGTAAGTTTAGTTCTGGTATGGGTAAAGCACTAGGGCTACTAGCACCTAATAAACCACTGCACTTAGGTAAGGCACTTAAAGAAGTAGCTACTACTGGTACTGCTACATCACTATTTCAAGGTAATGCACTTAAAGCCTTAGCTAGTGGTGCTCAACAGAACTTCTTAGAAGCATTGGCTTTTGAAGGTATGGTAGCAGCTACTATGTATAGCAGTCCTATATTAGAAGAACAGGATTTCTCTGATATAGCTAAAAACGCGCTCTTTGGTGCAGCCTTATTTACAGGTATAGGAGGGGCAGTAGATGCGGCCTCTATTAAGTTCGCTATCCGTAACAAAGCTGATGCTGCAACTATTGAAGCTATGCCTTGGACTCATATTCCTGAGCAACATAATATCACAGACCCGCACGCTAAGATTATTATGGATTTGGACACTATTAATAACATGCCTGATATCCCTACTAGTTTTAGTCCAGAGCGCCAGTCTATATTAAAGAACAAAGCAGAAGCTACTAAGGCTAAGCTTGAGAACAGGTTAAGAGAGAACTTTAATGATATTACCGGTAAGGATTATGAAGTATCAGCAGTGCTTACGGATAACATTAAACAACTTCCTTTTGAAGAGCAAGTTAAGTTCGTTACTGGCTTAAAGGAAACTAGCAGGCTAACTAAAGACCCTAAGCTAATAAAGGAATACGAGAAGCTAACTGAGAAGGTAGCACTAGGTAAAGCTACTGACGAGGAAATGAAGAAGTTCCTAGACTCAGATATACATGAAGGTACTGCTAAGTTATGGGGCGAGAATGCTGGTAAGATATCTTTTGAGAAGCCCATAATAACTCAGCTTGCGGATACACTTAAGAAGGGAGAGAAGATTGAGATTAATAAGTCTCGTACCAAGGTAACTGCTGGTAAGAAAACTTTCTCTTTCTCATTAAAAGAACATACTGCTAAAGCTAGCGGTAAGTCTAAGAATCCCTTTAACTTATTCAAAGCGGACAAGCTAACAGTTAATGCTCGTTATATATGGGCACAATCTATACCTGATTTAAAGCTATCTGCTAAGAATAAGTTATATGTAGATGCTAATGACTTCCCTTTATTGGAACGTGCTTATCAACAGTACGGGGAGGAAGCATTAGATTACCTGCAAATATCTGGTTTACCTAAAGGTGAAGACCTAAGTACTATTGGACTTAAAGACTTTATTATAAGACAGAAATTAGAAGCTGCTAATGAGTTAATGTACAGGGCTGGTGGTGCTAAGCCTACTGCTACAACTCAGGAAGAAATAGCGGCCATAATTAATGTTAAAAATAAAGTACTTAGTGGCGAGTTAAAAACTACTACTTCTGCAGACGACTTTGATATTAGTGACTTCACAGCACTCCAATCTTATGCTAAGGAATTTTCTGATAAGTTCGCTGACGGTAAAGAAGTAGCTATCTGGAATCGCCCACAACATATTAACGTAGCCTATGATATCTCTAACTTTAATGACTTAGATGGTAACGTACTTAAGGCTGTAACTATTATTAAGGAGCAGCAACGTGTATATAGACAAGGTATGGATAGAGCAAGTGCTACGGTGTTGGGTGACTTCTTTAGGCAGCTACCTGATATCTTTTCTTCTGATATTAAATCAAAGGCTAAGTCTAGTGGAGCAGGGCCTGGCTTCCTTAGTTTTAGTAACGGTAACTATGGCTCGCTAGCAAGTACAGTAGAGTACGTAGGTAATGTTACTAACAGAGCAATAACTAAGGCCAAAGAAGCAGCAGAACTTAGGTTGAATGCCCCGCTATATAACTTACGTAATAACGAAAAAGCTGCTATTGAGTTCTCAACCTTAGATGCTAATTTACGGGCGCTTGAAACTAAGTATACCCTTAATGATGCTGGTAATGCTATGGTTCCGCTTAACCTATATAAGTGGGAGAAGATGGCTAAAGAAGCAGTAGATAATGGCAAAGAACCACCTACTCGCCCAGTGTTTGATTCTAGGACTCCTGAGAACATACCTATTAAGAACAAGGAAACAGCAGAAGCTATTAAGGCTCACATAGAACTTAACGGTAAGAATGTAAATAACCTTGCTGCTATCCGCTCTGCTCAAGGAATAGAACTTAACAGAGACCCTCTTGAGTACTATCCTATTCCTGTTAACCCTAGTGACTACCAGCACTTTGCTATCGTAATAGATAACAGCATTACTACTGGTAATCATCATCGTACTATATATGCTACTAGTGAGGAAGAATTAGAGACTATGAGTAATACTCTTAAAAGTAACCCTCAGCTTAAGGTGTTATTTAAGCGGGATGCTGAGGAGTATTACAAGTCTATAGGCCAGTATGAGTATGAGAAGACTATTAACAGTAACTACCTAGACATGGAAGTTAAGCGCTTAGGTGTATCTGCTAACTATAACCCTCCTACTGACCCTACTCTTATTACGCAGAATGTTCTTAAGTGGCATAATGCTAAGGCAGCTAATATTGTAAGAGAAGGTGTTACAGCTAAGTATGAAGTAGAGTTTCAAGAGTTATTAAGACTTGGTGAAGAAGCTACTAACTTACAGACTTCCACTTTCTCTAATGTTAGTTTAGCTAAATTCGCTGAGTCTCTGTCTAATAATCCATTTAATGATTACATAAAGACAGCACTTAATGTATCTAGGCATAATGACTATCCTTATTGGATGAATGCTAGCACTATGTTAGACCGCAGTGTCAGTACTATGTTTAAGCGTATTCATCAAGCTATGGCAGGTGAAGTATCTGGAGCCTCACTAGACAATAAACTTAACAGTGTAAATAACATACTTAAAGAGAGTGGCTATCAAGGTGTTGCTTACAATGCTGATATGCAACTATTCGCTAACAGTACAGTACCTAAAGGTGCGCTTTCTACTATGATACAGAAAGTCAATAGTATGCTAGCTACAGTCGTGTTAAGGTTAGATAGTATCAACGCCGTGGTGAACACTGTATCAGCTAACGTATTATTAGGTAGTGAAACTAAAGCTGTTATTCGTGCTATTAATTCCAGTAATGCTGATGCAGCAGGTGAGTTAGCACAGCTAGCTAATATTAAAGTCATAGGTACTGATAAAACTATGTTTTCTGCGCATAAGCTTATTGGCAACTCTATGATGAAGTTTAATTGGAATAGCCCTGAGTTCAAGATGTACAGGGAACGCGGCGTATTATCTAGTATCAGTGACCAGTATATGAAGTCTATTGATGACTTAACACTTACTGGCAAGGAATCCTTTGAAGAAGTTAATGGTATCCTACAAAGAGTATCTAAAGGTGCTGAGAAGTTTGGTAACTTAGGTGAGAAGATAACTGGTAACAAGTTAGCGGAAGAGTTTAACCGCTTTGTTGCTGCTGATGTTATGAAACAAATAACTGATGTAGCTGTTAAGCATGGTGTTATGGATGATAAGACAGCTTGGGCATATATCAATACCTTTGTTAACCGTACTCAAGGTAACTATTTAGCTGCACAGAGACCTGGGGTATTTAGTGGTGCTATAGGACAAGCAATAGGTCTGTTTCAAACTTACCAGTTTAACTTACTTCAACAGCTATTAAGACATATGGGTGAGGGACATGCTAAAGATGCTGCTACCTTATTAGCACTACAAGGTACTATCCATGGTATGAACGGCTTACCTGGGTTTAATGCTGTCAACACACATATACTAGGTAATGCTTCAGGTAATAATGAACATAAAGATGCCTTTACTACTGTGTATGGTACGGCAGGTAAGGAAGCAGGTGATTGGTTAATGTATGGGTTAGGTTCTAATATGTTTGGTTTAATAGACCCAGCATTAAAGATTAACTTATATACTCGCGGCGACATTAACCCAAGGCACGTTACTATACTACCTACTAACCCAGCAGAAGTTCCAGCTATTCAAGCTACTGGCAGGATGTTAGGTAACATATTCGGTACAATAGGTAGTTTAGCTAATGGCGCGGATGTTAGTACTGCATTGCTAAATGGACTAGAACATAATGCTGTTAGCAGACCGTTAGCTGGACTGGCTGTGGCACTTAAAGGTTTTAATAACCCAGAGCAAGCTAGTTATAGTACTAGTAGCCGTGGTAATGTTATAGCTGCAAATGACTTACTTACGCTAACTAACTTAACTAGGTTAGCAGGTGCTAAGCCACTAGATGAAGCTATTGCACAGGACACTGTATATAGAACTACGGCTTATCAAATGAAAGATAATGCTCGTAGACAGGTATTAGGTAAAGCTATTAAAACTGAACTTATTGCTGGTAAGCAGCCTGATGCGGCTAAGATAGATGAGTTTGCACAGAGATATGCAGAGATAGGCGGGGATATTACTGGGTTTAATAGGTGGTATACCTCACTATATAAATCTGCTAACTTGTCTCAAGCTAATGAACTGGCTGATAACTTAAACAGTCCATACTCTAAACACATGCAAATAATAATGGGAGGTAAACCACCTAGAGATTTCTACGGGGAAGACTAATCAGAAAGAAGGTGTAAGAGACACTCCAGCTTTATTTAAAGCAGAGAATATACTATGTCTAATTTCTGCATCTTCTTCGTCTTCATCTTCTGAATGACCTTGTAAGTAGTTTTGAGTAAGTGCAAGTAAGTAACGTGCTTCACCTTCACTTAGTACTAGTGTAGCTGTAGTAAGTGTTCTTGTAGTACATTGAGCCATATTAATTTCCTCTTGGTAGTGGTACTTTCTGGGAACGGATGCCCAGCTTTTTACTTATTGCCGCAACTCTGTGCCTCTTTGCTTAAGGGAAGTTAAGGCAGCAGCTAGTCTATCTTCTTCAAAGCTACTTAACCTTCTTAGGTCTAAAGACTCATCTAAAGCAACCGTCTTAAATCTAACTCCCTTAGTCCCCCTATCTACATTAAATACAGACATTATATGCCTACAGAACTTAAACTCAGTCTGCGAACGTATTTGTCTGGCATCGTGTACAGTAGCAGTTATGACTAAATCCACCTCACCACTATTTAGCAAAGATATAATCTCTTCCCTAGGCAGTGTGTTCATGTCACTACTCCCCTTCTGCTTTATCCGCCCTATTAATAGCTTGTGCATCAGAGTACTTACCTTCTGCATAACGCGCATTAGCTGCCTTAACTAACTTATCCATGTTAGCATGCATTGCTTCTTCCTTAGTAATACCTAAGCAGGTAAATAACGAAGCCATTCCGTCAGTAACAGGGGAAGTCTTATATAGCCTATCCAAGCTTTCCTTACTAGGCTTTAATCCTTCCGTCTTATATAATAGCGCCCCGCCAGTAGTATAGAACATGATATCTCCGCACTCTTCTAATACATTCTTAGTATCAAGAGGTTTACCGTAGATTACATTCTTCTTAATAGCATCCAGCAATTCACCTAACTCACCAGCTACGCCCATATACATATGCAAGTTATTAAGCAGTATGTTAATAAAAGCTTCTTCATAAGTAGCATCAGGGAAAGGCTCTAAAACATCAGTTGTCTTAACAGCCTCGATAAAACTATCGTCTACCTTATAACCTAGTTTACTAGTTTCTAGTAGGTGCTCACAGGTATCCTGCAATATACTAGCGGCACCAGAGATGTTACTAGCTAACTGCGCTATCACTTCTAAGCTACCTACTTTTACGCCCTTTATATCTTGCGGAGGTTTAGCTAACTTAGCTACCATCTCCACATACTCTGCTATTACTTCTTCCGGTACTTCTTCTACTGCTTGAGAACGTTCCGGTTCACGCATACCTATTGGCATAAGGTTTTTAATATCTGTAACTTGTTTCATAGTAGTTTCCTAATGAATGATTTTATTTTCTGTGGAGTCTGTACCGTACTGCTCAAAGCCTATAGCTGCAACATCAGCATAACCTTTAATACGGCGTGTAATTAACTTGTCCCTAATGGCAGTGTATATAGGATTTAATTCATCTTCAGTATACACGCCTTCTAAGACTACGTTAACATAAGCTGCTATTTGACCTAGTAACTGACCCCAATTCAGAGGGTTATTAATATTCAGTCCCATGTCAAGTAAGCAACGAACTAATGGAGGATGCCTGTTAACTTCTTGCATTAACCAGACACGCTCCTTAGAAAAATAAGCAGCACCTGCTATGGCCATTTGTTTATTACCTCCTTTATCTTACTCCACTGAGTATCAGTTAGAGTTTGTTTAGCATACAGTTTAAAACGACGGTATAGGTCTTGTTCTCTACACCCGTATTCTGCATTAAAACCTTCAGCGCTAATAGTAAACCCTGCTATATACGCATTGTATATATCAATCTCACTGATAGTATCTGCTAATGCTGGCAACCGCGTACTATTAGCTTCATCTAAATCAGCTCTAGCTTTAGCTAATACTCTGCTTATGTTAGCAATAGTATCTTGTACAGTACAGCTATACATACCAAAAGGCTTAGGTGTAGGCTGTACTAAAGATGAGATATTCTTAAGAGCGTTATTAAGAACCTCAATCAAAGTAATACTTTCCTGTAATACAGGTACCGGATTAGCTTTTACTTGAGCCTGTATAATAGCCATAACAGCTGTTAGCTTAGCTACTTGTTGCTGTGCTGGATTTATTTTACTAATCATAATACTATGCACCTTTTGTTGAATTGCTGTTCAGTGACTACTAACTTATAGGCAAGTATGTCTATTATATAGTCACCTACATTAACTTCATCGTACCTATTTCCTAGAGGATGAGGTCTAAATAACTTAAACACATTACCGTTATCCTTAACGTACTTAACATACTCTTCGTCACTATAAAACCAAGAGTCGAACTCAGGGTGCCTACCTGTAAACTCAAGTACTTCCAATAAGTTATCTCCTGTATATTGTATAAAAGTACATACGTTATCTACGTTTACACACTTATTTTCGGCCTTCATTATCAATCTCCCACCTAACAGGCATAGAGTTAAACAGTAGTTTAATTTCAGGGAACACTGTTCCTGCAGTATAATCAGCTAACTTATAAGGCTTACTACATAAGTTACAATACACCCAACCATCTTTAAGTAATACTGCATGACCTACCTTATCTACAGACGCGTATACTACATCACCCCCACCAAAAGCCTTCTGTAAAGTAAAAGCAAAATCTTCACAGTCACCTTCAAAAATATGGTATATACTACTATACCTGATAGCTTCATTGTACTCATCCTTCACGTACACGAAGTTAGCTTTGGCCGCTTTAAACTCCCGCCAGTGAGGAGGATTTTTTAATAACTTATCTAACCATTTCATTTGTCTACCTCCTTACCTAGTACACTAGCTTCCATAGCTTTCCATCTAGCTATCTTAGCTCTGCACTGTTTAAGAGTTTTTATTTGAGCCTTGCAATCATGGATACCATTATGAGGTACTTCAGACTCTACTTTAGGTACACCTAATTCATCAGCTAAAGTACGAAGTTCTTTAATAGTACAGTGCTTACTCCAAGGTACAGGCATATTAACTTGTCTGAATAAGTTATTCAGAATAGGGAAGTCAAAGTTACCACGAGACCACCAAGCTACTATATTAAAGTTAACATTACTATAACCATAGATTCTATTTATGGTGTTAATGTTCTCTGCAATAGTGAAGGCAGTCGCGTGCATACTATGATTACTTCTAACTTCAGACTCGTTAATAATAGATATAGCCTTATCCAACATAGGCTTATTTTCAGGGCTGTTCCAGAACTCTAATGTACTCTTACTAGTAGTTCTGCCGTTATCTAACTGCTCATCTATGTCTAGATAGAAGTTCATATACAAGTCAGGTACTTCCTCAGTAGGTGAGAATATAACCATACTTATCTGAAATACTACCGCTAGTTCTACTGTGTCTAAGGACTCAATATCTACCATAGCTTCTAAGTCAATTTGTTTCTTTTGTGTTTCCATAATAACCTCATTTAATAAGAGTTAAGTTCTTCCTGAGTTAAATACTTCCAATCTACTAATCCATCCTCACCGTCAAATAATACTTTCTTCTTAGGTAAGTAGATTGTCCTGCCGCTATTAGTCTCTTGTACTGCTATTTTATCTGCCAGTAACAATGAGTTGATAGCTTCTATTACTTGTTCCCGCTTATCAAAGTCTTGGCTAACAACCTTAAAGATTTCTTTAAATGTAGCCATACCTTTGTTAGTGATAAACACAAGTATCTTATGGGTAGCAGCACTATTCTTACTTCTACCAAATTCACCTAGTGCTCTAGGCATAAGCTGTTCAGCGAAAGTAAGGACAGTATTAGCCTCAATAACTACATCCTTTGTTATCTGCATAGATAACTTACTTGCTGCTATAACCATAGTAAGTTTTATAAGATGCTGGAATCTACGGTTACTATAATGTTCAAATCTAGGGTCATCAATACTATCCCACTTAGTGTAGATAATTTTCATTAACTCCCTAGCCTCATCTGTTAGTAACATCTCACCATGTAATTTATCTTCTACATCTGAAAAGAATTGTACTAAATCACCTTTAAGAGATTCATCTGGAGGTAATGGGAATGGTATCTCTTTACCGCTAGGGTCACTGTATATAAGTAACAGCCTGCTAAAGAAACCTTGCCCTATAATCTCTGGAGGGAAAGCTGAGTTAAGACCTACTTGAGTATTACCGCCTAGTATATTAATGGTAGGGTTATTAATATAAATACTATCGCTGTTCTTTAGACGGTAATCAAATACTCCATTGTAATCCCATAACTCACCTAGTATAGAAATGAAGTCTACGTTGTTATAGCCTATAAAGTTATTAAACTCATCAGCTGTAACAAAAGACTCCGCAGGTGCTTTATTAGATGCCGCTGATTTCTCACTAGCAGAGTCTTCATCTAATGTTAAGTTATCTAGGATTAAATCTACGTCACTTGTATCTTTACCTTTATTTAGGAATTGCTCTGCTAAGTCAGTTAGGTACTTTTCCTGTCTAGTCTTCTTTGCTGCAAAGTAATCATACCCAGTATCTCCTAATAACTTAGCGCCCATCTTGATACCTGTTGATTTCTTAGTACCTGGGCTACCTATTAATAAGACATACATATTAGGGTATATATTAAAGTGACCGAATCTAAAATGTACTTTTCTACCTAATTTTGCTGCAAGGCAACTTAACGCAGTCCACCTATGAAATAACTTCGGACACTCATTATCGTCAGTATATTTAAGATAGGTAGCTATGTAGTCTATAGCCATGCTAACCTCTATTTGTTATTCTGTTTCTGCCCAATACTTGGCATATCCTTTATCAGTATGCTGGCCGCCTTTAACAGAAGCTGGTACTACGAAAGAACGTACTATGTTATCGTAACCTTTAATAGTTACTGGTACTTCCATACGTTCTCTGACCATCTCCATTAAATAACTATGACCTAATCTATACTGCCCTATTATGGAATCATGAACTTGTGCTATTAACTTGAAATTATCGCTATACTTAGGATTGATTGCTATATCTTTATATACTGTAATAAATGATTTATTTAGTGTCATTGCATTTAAGGATTGTGGTGGGTGTGCTATGTAAGCGTTAGCCGCTGTCTTAGACTTACTAGGGTCTTTAAAGCACCTTCTAGTCCAAGCACCGCCAGCTTCGGTATACATATGTTCCCATTCAGAGTTCCATTTATCTTTAATAGAGGGGTTTTCTAGCATGGTTTTAGTTTCAGTCCAGTTATGGTGAACTGCTTGAGAGCGTAGTAATCCAGTAAGTAATACTTCTTTAATAGCACCTTTATGAAATACAGCTCTTATTTTGGGGTAAGCCTTGTGGAATTGTTCTAACAGATGTTCAGCCACCTGCACAGCAGAGAAGAATTTATTTAAAGCTAGTAACTCTTTAGCTAACCATATATGAGCAACACCCATAGTATCTATTAATACGTAGGCTCCCATGTTATAGTTAGCACCGTGGTTAACAGGTTTAGCTAATTGTCGTAATGGTTTATTAAGTACTTTGCCTGCCTTAACATCGAATATATCTTCAAAGGGTATACCGAAGAAAGCACTAGCATTAGCACTGTGAAAATCAGGTGAGTGTTCAACCGCATTAATAAGGTTAGTATCACCACTTAAATAAGCAGTGTCCCGCGATTCAGCTTGTTCTAAGTCTACTTCAAATAAAGCAAAGCCTTCATCTGCTACATAAGTAGACTTAACTGCACCACCTCTAGGTATATTCTGTATGTTAACTCCACACCAAAAAGCATGTTCTCTACTAGCTTGTCTGCCTGTATCAGTGCCATGTGGGTTAATAGAGAATAGTATTCTATCTTTATTCTTTTCTTGGAACTCTTTACCTACTGTTATATATGTAGATAGTTCCTTACGAATCTTACGTATGTTTAATACATAACCTAATATACGTTGATTAATAGGACTTCTATCCATAGCCTTCTTTAGACTTTTTTCATCAGCAGACTTTAAGTCACCGCAACCTAATATAAATAATAGTTGCTTCATTTGCTTAGGCGAACTTACATTAAATTCAGAGCCTTCGGGGGTACTTAATACTGTATCTAATCTAGCTTGGTATTCTGCACGTATACTATCACCTTGTTTATAGGCTTCTTCCATCCTACTAATGTCACGCTTTATACCACGTAACTCACACATGTGGCTAGGGAATGTTAGCGGGAACTCATCTTTATAGTTCTTAATAGCCCAATCTGGCATTTCTGCTAACATGACAACACACGCCATAACAGTACCCCAAGTATCAAGAGCATTATAGCGATAGTATTCATACAAGTCATTTGTATCTGATAAGTCTTTCCAGTAATAAGCCTCACGAATAAGGAAGCTGTTAAGGAAACCTAAGTCTTTAGGTAACTCTGCATACCACGAATGGAACATCATAGCAGTATCATATTGGTAATTATATACAGGTGCATTGTACCTAGCAAAATAAGCTATGTCATACTTACCATTCTGCATTACCTTAGCTGCTTTAGTGTCCCAATTAAACTTACGCATTATCTCTACTGCAAACATACTATCTATAGCTAATACATAAGTCTCAGTATGGTATCCGCTAGGCTCACTGCTATCTTCCCACAGGCCAGTATAAGATAAGCACTTAATACGGGTGTGGTCTTTAAGAGTCTCAACATCAATACCTATTAACAGGCAGTTATCTTGTTTAAGACATGCTAAAGCGGACTCGTAGTTACGTTCATCTATTACATGCCATTTAAATTCAGGGGGTTTAAACCAATTATCAGGATTAGATAACTTAGATATATGACGGGTTGCCATAAACTTGCCGTAGCTAACAGTAGCTAGTTGTTTGAGGGGGTTAATGAATACTATCTCTATACCCTCTATATTAAAATAACTACCTGCATAGTTAGACAGACTAGGTGCAGCCCGCTTATCCCATTTAAGTAGTAATCTCAACAAAGGTACAGAGGTAGTAAACACTTTAGTTAAGTGCTTGCTCTTACAGTGTAGAGTAAACTGAGTAAGAGTACTAATAGCAGTAGTGTTTACTATAACATGAGTACTACCAACACAAGACTTCAACATAGGTAAGTATGCTTTATCATGCCCAGTACCCCAAAAAAGAACACTGCTATTTACAGCTACAGCATTCTTTTTCTCAGCGCGCATCTTAGCTAACTTATCTTTCATAACTTGTAGTTGTGTACTCATGTTTCTATTTCTCCTCGTTAGTTGTTACTGCAATACACTCAGCAGTTACTTCATCCCAGCTACCTAAAACATGCCTTATCAGCTGTTCAGCTTCCCGTAACTTCTGTAACTCTTTTAAGTAGTCTGGGCTAACAGCTACAAGGTGCTTTATGTTTCGCCAGTCACTATTAATACCACTAAGTGAACTTTTCATACTAGCTAGCTGGAACTTTTGGAAGTTTCTAGTACGTGCTACCCGTTGCTTGTTACTAGGTCTATGATACTTTTTCATTAGCCTATCCCTTATTCCTTTGTCTCAGTTTCTTCTTCCTCTTAGCAAGTTTCTTCTTACGTTGCCTACTCTGGTAAGTATCAACAGGCTTAGGTGTGCTACTAGGTGCAGCAGCATCTGTGTTGATAAGGCTAACAGTTAATAAAGACTTAGTAGCACCATCAGTAGTGTTGTGTGTTAGTGTATTGCTTAACGCAGCCAACAAATGAGCTTTACTTATCTTCATTGTTAGTCTCCTTCTGATAAACAACTCCGTACATTGCAGCTCTAATACACATTGTAATGTAGTTTAACTTAAACATGGTAGTATCTCCGTGGTTATGTTCCTTAGTAAAGACAGCTATAAATAACAATCTTTAATAAAGAAGCCCCGTAATTAAACAGGGCTACTCACTTAAATTACGATAAGCTATTAGCCTAGTGTAACCTGTTTAATCTGCGTGTAGAACTTATCAGGATCGTTCTTGTCCTTACGTAAGGTAGTAGTTACCGCACATTCAAGGTCTTTAACAGATGCCACAATCTCAGACAGATTAGAAGTACCAAGCGCTTCACCAATAGGCTTACAGATTGCCTTTAAGTTACCCTGTCCGTACTCATTAGTTAAGTCGCACAAGATAGAAGTTTCATCACCTTCCACACATTTCTTGTCTTCGCTTACTTCTTTAGCAAGCTCTACGGTTTCAACCATGACAAGCTTAATTTCTACGCAAGGTTTTTCGTTAACTTCTTTCTTATCCATAGTCATCTTAATTAAGTGACTGCCAGCAGGGAAAGGTTTAAACTCAGGTAAATCGTTTAAATCGTCTAGAGAGATGTCTAATAGTTCGTCGATGTTAATATCTGACATAATAATATTCCTATAAATGGATTAATAAATTAATGGATTGATAAATAGATGTATGCTATTGATTGCTATACATGGTTATTGCACACTAGGTATTAAACTTAATATGCAATATAATATAAAGCAAGACGTATACTATTGTATAGTTCGGTATACCAGCGAACTTAGCGCACGGAGAAACTAGGTTTTAGTTCTAGCCCGTAAAGCAGCTAACTTATCTTTTACTGAGTCATTAATAGTAGCGCTACTGTTAGTAGTGGTAGCAGTATCGGCAGACTTAGTATTAGTAGTAGTGGGCTTAGTGGTCGTATCTTTCTTAACATCTTTTAAACTCTTGTTCTTTTTATCCGCAGAAGTAAATATAGGAAGTAAGCTAGTTACTCCGTCTTTCTGCAAGTCAACACTAGTACGTGAGCCAGACAGTACAGTAGTACTATCAGTTGTACTAGAACTAAATACATGTTTCTTAAGCTTACGTTCAGCGTATACTACATGTCCGAAGTACTTAGCTAAGTTACGTGCAAAGTTACGAGTGCCGCCAAGAGGTACTATAATAGTCTTACCAGATTCAGTTTCAGACTCAACTTCGTGGGTAATGACTACTACCTTATACTTAGCTTGCTGCAAATAAGATAAGAATCTGTCAAGCAACATACCAAGGTGCGCCCAATCATCATAATTAAGCTTATAATCATCCGGCTGGTTACGGGTAATCTGCGCAATAGCACTGTTAGTTAACTGAGTAAGACTGTCAAATACTACAATAGTATCATCAGGTAAGTTGTTAACATCCACAGTAGTGAATAACTCGTCGTCAGATAAGTCACTGTCTTTAGCAGTCTTAGTACACAGCATACAATTAACTTTACCGTGTTCATCACATATCTTAGACTTACCTTTAACAACCTTAAGTGCAGTCTCGATACCGATAGGAAAGTCCCTTGTGTCAGGTATGCTTACTAACTGTATACGTTCCTGCCATTCAGTAGGTAGTTGTTCTAACACTTCACTACCGTTCTCGAAGTCAAACCATATAAGGTTATACTCTTCAGCTAACTTACCAGCACCCAATGATTTACCAGACTTAGGTGCACCATATATAATGACTTTAGGGTAAGTCTTGTTTTCAGCTTTACGACTAGCTATAGTCTTAGCCATTGTTAATTACTCCTTAGGTTCTACTGCTATTCTAAACAAAGGGTGAGTGTTATTAGATATAATCCAGCCAGTATAACCAAACACTTTTATATCTCCTTCCACGTTTATGTTAGGTATTGCTACTTTAGGGTAACTGCATGTGCCTCTTAATAAGCTGGCGGCAGTAGCATTAACATAGACAGTAATGTCAGGATTAACTGCGTGCATACTATTAGCTACAGCTATTTGCATACGTATGTCGCCCAATAACTCCTCGGTTTTAGTGCGTATATAAGTTTCCATACTCACTGGTTATCTCCTCTTTGCATAGCATTAAGCTTATCGGCTGCACTAGTATTGATAGTAGCTATAGCTTCATCAGCAGGTACTTCATTAAGCCTAAGAAGGTCAGTTTGTGCTGGGCCAGCTATATCATGAATAAACTTATCCCATACCCACACTAATGCTAAGTCCTCACGATAGTTAGCTAGCATCTTCTTAGGCAACCACGTGTTAGTAGGTATGCCTTGCGCATCAATAAACTTAAATAGCATGGCTTTCTCTGACTCTGCTACTACTTCGTCAAACGTAACACAGGTATTAGATTCCTGCACTGTTTCTAAGCCCATAATTTTAATGTTCACTTGTTTTCTCCAGCTGTCTTTCTATTAAGGTTTCGAAGTCAACATTAAATTGGTACTTACCTTCATCCTCTTTAACGTACGCTTCAACTAAGTTAGTGTAAGGTTTAGTAAGCTGTAAGTTACTATGCTCACATATACCTAAGTATTCGCAAGGACGACCGAAAGAGTAACAACTTTCTCCATGCATAGGGAATAAGTCAGACTTATGATATAGTTCTAACTTCTCTATATCTAACAGCATTTCAGATAACCACTGCGCTCGCTTAGATAAAGACTTCATAAAGTGCATAGGTTTATACTCATAGCTACGAGTCTCATACACTAAATAATAAACACTATAACTAGACAGTTCTGGAAACAGTTCATCTAATACTACACTGTAACCAATAGCTTGCCCGCTGTTCTGGAACATAGCAGGTTGAGCAATACCACTACTAGTCTTAAGTTCTAGTACTATTATCTCACCTGTTTCCTTATGTCTAAGTACTACATCTAGGAAACCACGATAGCGATAGCCATTAGGTAATATAATATTAAAAGATAATTCACATGCTGGCTTACCCTTGTAATACACAAGTTCGTAGTCACTTATTGCACCTAATGTATATAGGTCATAGAACTTTTTAACAGCATAGATAGCCCGATAATAAGACTTATTTTGTCTTTCGGTAGCAGCATCTAAATCTATTTCCCATTCAAGGAAACAATCTAATACTGCTCTATCAAATGACTTACCTTCTATAACAGACTGTATACCTACACCAACTACGCTACCAAAGTTAAGAGTAACTTCTGATTCCTGTTCTCTTTCAGGGTCAGTAGATACAGAATTACTTTTAAGCTTATACAGTTCGTACTTACGGGGGCAGGCATGTAATAAGTTACGAGAAGAGTGAGACAGTAATTTAATACGCGGGTCTATCTCACCTTGTAAATCTATTACCTCAACTTCTTCATCAACTACTTTGATATCAAGCTGGGTATCTAGGAATGAAAAATCTGGCATTGTTAAGTTCCTAATGTGTTAACACTATTAAAGCTACTCTGGTACATAGCTCACGGTTAAATTTAAGGTCATACTTCTTGCCCATATTATGTGCTACTATTCTAGCTAACTCACCTATAGCATAACTATGGCACATACTAGACAGTAACATTAACTTACTATCCTGCTTTAACTTATCAAACTTATCGTCTTCTAAATCAAGAGGCATATTACCTTCATTAGTTAGCCAGTCTAATATAACTTTGCTATCGTGCATATAATTAATATACATGCTATGCTGGTGGTACATATAGAAGGTAATGAAAGTAGTAAGTGTATGAGGGGTACGAGCAAGCTTAAGTTCTTTTACCCGCTGGGATAACTCAGACATATTAAATGCCTATAAGTCATCAGCTGTAATAGACTTAAGTGCCTTCTTAGGTGCTTTCTTCAACTGAGAAGTAGATATTTCAGTCTTAGAAATAGACATCTGAGCCTTAACTATAACAGCTAATTCTTCATCTGTTAATAGTGTAGCTTGCTCAGGGTCTTTCTTAACAATGGTGTGAATAGTTTTGAGAGCAGAACGCATCTCAGGATGGTTATCTTTGAAGTGAGTATCTAACTCTACTAACTTCTCTTGAATACGGAAGTCTACTTTAGAGTCACTTAATGATAAGGTTGGTAGTGAATCAGCCATTACATTTCTCCGTGCAATTGCTAAAGGTTAATAACATTATGGGTTAAGCTACCCACTATGTAAAAAGTTATCTTAGTGCCTTCTATCTTGTGCATTAACTTAGGCCGTATGCCTGCTTCTAATGCTAGATACTTATAGGCTTTATCTAACTTCTTTTCTTTTCTCACTGCTTCTATTAACCTATTATGCATATCAACTGGAGCCTCTACCGTAGCAGTAGAGTTATCTCTAATAGTGTTCCATAACTTCTGATATTTACGCATAAGTAATGATAGCTAACAATGAGAAAAGAAAAAAAAAACGGTAGCTAACTTAATAGCTACCGCTTATTAGATAACCTGGGAGAGGTTATTAAAGGGCTTCTAGTATAGAGCTTTCGCTTGTTTCTTTGAAGGTAGTAATCTTCTCAGCTAAGAACTCGATAACTTCTGCGAATTCTTCAAGGTTAGCTTGCTCAGCATTAGCGTAAACACCAAGTTGCTCTTCAAGTACAGACAGAACTTTCTTGTTAGTCTTAACAGGCTGTAGCTTAGCGTTGAATAGCTTAGCAGCAAAGGTAACTTGCTCAAGAGTCTTATCGGTAACTTCTTGCATAACTTCAATGTAGTCCTTAACAAAGCCTTCCCAGATTTCTTTAGGAATACCGCCACCTTTACGGCTAGCTTTAGGCATGTTAGCAATGAAGTCCCAGCTAAGTTGGTCATAAGGGAAGTTAGCAGCATTAAGCTTTTCGTCTTCGCTAATAAGGCTACGTGCTTGAGTCTTAATAACTTCCGTTACCGCTTCACGTAATAGCTCAGCACCTTTACCACCTTCTTCAATGATAGAAAGAACACCATTAATAGTAGGGATAGGCAAAGGCACAACTAAGGTATCACGCTTATATTCAATACCGCTGTCATCTTTCTGCTTACGGAAAGTAAATTCAGTTGGAGTAGGTACTGTCTCAACTTTCATCTGACTACGTACTTCTGCAACGATAGTAGCTAACTCTTCCTTAGTAGGGTTCTCAGCAGGAATTATTTTAAGTTCTTGCTTTTCTACAACATTGTTGCCAGTTTCTACGGTAGTAGTATCTTGTTGCTCAGACATGTTAATGTCTCCTTAATTAAGTGGCGTCTTATTTAAATAATGTGCGCCGTTAAACAATAAGTAATTAATTACTCACTTAGTTTGTTTGGGATACAAGTTCCCCTAAATGAATAATCATTATGCCATAGGTTACAAAATCGTCAAGAACTTTTTTACTCTTAACTAGTTAGTGTGTTTATTTTAGTAACTAATAACCATCATTAGCTTCTAACTTACCTTTAAAGAACTCCGCTTTCTCAGCTAAGGTATCACCCTTAATCTTCTGTGACTTAATACCTTTAACAAAACTATCAGGTTCACATATAACATAAAGCTCTTCTCTTGCCCTAGTAACACCAGTATATAACAGTTCCCGCTGTAACATAGTAGCGTGAGTTTGGTGCAGACATAAGAATACTTTACGCCATTCACTACCTTGTGATTTATGTACAGTCATAGCATAAGATAGCAATAGATTGTTAACTTCACTAGCAGACTTAAGTTCTACTGTACGCTCAGTATCTTTAAGTTTAACCTTAATAATATGGGAGCACTGCGTAGTTCTTTCTTCTACATCAGTATCAGCTAAGCTATCTAACATAGCATCTATATCTTGCTCTTCTTCTTCATCCTCTAAGCCAGCAGCCTCTGGGTCTTGGTTACAACCCCAATAATCTAAGAACCTACTAGGTTGCTGAGGCATCTTACCTAGGTACTTATGATTACGTTCTATTTCTATTATCTCGCCGTCTTCCCTGTCTACTAAGACATAGTCACCTACAGATAGATAGTGCTTATTAAACCCAGCTACTATCTCATGTGTTAACCTACCGTGCTTACGAGCAATGTGATTAGCTATACCCTTATTGAGTTCAATAGTACCGCAACCTTTATTATAAGGTATTAGTATTATGTCTTCATCAGGGTTATACGCATCATTATCATAAGCATTAGCAAAGAACTTCATTAAGATAATACAAGCGTTATCAGCATTAAGTTTCTTCTTCCAAGGATGTAAGGTTAACTTACCTTCTGTTTTCCATTTAGGAAACTCTTTTACTGGTATAGGCTTACCTGATAATATCCTATGTGCTAACCTGATAATAGGTGACTCAAGTGCTTGCCTGTATACCTCAGTTAATTCTATTACTGGTAACTCTAGTAACTTATAACCTAATATAGCAGACCCGAATACAGGAGGTAACTGGTTAAGGTCACCTATAAATACCCATATAATATCCTTAGGTAAAGCTAATACTATCTCTTTATATAACTCAACAGATAGCATAGAGGCTTCTTCTACTATTATTACCTTTAGACTAGAGGGTAGTTTATTGCTAGCATTCCTAGCTGGTTCAAACACCCTACTAACTCTCTTTTCCCCAGTCTCTTCGTTAATAATAGTCTTATCAACAGGCTGGTACTCAAGTAGTTTATGGGAAGTAATACAGTTATGCTTCATATCTTCCGACTGTACTTTACGTATGTTATTAACAGCTCTTCTTGTGTAAGAGATAATAACAGCCCCAGGGGTACCGCTAGTAAGGTGCTTATGCGGAGCGTCTTCTGATATAGTAAGTACGCCAGCTACACCGGATTGTATTAAGTTATTAAGACCCCCCTTAGTAGCAGTTGTTTTACCAGTACCAGCAGCACCTATTAAGACACATGATTTACCTTTACCTAATGTAGTAACAAACTCTTCTTGTCTTTCATTATAGGTAATAACTTCACCGTTCATACCAGTAGTAGTATTAGCACCTAATGTTTCAGGTGGGGATATAGGTAATACTTTATCCTGTGGTGGTATTTCTTCCTTCTCTTCCTTAAGCTTCTTTTCTTCCTTGTACTTAGCTAGTGCAGCAGCTAACCTATCCTTAGAAGATACTTCCTTTTCTGGTTTAGTCTTCTCTTCCGCTTGCTTATTAGCTAATGCTTTAGCAGCTAAGTTAGCCCGTACCCTTTCCTTAATAGACAGTGCCTTATGCTTAGCTAACTGAGGTTCTTCTTTAGGTACTTCTTTATTAGCCTCAGCTTCTTCCTTAGCTTTCTGCAATTTACGGGCTTCTATTATAGCTTTAATATCAGCCATTACTAACTCCTCTTACTTAAGTTGTATGCTATCTTAGCTTTAAGGTACTCACCCTTAGTAGCATAGTTAATTTGTTTAGGTTCTTCTGCCGGAGCGCTAGCTATTACATCATTAACTAACTTATCGTTAGCTTCAATAGACTTCTTAGCAGCTGCAGCCTTCTCTAAGCTAGAAGTACTCATAGACATAGATAACTGTGCATCTAAATCTAGTAGTGAAGAACCAAGTATATTGATTTGGTTATTGATACCTTCTTTAAGACAATCCATTACCTCAGAATAATGTAAGCTATCTAACTCTAAGTTAGTTTCACAGTGTTCCTTTATCTCTTTAAGAGTTGTGGAATCTACATTAAATATCTTCTTAGGATTAAAGCAGTACCTAATAGCTTTCTTCCATTCTTCTACTCTATCAGCAGGGAAGTTACTAGCCATTGCTGCCCAATCTGCTATTAGTGTTACGTACTGAGGTGCCTGCTTATCAGACAATACTAAGTAAGTAAGCTTATTCTGTACAGCCATTAACTTAGCATGGTCAGTAAGAGATGCTTGCTTATTCTTAAATTCCTCAATATTATCTCGCCAAGCCCGCACCCAATTATGGATGTTATCTAAGCTACTATTATCTACGTTAACTACAAACCTAGGTTGTTTAAACTTAGGGTGTTCAATAATAGCTGTCTGCTCAAGTGAAGCTACTAGTCTGTTAATGGTGTTAGCTATGTAAGACTGACCTCTAACAGAATTCCACTCTAGTGTTACTGGTACTCGCCAAGTTACCTTACCTGATAAGTTTAATAAGGCTAGGAATAGTAAGTATGATTCCTTATTACTACATTCGCCTTTAGCATATAACTTATAGGTAGCTAATAACTGTTTCTTGTTAGCAGCAAAGATAGGATGAATATATCCACCTTGAGAACTAACATTTAACTTACTAAACTCAGGCAGTATTATTTTTATACCTGATATAGCACAGGTTATTTTAGCCATAGGAATATTCCTTGTTTACTAGTTACGTTTGTTTACAGAGTTATATACATATATCAGCACTAGAAATAAGTACATAGTCGCGGATACATGTAACACTTCACTGTCAATAGTAGTAGCTAATACCAGTAAGATAAGCAGTGTGTCTAGTAATATTAAATCTACAAACACTTTGTAATTATCCACTAGCTTACTAATTTTGCTGCATAGACTTCTCATATTCTATTTCCTGCTCTTCTGTTAATAGGTCATTGAGATAAGCGTAGTTCTTAGCTTTGTTAATAATCTCTACATTTACATGTGTAAAGTCATTACTAGCTATTGCCTCTTGCCATAAGGTATAACAATCAGCCTCACTAATAGTGTCGCTATTAGCATCGCTAGTTACTTCTTCAGGGCTACCTAGTTGCGTTAACATATCAGGCTTATCTACAGTGCTATGACTAGGCTTAATAGCGCCTGCCTTAATCTTAGCTACAAAGGGTGCTAGCTTACCAATAGCAACTAATGCTAGCGGGTGGTTATTAGTGGCGAATTCGCGAGTAACTAGGTTAGATAAATACTCTAGTGTTTCCGCGTCTAATGATGGACGATATTTAGCTTTACTTGTGCTCATTTATTTAGCTCCTTATAAATATCAGTTAGTTTAAATAGCATAGGGTACAAGAAAGCAGTACTTTGATTATTAACTATAGAGGTTATAGAAGTTTCAAGTACTCTATACTGGATACCAGTACGCTTGTTAACTAATTTAATAAGTACCCTTTTATGCTTACCTGAGTTTTGTATAGTATCTATCCTCAAAACAAAAGGTATATCTTTTAAGTAGTCCTCAGCTAAGATATTAATTATATCTTCTGCTAGCAGGTGGCTAGTATCATGCGCTACATGAAAAGGCATCTTACCTTTAAGCTTAGAGCTAAGAAATATGCTATGCCAGTTGTTTATTATGTTAGTATTGAGATTAACATGATAAGCAACCTCATTAGAATTAATGGGCTTAATGTTTATCTTAGAGGGACTACTAACTACTATCCAACAGACAGGCTTATCTGTGTCCTTATTAGCCTTATAACAATCATGCTTAATACGTCTGGCTGTTAGGTACTTGCTTATACAGTGGCTTTGCAATTCTGTTAACATGATTACGCTCCTGCTTTAAATAGATATCTATAGTAATTACTAGGTGCTAACACCTTAGTATGTAATAGGTTAAGATACTGATAAGCATCTGCTGCTGATACGTTATGCTTATTTAAGAAAGGTAACGTGGCTAGTTGCTTATCAGTTAGCAGGCTAGCATTAGTTATACGCTTATTTCTGTTAACATAAGAAAAATTGTAAGTACTATTAGATAAGGAATTCCCCATAGCATAGTACATAGAATCAACTACAGCTTCAGCTATAGAGTTTATATTTAACAGTTCATATGAACTTAGTTTATAGCGAGGACTTAGTTTATAGCTAGTACTGTAAAACGTCTTTTCTTCTAACAAGGTAGCTAGCATAAAAGGGAATAGCTTACCTGTTAGTATATGAGAACCTATTAAACAAGCAGCATAACCACAAGCTGTATGCTCAGCATACCAAGTAACCATATCAAACTTTTTACCTTGTAGGTACTTAGGTTTATGTACTAACCTGTTATGCTTAGCTTCTATTCTCATAGTATGAGTTAGTGTACCTAGCATAGCTTTAGTTAGTGTTATGTTAGGTATATAATAACCTTGTCCTTCAGTGCTGCCTTTCACCCATACTTTATGTTGCTCTCCACTATACAGCTTAACAAGTGCATCATAGTTATCTACTAAGTAATGAGTAATACCGTTTACTCTAGCTTTTAGTTGTGTATAGTAGCTATCGTACTTACTACCAGTTGCTTCGGGGCTAAAGTTAGCAGCATTCACAGGGTACTTATTATATAAGCTACTAGCCAGTGAAGATAGTGATGGTGCTGGTTTATTAATATCTAGTTTCATTAGGAATATTCCTTATTGGTTTATGTGGTTAGGAAAAGTATTCTGATTTATTAACATTCTCAGCGTACATTCTGTAACACTTAGCGCTACGAGTAGTAATAACTTTTTCATATAACAAGTTGTCAATAAATGCGAATCTAAACTCATTAGGTTCAAAAGATGTACTGGAATTTCGCTTACAGCCATCATGACTTATTTGTAAGTCTACTAACTTATTATACTGTTCACTAGTATATACACTTTTTCTCCAGCCTTGTTTAAGAAGTGCGCTAACATTACCTTCATAGTTACCATACGCTTTTAACTCTGGCTTAGTCATAATGTGGCCAATAGCACAATGTAGAGAACTATCTTCACTACTAGTATATTGGCATACAAACTTAGTTTCATTTTTGCTAGCGTATATATCAGGTATATCACTACCGCTACGCTTACCTTGCTTAATGGTAGCTATAATAGCTTTGTGTAACTCTTTCATAAACTTAGAATGTTTCATAGGTTGTTATCCTTATCCTTAGGTATACAGTGAATACTAATAGTTGCTTTAGGGTATGTCATTCTTAACTTATAAACTAACTTTAATAGTTCAGTACAGTATACTACGTTACGATAGTGTGCAGAGGCGTTAATTGGTAGTTTAGGTTTAGTTTTAACATGTTCGGTCTCGTGCCACCCAAACAATATACGTGAGCGTACATTAATTACTACCTTCTTATTAGGTTTTGGACAACCTTTAATTACAATATCTAACTCTTCTAAACAGCTTCTTACCAGTGAGTTAATATGACTCTTGTTTATGTGTGATGGTATTAAATCACTATAACCAGTACAAGCTTTAACAATAGAAGTTAGGTCACCCATTGCCTTACCCCAATCATTATAAGTTAACATCGCTATTCTCCTTATCCTTAGGTTATATATCTAGGCTACCTTGCTTAAAGAACACTAACTCAATACAAGCCTCAGTTAGTTTAGTATAAGCTCTTGGTAACAGGTCTCTGCCAGCTTCATGCTTAGTCTTACTAATTGCTAAGGTTATCTCTTTATACTGGTTAGGATTACCATTAACAGACACAATTACAATAAGATACCTAGGGGAACTATGCTGTAGTTGTATGTTACATTTAAAAGCCTTAGCAATAGCAGCTAGCTGTAATGTATGTCTCTTATATATTTTATTAGTCATGATTATTATATCCTATTCGTAGTAATCAGTAGTATTTAGATTTAAATTCAACTCACTAGTATATGCTACGCACTTTTCAGTACAGTCATAAATACCTTTAATTAACATTATTATATCAGCTACTATAGCATTCTTTGCCTCTAGTAAGTTATCTTCACTACTAAGTACACTAGTAGATAATACAGCACAATGAAATAACTTAAACTTAGCCTTAGCACTAAATATGTTTATATAAATATTATTCTCTGGTACTGAGATTACTTTATACTCCATAGTTATGTTTATTTTCCTGCTAAACTGATTGTTAATTGAAGCTAGTTCTGAGGTTATTAAATCTGTTAACTTAGTAATTGGTTGCTTCATTATTTATACTCCCTTATAATCAGCAGCAGTATTTAATGCCACCACTGTCTTTTTATAACGTGACTTAATATTATCAGCACAGATGTTAGCATTATACATACTTACAATCAGGTCATTGCATATACTATTAGCTACTATCAACATGCTATCTTCACTCATATACGCATTAGTAGCTATGTTAGCTGAGTGCTCTAATTTAAATCCGTTACTAGCGCTATATATAACTATGTTCAAGGTCTTATTAGCTATGTTAACCATGCTATAACCAAAGCTAATAGATAAGTCTTTTTCAAAGTTTTCTTTTGTTACATCTAGCTTATTACTTAGCGCCTGTATTAAATCATGCATTGATTTCTTCATTAGGACTATTCCTTATTAGTGTATAAAAAGTTTAATTTAGTAAGCGCAGTTGGCATACTATTTGCATGGGAAACCAAAAATTGGCACGGTCTGCCCATATCGACCATTTTACCACATTGCCAACCATGTGCAAGTCCTATATCACCCCCTATTTCATGCCCCCTTATACCTATATACTACCTATATATGGGACTACTATATACTAGCTAACCACCTGTTACTAGGTACTACCTATCTATCAGACTATCTATATAACTGCCTATATATACTACTATCTATCTAACCTATATCTTAACGGGGTATATTTCAGGGGTGTGTATTATTTTTTATATATTAATAATAACTATTCTTTACTAATTACTTTTCTTAACACACACCCTTAGACATAGATATAGATAAGCTAGCTAATACAGACTATTAGACATACATATAGACTAAGACTGATACATACACTAATTAGGTATAGGCTAGCTAGACAGATACTAATAAGGACATACCCACAAAAGCACCCCCATTCACCCCATAATTTGGGCGTTGGCAATGTGTCACTTTGGTAATAATTGTCATATCGTGCCAAAAAGCTCTACAAGCTAATATAAGACTATAAAACTAGCTAGCTAATATAAACCTATTAAGGCTGTCAAATAACTTCTTAGGATGGATTACAGGAAAGATACAGGCACAAAAAAGCCCCGCTATTAACGAGGCTGATTACTAGGAACTAATTACTATTTATAAGAACTCTAAGGTCTCAGTTTCTTTAACTGTATTTTCTAACCTTGTCTTAATCTTAAGGCTAACCTCACTTTCACTAATAAGGCTAATCACCTTTAATAATGCTTCCTTTTCATCATCTGGAATAACTACTTTAGGACTAGCCAGTGACTTAAACTTATTGCAATAAGCTTTTGCTATTCCTTCTAATTTGAGAGTCTGGCCGACTTCTAGCGCACTGGCATCATAACCAAGCTTGCCAATAAATGCCTCAATAACAACTGGCTTAACATCGCTAGCGAACCATTTTTCTACTTGTTCACCAGATAAGCGACCGCTAGTAGCTTTAGCATTCAATAGGCTAATTACATAAGCCATGTCTAGCTTCTCAGTGAAATAGCTTAGCGCGCCTTGTTTAAGCTCTTTCTTAATATCCTCATCTTCCACACCTTGTAGCCAGCTAATAATGTGCGGCATAAGTTGTTCAATGTTATCTGCTACGCTATCCGCACTAATATGACGCGTTGGTACGTAACAATACTTACTTTCCGCTTTCTCACCTTTAGCACTAGCGCGACCTAGAAACTTAGCTATTCTCATGCCTTTAATTTCTGGGTAGTCTAGCTGGCTGTTATATTCCGCAAATTGACCTGCTTTCATTTCTTGCTTATCCGCACCCGCACTGTTACTTGTTACCGCGTTATCTAATGTAATCATTTTATTCACCTATTGATTGTTAATAATTGCCACAATTGGCTGAATGCGTAATTGCATCCGGTTAGTACACTAGTTATTACCAATGCACTAACAGAAACAATTAGCTACTACCAATTTACGCGAAAATACCTAGCTATTATAAAAGCTAAATCATATAACAAACTAACGCCTTCATTATCTACTAATTCAATATCTACTCGCACTCCCTCAATAGTTTCAATATCTTCCACTAGCTCTACAATATCATCTAGCCTGCTTTCTTTAATATTACCCACACTGTTCACATACCTTGCACAATGCTCAAATAGTTCTGTGTGTTTACCTGCCGATACTTCCGGTAAAAGGCAATTACTGTTAAGTACCAAGTCATTAACTAGCAACTTAAAGTTAAGGGCGCTTATTGTTCTGTTTACTACTTGAGCCATAGTAAAGTTATTGCTTGTCACTGCAAAGCCTAGCTGTTCACATTGGTTACTTTTCATGTTATCCACCTTATTCATTCACTATTCATTCATGCTTATTGAGCACTATTATCCCGCCACAATCTTATATGCTATATAAGCTATTCATGTCAAACAATATAATTAACTTATTTTCACCTAAATCATTAAATGCCTGATTATCCTATTAATTTAATTCCCTATTTATCTATTGGTTATGCGTAACCTGTCATGTATTCTATTCAGTTTATTGCATAAGTATTCACTTGCATAAGTATTCA
>CAXGWP010000014.1:0-41169 GCA_964013575.1 uncultured Nitrosomonadaceae bacterium
AGGAGCCAGATGATGCTGTGGCCGCTGTTCCTGTTGAACCGTATGTTGTTGCCATGTTAGTTTCTCCTATTCAAATAAATATAAAAACTATTTACTATATTTTTTGTAAATAGCTCTTGATGATCTAATTAACGGAGGCTTTGACTCATTATTGAGGCTTTTACTCTTCTCGATGAAGATCAATGGCAATAGATTAGCTGACTGAGTACCTATAAGTCAAGAAATCTGAAAGATAAATTTGTAATCTATATGCTTGATAGATAGTTTTATAAGTGATCTTATTTAGACAATCCTGTTTGGTTTATATTGGATAAATTTTTAACTTCTTGATTATATAGATAATTACGTTACTCAATGGGGCCATGAGGCATGAATGCTTTTTTATATATATAGATTATTAATTATGGTATACATAATAATTTTTGATTATTATTTATATACATTACATTAAATTAGGCTTTCTGTTTTCTTAAAAAAATTTAATATGCAAATTATTCGCGTTGCTCTTGATGTTCCAGTAAATACATTATTTGATTATGTTGTACCAAGTGGAACAATTCCTCGTGTTGGTGTCCGTGTACAGGTCCCATTTGGGCGGAGAATGTTTATTGGAGTCATTTTTGAGGTGGCTAACTATTCATCTTTCTCAAAAGAAAAGCTTAAATTTGCTAAATACATTTTTAATGATATTCCAGCATTACCAAAATCATCATTGGATCTTTTTAAATTTTGTAGTGAATACTATCAATATCCTATTGGAGAGGTAGTGATGAATGGGCTGCCTACTAGATTACGTACATCTCGCCCATTTATAGAAAAGCCTCAGATTAAATCTCAGTTTTATATTACAAATAAAGGGAAGCTAGTTGATTCAGCTGTAATTTCTAAAAGAAGCTTAATTAAACTTCGCCTTCTAGCTTTGTTTAAGGAGTCTAGAGTTATTCACATATCTGAAATAAAACAGGTTTCAGCTGGTGCAATAAAAGTATTAAAAGAGTTTTTAGATATGGGGTGGGTGGAAGAATTTTCCCCTGAATTAAAAATAGAAAATGATAGAGCACCAATTCTTAAAGAAGAGCAAGCAACTGTCATAAAAAAGGTTACTAATGAAATAAATCAATTTAATACATGGTTATTGCATGGTATTACAGGTAGTGGAAAGACAGAAATATATATGCGGTTGGTTTTTTTACAGTTACTTGAAGGACGGCAAACATTGGTATTAATACCAGAAATTAATTTGACTCCACAGTTGGAGGCAGATTTTCGAACACGTTTCCCAACTACTTCAATTATAAGTATTCATAGCGGTTTAAATGCTTCCGCGAGATCAAATGGATGGTTACAGGCTCTGAATGGTTCAGCTAAGATAATACTAGGAACTCGCCTTTCTGTATTTACTCCAATCTCTAATCTTGGTTTGATAATTGTTGATGAAGAGCAAGATAATTCCTTTAAGCAGCAAAGTGGGCTGTGTTATTCAGCACGTGACTTGGCTGTTTTTCGTGCTAAATATTTGAATATCCCAGTAGTGCTTGGTTCTGCAACACCATCACTGGAAAGTTATCATAATGCAATTAGTCATAAATACCGTATGTTACATTTGTATTCTCGGGCAGCAGATAATGCTTCCCTTCCAAGCATTAAATGTATTGATACTAGAGCAGTTAAGGTGAGGGAGGGGTTATCCGATTTATTGATTACATCTTTAGAAAAGAAAATTAAATTAAACCAGCAAAGTTTAATATTTATTAATCGGCGTGGTTTTGCGCCAGTATTAATGTGTAATTCATGCTCCTGGGTAGCAGCCTGTTCTCGTTGCGCAAGTCGTTTAGTGGTACACCTGAAAGATAAGAATCTATGCTGTCATTATTGTGGGTATAAATCGTGTATTCCATCTTCTTGTCCGGAATGTGGTGATAAGAGTATTGCGCCATTTGGTCATGGTACACAGAGAATAGAATCTGTTTTAAAAGAAAAGCTTCCTAATGCAAGAATCTTACGAATAGATCGGGATAGTATGAGGCGTAAAGAAGCATGGGAGAAAATATTAGAAGAGATTCACGAGCATCGCGTAGACATTCTTGTTGGCACACAGATTCTTGCTAAAGGACATAATTTTCCTAATCTAGGGCTAGTTGGAGTTTTAAATCCAGATGCTTCACTTTATAGTACTGACTTTCGTGCAACTGAATATCTATTTTCGCAGCTTATGCAAGTTGCAGGTCGAGCAGGCCGTGCTAGTAGCACGGGAGAGGTGTTAATTCAAACTAAGTTTCCAAATCATCCTTTATATAAGGCATTACAACAGCATAATTATGAGTATATTGCGAAGATGTTGCTGGCTGAAAGAAGAGTGGCAAATTTTCCGCCATATGTGTATCAGGCATTATTACGAGTAGAAGCACCTAAACTTTCTATTGCTTTGGATTTTCTTGAGCGTGTGATGTTAATAGCTTGCCCGGGTAATAATATAGAAGTTTTTGATCCTGTTCCTGCGCAAATGGCAAAGCTTAAAGGAATGGAACGGGCACATTTATTAGTACAATCAGACTCTCGCAAAGAATTACAAAAATTTCTTACTGTATGGCGAGTGAAGTTAGATAAAGTATCTGCTCATAAGATACGTTGGACACTTGATGTTGATCCAGTTGAATTTTAGAAGAATAATTTTTATATAAAGTTCTTGTGAAGATTAATCAATTATTAGTTCACAATTAATAGTTGAGAAATCATGGTTTAATTAGTGTATTTCAGCAAGCAGCTTGTCTATCATACTTTCTGCCTGTTTGAGGTAGCTTCCTCCAAATAGATTTAGGTGGTTAAGAATGTGGTAAAGATTGTAAAGTGTTTTGCGAGTTTTGTAGCTAGGGTCGAGTGGGTAAGCTTCATTATAGGCCGTATAAAAAATTTCAGGAAATCCGCCAAAAAGTTCAGTCATAGCAAGGTCTGTTTCACGGTCCCCGTAATATATTGCTGGATCGTATAATACAGGGTGACCTGTAAGATCATAGCTGTAGTTCCCGTGCCATAGGTCTCCATGTAATAAAGATGCAGCTTGTGAGGCCTCTGGGAAGAACGCCTTAAGTTCAGTTATTAAGTATTCTCCCTTTTCCAATAATTTTCCTGTATAGCCGTTATCTTTAGCAAGTTGTAATTGATATCCAAGGCGATACTTGCGCCAGAATTGTACCCAGTTATGAGAAAAGTTATTAATCTGTTGTGTAGAGCCGATAGTATTATTTTTTATCCAGCCAAATTTATCAAAGGATATTCGATGCATTTCAGCGAGGCCTGTTCCTAGCGTTGCGCTTCCATTCTTAGTGACACGATCCATTTCAATATACTCTAATACCAGATAAGAATGAGTCTTATTTTTCCCCCAGCATATTGGGGTAGGAACCCGGAGGGAGCAAGAATTTTTAATTTCTTGTAGACCTATGGCTTCTGTTTCAAACATATGTAAATTTATAGTTTTATTTGTTTTTACAAAGAAATCATGCTTCCTATCTTTAATATAATAAGCTTGGTTAATGCATCCGCCGCTCATTGAGTCAATTCTTTCTACATCAAAACGGGTATTGATTGAAGTTGAAATTTGTAAAGCGATATCTGACCAAAGTGACATATTTTATTTTTTAAATAAATCTATGTTAGGAAATGCTTTTTCTGGCTGCACTTATTGCTTTGCGAACTTGTGTTGGTGCTGTACCACCAACATGTTTCCGGCTTCTCATTGATCCGTTAAGAGTTAAAACCCTAAAAATATCTTTTTCAATTAATTGAGAAAATTTTTGTAATTCAGGTAGAGTTAGTTCACTTAAGTCACAGCCTTTTTTCTCTGCAGTTCTTACCGCTTTTGCTACTATTTCATGTGCGTCACGAAACGGTACTCCTTTTTTTGTAAGATAGTCAGCAAAATCAGTAGCTGTCGAATATCCCTGTATTGCAGCATTACGCATAGCATTTATATCAACATATACTCCTTTCAGCATATCAGTGTATATACGTAAAGTTTCTCTAAGTGTATCTACCGTATCAAATAGTGGTTCTTTATCTTCTTGGTTATCTTTGTTATAGGCCAATGGCTGGGCCTTCATTAATGTTAGTAAATTAACAAGATTACCGTTTATACGTCCTGTTTTACCTCGTACTAGTTCTGGTACGTCTGGATTTTTCTTTTGTGGCATAATTGATGAACCAGTACAGAAACGATCCTCTAATTGGACAAATCCAAATAATGGGCTCATCCATAAAATTAATTCTTCAGATAATCGTGATAGATGAGTCATGATTAGTGCGGAACAAGAACAAAACTCAATAGCAAAATCTCTGTCAGAAACTGCATCAAGTGAGTTATTGCATATACCATCAAATCCTAGTTTTTTTGCTACTATTTTTCGGTTAATTGGATAACTAGTTCCTGCCAGCGCTGCTGCTCCTAATGGGAGTATATTTATTCTTTTCTTACAGTCAAATAGACGACCCTTATCACGTTCTAGCATCTCAAAATATGCCATGAGGTGATGACCAAAAGAGACTGGTTGAGCTATTTGTAAATGAGTTAAACCAGGCATTACAGTATCTATATTCTTTTCTGCAAGTTCTAGTATTGAATGCTGTAATGCAGTAATAAGTTTGATAATTTCTTCGATAGAGGAACGCAAGTACAAGCGGATATCAGTTGCTATTTGGTCATTACGTGAACGAGCTGTATGTAGGCGCTTTCCTGCATCTCCTACTAATGTTGTAAGGTATCTTTCAATATTAAGGTGTACATCTTCTAGTTCAAGTGACCAGTTAAACGTACCCTTATTTATTTCCTTACGAATTTTGCGTAGTCCTTTCTCGATGGCAACTAGATCTTTATTACTTATAATTCCAGTAGCAGCAAGCATTTGAGCATGAGCAAGGGAAGTTTGAATGTCATATTCTGCTAATCTATTATCAAAATCTACAGATGCAGTGTAACGCTGTACTAATTGGGAGACAGGTTCGTCAAATCTTCCCGACCAGGTTGTTTTATTTTTTTTAGCTAATGGGGTTTTCTTTTTTGAATTTTTCATTATGTCCTATCAAAAATGAAAATATATATAATTCTTTTAAGTATCTATTTATTTTTTAGACTGCTACAATCTCAATATCAGGTTCAATTGACCTAAGTAAACCTTCAATACCGCGAAGTGTACCGGAAATAGAGCTTGGGCAGCTACCACATGCCCCTTGATAGTGCACGCTAAGTACATTATCTTCTAGCCCAACTACATAGAGATCTCCACCATCACCTTGTAAATAAGGCCGTACTTCCTCATCTAGTAGATTATTAATTCTATCAAGACGTAATTGATCTTTTGTATTTAAATTTGATCTGGCATTAGATGATGTTACTAAAGTATCTTCAGATTTTATATGTGCAGCAGGAGCTGCCCGAATTGGATCTGCAACTTCTCGCTTAAGATCTTCCCAATTTGCACCTCCATCTTGCGTGATAGTAATCCAATGATCCACATAGAATATATTAGTCACATGATCAATTTCAAATAATTCAGATGCAAGAGGATCATTTTTTGCTTGTTCAGCATTATCATAAGAGTGCGTAACTCCCCAAGTTAATGGTTCCTTTAGAACAAATTTTAGTGCGTTTGGATTAGGTGTTCCTTCAATTTCTGAAATTTTTGGCATTGAAATATCCTATTCAGTATTATCAATAGATATATGCATTGGGTCATCATCGGCTTCAGTTGAAATTGTAGTAATAGAATTAAGTGCTGCCTGTAGTGTATGCCATGGGAGTATGGCACACTTTACTCTTGTAGGGAGGTCTCGAATTCCAACAAACACACTTAATCTGCCAAGATATTGGCTATCATCAGGATCAAGATTTCCAATTGCCATATCTCTAAATTCTTTGATCATCGTTTCTGTATCTGCTTTTGTTTTTCCTTTAACATTGGTGGTCATCATTGAAGCTGATGCTTTACAAATTGCGCATGACTCTCCTTGAAAAGAGATGGAGCTAATAACTAAATCTTCACTAAGATTAATTTTTATGTGTAGGTGATCTCCACATAATGGATTGTGTCCCTCTGCAGATCTATTTGCATTATCAAGTGCACCATAATTTCTCGGGTTTTTATTGTGGTCAAGAATTACTTCTTGATAGAGGGATTTTTTAATCATTATAAGAAAACCTTCTGTACCTTTTGAATACCTGATATTAATGCATCAATTTCAGCTATTTTATTGTAAAAAGAAAAAGAAGCACGTGTGGTTGCCGGTACTTTAAAATGATCCATTACTGGTTGTGCACAATGATGGCCAGTACGGACAGCGATTCCTTCATCATTTAATAATGTTCCTATATCATGCGGGTGTATCCCTGTAATAGAAAAAGATAGGACAGCAACCTTTTTTGTAGCAGAGCCAATTATCTGTACACCTGGTAAGGTATTAATTCTCTCAGTTGCGTAATTTATTAAGTATTGTTCGTATGCTTCTATTATAGATAAATCTATTGCAGATAAATAGTCAATAGCTGCACCAAATCCAATTGCAGCTGCAATTGGTGGCGTTCCTGCTTCAAATTTATGGGGGATTTTATTAAAGGTGGTTTTCTTAAATGTAACAGATGTAATCATATCCCCACCACCTTTGAATGGATTCATGCGATTTAGTTGGTCAGTTTTGCCATAGAGAATGCCAATTCCTGTTGGGCCGCATAATTTATGTCCAGAGAATGTGTAAAAATCACAATCAAGTTCTTTTACATCAATTTTCATGTGTGGGGCGGCCTGTGCACCATCCACTAGTACGGGAACATCCTGTGTATGTGCATATTCGATCATTTGCTTAATTGGATTTATGGTGCCAATCGCATTTGATACGTGTGTTACACCTACAAATTTAGTATTTTTGTTAAAAAGTTTTTTATATTCGTTTATTAAGAGTTCTCCCTCATTATTAATGGGCACAACACGAATTTTAGCTCCCTTCTCTTTAGCTAGCATTTGCCATGGTACGATATTTGAATGGTGTTCAAGGACAGTTAAGATAATTTCATCTCCATGATTAATGAATTTACGGCCATAGCCATGAGCCACTAAATTTATTGCGTCAGTTGTTCCACTGGTAAAAATTATTTCCTCATCTTTATTTGCATTAATAAATTTTTTTATTTTATGGCGTGAATTCTCATATTCTGCGGTCGCTGTTTCTGATAAATAATGAACTGCACGATTAATATTGGCGTGTTCCGTAGTTTGGTATCTACGCATGCGGTCCATCACTATTTTTGGCACCTGACTAGAAGCAGCATTATCAAAATAGATTAGCTGTTTACTACCAATTTTAGTTTTAAGGATAGGGAAATCATCACGTACCTTTTCTATATTTAGCATTGAAGCATCAGATGAGATTATTAGAGGTTTAGCAGAATTCATAATTTAATTTTTTTGTGTCTGCTCATGTATTGCTTGCTCTAGTTTAAGTTTTAGTGAATCTATAGATAGGCGTTCAATAATTTCAGCACCAAATGCATATGTTAGTAAATTGCGAGCAGTAGTTTCTGACAGCCCTCGGCTTCTAAGGTAAAATATTTCATCATTATCTAATTGGCCAATAGTTGCTCCATGAGAGCACCTAACATCATCAGCAAAAATTTCTAGTTGTGGCTTAGTATTAATTATAGCTTGAGGGGTTAATAGAAGGTTGCGGTTAGACTGATTAGAATTTGTAAGTTGAGCGCCCGGTCTTACGATAATTTTGCCATTAAATACTGCATGTGCATTATCATCAATAATACATTTGTGTAATTGATTGCTTGTGCAATGTGGTTTTATGTGGTCAATACAGGTATGGGTATCAGATAGCTGGCGTTGAGAAATTAATGCGATCCCATCAGCAGTACATTCTGCACCTTCACCTTCTAGCAATATATTTAGATTATATCGAGAAATACGAGCACCAAATGCGATGCTCACAGATTGATATTGACTTTTTTGTGCAAGAGATACAGTGCAATTTGCCATGTGAAAAGAATCTTTACTATCACGTTGTACCCTTATATGGTTAACATGAGCACTATCGGCAAGTATAAACTCTGCTACTGCATTAGTAATATAAGCTTCTTCTTGTATTGTGACATAGTCCTCAATAACTGTTACTTTACTTCCTGGTTTTGCTATTAATAAGCAGCGTGGATGGTTTGACGTTTCTTTTTGGGTAGCAATGAATAAAAGGTGTATTGGTGTTTCAGTTGAAAAATTTTGTGGTACGATTATTAGTGCCCCTTCATGTAGAAATGCAGTATTAGTTGCTGCAAAAACGTCATCTTGAATTTTTGTGCAACAACCTAGATGAGGCTCTATAGCTGTCATGTCTTTAGGAGATATGGTTGATAAGTTTGAAACCACAAGACCAGAACTTTTAGATTTCTCTGTTAACTTTGTAGATAGATGTGGTGCATAAATACCGTCAATAAATACAAGGCGATTTGCTGTTTCAGTAAGATAGAATTTTTCTATATCAGAATCCTGCAGCTGGGATATTTTTTGTGCTGACTGGAAAGCTATTTTAGCTATCGGAGAAATATCAGTAAACCGCCATTCCTCATCATTTTTAGTTGGAAAATTTAGCGTATTTATTTGATTAATTGCTTTGGAACGCAGTTGATTAATTCTGTCATATGGGCTAGGCGTTAGTTTTATCTGTCCCTGAAGCAGGTTCTTAAGGGGTATATTATGCTCTATAGCTACACTCATATTTATTTCCCTACTACTTCAGTTTTATTGGTATTTACCCAGTCGTATCCATGCTTTTCAAGATTCAATGCCAGTTCTTTTCCACCTGTCTTAACAATACGTCCTGATTCCATCACATGGACGTAATCTGGGACGATATAGTTCAGCATGCGTTGGTAATGGGTAACTAGTATGGTTGCATTGTTTTTATTTGCAAGTTGGTTAACACCATTAGAAACAATTCTAAGTGCATCAATATCAAGACCAGAGTCTGTTTCATCTAGAATGGCTATTTTAGGATCTAGCAATGCCATCTGTAGTATTTCATTACGTTTTTTTTCTCCGCCTGAAAAATTTTCATTAACACTACGGTCTAGGAAATCTGGATTTATTTCAAGAATCTTCATTTTTTCTCTAACAAAATCATCAAATTCAAGTGGGTCAAGTTCCTCTTTATTTTGTTGTATTTGTGCTGTATTAAAGGCAAGGCGTAAGAATTGATTGTTTGCCACACCTGGAATCTCTATAGGGTATTGGAAGCCAAGAAAAATCCCAGCTCTTGCACGATCTTCAGGTGCTAAATTAAGTAGGTTCTTGCCTTCAAAATCTACTGTGCCTTCAGTGATTTCATAACTGGTATGGCCAGCCAGGACCTTAGCTAAAGTACTTTTTCCTGAGCCATTTGTTCCCATAACTGCATGTATTTCACCGCTTTTAATAGTTAGATTGATTCCTTTTAGGATTTCATTATCATCAACAGTTGCATGTAGGTTACATATTTTAAGTAGAGTTTTGCTATCTTGATAAATCATCCTACACTCCCCTCAAGCTTCAGACCCAGAAGATTTGTAGCTTCAACTGCAAATTCCATTGGTAACTGTTGAAACACATCTTTACAAAATCCATTAATAATCATGGATACAGCTTCTTCATTGCCTATTCCTCTTTGGGCGAAATAGAATAACTGGTCTTCACCAATTTTTGATGTTGATGCTTCGTGTTCAATTATTGCGCTGTTATTGCGTGTCTGGATATAAGGGAATGTACTTGCACTACACAAATCACCTATTAGCATTGAATCACATTGTGAAAAATTTCGTGCACCTGCAGCAGTAGGTGCAACCCGAACTAGCCCACGATAACTATTGTTAGAGTGTCCAGCTGATATACCTTTGCTAACAATGGTGCTACGTGTATTTTTACCAATGTGTATCATTTTTGTTCCAGTATCAGCTTGCTGATAATTGTTAGTAACAGCTACTGAATAGAACTCTCCAACTGAATTATCACCTTGTAATACACATGATGGGTATTTCCATGTAATTGCTGAACCAGTTTCAACTTGTGTCCAGGAAATACGAGAATTTTTACCCTTGGCTAAACCGCGCTTGGTAACAAAATTATATATACCACCCATGCCATTTTCATCACCAGCATACCAATTTTGGACAGTAGAGTACTTGATATCAGCATTATCTAGTGCAACGAGCTCTACTACAGCTGCATGTAATTGGTTAGTATCAAATCTTGGTGCTGTACAACCTTCAAGGTAGGAGACAGAACTTTCTTCTTCTGCAATAATAAGTGTTCGTTCGAATTGTCCGGTTTCCTCTGTATTAATACGGAAATAAGTAGATAAGTCCATTGGGCATTTGACACCCTTTGGAATATAGCAAAATGAGCCATCAGTGAATACTGCTGAATTAAGTGCAGCATAGTAGTTATCGCCAACTGGTACTACAGAACCCAGATATTTTTTAATAAGTTCAGGGTGTGAATAGACTGCTTCAGAAATCGAACTAAAAATGATGCCTACTTCAGCAAGCTTCTCTTTGTGGGTAGTTGCAACTGATACACTATCAAAAATTACGTCTACAGCAACACCAGCAAGTGCTGCACGTTCAGACATTGGGACGCCAAGCTTCTCAAATGTACGAAGTAATTCAGGGTCAACTTCATCCATGCTAGCTAATTTTTTCTTTGGTTTTGGGGCTGAATAATAACTAATTGCCTGGAAATCAATTTTAGGGTATTTAACATTCGGCCAATCTGGCTCTTCCATCTTAAGCCATTTTTTATAAGCTTTTAGGCGAAAATCAAGTAACCACTCTGGTTCATTTTTCTTGGCAGATATTAGCCTAATGGTATCTTCATTTATTCCTTTTGGTGCAATATCAGATTCAATATCTGTGACAAATCCATGTTGATAAGGCTTGTCAATTACATTCTGTAGTGCAGAACTCATCAAATATCTCCTATTATTTGATCGTAGTACTTATTTAAGGTTGTTTTAAAAATTATTTTAGTTTTCTTTAGTTTTATCTTTTATACTAAAGCTTTCTCCACACCCACATGTGTTCTCTACATTTGGATTGTTAAATTTAAAAGAGTCATTAAGCCCTTCGCGAACGAAATCAATATTTGATCCATCTAAAAATTTTAGATTACTGGAGCTTACCACTAACTTGGCATCATGAGATTTGAATAATATGTCGTCAGAATTTATCTCATCTGCATAGTCAAATGTGTAAGCGAAGCCGGAACAGCCAACTTTTTTTATACCAACTCGTAAGGCTATTCCTTTGCCACGATTAGTAATTTTTTTTAGAATCTGTTTAGCCGCATTCTCAGATAACGTAATACTCATTATTATTCCTGTTTACTTTTTAATTTTTTAATTGAAGATATAGCAAACTCCTCATCAGGATATTGATGTATATCAAACATTCTAATAGTGTTGGTTTGATCCACTTTCTGTTCGTCAACTAGTTGTTTCAAATTTATTGAGCTTAGGTGCATAAATATTAAGTTATTAAGGTTCATCCATAGATTGTGTGTTATACATTTCTTATCGTTATGGCAGTTCTCTTTTCCACCACATTGTGTTGAGTCAATGGGTTCATTAACAGCAAGAATAATATCAGCTACTGATACATGTTCCATTTTTCTAGCAAGGCAATAACCGCCACCAGGGCCACGAACACTATTTACTATCTTTCTTTGCCTGAGCTTGGCAAATAATTGTTCAAGATAAGATAGCGAAATTTTCTGGCGTTCACTAATTTCAGCAAGCTTAAGTGGCGCATTGCTATGCTGCATTGCAAGATCTAAGAGTGCTGTAACTGCAAATCGTCCCCTGGTTGTTAGCCTCATGAAGTTATCTCTTAACTTAATTGAAGTTTTTCAGATAGAGTTTCTTGTTACTAAAGCTATTAATATTTGATTAATTTACTCAAGTATAAAATACCTGAGTAAATTAATCAAATATATGATGGTAAATATTCCTCTGGGATAAGATCTATTTGAGTATAATAGAGAATATATGTGTATGTTTTAAATAATTATTTTTTATAAATTAAGTAGGTTCATATGAGCCTTGATTAGATTAATTGCACGATTCCGAAAATGCTGACCATCTGAGTCTTTAACCCACATATGTAATAATCCAATAAAAAATAATTGTGTATCAATAGCTAATTGTGCAGGTTCATGTGAGGGGTGTAATAGCCCCTGTTCTTTTGCTTTTTCATAAGCTAGTTGTAATTTATCTTCTATACCAGAGCATGTTTGTAAGATTTCTTGTAATAAAATTGAGAATTCAGTTACATACTCACATTTAATCATCATTATTTCATAGATTTGCCTAGTTTCTATATTATTATTTAGAAGATGAATTGTCCCACATAAAAAATTTTCAATTCGCACCAAAGGGTTTACACTGCTATCAACTAGAAGGGTATCGTCCATGCGATCGATTAAAGGTAAGAATACTTGTTCGCGCATAGCTTGGAAAATTTGTGTTTTATTTTTGAAATGCCAGTAGATTGCTCCACGCGTAACACCAGCCTGTGTTGCTATATGCTCCATTGTTGTGCGGCTAACACCACGGAGTAGAAATACTTCACGTGCTGCGATAATAATATTTCTTCTTGTTAATTCTGCGTCTTCTTTAGTTTTACGGGCCATAATTTTTTAAATAAAGGTTTACATACGGCAGTGTTTGTATAAACTTACATACATACAGGAATGTAAATAAATGATTTTATAAAATATAGGTTTAATTTATGTTATTTAATATTAGTAGAAAAAATTATTGTAATTTATGGGTGAAAGTTTGCATAGGTGTAATTAAGCTGTCTGTTATTAGTATTATTCTGCCTGGATGTAACGATAAAGATCAAGAGCTTATTAATACTATGTCTCCTAAAATAGCTATACCTGTTAATGTAGTTTTGGTTGAGGCTAAGAGTGTACCAATTGCTACAGAAGTAGTTGCACAGACTGAAGGTGCAAAGGAAATCGAAATACGTCCTCGTGTAGGAGGAATTTTACTGAAACGCCTATATGAAGAAGGGACTGCTGTTGAGGCAGGCCAGCCCATGTTTTTAATTGACCCTATTCCCTATCAGAATGCGTTAGCGGAGGCTAAAGCTCAATTCTCTGAACAAAAAGCTCGGATTGAACAAACTAGGCGTGAGGAGAAGCGTTTACAAGAATTATTATCTACTAAATCAATTAGTCAGCGTGAATATGATAATGCAGTATCAGATTATGAAATAGCAAGCGCGGCTTTAAAACAAGCTGAAGTTCGAGTAAGAAATGCAGAGCTTAATCTTTCATATACAACAGTAACTGCTCCTGTAGAAGGAATATCAGGTCGTCGTCAGCTTTCTGAAGGAGTTCTAGTACAAGCTAATACAAGTTTGTTAACTACTATTATTCAATTATCACCAATTTGGGTTCGTTTTAGCTTATCTGATAATGAATTAATAAAATTTGGAGGGTATCTAAGCGAAGAAAATATAACAAAAGTAACGTTAATATTACCTAATGGCAGAGAATATGAGAAAAATGGGAAATTAAACTTTACTGCTAGGCAGATAGACCCGATGCTAGGTACGCAGTCATTACGTGCAACTTTTGATAATTCTAACCATAGATTATTACCAGGCCAGTTTGTCCGTATCCGGGTTATAACTGGAGAGCAAAAAGGGATTTTTCTTGTTCCTCAGACAGCAGTATTAACATCTGATTTAGGTAGAGCGGTTTATGTAGTTAATAAAAAAAATGAGTCTGTTATTCGGCCAGTCGTAACTGGGGAATGGATTGGGAAAGACTGGGTAATTACTGAAGGGCTTAGTGCTGGCGATAGAGTAATTGTGGATAACCTTATGAAACTGCGCCCAGGCACTCTAGTATTACCACATGTTATCGATATAGAAAAAACATATTTGTCCAAGGAAATTGATTCTAGTAATAAGAAATTATTTTAATTATTATGACAAAATTTTTTATTACAAGACCAATTTTTGCATCTGTATTATCAATTATCATTGTTTTAGCAGGGGTAACTTCAGTAATCCAGCTTCCCATTGCCCAATATCCGCCAATTTCACCACCAACCGTATTAATAACTGCTACTTTTCCTGGTGCGAGCGCAGAAACTATGGCCAAAACAGTGGCTGCACCAATTGAAGAGGAATTAAGTGGTATAGAGAATTTACTGTATTTTAGTTCTAGCGCTGATTCTAGTGGCACGCTAACAATAACTGCAACATTTGAAGTGGGAACTGATATTGATCAAGCAACTTTTAATGTTAGTAATCGAGTAAACATTGCTTTACCGCGCTTGCCAGATGATGTGCGGCGAACTGGTCTAGTAGTACAGAAGAGATCTAATGACATTTTGATAGTTGTTATGTTGATTTCTAGTGATTCTAAGCATGACACATTATATTTAAATAATTATGCAACTTTGAATGTGCTAGATGAATTAAAACGTATTAAAGGTGTTGGTGATGCAACTATTTCTGGCGGTCAAGATTATTCTATGCGTATTTGGTTGCGTCCTGATCGCATGGCCCAGCTTGGAGTAACTACATCTGATATTGCTAGTGCTATTCGATCACAGAATGCGCAATATGCTTCTGGCAGGATAGGACAAGAGCCAGCTTTAGAAGAGCAACAGCTAGCATATACTGTTATTGCTAAAGGTAGATTGCTGGAGCCTGAACAATTTGGAAATATAGTTATTCGTGCAAGCGGCACAAGAGGAGCATTGTATCTTAAGGATGTTGCCCGCATTGAATTAGGTGCTCAAAGTTATAATGTACGTACCACATTAAATGGCCAGCCTGGAACAGGTATTCTTATCTTCTTACAGAATGGTGCTAATGCACTTGATACAGCTAACGCTATTAAATCTAGGATGGATGAGCTTAAGCAAGATTTTCCTCATGGAATGGATTATGTGGTGCCATATGATACAAGTTTGTTTGTTAAGGCATCAATTTGGGAAGTGCTCAAGACTCTTGGGGAAGCAATGGTACTGATTGTACTAGTTGTATATCTATTTCTGCAAAATTGGAGGGCTACTTTAGTTCCAATTATTGCAGTACCAATATCTTTAATAGGAACATTTGCAGGTTTGTGGATATTTGGTTTCTCAATTAATACTCTGACACTTTTTGCTATGGTTTTATCTATAGGAACCGTAGTGGATGATGCAATTATAGTCTTGGAAAATATTCAACGTTTAATGGAGGAAGAGAAATTATCACCAATTAAAGCAGCTATTAAAGCGATGGAACAGGTGTCAGGTGCAGTTATTGCAATTGTTTTAGTACTATGTGCAGTATTTGTACCAGTAGCCTTTCTTGGGGGCATTGCTGGTGAATTATATCGACAATTTGCAGTTACAGTTGCTGTTGCTGTAATTATTTCTGGTATTGTTGCATTAACTTTAACACCGGCACTATGTGCTGTTTTATTAAGAGAAACCCATAAAGATTCTGCAATATTTAAAGTTTTTAACTCTGGGTTTAGTCAAGCTACTAAATTTTATACTCAAACAGTCAATTTTACGATACGTCACAAAGTTACTGGTATCTTTGTATTTATGGCTTTTATTGCAGTTTCAATTTATTTGTTTAAATTAGTACCAGGTAGTTTTGTTCCTTCTGAAGATCAGGGGTATGTAGTAACAACAACGATGTTGCCTGATGGAGCAACTCTTTCACGAACAGCAAAAACTGCGGAAGCTGTTCGCGCTGCTATTGCAGAAGATCCGGCAGCATCACATCAGTTTGTTATAAATGGGTTTGATCTTATAGGTGGTGGAAATAAAACTAGTGCCGCAACTATGTTTGTTGCTCTTAAAGATTGGTCAGAGCGGTTGGCTTCAGCTGAAGACATTGTTAATAAACTAACTGGTATTGGTATGATGCAGCCTGATGGCTTAGCAATCGCATTTAATCCGCCAGCAATTCGTGGCTTGGGAAATTCAGGAGGATTTGAGGTTTTCGTACAAAGTCGAGGCGATTCAAGTCCATCACATTTGTTTAATGTAGTTAATAGCTTTATTGATGAGTTGAAGAAGGAGCCAAGCCTGACTGGTATTAATACTTTTTTTCGCCCTACTGTGCCGCAGTTTTTTATTGAAGTAGATGAGGAAAAGGCAATTTCTCAGGGTGTTTCAATTTCTGATATCTATACCACATTACAAAGCACCATGGGTTCGCTTTATGTCAATGATTTTAATCGATTCGGGCGTACTTATCGTGTACAAATGCAGGCAGAGCCGCAATATCGTATGAAGCCAGAGGACCTTGGGAGAGTATATGTGCGTTCACAGTTTGGTGCTATGGTTCCTTTATCAGCGTTGAGTAAAGTAACTGATGTAGTTGGTGTAGAGCAGTTAGATCGATATAACGGGATGCTTTCTGCGAAAATTCTTGGAAGTGGGGCAATTGGAGTTAGTTCTGGAGAGGCTATTAAGGTTGTTGAAGAGGTGGCTGCAAGAAATTTACCTGATAATTACCAGATATCTTGGACTGGTCAGGCCTATCAGGAGAAGCGGACAGGCTCAACGGCAATCTATGCTTTTAGTTTCGCAATTATTATGGTGTTTTTGATTTTAGCTGCACAGTTTGAAACTTGGGTTTTACCCTTAGCTGTTATCATGGCAGTACCTTTTGCATTAACCGGTGCATTACTTGCTGTATTTTTACGTGGGATGCCAAATGATATTTATTTTCAGATTGGTCTAATTGCTTTAATTGGCCTAGCAGCAAAGAATGCAATTCTAATTGTTGAATTTGCTAGTCAGAAGATGAGGGTAGGGGCACCTGTTGTACAAGCTGCAATTGAGGCTGCACGTATGCGTTTCCGTCCGATTGTTATGACCTCAATGACTTTTATTTTGGGTATTTTCCCACTTGTAATTGCAACTGGTGCAGGATCCGCTGCACGCCAATCAATGGGGACCGGTGTTTTTGGTGGTATGATCATTGCAACTTTTATTGCTACAGTATTTATTCCTCTGTTTTTTGTTTGGCTGTCTAAAAAACATACAAAGAAAAGTTCTGAGAATGTTGTAAGGGCTTAAGAATGAAGAATCGATGTAGATTAATTTATATTCTATTTGTTCTTACTATGGCAATTCAGGGTTGTGTATCTGTTGGACCGGACTATAAGCGTTCTCAGAGTAGAGATATTGTTCCAATTAACTTTTCTGTTAATAGTATTTCTGGAGATAAAAAGCAGAATGATGCTTATATTTCTAGTACTTGGTGGGAACTTTATCAAGACCAGGTGCTAAATGATTTAGTGAGTAAAGCTCTAGGAAATAATTCTGATATCAAGATTGCTATTGCACGAGTAGAAGAGGCTGATGCATATTTACAAGAAATAGGAGCAGCACTCTTTCCAGCATTAGATTTAAAAGCAAATGCAACACGTTCACGGATCTCAAAAGTAAGTGTGATTCCTGTTTTCCCAGGGTTAAATCCAGTGCGCCAAATTTATGGATTTTCTATTGGAACAGCATTTGAGCTAGATTTTTGGGGGAAAGTACGTCGTTCAAAAGAAGCGGCATCAGCCAGGGCGCTAAGCACATATTATGCAAGAGATACTGTATATTTATCATTAGCTAGTTTAGTTTCAAAGAATTATCTGATACTACGTGGACTTGATGCACAGCTTTCTGTATCCCGAGAAAATTTACGTAACCATAAAGAAACCTTGAACATTACCAGGCAACGACTTGAACAAGGTTTTGTCTCGGCATTGGATGTTTATCAGGCTGAAACAGCTTATTCTAATATAGCAGCAAAAATTTCTGATTTATCTCGTCAGAGAGCTATTTGTGAGCACCAATTGGCTGTATTAACTGGGGTGCTTGATTTAAAGTTGGAAGAAGGTAATATTAAAAATTTACCTATACCACCTATACCGCCAGCTGGGTTACCTTCAAGTTTACTTGAAGCTCGCCCAGATGTTCGCCAGGCCGAAGAACAAGTGGTATCAGCAACAGCTAATATTGGTGTTGCTAAGGCGTCACTTTTTCCAAGTATTATGCTTACAACTAGTTTTGGTAGAGAAAGTATTACATTAGGTAATTTAGTTAAATCGGCAGCAAATATATGGACAGCTGGAATAAATTTGAATTTACCAGTTTTTGATGCAGGTAGGCTGCTTGCCCGCTTAGATCAGGCTAATGCGCAACAAAAACAGGCGCTAGCCTCATATGAGAGCTCTATAAGAATTGCATTTAGAGAAGTGAACGATGCTTTGATAAGTGTACGTGAAAATTCAGAGCAAGAGACTGCTTTAAGGGCTAGCGAGGACTCAGCTAAGAAAGTATTAAAAATTTCTGTAAATCGCTATAAATTAGGATATTCATCTTATCTGGAAGTATTAGATGCTCAGAGACTCCATAATAATGCTGCATTAGCAGTCATTCAAAGCCGCCAGAATCGGTTAGTTGCAACTATTGATTTATTTAAAGCGCTTGGTGGTGGCTGGGAACCTGAATTATTAGGGCATTAATCTTTAAGTGCTTTTAATCCTTATAGGAATTGAAATTTTTTAATAGATATGTAATTGCTAAAATATATAAAGAATCTAAAGATTAGAGTTTTTCTAAAGTTATGGAATATGATGAGAGGCTTAATTTTATTTAAACCTTACTAAATCTTTATTTGTAATAATAAAAATTAATTCTAGTTTCAGAAATTAATTAATGCGCCCTACACGTCTAGAAAATCCATCATCAAATCGTAATGATTGGAGAACAATACGTTCTTTATTGCCATATTTATGGGAATTCAAGGGGAGAATTTCTTTGGCATTAATATTATTGGTAATGGCTAAATTAGCAAGTGTTTCTGTTCCTCTGGTACTGAAAGAGATAGTTGACATTCTAGATCAGCCACCAGATATCTTGGTTCTGCCAGTGTTGCTTGTAGTGGGTTATGGAGTGTTACGTTTGTGTAGTACATTATTTGGTGAAATTCGTGATGCTATTTTTGCAAAGGTAACGCAAAGAGCAATTCGTAGAGTTGCGATTAAGGTTTTTGAACACTTGCATGCACTGTCATTAAGGTTTCATCTAGTGCGTCAGACTGGGGGAGTATCGCGTGATATTGAGCGAGGCTCACGTGGCATATCATTTCTTCTTAATTTTATGCTATTTAATATTCTGCCAACTCTTTTGGAAATTATTTTAGTAGTAGTTATTTTGCTCTCTAATTACAGTTTCTGGTTTACTATAATTATTCTTGTAACATTATTTGCTTATATCACTCTTACTTTAATTCTTACAGAATGGCGTATGATTTTCCGTCGCACTATGAATGATATGGATTCAAAAGCAAATACACGTGCAATTGACAGTCTCCTGAATTATGAAACTGTAAAATATTTTGGTAATGAATCATGGGAGGTAGAGCGCTATGATGAGCACATGCAGCAGTGGGAAAATATTGCCGTTCGTAATCAGAAGTCTCTTGCTGCGCTTAATGCTGGGCAAAGTGCAATTATTGCATTAGGTGTAACATTGCTGATGCTTTTAGCATCTGATGGAGTAGTTAAAGGTTCAATGTCATTGGGTGATTTAGTGTTAGTTAATGCTTTTATGTTACAGCTTTATATGCCACTACATTTTCTTGGATTTGTGTATCGTGAAATTAAGCATTCATTAGCAGATATGGAGAAAATGTTTACATTGTTATCAGAAATAGAAGAGATAAAAGATAAGAAAAATGCTTCTGATTTAGCTCAAGGAGATGCTTCAATTTGTTTTAAAAAAGTAAATTTCAGCTATGAACCTAATCGACAGATTTTATTTGATATAAGTTTTGATATTCCTGCTGGACATAATATTGCAGTAGTTGGGCATAGCGGATCAGGTAAATCTACTATTTCACGTTTATTATTTCGTTTTTATGAGATAACTAGTGGTTGTATTTTAATAAATGGGCAAGATATTCGTGATATTACTCAGAAGAGTCTTCGGGGAAGTATTGGCATTGTTCCTCAAGATACAATCTTATTTAACGAAAGTATTTATTATAATATAGCCTATGGACGCCCTGAGGCAAATAAAGAGGAAGTGATGGATGCAGCAAAATCAGCTCATCTTCATAATTTTATTGAAAGCTTACCAGAAAAATATGAAACTGCAGTAGGAGAGAGAGGGCTAAAATTGTCTGGTGGTGAAAAGCAGCGCGTTGCAATTGCCCGAGCTATTCTGAAAAGTTCAAGAATTCTTATTCTTGACGAGGCAACTTCAGCATTAGATTCAAAATCAGAGCAGGCTATTCAGAAAGAGTTAAAGAGAGTTGCTGTAAATCGTACTACATTAACAATTGCACATAGACTTTCTACTATTATAGATGCCGATAAGATTCTAGTAATGGATAGAGGTAGAATTATAGAGCGTGGTAATCATGAGGAGCTATTAGTAGCTAAAGGGCTATACTCTAAGATGTGGGAATTACAGAAAAAAGAAGAGCAAGATAAAAGTATATTGAGCATCGATATCTAGATTTTCATAAGTATCATTTCTATAAGACTGGACAAATAATATATTGATTTGTAACATCCGTGCAAGATAGCTTTTAAAACATTGGTATACATGATTAATTGAAATAGTTTCTAAATCGATATTAGTGAAATTCTAGAGTAATGTAAGAAAAATGAAGAAAATAATCCTGATGTTATGTATAGGAGTTTTTTTTACTAGTATTGCTATTGCTAAACCAGTAGAGCTGCGTTTAAGGTCAGAATCTGTAATTGTTTTGGATGTTACAGAAGGTAACGTTATTTATGGTAAAAATGCAGATAAAATTAGGCCAATTGCCTCAATTACAAAGCTGATGACGGCAATAGTAGTGCTTGATGCAAAATTATCATTAAATGAAAGAATTTCTATAAAATTAGCAGATGTTGATCGCATAAAGAATACACGTTCACGCCTACTAATTGGATCTAAGCTGACCCGTAAAGAATTATTGTTATTAGCATTGATGTCATCAGATAACCGTGCGGCTGCAGCATTAGGACGTACTTACCCTGGTGGAAAAAGAGAATTTGTTAAAGCAATGAACAATAAGGCTTTTGAGTTGGGAATGGGGAATAGTTCATTTGTTGAATCTACAGGGCTCAGCAGTAGGAATGTTTCCACTGCTCGTGATTTGGCAAAATTGGTTGAAGCTGCGCATAGATATAGGCTTATTCGTAAATATACTACAACTCCAGTGTATTCAATAAAGCTTCCTAATAGGAAGAGAAAATTATTATATAAGAATTCAAATAGTCTTGTGCGTCGAGGAGTTTGGGATATTGATATATCAAAAACTGGTTTTTTAAGAACAGCAGGACGTTGTTTAGTTATGTATGCACAAATACTTGGAAAACCTATAATAATAGTTTTACTTGACTCTTGGGGTAAGAATACACGAATTGGTGATGCTAACCGTATTAAGAAATGGATGGAGAGAAAGGAGCGTGCTAAAAGACATAAAAGTTGATTTATTTCAATTTATTATCAATACGTTGTCCATTTATTTGTATTTTTAGATGACTAGATTAGAGTAGCTGGAATGCGAGAATGGCAACAAATGTAGGTGGTAATGCTGCTATTAATAGCCCTAATGGATGGATTGCATCGTCCTTAAATGAGCCCTTAAGTATAGCGAATCCTGCAGGATTCGGCGCATTGGCGATGACTGTTAGGCCACCACCAGTTACTGCTCCAGCGACAAGAGAATATTGAAATTCAGGGCTTGTTCCTTCTAATAAAGACCCAAGATATGTAAGTGCAGCATTATCAGTAAATGCTGTAAGAAAAGTAGAGCCATAGAAAAGAATAGTATTATCCATACCTTCTAATATTGGCTGAAGCCACCATTTCTGTTGTGCTCCTAGTACAACAAGGCCAGCAAGGAAAAAAGCAACTAATAGACCTTCTCGTAGAATTAATCTATCTTGATATCGTTTGTAGGCATGTGCAAATCCGATAAAGAATAAGAGTAATCCCATAAATACCTCTGGATGATGGGCAAAAGTTATTACACCTACTAGAAAAAGAAGATGAATAAATAGAACGGGTAATGGAACATTCTTATCTTGTGATTCTTTATTAAATTGAACTTGTGAGAGCTCTCGTCGAAAAATAAAAGTAGCAGCTATAGTATTTATTAATACTATGATAATAGCTTTCCAGCCAAATGTACTAAGCATAAATGTGAGATCCCATCCCCATTTGCTTGCAACCATAAGTACTGGTGGAGCAGCAAATGATGTTAATGTCCCACCAACTGAAATATTTACAAATAAAACACCAAGAGTGGCATATTTAAGTTTGGTCGTAATATCTTGTGAGTAATATCGCTCAAGAAGTATAAGGCCTGCAAGTGTCATTGCAGCTGGTTCTGTTATGAATGATCCTAGTAGGGGTACTATTGATAAGGTGACAAAATAGAATGTCATTCCATCTGACCATGGAATAATTTGTGCGAATTTTTTTACACAAAGCATTGTAAATTGGAGTATTGGGCGGCTACCTGAAATCACCATGATGGCGAATACAAACATGGGCTCAGTAAAACTTTGCTGCTCAAGGTATGAGGTGGCCGCTTGTTTTCCGTCAATAGATAGTATTGCTACAGTTAATACTAGTGCCCAAAGACCAAAAACAACTTCAACTTCACCTAAAAAATGCCATATACCAGAATGAGCTGGGCGCGTATGAGCTAAATGTTCGAAGAATTTTGTTGAGAAAGTATGGATTAGTGCGATGGCAAACAATATTGCGCCGATTAATTCAATCGTAGTTGGGTTCATTTATCGCTGGTGATTCAATTATTTTAAAGATTTAAATTTTTCATAAATTAAGAGCTAAGTATAACTATATTAGTTGCGTGTGAAAGTGTAATTATATGCTAAACATTTTATTAATTTAATTTTCCTTCATTATCTTTTAATATTTGATTATTATATTTATAAAATAAGTGAACTGTATTGTACGTCAAGGTATAGTGCAGCTTATTTTAGAAAAATAATTTCTTAAGTTATAACACTATTTTATTATTGGTAGTATACGAACAGCATATTTTTTTAAAGAATTATATTTTTACAAGTTATTTATTAGACTTGTTAATAATGATTACTTATATATGTCAGGTATAATACCTGCGTATTAGGTATCCTATAAAAAATCTTAATTAGTATATTAATTGTAATTATAATCAAACGTTTTAATTTTTTCTCTGAGGTAATCATGACTAAAATAAAAGCAACACTTAATGTAATCGCTATAGTTTTTGGAATGCTGTTACTGCAGCAGTATGCATTTTCTGATACAAAAAATATAACAGAGCTTGTGAAAATTGATTCTAAAGTAGGATCTGGTGAAGAGGCGATTGGCGGTCATACGGTTAAAGTACATTATACAGGTTGGCTTTATAAAGCAGATGCGCCCCAAAAAAAAGGGGTCAAATTTGACAGTTCAGTGGATCGGGGAGAGCCATTTGTTTTTCCATTAGGTGTAGGGCGAGTAATTAAAGGATGGGATCAAGGGGTTATAGGAATGAAAATTGGAGGGAAAAGGACTTTGATTATCCCTGCCCATCTTGGATATGGCATGCGCGGAGCAGGAGATTCAATTCCACCTAACTCGACTTTAATTTTTGATGTTGAGTTACTTGATTTGCGTTAAGCATAAATTATATAGGATATAAGATTTTTATTACGCTTCTATCCAACTAAATGAATATTATGGCAGGTCTAAATTCAGATACTCCTAGACCAAATGAAATTAAATTGCATCAGAAGTCTAGATTGATGGAGATTTCTTTTGATAATGGAGAAGTTTTCAAATTTTCGTATGAATTTTTACGTGTCTATTCTCCTTCAGCAGAAGTTCGTGGGCATAGCCCAGGCCAGGAGATATTACAAACAGGGAAGCAGGATATAGATATTAATTCTATTGAACCAGTAGGAAGTTATGCAATTCAACCGAATTTTTCAGATGGTCATAATTCAGGTTTATATTCTTGGGACTTGCTTTATAACTATGGTATAAATCAGGATAAAATGTGGATTCAATATTTAAAGAAAATTGATGAGGCAGGTGCAAGTAGAAAATTATCTGCGCAAAAAAAGAAGTAATATATTTATATAATGCATAGTAATTACATATGCAAAATATTCGGTAAATATTTTTTTGGTATTTTAGTAGAAAAAATTTATGACAAAAACTACGCATTTCGGTTTTAATTCAGTTGCAGAGGCTGATAAAGCTCGTAAAGTGGCAGGGGTTTTTGACTCTGTAGCAGAGAAATATAATTTAATGAACGATCTTATGTCAGCTGGTATGCATAGGATTTGGAAAAGATTTGCTATAGAGGCAAGTGGAGTTAAATCTGGTGATCGAGTTCTTGATATAGCAGGTGGTACAGCAGATATAAGTAAATTGTTTAGTGATCATATAGGAGAGAGTGGGGAGATTTGGCTGACTGATATAAATACTTCTATGCTTTCAATAGGACGTGATCGAATGCTAGATTATGGTTTGAAAGTATCAGTGGCACAGTGTGATGCTGAAAAATTACCTTTTCCAAATAACTATTTTAATCGTGTAAGTGTTGCATTTGGACTTAGGAATATGACCCATAAGGATGTGGCATTGAAAGAAATGTTTCGGGTGCTTTGTCCTGGAGGGCGTCTAATTGTCTTAGAATTTTCTAAAGTTTGGGATCCATTACAACCGATATATGATAAATATTCATTTGGTTTTTTGCCTGCGATAGGTAGGTTTATTGCTAATGATGAGGATAGCTATCGCTATCTTGCCGAATCTATTCGTATGCACCCTGGGCAACAGGAATTAAAAGAAATGTTGCAAATGGCTGGTTTCGAAAAGGTTGAGTATTTTAATCTTACTGCAGGAATTGTTGCATTACACCGTGGAAATAAATTTTAGAAGATTTTAAAAAAGAGTACTATGTATCTAGAGTACTTGAACCTAAAATTAATTTGGTTGTAGCCTATTTATAGAAAGTATTCCAAAACCAAAATTCAAAACTATCATGCTATCTTCTGTAGCCTTAACTCCATTTAATCATATTTTACTTAGTGAAAGTTGGGCTAAGAAACGACTTCAGTCACATATTGGCAAGACAATACAATTTTGTATTTCTCCATTTTTTAGTACTAAATTAACTGTACAAGAAAGTGGTGAGTTAGTAGTAGATTCTAATAATAAGCATATTGACGCTATAGCTACTTGTGCGCTTGGCTTATTGCCTCGTTTATTTGTGCATGATAAGAATGCATATAGTGAGATTGATATATCTGGGGATATCTTATTTGCTAAAGATTTTATTTATATAAGTAAAAATCTAAATTGGGATGTGGAACAGGATTTGAGTCATATTATAGGTGATGTTCTTGCCCATCGTATGGTGAGGACGAGCACAAATATTAAATATTGGCACAGAGATTCAACTAGGAATTTATTAGAAGCAATAGCAGAATATTATTTAGAGGAGCAGCCACTATTAGCTAATTCAGCTTATGTTAAAAAATTTAATGAGGGAGTAGATGTTTTAAAGAAAAAAGTGGATCAGCTAACAATTCGGACAGATAAATTAAATAGAGAGGTCCTTAAAATAACTAATAAGGATATTTCATAATTAATAAAAGATAAGAATTACAAAATTAAATGCGTTTTCTTCGGCTTTTAAAAATTAATGCTGTAGCGCTTCGTTTTGGTCTTGATGAGTTTTTTCCAAGCCGTGGTTGGGTTCGTCTATTGAGAATACCAATTTGGTTCATGATGATTTGGCAAAAAAAAGTAAATAGACCACGTGCAGTTCGTTTACGTATGGCGCTAGAAAATTTAGGACCTATTTTTATAAAATTTGGCCAAATGTTATCTACTCGTCGTGATTTATTACCACAAGATATATCGGATGAATTGGCTAAACTTCAAGATCAGGTCCCGCCTTTTTCTTCTAGTATCGTATTGGCAACACTAGAAGAAATATATGGAAAATCTATCAATGAGGTGTTTTTAGAATTTGATCATAAGCCAATAGCTAGTGCTTCAGTTGCGCAAGTACATTTTGCGGTATTACATGATGGCACTGAGGTAGCTGTAAAAATTTTACGTCCTGGAATTGAACATATCATTGCACATGATGTTTCCTTAATGGAAACTGGTGCATGGTTAGCTGAAGCTTTATGGCCAGACGGAAAAAGACTAAAGACTCAAGAAGTAGTATCTGAATTCGCAAGGCACTTGGATAATGAGCTTGATCTTTTACGTGAAGCTGCTAATTGTAGTCAATTAAGACGTAATTTCCTTGATTCACCTTTGTTATTTGTACCGGAAGTATATTGGGATTATTGTGATGCTGGAGTTATGGTGATGGGTAGAATACATGGAACACCAATTAGCCATATATCTAGGTTGCATGAAAATGGTATAGATATTCCAAGATTAGCTCGTACGGGAGTAGAGATCTTTTTTACCCAGGTCTTTCGAGATGGATATTTTCATGCAGATATGCATCCAGGCAATATTTTTGTAGGTAATGATGGACAATATATTGCAGTTGATTTCGGTATTATGGGAACACTTACAGATGAAGATAGGAATTATTTGGCCCAAAATTTTTTAGCGTTCTTTGGAAGGGATTATCGGCGCGTTGCAGAAGCTCATGTTGAGGCAGGATGGGCTCCAAAGGATACAAGGGTAGATGATTTTGAGAATGCAATTCGTGCAGTGTGTGAGCCAATTTTTGACAGACCATTAAAAGAGATTTCGTTTGGTCGTGTTTTATTACGTTTATTTCAAACATCACGTAAATTTAATGTTGAGATTCAACCTCAGCTTGTTTTGTTGCAGAAAACATTATTAAATATTGAGGGTCTTGGTCGGGATCTTGATCCGGATCTTGATCTTTGGACTACAGCTAAACCATATTTGGGTGATTGGATGTCTGAGCAAATAGGTTGGCGTGGGATGTATAGTAGTGTTCAGAAAGAGGGGAAGAATTGGGCTATTATGATTCCACAACTTCCTCGTCTGTTGCATCAAACTTTAAGCAGAAATGCAGCAGAAGATTTTGAAAAAAGAATGTCTGAATTAGTTAAAGAAGAAAGAAAACAGAGTCGTTTGTTATTTGTTTTATCAATACTTTTAACAGCATTGTTATTTTGGCAGATATGGTAATAATCTAATTTAGAAGTTTTTTATAAGTTAGCCTAAGATATCTGATATGTTTATCTTTTCTATATTTTATAACCGTAATATTTTAATAAATTAAATGAGTTATTATCTAAAGCATGTGTTTTTTTGTGTTAATCAGAGAGAGGGTGGAGCATTATGCTGTAATGAATATGGCGCAAAAAAAATACGTGATTATGCTAAAAATAGAATTAAAGAATTAAATTTGAGTCGGGAAGGAAAGGTTAGGATAAATATGGCAGGCTGTCTTGATAGGTGCCAAGAGGGTCCAGTTATTGTGGTTTATCCTGATGAGATTTGGTATACCTATGTTGACAAAGAAGATATAGATGAAATTATAGAAGAGCATATTATAAATGGTCGTGTGGTTGATCGCTTAAAAATTTAATTTATTATTGAAGTAATTTATTAATTCTAATTCACCTTAATATACATAGGAAGTAATTAGTTAGAAGTAAAAATTAATTTTTTCTTTTTAGTAATTTTGTTAGATTCTAATATTACACAGAAATTTTTTATTGATGGCCCTGCCGGTAAATTAGAGACGGTTATGGTGGAATCAAATTGTAATCATAGACATGGAATTGCTGTGATTGCTCATCCCCATCCATTACACGGCGGTACTATGGATAATAAGGTGGTACATACTCTTTTTAAAGTGTTAATTGAGTTAGGATTTATTACGGTTAAATTTAATTATCGGGGTGTTGGTAAGAGTGAAGGAAGTTATGGTGATGGTTTGGGTGAATCGGAAGATGTTATTGCAGTAGTCAGGGCTATCCAGAAAAAATTTAAACCTGCATCTAATAATCTTTCATTATTACTAGCTGGTTTCTCTTTTGGAGGGGCAATTCAAGCTTATGTAGCAAAGACACTCAGTCCACAGAGTCTTGTTCTTATTTCGCCGTCAGTAGACCACTTTAAAGTTCCACTAATATCTAGTTATTCTAAAAGAATATTAATTATTCAAGGTGATCAGGATGAAATAGTACCGCTTAAAAAAATTTTATATTGGGCAAATCCACAGAATCTACCGATAGTAGTAATTCCTGGTGCTGAGCATTTTTTTCATGGGAAATTGCATATTATTAAACGTATAGTACTTGACTGGTATTTATCTTAGTTTTTATAGAATGAAGGGTGGACATAAAAATTTTAGTTGGTATCTATATTTAAAAAATATAACTATTATATGCAATTATTATTCTATATAGGTTTTCTATATTTCTTGAGGATATAATAAATTCTAAATTATTACTATTTGAGAAATTATGCGGATTTTATATATAACCTTTTTTTTATATAGTCTGAACAGTACATTAGCTATTAGTCAAACTTTACCTGTTTGTTATCAAGCTAATTGTTTAAAGGAAGTTAATTTTCCGGTTTCAGAAGATGCTTATGGGCAGATTAGGAAGCTCTTTCTATCAATAACATCTGCAATAGAAGAACGAGAAGCCATCCGTCATGCATTACGTAGATTATATTTGGAGGCATCTAAACATAGTCCTATTGCAGCTGATCGTGGTGGTAATTTTAAAGATTATTCTGTAAAAGGACGTATGGACTGTGTTGATCATAGTAGAAATGACACTACATTTCTTAATTATATACAACAGCAAGGCTGGTTAAATTATCATCAAGTTGGGGAGATTGTCTGGCGTAATCCATTATTTATAAATTTACACTATGCTAGTCGGATTATTGAGGTGAACACTTCATATTCATGGGTAGTGGATACTTGGTTCCTTGATTTTGGGAAATTAGCTATAGTAATACCATATGATCAATGGAAAAATGGTTATTCACCATAATTTATAAGGGTAATAGGAAATGGGCTTTCATGAGGCTATGATTTTTTGGTTTTTTAAGGAGCTTTTAAAAGTAATTTTGTGTCTTGGTTTCATTCTGGGTTGTATCTTATTTTTGAGATGGATCAAGGATGATGATTGAATACCATAAATAACCTTGTATAAAATATTAGTATTTACATTTTATACGTTAATTCTTGGCTATGGGATATTCATAATTATTGAATTGATAAATATATCACTCTAGATAATGACATATAAATTTTAGGGTTATTTATTTATAATAAGAATATAGTAATAAGTTATGGTTTAGCTGTAGTGGTGCTAGCAAGATTTCTGTTAAAATCAAATACTATTTATTTGAAATAGTTCTATTTTGGAGTGGTTATTTCTGCAAGTAATAGGAAAAAATATCATGGCTTATGTTGTAACAGAAAGTTGTATCAAGTGTAAATATACAGATTGTGTTGATGTCTGCCCGGTAGATTGTTTTCATGAAGGTCCAAATTTTCTCGTAATTGATCCGGAAGAATGTATCGATTGTACTTTATGTGTGGCAGAGTGCCCAGTAGAGGCAATTTATGCAGAAGATGATGTTCCTGATGGACAACAGCATTTTATAGAGCTAAATGCTGAATTAGCACAGTCTTGGGAGTCAATTGTTGAGAAAAAAGATGCCCTTGCAGATGCAGATGACTGGGCAGATACTAGTAGTAAATTTGATTTATTGGAGCGTTAATTTTATAGCGGTAATCATTTCACCGCATGTCTTTTATACAAAAATTTCCACAAATTAGCCTTGATGAATTATTTAACCAATTTTCTAATGGTATAAAATCCAGGGTTGTTGTTACACCTAATCGAAGGCTCGCAATAGTATTGCGCCGAGAATTTAATAATCATAAAATTATTAAAGGCCACACATCTTGGAATGCACCTGATATTCTTCCAATAAACGCATTAATTGAACGTTCATATGAGGATATGCTCTATTCAGAGCAGGCAGATACGTTACCTATTTTACTCTCTAATACTCAGGAACAGGTATTATGGGAGAATGTTATTTCTGCTTCAGATCAGGCTTCAATGTTATTTTCTGTTTCAGAGGCAGCTAAATTAGCACGTAGAGCCTGGCAGCTCATTCATGAGTGGCAAATTGCTTTAAAACTTAAAGATTTTCCTTTAAATGAGGATTGTAGGGTATTTAGAAATTGGTCAGAGAATTATGAGAGATTAACTCAACGTGAAAATCAAATCGATAAGGCAAGAGTTCCTGATTTGATAATTGAGTTATGGGGGCATATAAGAGTTAAGAAAGCAGATCAGTTGATTTGTTATGGGTTTGATACATTTACACCACAGCAAGAAAATTTCCTAAATAGTATCTCTAAATATGGTTGTGAGTTGATTTCAGCTTATTCACACTCACAGATTAAATCTAGAGTTGGCATAGTACAACAAGTTAGTTGTACAGATAGTCATGATGAAATTGAACAATCTGCAATGTGGGCACGAGCGTGCCTTGAGGCTGATAATACAGTACGCATTGGTGTTGTTGTGCCAGAGTTATTTAAGTATCGGAGTGAAATTATACGTACTTTCAGATCAGTAATGGAGCCTGATGTATATCAGAGACTACCAGGATCTACGCATCGTATTTATCCTTTTAATGTTTCGCTTGGAGTAGGCTTGGATTCATATCCACTAGTTAATACAGCGTTTCTATTACTTGAATTAGTTGTAAAAGATATTGATTTTAAGCTTGTAAGTAGCATTCTTCGTTCTCCTTTTTTGGGTGGGGGGGAGAGCGAAATGATAAATCGCGCTATGCTTGATGTACAATTACGTAAGATAGCTGACCCAAGAATCACTCTTAAAGAATTATTTGAACTTATTCAACGTAAACAGAATAGCATAAATTGTCCAATTTTTATGCAGCAGATTTCTGCGCTTTTAGAATTAAGAAAAAAAGAATTATTTGCTAAGATGAAACCATCTTCTTTAGCAAAGGTTGTTTTAAAGGTGCTTGAAGTTTTCAGCTTTCCAGGTGAGCGTGCTTTTGATTCATCAGAATATCAGACTCTAAATAAATGGAATGAAGTTGTTGTTGAATTTGCGACTCTTGATCATGTTATTCAGAGGATAGGATATATTGAAGGAATACGATGCTTACATAGAATAGCATCAGAGAAAATTTTTCAGCCAGAAACCCCTGATGTCCCCATTCAAATTTTAGATATATACGAGACTATTGGTATGGAGTTTGATCATCTATGGGTGATGGGGTTATCAGATACAAACTGGCCATTGCCTTCAAATACACACCCATTCCTTCCAGCTGAGCTACAGCGTTTAGCAAAATTACCACGTGCTTCTGCTTCTGAATCGCTTGATCTTTCACTTCGATTTATTAACGAGTGGAGTCGTAGCTCTAATGAAATAATTTTTAGTTTTCCTAGGTATGATGATGAGAAAAAAGATGACCATATACATACTCCTAGCCCATTGATTGCTGACTTTCCACAAATTGATCTGATTCTACCAATTTATAAGAGTCACCGTGATTTAATTTATCAAGCTAGTCAGATTGAGTTTATTGAAGATAAGAAAGTACAAATGCTTGATAAAACAAAACTGAACGATGGTACTTCAGTGATTAAGAGCCAAGCGGCGTGTCCATTCCAAGCATTTGCTTTGTATCGATTAGGGGCTAAAGGGTTGGATTATCCTCATATTGGGCTAAATGCAATGGAACGTGGAGTATTGGTGCATGGGATGCTAGAGCAAGTATGGAAGAAGCTCAAGAAAAAAAGTGAGCTAGATACGATAAGCGATAAAAAACTTAAAGAAATATTATCAAACTTAGCTAAAAAGGAAATTGAATGTATCCAGATAGAGTATTCAAAGAAACTATCAAAGCATTTTATAAATATTGAAAAGACCCGTTTGATGGCGCTGACCTCTGAGTGGTTATTTGAAGAGAAAAAACGTAGTGATTTCAGGGTTATAGCTATTGAAGATAAACGGACAATTAGCCTTGGTGGCCTATTTTTAACTGTGCGTCTAGATCGTGTTGATATGCTAAATGATGGGAGACTCATTATTATTGATTACAAGACGGGAAATGTAGAAGCTAAGACTATGTGTGGAAAACGTCCAGATGAGCCACAATTGCCACTGTATCTTGTTACTACTCAATTTGATACTGCTTCTGCTGTTGCATTTTTACAGGTAAAGAAGGGTGCAATGAGATTTAAAGCATTAGCAAAGAATAGTGATCTTTTACCTGGAATAAAAGCGGATCCTGAATGGAAGCAAATAATTGCTTCTTGGCATACTAATCTTATTTGTATTGCAGAGGGTTTTGCTATGGGTGATGCTGAAGTTAATCCTAAAAAATATCCTGTAACATGTCGTAATTGTGATTTAGGACCTTTCTGTCGTATTTCTGAAAGAATTGAGAATGTATATATAGAGTCGGAGAATGGTGTATGAGCGACACTTCGTATATTTCAGATTTTGCTGAACGTAAACGTGCACTTGATCCGACATGCTCGTTTATTGTTCAGGCTCCAGCAGGTTCAGGCAAGACTGGTCTTTTAATTCAGCGTTATCTTAAATTGCTTGTATATGTTGGAGAGCCTGAAGAGATAGTAGTGATTACATTTACGAAGAAAGCTGTGGCAGAAATAAAAAAAGGAGTGCTTGCAGCACTTACTCAGTCTAATGAGAGTTCTGAAAATGAGCATGTAAAATTAACACGTAAATTAGCTAGCGCTGTTTTACGGCGCGATTATCATTCTGGTTGGAATATTGTTAAAAATCCTGCACGACTACGTATTCAAACTATTGATTCTTTGTGTGCGTCACTTGTACGTCAGATGCCAATACTGTCTAAATCTAGTTCTCAAATGAAAAGTACGGAAGATGCATTTGATCTATATCGTGAAGCAGCTCGTGCGACCATTAGTTTAGTTACGAGGGATAATTTTTCAAGGGAAAAGGATAATGTAGTAGCACAAGATGTCGCACAATTACTAAAGTATCTTAACAATGATGTAAGTCATGTTGAAAAATTACTTGTAAAAATATTAGAGAAACGTGATCAATGGTTGCCTCTTATTTATGAAGGTAAAGATACAGGAGAAAATAGAGAAAAATTAGAAGCAGGGCTACGGAATGCTCGATGTGAAGTACTTAAACGTTTGTCTAGTATCTATCCAGAGCCTATGTGTAATGAATTGCTTGAATTATTACGTTATGCAGCTAGTAATCTTAAAAAGTCTTATAGAAATTCACCAATATCTATTTGTGAGGACTTATTTTCTATGCCTGGGTATGAAGAATATGATGTTGATTACTGGAAAGGTATAGCACAGCTATTAACGACAGAAAAAGATTGGCGAAAGCGGTTAACAAAATTAGAGGGATTTCCATCAGGTAATACTAATTCTGAGAAAAAGAAATTAAAGCTATGGGTACAGCGTGCGTACACATTAATTAATAGCCTCAAGAAAGATGATACATTAAGAAAATATTTACATAAAATAAAAGAACTCCCACCACCTGTTTACACTGAGAATCAATGGAAAGTACTGAATTCTATCATTCGTTTATTACGGTATACTGTCGGACACTTAAAGCTCGTTTTTAAAGCTCATGGCAGGGTTGATTATATTGAGGTTATGTTGGGTGCTCTACAAGCTCTAGGAGATCCTGATGCACCAACTGATTTGGCGCTAGCACTTGACTATCGTATTCAGCATTTATTGATGGATGAGTTTCAAGATACCTCGAAAAGTCAATTTGATTTAATTACTAAGCTTACTGCTGGATGGGGGGTTGGTGATGGACGGACCTTATTTGTAGTCGGTGATCCGATGCAGTCAATTTATCGATTTCGTGAAGCTGAGGTGAGTTTGTTCTCACGTGCTCGTACTGAAGGTATCGGTAATATTGAATTGGAATCAATTGTGTTACGTACTAATTTCCGTTCCCATAGTGGTATTGTAGATTGGGTTAATAGCACCTTCTCTCAGATAATGTCAGAAAGAGAAAGCCTCTCAGGTGGTGGGGTGCCTTATACGGATTCTGTTTCAATACATAAAGGATTAAGTGGCCCCGCAGTTCAAATACATCCATTTTTTAATGGGGATCATAAGGCTGAATCTAAAAAAGTGGTAGAAATTATTAGAGATGTTCGCCGTGATGATCCATCTGCCACTATGGCTATTCTTGGTCGTACTCATAAAGCCTTATATGATGAAATTATTCCACAATTAAGAAAAGTAGGGTTGTCTTTTCGTGCAGATGGGATTGAAGAGTTTAGCTGTCAACCTGTTGTGCAGGATTTATTGGTATTAACCCGTGCTTTGCTGCATTTAGCAGATAAATTGGCATGGCTTGCTGTACTCCGTGCACCTTGGTGTGGACTTAAGCTTGCTGATCTATATGTGCTTTTTCCAGCACAAACTACTTCTAGTGTTGGTATGGATGATCTTAGAGAAAATAAGTTAAGTAAGAACCATCAGACAGTATGGGAGGCGCTAAATGATGATACGCGTTTATTAGCAGTATCAACTGACGGAGCCATGCGGTTAAGGCGTATCAGAAAAGTATTAGGAAATTGTATAAATAATAACAGTAGACAGTCTCTACGTGCAGATGTTGAAGCTGCATGGCTAGCGTTAGGAGGTGCGGCTTGTGTTGGAAAAGAATATGAGTTAGAAGCTGCAGAAATTTACTTTGATTATCTTGAGAATCATGAAAAAATGGGGAATATCTATGATCTGGAAGCATTTGAAGAGGGGCTTTTAGGGTTTTCTACGCAATCAGATATAGGAGCTGATGACACATTACAACTCATGACAATTCATAAATCAAAAGGACTTGAGTTCGATTATGTGATAGTACCTGGTCTTGGGCGTTCTTCAGGTAGCAATAAAAGAAAATTAATACAGTGGTGTGAACACCCTGATTTGTTGCTTGCACCGATTCAAGAGGCAGGTTTAACTAGTAATGATCATACCCGGCCTAAAGAAAATAGTATTTACCGCTGGTTAGAGAAGCTAGAGCAAGAGAAAGATTCTTTTGAAGATGAGCGTATTCTCTATGTTGCGGCAACACGAGCCAGAAATTTTCTACATATTTTGGGAAATACAGCTCTTTTATATAATAGTAATGGTGTGATTGAGTTAAAAAAACCTTCAGTGAAGTCATTACTGAGAAGGCTCTGGCCAGTGGCACAACCAATTTTTTCTGAAGCTGCTACGGAGGAGAAGCTTTTAATTGGTATAGGGGCAGGAGAGGATAAGCAGAAGTATATAATTGATCAATCGCTTCGTCGCCTTACATCTGATTGGGTCTTTCCTTCAGCACCTACAAATGTAAAATGGAGCTCCTTTAAAGAAAGGGTATGCGTTCAAGAAATTGAATTTTCATGGGCAGGGGAAACTGCAAGATATATTGGGATGGTTGTACATCGGTGGCTGAAAAACATAGCCGAAGATGCAATAGATAAGTGGAATAAGGATCGAATAGACAATTTACACAATATATTTAAACAGAATCTAATTGCATGTGGGATGAGTGATAATGATGATGAGATAGAATTTGCAATTACAAAAATAAAATCCGCACTTATTCATACAATTAAAGATGAACGTGGCCAGTGGTTATTGGGACCACAAAAGAATGCTCAGAATGAGCTATCTATGACAACAGTAATTGACGGGAACTCTGTAGGCCTGATAATTGACCGTACCTTTATCGGTGAGGATGGTTTGCGTTGGATTGTAGATTATAAAACTAGTAGCCATGTTGGCTCAGACATAGAATTTTTTCTTGATCGTGAGCGAGAACGATATCGTAGTCAGCTTAATTGTTATGCCGATATGATAAGTAGGATCGATAATCGTCCAATAAAATTAGGGTTATATTTTCCGCTATTAAATGGGTGGAGAGAATGGGGATATGAGGGATAGGTAATATTTTTAGAAATAGATAAATCTTTAAATTTTATATAATGTCTTGCTATGCTCTCTATATAAGATTAATTGAAGCGTATTCTTTAATTAGTTATTTATAAAACTTTCATGTAATTAATTCCTTATTTTCCCTTATGTTATGATAATAAATATTGGTTATAAGATGTTGCTTGGTTTATGTTCAATATTGATCTGCACTGTCATTCCAGAGTTTCTGACGGCACATTGACGCCTACACAGCTCGTTGAACGCGCAGCTACACGTGGTGTGAATATGTTGGCACTGACTGATCATGATGATCTGGATGGGCTGGATGAAGCTCGTTCTATTGCAAATGCGAAAAATATAATTTTCATTAATGGAGTTGAAATATCTGTTACTTGGCGGAATAGAACGCTTCATATTGTTGGCCTTGGTATAGATCCGAAGTATCAGCCTCTGGTTCAAGGCCTAGAAGCTATTCGTGGCGGGAGAGTCTCACGTGGAATTAAGATTGCCACACAGCTTGATAAATTTGGTATACAGGGTAGCTTAGAGGGGGCCTATTGCTATGCTGGTCAAGGCGGTTTAATTGGGCGCACTCATTTTGCACGTTATTTAGTTGAGAAAGGATATGCTAAGAATATTAAATCTGTATTTAAGAAATATTTGGTTAAAGGTAAGCCTGGACATGTATCACATCAATGGGCATCATTAAATGATGCAGTAGGCTGGATATGTGGTAGTGGTGGCCAGGCTGTGATCGCTCATCCAGCACGCTATAAATTAGGAAAAAATTTATTAGATGAGTTGTTATTAGAGTTTCGCTATCTTGGTGGATCTGGTATAGAAGTTATTACTGCTAGTCATACTCCTGAACAGGCTCTAATTTTTGCACATCATGCAAATAGAATGGGTTTATTTGTTTCATGTGGCTCAGATTTTCATGGGCCTAATGAAAGTTATTTTGATTTGGGCTTGACACCAGAATTTCCAATAGAATGTATACCTATTTGGCATAATTGGGATAGGACAAAATAGTATAGAAAGATACTCTAAAATAGCAATTTAATATTGATACTATAGGTTTTAGCTGATATGGCTCAAATTTTTTCTATTTGCGTTCTGATAACTCTCTTAACACTTATTACGGCAAGTGTCTTTTATCGTATATGTGAGTGGTGCAATTATTTACCCACCTGATTCTTTTTATGTTTTTGGATACCAATTTTGGTTTTTTAGATAGATGAGATTTCTCTTAATGATCTTAGGGAAACTCTTGATTTTCTTGAATGCTGACAGTAGGAATAGTATTGGATTGTAGGGTTTGTAATTTGGAGCTGACTGTGATTAATTTTATTAAAGATAGGTCAAAATTGGTACTAAATGTTATACATATTTTAGTCGCATTGGGGATAAGCTATGGATAGCTTTATTCCTGATATTGATAGAATTATTCAGGGAATTGTAATTTTTGCGCTTCCAGTGACATTAGCTATTACTTTGCATGAAGCAGCTCATGCTTATGTAGCGAAACAATATGGTGACCTCACAGCTTATGCTCAGGGCCGTGTTACTTTAAACCCTTTAAGGCATATTGATTCAGTAGGTACAGTTCTTGTTCCTTTATTACTTTTAGCAGCAAGCTCACCATATTTGTTTGGTTGGGCAAAGCCTGTACCAATTAATTTTGGCAATCTCCGCAACCCAAAACGTGACATGCTTTGGGTTGCTGCTGCTGGACCTGGTGCTAATCTGTTAATGGCTTTAGTTTGGGCTATAGTTTTTAAGTTTGGTGTTGCTATACCAGAAAGTATTTTTTCTGAACCAATGCTATTAATGGGTCAGGCTGGTATTCTAGTAAATGTGATACTGTTGGTACTTAATTTATTGCCTTTGCCGCCATTAGATGGGGGGCGGATTGCAGTAAGTTTGTTGCCTTATCGTATTGCATGCCGTTTTTCTCAAATTGAGCCATATGGGTTTATTATACTGCTGATCTTTTTGTTTAGTGGAATTTTAGGTGCTGTTATAGGGCCCTTTATATTTGCTGCTATAAAATTAATTGCGTGGTTATTTGGGTTGCAAGTTTGATAATATATTTAGCTATAGAATATTAAGGATAAAAATAGAATGTTTACTGATCGAGTTTTATCTGGGATGCGCCCCACAGGTAATTTACATTTAGGGCATTACCATGGTGTGTTGAAGAATTGGGTAGAATTACAACAAGAATTTGAATGTTTGTTTTTTGTTGCCGATTGGCATGCCCTTACAACTCATTATGATGCGCCAGAAATTATCGAAAAGAATGTTTGGGACATGGTGGTAGATTGGCTTTCTGCTGGTGTAGATCCTGCTCAGGCAACTCTGTTTATTCAATCACGTGTTCCGGCTCATGCTGAATTACACTTATTGCTCTCAATGATTACGCCACTAGGCTGGCTTGAGAGGGTTCCTACTTATAAAGATCAGCAAGAAAATATAACAGATAAAGATTTAAGTACTATTGGTTTTCTTGGTTATCCATTATTACAGAGTGCAGATATCCTTATTTATCGAGCTAATCGGGTTCCAGTTGGTGAAGATCAGACGCCACATATAGAGTTTACGCGTGAGATCTCACGCCGATTTAATCATATTTATGGAAAAGAGCCTGGTTTTAGGGAGAAAGCTGAAGCTGCTATAAAGAAACTTGGGTCTAAGAAATCTAAAATTTATAGAGAATTACGTAATCGTTATCAGGAAAAAGGTGATGGTGAGGCTCTAGAAACAGCAAGGTCGCTGCTTGATGAGCAGCAAAATTTGAATATGGGAGATCGAGAACGATTATTTGGGTATTTAGAAGGAGGTGGAAAAATGATCTTGTCAGAACCGGAGGCAATGCTTACAAATGCGTCAAAAATGCCAGGTTTGGATAGCCAAAAAATGTCTAAGTCATATAATAATACAATTGGTCTGAGAGAAAATTCAGATAGTGTAAAAAATAAAATTCGAACGATGCAGACTGATCCAGCACGGATTAGGCGTCGTGATCCAGGAGACCCAGCTAGGTGTCCAGTTTGGCAATTTCACTTAGTATATTCAAATGATACAATTAAAAATTGGGTCCAAGAGGGGTGTAAAAGTGCTGGGATTGGTTGTTTAGAGTGTAAGCAACCAGTAATTGAGGCGGTACTTGCTGAGCAACAGCCTATGCATGATCGTGCAAAAATATATGAAGAAGACCCTACTTTGGTACGCAATATTATTGCAGATGGGTGTGAAAAAGCTGATAAATTAGCACAGGAAACTATGCGTGATGTAAAAGAAGCAATGGGGTTAAGCTATTCATAGCAACTTTTTAAAGGTAATTATGCTGCCTATAAGTATAATTAGATAAATGGATGTTTTAGTGTGAATCAATTTGCTAGTCTATCAACAATAAACTCTTCAATTGCAAGTATCCATGGTGAACCGCTATTGGAAATGCCAAAGGATCTTTTTATTCCGCCAGATGCTTTGGAAATATTTCTTGATTCATTTCAAGGACCACTTGATTTATTACTTTATCTTATTCGAAAGCATAGTTTAGAGGTGTTGGATATTCCAATGGCAGATCTTACCCGTCAATATATGGCTTATGTTGAATTAATGCGGGCGAATCAGCTTGAGCTGGCTGCAGAATATTTATTGATGACTGCACTTCTAATTGAAATTAAATCTCGTATGCTGTTGCCTCGTCCAGTTATTAGTGATAGTGAAGATGATTTAGATCCTCGTGCAGAATTGGTACGCCGGCTACTAGAATATGAACAGATAAAAATAGCTGCAAATCAGTTGAATGAAATACCTCAGGTTGATCGTGATTTTACATTGATTCAGATACTCATTGAGCAGGTAACAGTAAAACATTTACCTAAAGTTAGTGCTAATGATCTACATAATGCATGGATTACGTTAGCAATACGTGCTAAGAACATGCGTCATCATCGAGTGATAAGATCTAAACTTTCAGTAAGATCATATATGAGCCATATTATACGTAATTTACATGGATGTGAGTTTATTGAATTTAATAAATTATTTGGGGAAACAGCGGGAGCACCTGAAATAGTAGTGACTTTTCTTGCGCTACTTGAACTTGTAAAAGAAGGCTTGATAGAAATTACACAATCTAAACCTATTGGAACTATTTATGTCAAATCAGTTAACTTCGTTGCTCCCTCTTAATTCATCTGACTTAGAAAATTCTGAGCAAATTAAGTGTGTATTAGAAGCAGCTCTGCTCTCTACACAAGATCCTTTGTCGTTGTCAGAATTAAAAAAATTATTTGATGGAGAAGTCAGTACAGAAGTGCTTCGTAAATTACTTGAGGAATTACGTGAGAAGTGGTTAGAGGGGGGTATAGAGTTAGTATGTGTTGCTAGTGGGTGGAGATTTCATACGAAATTAGAGATTCAGAAATTCCTGAATAAATTAAACCCACAAAAACCTCCCCGATATTCTCGGGCTGTATTAGAAACGCTTGCCATTATAGCGTATCGGCAGCCTGTAACACGCGGGGATATTGAAGAAATTCGTGGGGTATCAGTGTCGAGTTCAGTTCTTAAGGTCTTAGAAGCACGTGGCTGGATAGAAGCTATAGGGCATAGAGATGTTCCTGGTAGACCAACTTTGTTTGCAACCACTAATCATTTTCTTGATGATCTCAATTTGCGTTCTTTAGAGGAACTGCCCCAGTTGGAAGAGTCAGGGCAGTTTATAAATGAAAAAAAAGAGTTGGAGCTGATATCAACATCAGAATCAGATTCTTAGTATAAAACTTATGCAGAATTAAATTTAGATAGCGATAGTTAAAATAAAAATTTAATTATGTTTTTGAAGCATATCCAGCATAAATACATACAAAATTTAGAAATTAATGGGTCTTATAAGCTTGTCTTATAATATTTAAATTAGAGTATATTAATTAATTAATAAAAGCTTACCTGATTTTTTATTGTTATGTGTGATAAGTTTTATAATGTATACGGAAAGTATTGGTTTTTCACAATTAATTTTTAAGCGTGAACATTACATAACAAATTACTTGACTTGAGGCACTTTTCTCAGCTAATCTGCAGGTTGATTGTCG
>CAXGWP010000015.1:0-35737 GCA_964013575.1 uncultured Nitrosomonadaceae bacterium
GGTTAACTCGACACACACTACCTGTCAAGAAATTTGCACCTTAAAGTAGCTTTATACCGGATTATAAATATCAATAAACTTATGATTAATTGCAAATTTCTGCGCAAGATTATTACCTAACTCCTGTACACCATAACGCTCAGTTGCATGATGTCCAGCAGCAATAAAAGCCACATTTGACTCACGGGCAATATGTACAATTCTTTCTGATATTTCCCCAGTAATATATGCATCTACTCCTAAATGAATAGCTTCATCAAAATAATTTTGAGCTGCCCCAGTACACCAAGAAATGCGCTGTATTTTCTTATTTTCATCACCAATTATCAATGGTTTACGTAGCAACACTTTCTCTATTCTCTCTCCCAGCTCTGATAATGTTAATTCTCCTTCACAATTACCATGCATTGCAATATTTTGCTCACCAAAACGACCAACTTCAATAAAACTTAGTTTCTTACCTAACTGTGCATTATTCCCTAATGTGGGATGCGCATCTAGAGGTAAGTGATAAGCAAGTAAACTCACTTTATTTGATAATAGTAATTCGATACGGCGCTGCTTTATCCCAACTAAGCATGCATCTTCACCACGCCAAAAATATCCATGATGAACCAAGATTGCATCCGCATTCTCTGTAATAGCTGCATTCAATAAATCAAGAGAGGCTGTAACACCACTAACAATTTTTTTAACTTCACTACAACCCTCAATTTGTAGTCCATTTGGACAATAATCATTAAAATGTGAGATATTTAGCAATGTATTCAAATATGATTCAAGCTGTTTTAATAGCATCTTTGCAATCCTTTGGGTAGCAACCTAATCATTAACACTCTATAATTTAATTTTTCTTTTCTCTGATATGCATAAATTCTGGTTAATTTTCGCACAAACAGCAACAATATGCCTTGCTATATTTTTTGTTATTTCTACCATGCGCCCTGAATTATTACCATGGATCCTACATGACAATAACAATAATGGTAGCTTTGCAAATAATAGCGTTGTCACACTAAAACAAATTAATCCAGAACAAGAATTTAGTTCTAGTAAAAATTCTGTCCAAAGCAGCATGCTAAATCTGAATAGTTTCAGTGGTGTCACAAAAAAAGTAATGCCGTCAGTAGTTAGTGTATTTACTAGCCAAGAAGTCAAAATTTCCAGGCATCCACTATTTAATAACCCTAATTTTCGTGATCTACTTGGCCTTGGAAATCAATTTGAAGAAAGAACAAAACGGAAAACTGGCCTTGGTTCTGGCGTAATTATAAGCCCAGAGGGCTATATCTTAACAAATCATCATGTAATAGCAGCTGCAGATGAAATAGAAATTGCGCTAAATGATGGAAGAAGTGCAAGAGCAAGCTTTATTGGGTCAGACCCTGAAACTGATCTTGCCGTTATAAAAATTGATTTGGAAGGATTACCATCAATTACATTTGGACATTCAGATCAGGCTAAGGTTGGTGATATAGTTCTTGCTATTGGTAACCCTTTTGGTCTAGGACAAACAGTAACAATGGGGATTATTAGTGCACTAGGAAGAACATTAGGAATCAATACTTATGAGAATTTTATCCAAACAGATGCTGCTATCAACCCAGGTAATTCTGGTGGTGCACTAGTAGATATAAAAGGAAATTTAATTGGAATTAACACATTGATATATTCGAGATCTGGGGGATCACTAGGTATAGGGTTATCTATCCCAACAATTGTTGCCAAGAAGATAATGGAACAGATAATCAAGAATGGAAATGTAACTAGGGGCTATATCGGGGTAGAAGTACAAGACCTAACAAAAGAATTAGCAGAATCATTCAAGCTTACTGATACTAAAGGCGCGTTAATTGCTGGTGTGCGTCCAAATGGACCAGCTGATGATACTGGAATAAAACCTGGAGATATTCTAATCTCAATAGAAGGGCAACCCGTAACTAACTCATCAGACATGCTTAATCTGATTGCATCATTATCTCCAGGACATACTGCTACTCTTGTAGTTATAAGAAAGCAAGAGAAACGGCCTTTTAAAATCCGTATAGAAAAACGTCCACAACATATACAACATAATTAAGAAAAGGCATTTAATTAAGGCCCCATGCATTCATGTATGCTCTGCACCTGACTCTCTAATCCTGAAAATTATTTTTTGTATATACTCTATAATTTCTAGCGAACTGAAGTCTTCATAGGATTGTTTAATAAATGTGCTGCAAGTATTCCGACCTCAAAAAGAAGATAAAGTGGCACTGCTAACATAAACTGTGAAACCACATCAGGCGGGGTTATTATTGCGCTTATTATAAATGTACCTACAAGAACGTAACTACGCACCTCTTTTAATCTCTCAATTGAAATCACACCAATTTTTACAAAAATAACTACAAATACTGGGGCTTCAAAAGAAATCCCAAAAGCAATAAACATAGTGAGAACAAAATCAAGATATTTACTAATATCAGTCATTACTGCAACACCCTGTGGTGCAAACTGAGTAATAAACTCAAATACTAGAGGCAGAGCACCATAAAAAGAAAATGCCATACCGCAGAAAAATAATACACTACTAACAAATACTAACGGAAAGACTAAGCGCTTCTCATTTGAATATAACCCTGGAGCAACAAATGCCCATACCTGATATAGAGTATACGGTAATGTAATAAGAAAAGCTGCCATCATAGCGACCTTCATCGGTATAAAAAATGGTGTTGCAACCTCGGTTGCAATCATCTGCCCGCCTAAAGGAAGGCTCTCTAACAAAGGCCGTGCTAACATTGTATATAATTCCCTTGCATAAACAGCACAAGGAATAAAACCTAATAACAACATACCAAAAATACGCATTAATCTAATACGCAACTCGATTAAATGTGGAATAAATGTATTATTAATACTCATTTAATAAAAATTGAATTCAATAGTCCACAGGTAGTCAGATTCTAAGTTAGGCAATAAAAATATCTATTAATGTCCTCTTATACGACACAATATTACTTCCATAGTACAAATTTTTTATTAGAAGCTAATAAAGTTGCTATTTAATAGAATCACGATTAGGTTGAGATGAAATAGCTTCTGTAAGATGCGATTCCTCTCGTGCAATATTGGCATGTGATTTAGATTCCTGAACAGTTGATGTGTGAGTATTTTCTGCGCTCTCATGCCCACTCACTTCTTCTCGTACAGAATTCTCAATTGAGTGAGCTGCTTTTTGAACTGACCCATGTAATTCATTCAATTCATCTACTGCTATATCTTTCTTAATATCATTCTGAATGCTACTAATATAGTAGCGCATACGTCCTAAAAGATAGCCAAGAGCACGCGCTAATTTTGGTAGTCGTTCTGGGCCCACAACTATTAATGCCACAACGAAAATCACAATAATCTCAGTAAAACTAATATCAAACATATCTTAAAAAGAACAAGTATAGATAAAATAGCAGCTGTCACTGGAAATAACCTCTAACCTTACCAGCTTCTTTCCAAAATAATTATTAATCATAATTTAGTTTGTGTCTTTTCTTTGGAATCATCCTCAACAGTCTTACCACTAACCTTCAGTGATGAAGAGGAATCTTCTTCGCTCTTACCTTTCATCCCATCCTTAAATCCTTTTATTGCTCCGCCTACATCTCCACCAAGATTACGAAGCTTCTTGGTGCCAAATACAAGAACAACAATTACCAATACAACCAGTAACTCCCATCCACTAGAAAACCCCATCATTTTCATTTACTCCTTTAACTTGGGTTAGGAATCATAACGGGCAATCGTTTCGTACCACCAATAACATGAGCATGTAGATGATAAACTTCCTGCCCACCTACATGCCCAGTATTGATAATAGTTCGAAAACCACTTGTACACCCTTGCTCCTTTGCTAACCTGGGAGCAAATAAAACAATTTTTCCAAGTAAATCTCGGTGCTTATCTTCAGCGTCATCCAATGATGCAATATGCAATTTTGGTATCAACATAAAATGTACTGGTGCTAGCGGGTGTATATCATGAAACGCAAAAATATCCTCATCTTCATAGATCTTTTTACTTGAAACTTCACCTCTTATAATTTTACAGAAAATGCAGTTCTCCATCTTTACTTTAATTTCCTTAACATTTTTTCATCTATCCCCGACACCCCCTCACGGCGCTCTAACTCGGATAAGACTTCTTCTGGTCCAATATTATGTTTAGCTAACAACACTAAACAGTGAAACCAAAGATCTGCCACCTCATATGTAATATGCACTTTATCACCATCCTTTGAGGCGAGCAAAACCTCAGCTGCCTCTTCTGAAACTTTCTTAAGTAACTGGTCATGTTCTCCAGACAATAGCTTCGCAACATAAGATCTATCTGAATTAGATCTCTTACGTTGCTCAATAGTATCTGCTAAACGACTAATAATATTTAATTCTTTCATTTTTTATATATTTCTCTGGGGCTCTTGATTTCTGGAGCTGATATTACCCACTCTTCATTTTTAAGTTTATTAAAGAAACAACTATGCCTACCTGTATGACAGGCAATCCCACCTACTTGTTCCACTGTTAATAATAGAACATCTTTATCGCAATCCAGATAAATTTCTTTTACTATTTGGAAATGACCAGATTCTTCTCCCTTACACCAAAGCTTCTTGCGTGAGCGAGACCAATAAACTGCCTTACCAGTTTCTAAAGTGCGTTTCAATGCATCACGATCCATCCAAGCAACCATCAATACAGCATTGCTAGATTCTTCCTGAGTTACGACCGGAACCAGTCCATCCTCGGACCATTTAATTTTATTAATCCAATTCTTACGCATAACTATATAGTCCAATTTCAGTTTTTACCAGATTCATCTGCCACTACAACCTAACTTCAATACCACATTTCCTCATATATTCCTTAGCCTGGCACACAGTATATTCACCATAGTGGAATATACTTGCAGCCAATACTGCATCAGCATGCCCCTTAAGCACCCCTTCTGCCAAATCTTTCAAGTCTCCTACTCCACCACTAGCAATAACAGGTATATCTAGTGTATCTGATACAGCACGAGTTAATGGCAAATTAAATCCCTCTCGAGTGCCATCTCTGTCCATACTAGTAAGGAGTATCTCACCTGCACCAAGTGCCTGCATCTTTTTTGCCCACTTAATAACATCTAAACCAGTAGATTTACGACCACCATGAGTAAATACCTCCCATTTCATTGACTCTGTATCCATATTACATACTCGTTTAGCATCTATAGCTACTACAATACATTGCGCCCCGTATCTTACTGCTGCATCAGCTACTAATTGAGGGTTCAATACTGCTGACGTATTAATGCTTACTTTATCAGCTCCTGCATTTAACAACCTGCGTACATCATCAACATGACGCACTCCCCCTCCAACAGTCAGTGGGATAAATACTTGAGCTGCAACTTCTTCAATTATTTTAAAAATTAAATTACGGTTATCTGAACTAGCTGTGATATCTAAGAAAGCAAGCTCATCAGCTCCCTCTTCATTATAACGACGCGATATCTCTACTGGATCCCCTGCATCTTTGAGTCCAACAAAGTTTACACCTTTGACTACTCTACCATTAGCTACATCTAAACAAGGAATAATTCTTTTGGCAAGGCCCATAGACATCAACCCTTTTTCCAATCAATAATGACTACATAGAAACATAAAAAATTTTTATACTTTCATACTATATTCATCGGCGAGCACCTGTGATTTTCTAAAGTCTAACGTCCCTTCATAAATTGCACGTCCAGTAATGACACCCATTATACCTTCAGCTTCTACTGCACATAATTTATTTACATCTTCAAGACTAGTAACTCCCCCACTAGCAATAACAGGAATAGTCAGCTCTCTTGCAAGCTTCACTGTTGCCTTAATATTAATACCACTTAACATTCCATCACGACTAATATCAGTATAAATAACAGCTTCAACACCATAAGATTCAAATTTTCTAGCCAAATCAATTACATTATAATCAGTAATTTTAGACCAACCATCTACTGCAATCTTTTCATTTTTGGCATCTAACCCAACTATAATCTGGCCAGGAAATTCATTACAAGCCTGATGTAAAAAACCAGTAGTATTAACAGCTGCCGTCCCAATAATAATATAAGAAATGCCTTCTTCTAAATAATGTCCTATAGTATCAAGATCGCGAATACCACCACCCAATTGAACTGGGATTTCTCCATCAATAGCACTAATAATGTCACGAATTGCAGATGTATTCGTAGGTTTACCAGCAAATGCTCCATTAAGGTCTACTAAATGTAAGCGCCGAGCACCTTGACTCAACCAATATTTAGCCATTGCACCTGGGTCCTGAGAAAATACTTTAGCACTCTCCATCACACCCTGCTGCAACCTTACGCAGTGTCCATCTTTTAAATCTATAGCAGGTATAATTAACATTTTAAATAATAATTTTTTGAAACTAAATACAAAGTTTAATCTGGACAAAGTATATGCATTTCCTAGCACCTGAAGACTGGCTGCCAATCTACAAAATTCTTCAATAATATCAGCCCCGCCTTATCACTCTTCTCTGGATGAAACTGTACAGCAAAAATATTATCTTTTACTATTGCACATGTAAATGGAAAAGAATAAACGCTTTTAGCTGCTACTTGATTCTGATCAACAGAATCTACAAAATAACTATGCACAAAATAAAAACGTTCATCTTTTGCTATGCCTTTCCAGATTGGATGATCACCTGATTGCTTTACCTGATTCCACCCCATATGTGGGACTTTCAATTTTTGTCCCCCAGCATCAATCATAGATACATCTGGAAACCGCCTTACTAAACCAGGGAGAATTCCCAGTCCTGCTACATCCCCCTCTTCGCTATTATCAAACAACATCTGCAATCCGATACAAATTCCTAGGAATGGTTTTTTTTTAGCCGATTCTAAAATAGCACCCCTTAAACCAAGAGCATCCATCTCTTTCATACAATGCGGCATGGCTCCTTGACCAGGAAATACCACACGCGTAGCTTTTCGAACCTCATTCGGATCACTTGTAACTATAATTGAGGCAGCAGGGGCAACACACTCAAAAGCTTTAGATACTGAATGTAAGTTACCCATACCATAATCAATAATTGCTATATCAGCCATGCTAGAATAAAGAAATTTAAAGAGAGCCTTTAGTAGATGGAATTACATTAACAGAACGAGCATCAAATTCTAATGCAGTACGCAATGCCCTACCAAATGCCTTAAAAACAGTCTCTGCCTGATGATGAGCATTATCACCTGATAAGTTATCAATATGTAAAGTCACTAATGCATGATTAACAAATCCCTGAAAAAACTCGTTTACTAAATCAACATCGAACTCACCTATACGAGCACGTACAAATTTGATATTGAATTCCAAACCGGGACGACCAGATAAATCTATTACTACTCGTGATAATGCCTCATCTAAAGGCACATATGAGTAACCATAACGATACAGTCCTTTCTTATCACCTACTGCTTTAGAAAATGCTTGACCTAAAGTAATACCAATGTCTTCCACTGTATGGTGCGCATCTATATGTAAGTCTCCTTTAGCAATAATTTTTAAATCTAGCATTCCATGGCGCGCTATTTGATCTAACATGTGATCTAAGAATGGTACACAGGTATCCAATTCAGACTGTCCTGTACCATCAAGATTAAGATCGACACTAATTTTAGTTTCTAATGTATTACGAACTACTTGTGATTTACGCATGAGAGTTTTAATACTTAAAAATTGAAAAAATTAATTACTTATCTTCATAATACATTCCTTTAGTGATTGTAAAAATTGTTTATTCTCCTCAGACGTACCTATTGTTACGCGCAAACAATTTTTTAATAAAGGGTGCGAACCATCTAGATTCTTAATTAATATATTATGCTGCTTCAGACTAGAGAAAATTTTTTCTGCTTTATTAATACGAAATAATATAAAGTTTGCATCTGATGGAAAAACTTCAATTCCATCTAATAACTTCAAATTTCTATTCATCATTTCTCGTTCAGTCTTAATTTCCTGGACTTGTTCTTGCAAAATACTGGGATGCTGCAAAATCTTTTGTGCTACCACTTGCGTCAGAATATTTATATTATACGGCAGCCTAATTTTCTCTAACTGCATTAACCATTCCGGTCTGCCTGTAAGAAACCCCAACCTTAATCCTGCAAGACCAAGTTTAGAGAGTGTGCGCATTAATAGCAAATTAGGATACTCAGAAAGCTTGTATATGAAACTTGAATCAGCGAAAGAATAATAAGCTTCATCTACGACCACTACACCTGGCGCACATTCAATAATACGTGAAATATCCTCCGCATCAAATAAATTTCCTGTTGGATTATTAGGATAAGCAATAAAAATTACTGCTGGTTGATGCTTAATAATTGCTGCTAGCATAAGATCCAGATCTAATTCAAAATTAGATTTAAGTGGAATACCAATATATTTCATATTGGTATAAGTAGCTATCATACGAAACATTATAAATGCTGGCTCAACGCTCATTAGTACCGCACCTGGCTTAGCTAAAGATAACGCTATGATCTGTATAATTTCATCAGAACCATTGCCCAGCATAATATCCATCCCAGCAGGAATGTCCATTGTTTCATATAAAATAGCCTTCAATGAGGCGGAATTTGAATCAGGGTAACGATTAGTTGCAATAACTGCGACAAGCTGTGTAATTTCTTTACGAATCCCCTCAGGTAAATGATAAGGATTCTCCATAGCATCTAGTTTTATCATCCCAGATGATGAAGGAACATGATAAGGTGAGAGCCTGAGTATCTCTGGGCGTACTACTTGATCTAGTATATTAGACATAAATTTAGATATACAGTTACAAATTTATTTATAACAGGTATGCATTTAGCGTAATTTATGATTCACCCAAATAGCCGCTGTAAATAACAGGACTGCACCAGCTTGATGAGACGCTGCTAATGGCAAAGGAACAACCATTAATAATGTAGCCACCCCCAAGCATATCTGTATCGCCAACATAATTAAAAATAAATTACAAGCCAAACGTACCGAACTTGGTAGTGCAATTTGCCTAGATTTATACCAAAAAATAGGAACTAATATTGCTAAAATCCATGCAATCATACGATGATCAAATTGAACAGTTGCCATATTTTCAAAGAAATTAAGATACCATGGTTCCAAAATAAATATTTCTGGCGGAATAAATTTCCCATTCATTAAAGGAAAAGTATTATAAGCTAGACCCGCACGAATACCTGCAACAAATCCTCCAGATAAAACCATAAGAAAAATTATACCAATGAGCAATTTAATAAAAATTTGCAAATTTCTTAGTTTTTTACTTATATCTAACCTACTATGAGGATCTAGTAATCCAAGAGCCACATGAAACATAGCAGCATGTATAACAAATGCCAAACTCAAATGAGCTGTCAAACGATATTGACTAACATGAGGATTATCTACCAGCCCACTTTTTACCATATACCAACCCATTAATCCTTGTAACCCGCCTAATAGAAAAATACCTCCAAGCTTAAAGCCTAATGGCCGATCAATTCTTTTACGTACAAGAAAAAATAGAAATGGAACAAAAAATACTATTCCAATAACACGCCCCAATACCCGATGAGCATATTCCCACCAAAAAATACCTTTAAATTCATCAATACTCATACCTTGATTAACTTCTTTATACTGAGGTGTTTCATGATATTTCTTGAAAACTTCGTCCCAGTCATTTTCAGTAATAGGAGGAATTGTACCGACGATAGGTCTCCACTCGACCATAGAAAGTCCAGAATCTGTAAGTCGTGTGACGCCACCAACGACAACCATGGCGAATACCAAAGTACAGCAAATTAAAAGCCAAATTGCTACAGGTCTCTGCATTAAATTAAAGATTCTATTTCATTCGTAGAAGACGTTGCCGATCACGAGCCCATTCCTTCTGTTTTTCTGATTCACGTTTGTCATGCTTTTTCTTTCCTTTAGCTAAAGCAATTTCAAGTTTAATTTTACCAGACTTGTAATGCATATCTAACGGAACCAGGGCATACCCAGCTCGCTCTACTTTACCAATAAGTTTCTTAATTTCCTCAGCATGTAATAACAATTTACGTGTGCGTATCGGATCAGGTTTGACATGAGTAGATGCAGCCAACAATGGGCTAATGTTACATCCTAAAAGATATAATTCACTCTTACGAATAATTACATATGCTTCTTTTAACTGCACACGTCCTGCCCTAACCGACTTCACCTCCCAGCCCTGAAATACTATACCAGACTCATATCTTTCCTCGATAAAATAATCATGAAAAGCTTTTTTATTTTGAATAATGCTCATGTAAAGAACAAAACAAGTGTATTTCGCATAGGTTTGGTGTATTTTAACAGCTTTTCATTATCTTCTCTTATTGAGATAATAAACTCACTTATGGCACACATCAAAAAATCAGTTCTAGTAAATCACTCTGCTGACGAAATGTTTACATTGGTCGATAAAGTAGAAGACTATCCTAATTTTCTTCCTTGGTGTGGTGGGTCCTCTGTTACCGTACAAAATAATAATGTTACACATGCAACTGTTAACATTGATTATCTGACTGTCAAACAGAGCTTTACTACTAAGAATACTCGTCAGCCACCTGAATTAATTGAAATGACGCTACTTAACGGTCCATTTAAAAACCTAGATGGATATTGGAAATTCATTCCACTAGATGAGAATGCCTGCAAAATAGAGTTTCAGCTAGATTATGTCTTCTCAAATAAAATACTAGAACACTTAGTAGGTCCAGTGTTTTACATAATTGCTAATAGCTTTGTAGAAGCATTTATTAAGCATGCAGAAAATGTTTACGGACAATGAATGAAACGATAGAAATTGAGGTTGTTTACGCCCTCCCAGAAAATCAAAACTTAGAATGTCTAACAGTACCAAATGGAACGACTGTTTCACAGGCCTTACAATTTTCAGAGACTTATAATAATCTTTCTAAAATTCAGCTAAACAAAATAAGTGTAGGTATATTTGGGAAATTAGTTAAATCTGAAACGATCTTACATAATTATGATCGTATAGAAATTTATAGACCTATAACTATTGATCCAAAAGAAAAACGTAGAAAACGTATAAAAAAATCTATTGTAAATAACAATAAAAATTATCAAACCATTAGATGATAGAAATAAAATAATGCTAAATATATTGATAAAATTACAATGTTTACTACTATTTTTAACTTAGTAAGTATTATAGTGAAAAATTAGCAGATACAGGCACAATAGTTCTTGTATTCGTGAAGACTATAACTCGAACTCGAATTAATAAGCTAATAAATACAAATTTTAACTATATTTAATAAGCAAATTTGCCCTCAGCCACAAGGATTAGATATAATAACGCTTTGTAAAGGATCATTGTCATGCGACTGGCTCAAAAAGCACTAACATTTGATGATGTTTTACTATTGCCTGCTCATTCTGTAGTTTTACCACGTAACGTAGACCTTTCTACTAAACTAACTCGTACTATTTCTCTAAATATACCACTAGTTTCTGCTGCTATGGATACAGTTACAGAGGCAAAGCTTGCTATTACTCTTGCTCAGGAAGGCGGTATTGGTATTATTCACAAAAATATGCCTGCTGAATTACAAGCATCTCACGTAGCCAAAGTTAAAAGATTTGAAAGCGGAATAGTAAAGGATCCTATTACAATTCCTCCACAAATGACTGTACGAGAAGTACTTGGCCTTACTAAAAAATATAAAATATCTGGTCTGCCTGTAGTTGAGGGAGTGACTATAGTTGGTATTGTAACAAACCGAGATTTACGTTTCGAAACTAATTTAGACCAACCAATAAGCAATATTATGGTCCCAAAGAGTCATCTTATAACAGTGAAAGAAGGAACCACTAGAGAAGAAGCAATGGCACTATTACATAAACATCGGCTTGAAAGAGTTTTAGTGGTAAATGATGATTTTGAACTACGTGGGCTCATTACTGTTAAAGATATTACCAAAACTTCTGAACATCCTGATGCTTGCAAAGATGAACAGGGGCGTCTACGTGTTGGAGCTGCAATTGGTGTAAGTGAAGACGACAAATTCAGAGCAGAGAAATTAGCTGAATCAGGTGTTGATGTAATTGTAGTAGATACTGCTCATGGACATACCCAAGGAGTACTTGATCAAATACTACGAATTAAGAAACAATTTCCAGATATCCAGATTATAGGTGGAAATATTGCTACTGCTGATGCTGCTAAGGCACTAGCTGATCATGGTGTTGATGGAGTGAAAATTGGAATTGGGCCTGGATCTATTTGTACAACACGAATTGTTGCTGGAGTTGGTGTGCCCCAAATTACTGCAATAAGTAATGTTTCTTCTGCACTAAATGGAAGTGGTATACCAACAATTGCAGATGGTGGAATACGTTACTCAGGTGACATTGCAAAAGCTCTAGCTGCAGGAGCTAACACTGTCATGCTAGGTGGCTTATTAGCAGGAACTGAGGAGGCACCAGGTGATATAGAATTATTCCAAGGACGATCCTATAAAACTTACCGTGGCATGGGCTCACTCTCTGCTATGCAGCAGGGATCAAGTGAACGATATTTCCAAGATAGTGAGAATAATGTTGATAAATTAGTCCCTGAGGGGGTTGAGGGACGTGTTCCTTTTAAAGGTAGTGTTATAGCAGTAATTCATCAGCTTATTGGCGGAGTGCGCTCGGGAATGGGTTATCTAGGTTGTGAAACTATTAATGATATGCATAAAAAAGCCGAATTTGTTGAAATTACATCAGCCGGTATTCGGGAATCTCACGTTCATGATGTGCAAATTACTAAAGAAGCTCCAAATTATCATGTTGAATAGGGCCTAATCCCTATATGCAGCAAAAAATATTAATCCTGGATTTTGGGTCTCAGTACTCCCAATTAATTGCTCGGCGTGTTCGAGAAACTAATGTCTATTGTGAAATTCACCCCTTTGATATAACTGAGGAATTTATTACAGAGTTCTCTCCTAATGGGATAATTCTATCAGGTGGCCCAGCATCCACCACCGATAGTGAAACTCCTCGTGCCCCACAAATAATATTTAAATTAGATATTCCAATATTAGGTATTTGTTATGGGATGCAAACAATGGCAGCACAGCTTGGTGGTACAGTTGAAATATCAAATGTACGAGAATTTGGTCATGCAAAAATTTATATTACTGAGCAAACAAAATTGCTAGACCATATTAACGATTCTTTAAATGACAACAACCGAAAATCTCTAAACGTGTGGATGAGCCATGGTGATAAGGTCACCAAGCTACCTAATAGCTTTAAAATCATAGCTAGTAATGATGCTGCCCCAATTGCTGCTATGGCTAATGAAGAAAAAAAATACTACGGCCTGCAATTCCACCCTGAAGTTACACATACGCCTAAAGGGAAAGAAATTATATCCCATTTTGTACATAATATTTGTAACCTAGGATATAAATGGAATATGCCTGAATATATGTCAAATGCAGTTAATAAAATTCGCTCAAAAGTAGGAAAAGAAAATGTTATTCTTGGACTATCAGGCGGTGTAGATTCATCTGTTGCAGCAGCATTAATTCACCTTGCTATAGGTAAGCAACTTACATGCGTATTCGTAGATAATGGCTTGTTACGCCTAAAGGAGGCTGAACAAGTTATGAACACCTTCTCCAAAAATATTGGTTTAAATATTATACATATAGATGCAAGTAAAATTTTTATAAAAAAACTACATGGTATCACTGACCCAGAACAAAAAAGACGTATTATTGGTCGTGAATTTGTTGAGGTATTTCAACTAGAATCATCAAAAATTAATAACGCAAAATGGCTTGCACAGGGAACAATCTATCCTGATGTAATTGAATCTGCTGGCAACAAAAACAAAAAAGCTAATACCATTAAATCTCACCATAACGTTGGAGGTCTACCAGATACTTTACACTTAAAATTGCTTGAACCATTACGAGAGCTATTTAAAGATGAAGTGCGAGAACTTGGATTAGCACTAGGGTTAACACATGAAATAGTTTTTCGTCACCCATTCCCAGGACCAGGCCTAGGGGTTCGAATACTTGGTGAAATAAAACATGAATATGCAGAATTATTACGCCAAGCCGATGCAATCTATGTTGAAGAATTACGTTCTTCGGGCTGGTATGAAAAAATATCACAAGCTTTTGCTGTTTTTCTACCGATCAAATCAGTAGGAGTAATGGGGGATGGACGCACTTACGAGCATGTGATAGCGTTAAGAGCAGTTAAAACACAAGATTTCATGACTGCAGAATGGGTAGAGCTTCCCTACACATTATTAGGTAAGATCTCAAGTCGTATTATCAACGAAGTTCCTGGAATCAACCGAGTTGTTTATGATATATCCGGTAAACCACCAGCAACTATAGAGTGGGAATGAGTTATTTATTTTTACTAAAGATTAATAATGTAAAAAACTCATTTTTTACTATGTACAGCAATTAACTGAACCAATACAACATACGTCACTACAACAGCTAGTACTGCACTCTCCAGTATTACACCCATCACTGCAACAACCATCAGCACAACAAGTCTGTTTGCAACAAATATCTACATAATCTGTTTCTTTAGTCATAGTAAACACCTATTTTTTTAATATATAAAACAATCTTAACATATAAATGTAATAAGCAAACCCTAAAATAGAACCTAATACAAAAAGATAAACTAATATCCCAACCAATATCCCTTATAATAAGGGAGCAGCTAATTACAGTATATTATATAAAGATCACTTTTAATGAAAAATTCATTTATTACGGTATTGTTAATATTTTTAAGTGCCTGCTCAACTACAGTAGCAATTCTAGACACCGCTGGATCAACAGTTATTTATGCTGGAAAAACTGCTATTAACACTGTAGATCTAATAACCCCAGACATAATTAATAAAGATGAGGATGAGGAAGAAGAATAGGATAAAAAAAACTTCGCTTCAAATTCTATTTTACTTATAAAATTTGAAGCGAAGACATATGTTCAGAAGAGAAATTTATATTATTAATATGTTGCTATAAGCGTGACCCTTCCTGTTATAGGAGCACCAGGCAAAATATTGTTATCATTATGCGAAGATACATAATAATTTGTATCAAATAAATTCTGTATATTTGCCTGGACTCTTAAATACTTATTAATTTTACCGTATAATGCAGCATCAACCCGTGCATAAGATGGCAAAGTTACTTTATTAGATTCTTTAGTAAACATTGCGCTACGACCTACTACACCAAATGCAGCACCAAACCATGGTGTAAAGTCATACCGACTCCATACAGCATACATGTTTTTAGGTATTTCTTTTAGTGTATTACCAGCATATTTCTGGTTACCCCTAAGTTTACCCTCCATATATGTATATGAACCAAGTACACTCCATTTATCTGTAATATTACCATTTAGTCCAACTTCTACACCTCTGGTCTGCGTTCCCTTACCAAGATATGTTTCACCTGCTTCAGCACCAGTTAAAATTACATTAGTACGTGACAGTTGAAAGAATGCAGTGGTAAAAGATAATCTATCAAAAACATCATATTTAACACCGCCTTCAATATTAATAAACCTTTCTGGATCTAGTGCAGCAGTACTAACTTTCAAGCTCTTAAGTTGGTCCCCACCACGAGGTTGGTGCGTCATACTCCAGCTACCATATATAGATAATTTCTTTAATGGTTTGAGTATCAACCCAAAGCGTGGAGATATATGATCATCACGGGATTTAATATAGCTACCATCATATTTGCTACGAACATCTTGCTCAAATCTATCATAACGAACCCCAGCAGTCATATGCACCATTGGGTGTAGCTCTATATGATCCTGAATATAAACCCCAACTCCACTAGTTGTTATACGGTTATGGCTTTTGCCTTTTGATTGAGGATAAAGCGCCCATGTCATAGCACCCCTAAAAGTTGGGTCATATGCACTAACATATGCGCTACTTGCTCCGTCAAAGAAGCCTTGATGCCTTGTTTGATCCGTAATCTGTCTAAATACCTCTACACCGGTAATCATATTATGTTTAACAGGGCCTGTGTTGAAGTTTAATATTAAATCTGTTTGATTAAAGAAATTTTCTCGATCAGTTTCATCTTTATAGGCACCAAGTTTTACCTGGTCTGCTACGTCTGCACCAACTGAACCATTTGCATAGACATTCTGATAAAATTTGTCAAAAATAGCGTAATCTAAACGGTTACGTACTTTTATATTATCTGTAAACCTATGCTCAACTTTAAAACCAATTGATTTCTTATTGGTATCTGTTGGACTCAAAGCAGCACTACCAAAGAACCTATCTCTATTCATCTTCTTGCCGCCTTTCCAAGGTTTACCATTCATTGAAGGAATTCCTCGGTCTCCGACGCGATCATCTTTAAATAGCTCTGCTTGGATAACAATTTTAGTTTTATTAGTAGGCTTAATAGTAACCGTAGGAGCTATACCATAACGCTGAACATCAACTCCATGACGATGGCTTCCTGAATGCTCATATAACCCATTGAAACGGAAAGCAACTTTATCATTCAGCACATAGCCTGTATCTAGACTGAACCGCTTGTGATCATATGATCCACCTGAAAATCTAAGTTGATGTGTTGGATTCCAGTTAGCTTCCTTTCTAACTCGATTCACAAGTCCACCTGAACCAGCACGACCAAAAATAAGTGCATTTGGCCCTTTAATGACTTCTAGCTTTTCTATATTATAAAAATCACGAAAATGCTGAACATCATCACGTACGCCATCAATATAAAAGTCACCAGTATTTCTTTGTCCACGGAAAACTAATGCGTCACGATTTCCTTCACCTTGTGACAAACCAATACCTGGCACATAAGCTACAGCATCTGCCATGCTAAGGGGCGCTCTATCTGAAAGTTGCTTTTGTGATATCACTGTTATCTGTTGCGGGGTATCACGTAATAAAATATTTTGACCTTTATTTAAAGCACTACTTGTCAAATTTGGCTCAATATACCCATAATCAGCACCACCTGGTACAGTCACTTCTGGAAGCACGGTTGCACCTTCTACAGATCCAGTTGCTGTTGCTACTCCAGCTTTCTGTATAACATAACTACTGGCAATCGGATTTAAAGAAAGCTGCTTTACAGCTTGAAATCCACTGCCGTCCAAAATAATATTAAGCCCTTTTTTGATAGAGTATGAGCCCTTTACTCCAGCTGTTTTAATACCTTCCAGCTCAGAAGCATTATAATCAATAGTTATCCCTGTCTGTTTTTTATATGCTTCGAGCGCAGCACTTAATGGACCACCAGGAATATCGTATGCTTCATTTTTTAACGTATTAACAAGATTTCCTACACCATCTACAACTCGTTCCATTCCGGAAGATCGACCAACAGCATCTTCTATTGTCTCTGCTTTAGCTGCATTTTCTAATAATGAAGCAGCAACAGATTTGTCTGATTGAGCTATTGTTGCTAACCCAAAAACGATCAATAAATATAATGAAATTTTTGAAAAATAATTTTTTTTATCTTTCACAGCCTTCCTCCTATAAAAAACAGCTAATTCAGCTAGCTTGCTCAAAAAGGAGTTGAGCTGGCTTGCCTGGGTCACCAAACTAAATGCTTTGGCAGATATGAATCATTTATTTAAATTTGCATATTTTGCAAATTTAAGTTTTATAAAAAAGGCTGGCTTGCCCACAGGGAGTTGAGCTGGCTTGCCAAGGCCACAAGATTAGGAGATCTTGTGGCTACGGAACTTTTTTACTTAATTAAATATTATATAAATATAAAAAGTAATAAGAATGATTCTTATTATAATTACATATAAAAAATATTGCAAGCCTTATATGTATTTTATGTTCTCATTATTAATAAAATATTGAAAAAAATTATATTTTATATATAAGATATTGATATTAATACCAAATAATTTTTACTTGCTTTTCTTAAAGATTATCATATAATTGATAATGATTATCATTCTTAATGATATTTAATGTCCTTGCCTGATTCTCTTCTTGCTCAAATATTAATATATAGCAAGCTGTTTCGATACTTAAGGCAAGGGAACTATTTAAATACGTGCAAGGAATCAAAATTATGAGTCAACTCCAAAAAAATTTTATTAAGTCTAGCACCCCTAGTCTAAACCAGGTTATGCAACGGCCTGCTAGATCTACTTCTTCAATATTTCATCACCAGTCAATTACTATTACTAAACACTTATTAAAATATATTTCTAAAATAACAACTGTAAATCTATTTCAATATTCGAAGAAAGATCAAGGAGCTAACAATTCTTTAGAAAATATTCAGGCGCCCAGCTTTAACTCAAAGATCCTATCTTGCTCACCAAAAAGCCCTTCTATCCTTAGTAAAGGGCAAGCTAATCGTCCTGATATCTCAAATAAATGTATTTTGTGTATAGGAGGCCGCGGAAAGTTATATCCAGAATATCGATGCCTTATTGAATCATTAGGTGGTAATTTACTTATTTACCGAGGCAATCAAAAGGGCGATACGGATCGTCTACCTAACCTTCTGACATGCGCAGATATGGTTATTTGTCCAATTGATTGTGTGAATCATGAGACTTATTTTGCTGTAAAACACTTTTGCAAAAAGTCTGGTAAACCATGCGCGCTTCTAGATCATTGTGACTTAATAACCTTTGGAAAGGGTATAGAAACACTAGCTAGTGCTTACGCATAGAATACAAAAAAGCTCCATACTAAATATTAATAGAACAATATTATCACTAAAACCTAAAATAATTACATTTGACTCTGAAGCCAATTTTGAACACCTACTTTACCCATCACATCTAATTGTGTTTCTAACCAGTCAATATGCTCTTCTGTATCTTCCAAGATATTTTCAAACAGCTCTCTTGAGACATAATCATTAGTTCCTTCACATGCAGTAATTGCATCTAATAGATCACTACGTGAAGAAAGTTCTAGATTGAGATCACATGACACGCATTCTTCAGCCTTTTCTCCCACCATCAATTTTCCTAAATCTTGAAGATTAGGTAGTCCCTCCAGAAATAAAACTCTCTCAATCAATAAATCAGCATGCTTCATCTCTTCTATGGACTCTTCATATTCATGCTTACCAAGGCTAGTAAATCCCCAATTCTTATACATTCGTGCATGTAAAAAATATTGATTCACAGCTGTCAATTCATTTTGTAATTGACGGTTTAATAGCTTAACAATTTCTGGATTTCCTTTCATATTTGCCTCCTCAGGCTAGAATCTCGTATAAACGAGTGGGTTTATGAATTAATTTCTTAGACTATGTAGAAAGGGGTTCTCTCATCAATTCTTGATCCAACAATCTCTGGGCTTCAATAGCACATATACCGCATTGAGTACTCACTCCAAGGCACTCTTTCAAATCTCTCATACGATCAGCACCTTGGGAAATAGCCTTTCGAATTTCAGTGTCAGTTATCCCTTTACATATACAAATATACATGATTAGACGTATTAAGTAAATGAATTATTTAGTTAAGATTAATTTTCCACTACGCGTCCGGCGTAAACGATATTGATTACCACTATGCTGGATTAAAACTTCATTTCCATGTGAAAATAAAGATTCACTATAGATAGATCTAGTAGAATTATCTTTATCTAGCCCTTTAACAACAGGCTCCGGAACCAATGTTGGGTTATTCATTTCTGGGTTGGCTATGGCACTCACTTTTCTATTCCTTTTAGAAGTGTAAATGATAATGGTTCTTATTATAGTTAAATTTCCTAGCAATGCAAGCACTTAAATAAAAAATTATCAAAAAAAAGAAGAATTAATAAAATGAGCCCATAAAATACTATATAAAACAACAGTATAAGTATTTATAAAATTAAAAAATTACTTAAAATTTTATTTCTATGAACACTTAAACCATACTAATTTGTATAGCCTTAAAATTTTATAAGATTTAATATTTAGAGTGTACCTTCTATTTTATTAACTATTAATAAAATAGTCTCCAAATGTCCTTACAATTAAACTAAATGGTTAGGGTATAATCATACTATTCTATATTATGTATTATTGAGAATTTCCATGCCTATTTACGAATACCAGTGCACATCTTGTGGTTCGAAGAAAGAACACCTACAAAAATTAAATGATGAGCCTATCTCCATATGCCCTTCATGTGACAGCAATTCTTATATTAAACTTATTTCTGCTCCGGGATTTAAACTAAAAGGCAGTGGCTGGTATGCTACTGATTTTAAAAATGGGTCTACACTAAAAACAGATACCAATAAAAATAATAAGTCTACACTTGGAGCTAAAGCTAAAAGCAAATCTGACCCTGTGCCAGAAACTAGCACACCTTCTTCTACAAAATAAATATCTAGCATGGAAAATCTTTTATTATGAAACGCTATTTTATTACCGGACTTCTTATTTGGGTACCTTTAGGTCTTACTGCTTGGGTTCTTAAATTCTTGATAGGTACCATGGATCAATCCTTACTCCTCCTACCTGATGAGTTCCAACCTGAACAAGTATTAGGTATGAAGGTCTATGGAGTTGGCACTATTCTTACATTACTTGTTGTTTTTTTTACAGGCCTGATGACTGCAAATATTATCGGCCAAAAACTACTTTCTTTGTGGGAAGGAGTGTTGTGGCGTATCCCTGTTGTTAAATCAATTTACTGGAGTATTAAGCAAGTAAGCGACACAATATTTTCAAGCCAGGGAGAAGCCTTCCATAAAGCCCTGCTCATTCAATATCCACGAAAAGAATTGTGGACAATTGCATTTATGACAGGGCAACCTAGTGGCGATGTTGCTAATCACTTAGATGGAGACCACATAAGCGTTTATGTCCCAACTACACCTAATCCCACATCAGGATTTTTCTTAATGGTGCCAAAAGAAGACATAATTGAGCTAGATATGAGCGTAGATGAAGCGCTGAAATACATTATTTCCATGGGCGTTATCTCTCCTAATAGTACTAATAAAAACTTTACTAATGAAATAGAAAATAAAAAGAAATAATATGCGCACTAATTACTGTGGTCTCATTGATACTCAATATCTTAAAAAATCTGTCACGCTATTTGGATGGGTACATCGCCGCCGCGATCATGGGGGTGTTATCTTTATTGACCTTCGAGATCGTGAAGGCCTAGTTCAGATTGTATGTGATCCTGATAATGTATTAGCATTCCAAACTGCAGAAAAAATTCGAAATGAATTTGTTCTGAAAATTACTGGAGTAGTTCGTCACCGACCGGAAGGAACTATTAATAAAAACCTTACAAGCGGGGAAATTGAGGTCCTAATGAAATCGATTGAGATTCTCAATGCTTCTCTAACCCCACCATTTATGATGGATGATGAGCATATTAACGAAACTGTACGCCTAGAACATCGTTATCTTGATCTTAGAAGACCACAGATGCAGAAAAATTTACGGCTGCGCCACAAAGTTACAATGGAAATTCGTAAATTTCTTGACCAGAGCGGCTTTATTGATGTAGAAACACCAGTACTAACAAAATCAACTCCAGAAGGGGCAAGAGATTATCTTGTATCATCACGCATCAATTCTGGAAAATTCTTTGCGCTACCACAATCACCACAATTATTTAAACAGCTACTCATGGTTTCAGGGTTTGATAGATATTATCAAATTACCAAATGCTTTCGTGACGAAGATCTTCGTGCTGACCGCCAACCAGAATTTACACAAATTGATATAGAGGCATCCTTTCTCAAGGAATCTGAAATTATGACCCTAATGGAAGAAATGATCTCTAATTTATTTGCCATTGAATTACAAATACAAATACAAACCCCGTTCCCCCGAATGAAATTCTCTGAAGCCATGTTGAAATATGGGTCTGATAAACCTGATTTACGAGTACCATTAACTCTGACTGAATTAACTGACGCTATGACAGAAGTAGAATTTAAAGTATTTCGTGAGGCAGCTCAGAAACCAGACAGGCGTGTAGCAGCATTATGTGTTCCCCAAGGGAATAAATTATCGCGAAAAGAAATTGATAATTATACTAATTTTGTTGGGATTTATGGAGCCAAAGGGCTTGCTTACATCAAAGTCAATACCCTCAAGAAAGGGCTTAATGGATTACAATCACCAATATTAAAATTTTTATCAGAGAAAATAATAAAAATTATCCTTAAACGTACATCTGCTAAGGATGGGGATCTGATATTTTTTGGTGCTGATAAACTAAAAATAGTTAATGAATCTTTAGGAGCATTACGTGTAAAAATTGGCCAAGATTTAGGCCTCATTGAACCTGGATGGAAGCCACTATGGATAATAGATTTCCCAATGTTTGAGAGAGATGAAGATGAGAATAGGTGGCGAGCTATTCATCATCCATTCACATCTCCTGCTGATGGTCATGAAAACTTATTAGAAACAGAACCAAAGGAAGCTCTGTCAAAAGCATTTGATATGATACTAAATGGCTCTGAAATTGGAGGAGGGTCAATTCGTATCCATCGCGAAGATATACAATTAAAAGTATTCAAAGCTTTAAATATAAAAGCACATGAAGCTCAAGAAAAATTTGGCTTTTTATTAGAAGCCTTAAAATACGGTGCGCCTCCTCATGGTGGCATTGCATTTGGACTTGACCGTATCATTACCTTAATGGCAAATGAGGAATCAATACGTGATGTTATTGCCTTCCCCAAAACACAGCGTGCTCAATGCTTATTAACTCAAGCACCAAGCTCAGTAGATGAAAAACAACTTAAAGAACTAAATATAAAAATAAAGTGAGCTGAAACAAAAAATTTATACTAATTTGAAAAAATATTGGTCAGCTAATTTAATTAATATTTCTGCTGAATACCATGGAGAAATATAAAACTCCTATTTCTGTTTTAGTAGTGATTTACACTTCTAATTTACAGTTTTTATTATTAGAAAGAACTGACCACCCAGGGTATTGGCAATCAGTAACCGGCAGCATACACCAGGGAGAAACATTATTGCAAACAGCTGTCCGTGAGACTGCTGAAGAAACAGGTATAGATACAGATAGTTTCTTATTAACTGATTTAAAACTTCAAAATACTTATGAAATTTTTCAGGAATGGAAATGGAGATATGCTCCGAATGTAACTCATAATACTGAACATGTTTTTAGCTTGTTATTACCAAAACCTATTCCAGTTGTAGTATCACCAAGAGAACATCTGCGTTATGCTTGGTTTTCTCAAAAAGAAGCTATTGAAAAAGTTTTCTCATATAGCAACGCAAAAGCAATACGTGACTTATTGTCTTCACTTAAAACACATAATAAAATTATTTAAATTATAGAACCAACACAATTAATTCATAATGACTTAGTCTTATTAGTATATCTTCCTTATTCAGTAATGGAGTAACCATGCAAACAGAATTAATTAATTTTAATCAATTTGATATGCTTCAAGATGATGCTTGTGAGGAGCGTATTATTGCAGCAAAGGCTATACTGGGAAAACATGTGGCCATTCTCTCTCATCATTACCAAAGAGCAGATGTTTATAAACACGCAGACCTTACTGGAGACTCACTTGGACTCTCTCGTCTTGCAAGCCAGGTTGATGCAAAATACCTAGTATTTTGCGGGGTGCATTTTATGGCTGAAGTAGCTGATATCCTTTCCAAATCAACTCAAATATCTATTCTTCCTGACCTATCAGCAGGGTGTTCAATGGCAGACATGGCAGATCAACCTAAGGTAAAAAGAGTCTGGCATGAATTATCGGAAATATTAGATCCAGATGAAGTTATTACTCCAGTAACATACATAAATTCTGCAGCAAATTTAAAATCATTTTGTGGACAGCATGGTGGTACCGTCTGTACCTCTAGCAATGCCCTTAATATTCTTAAATGGTCTTTGTCACGCCGAGAAAAAATACTTTTCTTTCCAGACCAACATTTAGGTCGCTGGAGTGGATACCAACTAGGAGTGCCAGAAAATGAAATACAGGTATGGGACTTTGATGAACCCATGGGTGGCCTTACAGAAAGAAAAATTAAGGAAGCTAAAATATTGCTATGGAAAGGGCACTGCTCAGTTCATCAAATGTTTCAGCCACAGCACATTATAAGATTTAGAAACAAGTATCCCGATGGTATAGTTATTTCACATCCAGAATGTAGCTTCGAGGTTTGTAAAAATTCTGACTATGTAGGATCTACTGATTTCATAATTAACACAATAAAAAAAGCTAAAAATAATAGTCGCTGGCTAGTAGGAACAGAATTAAATCTTGTTAGCCGTATTGCAGAAGAATTTAGACCTGAGAAAAAAATTATACAGTTTATGTCTCCAACTGTATGCATGTGCTCAACTATGGCTAGGATTGATCCACAACATCTTGCATGGACGCTAGAAAATCTAGTAAATGGAAAAATAGTAAACCAAATTAAAGTGCCAGAAAATGATGCAAAATATGCAAACCTTGCATTACAAAGAATGTTAGAAATCTCATGATTTTTGGTAGTGAGCCAATAAATCATAAGACTAAAGCTATATCTATAACCTTATTAGCTAAGGATCATTATAATAACCTAGCGTACAGTAGGTTATTATATAAAGTATGCAAATCTGTAATAAGAAATATTGTTACTGAATTTAAAAGAGCCTAGAGCCACCAAAAACAAATACTATTCTCAAATTCAGAAAACAGAGAGTTTTCTATAATTTATTACTATAACCCTAATGACAGAATCATCTAGTCAAATTTCTTCTGCTGCTGCTAAACTAATTGAAGGTAAAATAATATCTTTTCCAACAGAAACAGTATATGGCCTAGGAGCAGATATCTCGATCCCATCTGCAATAAACCGTATATTTGAAATTAAAGAAAGACCCACAAATCACCCATTAATAATTCATTTCTCTCAAATATCTCAGCTAAATCATTGGGCACAAGAGATACCAGGAAAAGCATACCTGCTTGCTAAGAAACTCTGGCCTGGTCCCCTAACACTCATTCTGCCACGTACGCACCATGTCCCTTTAAATGTAACAGGTGGTCAAGATATGGTTGGATTAAGAATACCTAACCACCCAACTGCACTTGCTCTATTAGATGCAATGGGACCTAGTAGAGCACTAGCAGCACCATCAGCTAACCGCTTTGGTAGAGTAAGCCCTACAACTGCTGCACATGTTTTTGATGAATTGGGTCATAAAGTAGATATGATTCTAGATGGTGGTCCATGCAAAATAGGACTTGAAAGTACAATTGTAGGCTTTAAGGATAACTCTGCAGTTGTTCTTCGACCGGGAGGAGTTTCATTAGCACAATTAACTGAAATATTAGATGAAGAAGTCTTATTTCCAGAAAAACAATCTATCACTCGTGTGTCAGGATCCCTAAATTCTCACTATGCGCCATTAACACGACTAGAAGTATGGCCTATCACATCATTATGGAATCGATACCTTGAAATTGAGAAGTTAGGTTTATGTCCAATATTACTAGGATGGTCTTCAGAATTTATTACCAAAAGAGCCATTAAAAAGTGCACATCCTTCCCAATGCCCAACAAACCAATAGCCTATGGCAGACAACTCTATGCAACCTTACGCCAATTTGATAATGGGAAATATGACCGTCTATTATTAGAAGCAACGCCTAATAGTCAAGATTGGGCAGCAGTATCAGATCGTTTAAAGCGAGCAAGTTTTAAAGAACCCAAAGTATAATCCCTTAAATTTATATTTTTATATTAAACAATGAAAGGTAATAAATTTTCTGCTGTAATATTTGATGTTGATGGGACAATAGCTGATACCGAACGTGATGTTCATCGTCTTGCATTTAATTCCGCATTCAAAAAATTTAATATTAATTGGAACTGGGATGTAGAACTATACGGCGAGCTACTTAATATTACAGGAGGAAAGGAACGAATCCGTTACTATATCGAAAAGTATGCCCCTGACAAACTTAAGACTAGGGAATTAGAAGCTTGGATTACTAATGTACATATTAATAAAACAAAATATTTTTTATCACTACTCAATCATGGGCTAATTCAGCCGCGCCCAGGGGTTATTCGTTTAATTAAAGAACTACGCTCTGCCAAAATAGACATTGCAATTGCATCTACTACCACACTAAATAATATAACTACACTTCTAAAATCCACATTAGGTAAAGATTCTCTTTCTTGGTTCAATGTCATAGCTGCAGGTGATATTGTTCCAAAAAAAAAACCTGCTCCAGATATTTATATATGGGCGCTTAACCATTTAGGATTACAAGCACAACAATGTATAGCCATAGAAGACTCTGAATGTGGATTAAGAGCAGCTATGGCCGCAGGAATTAAGACAGTTGTAACCGTAAATAACTATACTGAAAAGCAAAATTTTACTGGTGCATCTATAGTATTATCTAATTTGGGAGAACCATATGAGCCATTTACCGTTATGTCAGGAATAACTACTAATAAACTAGTAAATATAGAAATGCTTAATGAAATTGCTTCACATGACAACAAAATTGATCTAGAGAATAGATTTCAGTAATCTAAATAAATAAAGAAATATTGAGGATCATTATCTCTCTCAATCCTGTTCGAGATGACATTTAATTTCCATTGCTTTTGATAGTGCCGTATCAATAGTTTCATCCAATACAGTAAAATGCCCCATTTTACGACCAGAACGAGCTTCTAATTTACCGTATAAGTGTAATTTAGTATAAGGATGCTGTAAGACATGGCCCCAATTAGGCTCACCTTTCTGCCATAAATCTCCTAGAAGATTCACCATTACTGCAGCACTATGCATTTCTGTATTACCAAGTGGCAAGCCACACATCACCCTCACTTGCTGCTCAAATTGCGATGTAAAACAGGCATCAATAGAATAATGGCCACTGTTATGCGGGCGAGGGGCTATTTCATTAATCAATAACTGACCATCCTCCAGCACAAAGAATTCAACGCATAAAACACCTTGATAATTAAGATCCTTAGCTACCTTAATAGCCGTATCTTTAGCCTGCTGCGCTAATTTAGCAGAAATTCTTGCAGGAACAATACTGACATCTAAGATACCATTAACATGCTGGTTTTCAGAAACAGGAAAACTAATTAATTCTCCATTGCTACCGCGTGCTACAATAACAGAGATCTCACAATCTAATGGCATTAACCTTTCCAACACACAAACTTCTCTGTTTAAATCGTTAATAGCTGCTTGTAATTCTTCCTCACTATTTACATGTCTCTGTCCTTTACCATCATATCCAAATTGACTAACCTTTAAAATACCAGGAAAAAGACTAGCATAATTATTTTCTACACTTTTTTTTGTGTTTTCAATAATTTGGAATGGTACCACTGAGAAATTATTCTCTATAAGAAATTTCTTTTCAGATACTCTATTCTGTGCAATAGATACACTATGTGCATCTGGCCTTACTACACAAGATTCTGCCAATTCTCTTAGTGATTTAGCAGGTATATTTTCAAATTCTGTAGTAATAGCTACACAATGGTTACTTAATTCCAGTAGCGCATGATTATCTGCATAATCAGCACAAATAAAATGATCTGCTACTCGTCCTGCAGGACTTTCTGGTGCTGGATCTAATACAGTAACCTGATATCCTAAATTTTGTGCTGCCTTTGTAAACATGCGACCAAGCTGACCACCGCCCAGTAAACCCAACATTTCCCCTGACGTAACAAACATTATCGTGGCAACTGCATAGCTAATACTTTCTCTGTTTGCTCTTGCCGGAAAGAAATCAATCGATCACTTAGCTCCCTATTGTTAACTGCCAACAAAGATACAGCAAATAAACCAGCATTAGCCGCGCCCGCATCACCAATGGCAAAAGAAGCAACTGGTACACCTTTAGGCATCTGTACAATAGAAAGTAAAGAATCCATACCTTGTAAATACTTTGAATTAACAGGCACACCTAAAACTGGCACAGTAGTTTTTGCTGCAATCATACCAGGCAAATGAGCAGCACCACCTGCACCTGCGATAATACATTTAATATCTAGCTCTCTAGCTTCCTCAGCAAATTTAAATAATAAATCCGGTGTGCGATGTGCAGAAATTATTTTTACTGTATATGTAATATTAAATTCTTCTAATATAGCAACAGTATGTTTCATTACATTCCAATCACTATCACTGCCCATAACAATATATACTGATGAATTAATCATTTTAAATTTTAAATCAGAATAGTTATTAAATAGTAAAATGTTCCAATATTTATAATAAATACAAACTTTATAAACTTATAAGATAATCGTGTAAAATTCCCCACAAAAATACACCATTTAATCCTAAACTAAAAGTTTATAAGGTGACATTAGAACTCCTATAAGAATATAATTTAATCACACTATACTTCATGACTACATAATTTTTTGCTATATAGGCTTTTTTAACATTAGATTATTCTATTTCTATCTATATAACCCTGAAAAAGTAGAATACTAAAATCAAAGATTTATCGTTGCCTACCCTATATAATTACAAATGACTATTAGGATAAATTATTTCTATAGAACATGACAATAAAATGTAATAGTATTTCCTCAATTTGAATAAATCAAAATAACCATGTCCAGGAAAGCTTTATTTAAATCTAATCTTACTAGCCTCAATTTTTTACACCGAGGAAAAGTAAGAGATATCTATACTGTTGACGCAGATAAATTATTAATCATTCAAACAGATAGGATATCTGCATTTGATTTCATTCTTCCCACACCAATTCCTGGAAAGGGTAAGATACTAACAGCTATGTCAAATTTCTGGTTTAAAAAACTAGAGCACATTATACCGAATCATTTGACTAATATTCAGCCCGAATCACTTGTTTCAAATAATGAAAAAGATCAAGTATTAAACCGTTCTTTTGTAGTAAAAAGATTAAAACCAGTACCTATTGAAGCTATTGTAAGAGGCTATATTGTAGGTTCTGGCTGGAAAGAATATAAAAAGACAAATACGATTTGTGGAATTAAGATAGCAGCTGGGCTAAAAGAAGCTTCTAAATTACCAAATGGGGCAATCTTTACACCCTCAACTAAAGCTAAAAAGAACGCGCATGATGAAAATATTTCATTTTCAGAAACAGAAGAGATTATAGGTAGCTCATTAGCATTACAAATACGTGATATAGCCACTACCCTTTACACTGAAGCAGCAGAATATGCTATAAATAATGGAATTATTATTGCTGATACCAAATTTGAATTCGGTCAAGACCATGAAGGCAAACTTTATCTTATTGACGAAGCACTTACTCCAGACTCATCTAGATTTTGGCCAGCTAATGAATATAAACCCGGTGGGAGCCCGCCAAGTTATGATAAACAATTAGTTCGAGACTGGCTAGAAGCACGTAACTGGAATAAAAAGGAACCTGCACCCATTCTATCTCATGACATTCTTACTAAGACATCAGTTAAATATCAGGAAGCATTAAAACTTCTAACAAATGCATAAGTATTTCAGAAAAGATTTACTAACATTTTGGTGCCTAGAATAAATAACAATATTACAAATATTTTCCGAATAATCTTTATATCAGAAATATGAGTAATTTTTGCACCGATAGATGCAGTAACTACACTAAAAATAACGATCCCAGCAAGAGCTGGTAAGTAGATGAAGCCTAAACTATATTCAGGAAGTATTTGAGAGTAAATAGCACCACTAAAAAGATAACCGAAGGTGCCTACAACCGCAATAAACAAACCAACCCCAGAAGCAGTACCGATAGCTTGCTGCATTCTTATATTACAAGCATATAGAAATGGAACAGTTAGGATACCTCCACCAATAGCTACTAGACTAGATATTCCTCCAATAACTCCTCCCACAGTAAATACCCCAATTCTTCCCGGCAAGACTCTATTAGGCTTAGATCTACTATTAAATAACATTCCAATTGCAGTAGAATAAATACACAAAACAATAAAAATACTCAAATATTTCCCAGGAATACTATGTGCCAGAGCTACACCACAGAGTGTACCAAAAATCACACCTGGCATAATGAATTTCACAATCCCCCAATTAACTTCTCCGGCCATATGATGAATTCGCAAACTAGCAATAGAAGTGAAAATTATTGCCGCCATGGAAGTGCCGAGTGCAAGGTGCACAATAAAATCAAAGGAAAACCCTTGTACACTGAACAAAAAACTTAATACTGGAACAATAATTAACCCACCGCCAATACCAAGCAATCCAGAAAAAAAACCTACAATTGCACCTAATAATAAATAAGCTAGCCACCATTCCACTGTATCTATCCCAAATTTAAATTTTATTTTTATATAATTTCAATAGTTTCTTCATCCTACAATGTCTATGATATAAAAGATAAAGAATACTTTTTCTAAAATTCAAATATTCCTAAAAAGAAGAATATCTCTCAGATGTCTTTAATGATGAACTAACAACTTATACCTTCCAGAAAAATATGGGATAAGAAATTTCAAATATCATGATATAAACAAGCCCAACAGAAGAATACTGGCCAGCAGCTATCTGTAAATAATAACCTTAAGAATATAATTAGACTAATACTATAGAGAAATATAGTTTATTAAGAGCCGCCATTAAAACAATTTATTCTGATCTAATACTGCTTTATCTAATAAAACTTGCATATGATCAATTTTACGCTTAATTCTCCCCATATCTGAGCCCCCTCTTACTTTAGCAGTGAGAAACTCATGAGCTATATTAAGTCCTGCCATAATAGCGATGCGTTCTGAGCCAACTACCTTTCCATCCTCACTGATCTCACACATCTTTTTATCAAGATATGCTGCTGCTTGAAGAAGCTCCTCACGTTCATGTTCAGAGCAAGTAAACTGAAATTCACGCCCCATAATGGCAACATTTACTGCATTATTGTTAGCCATTACTATGATCAGGAAACTGAGTTAAAAGAGCTTCCAATCGACTAGAAGCACCATTTATTTTTTCTGATAAGTTTTTATTCTCACTATTAGCTTCTGCTAATTGCTCACGTAATTGATTACTTTCTATAAGCTCACGCTCTGATAAATTCTGATTCTCATTAGTAACCTTTGCCAACTGCTCCCGCAATTGACTATTTTCTTCGCTCTGACGCTCAGATAAATTCTGGCTCTCAATTGTTACCTCTGCTAATTTCTCACGCAATTGTGTACTCTCTGTATTGTGTCGTTCTGATAAATTCTTATTTTCACTAGCAGACTCGGCTAATTGAACACGTAACTGAATAATCTCAGCGCGTTGACGGTGGCATAATTGCACAAATTGATTAATTTTTTCTTCTAGTAATTTAAGTTCTTCTTCCATTTCTGCACTATAATTTGAAAATCCCTTATTAGTCAACCAGCAGCAGAATAGCACAAAATTTATTTTAAAATTAATCTGATAATATTAATAATATAATTAAACATTTAGATTAACTATATAAGTATAATTTCTTACAATTCAGTATCAAATTGATCTAATAATTCTCTCACTTTAGCTGCTACTTAACTTCTATATTCCATCAAAAAAACCAATGATATTTAAATTAGTGCCACATGCAATTTTCAATATCATTCACTTAATTTCTCTGATTTCTGATATTGTGACCCTATGCTTAACAATCAAACAACATCAAATTATCAATTATTCTTAAAATTAATGAGCTATTGTGCTCCCTATTGGCCAGTATTTATATTAACTTTATTAAGCACAATTCTATTAGCAACAACTTATTCAGTTATACCTGCATTTATTCAATCAATGCTTGATAGCATTTTTATTGAAAGAGACTCTAATTCCATAGAGTTCATACCTCTAATTATAATAATATTATTTATTGTACGAAATTTGTCTGACTATATAAGCATGCATGGAGTGAGTTTAGTAAGCAATACATTAACAATAAAAATACAAACTATAATACTTAATAAACTCTTAAAATTGCCAGTCTATTATTATGACCACAAAGCTGGAGAAAATTTTTCGTCAAAACTTACTTCTCATATTACTTATATTAGTGAAAAGGGACTAAAATCTTTATTCTCCTTTGTAAGAAACCTACTCACTATCATTGGATTGTCAATATGGATTATCTATCTAAATTGGGACTTATCATTATTATCTCTCATGATATTACCAATAGCTCTAATAAGTATACATATAGCCCATAATGAATCGAATAAAACAGAAGAAAAAAAAGATAAGATAACAAAACATTTTTTACAAACAATAGAAGAGTCTATAGAGAATCACGGTATAGTTTTACTGCATGGAGGACAGCAGAATATATACAGGCGCTTCCAAGATGGACTTAGCCAAATACAAAAACCTCATACACAAAATGCCCATGTTCTTAAAGGGCCATTAATCCATATAATCGTAGCTATTATCCTTTCCCCCATTTTTTATCTATCTATTCAAAAAACATTTACTGATGAATTAACAATATCTAGCTTTGCCTCATTTATTATTTCAATATTAATTTTATTCTTATCATTAAACCAATTAATTAAATCAGGTAAATTATTACAGAATTGCTTATCTACAGCGAAAGATATCTTCTATATATTAGATTTAGAAACAGAACCTGATATGGGAAAAATTATTCTAAACAATATACAAGGAAAAATAGAATTTAGGAATATTGGTCTTAGCAAAACTCTACAGGACTTATCATTTACTATTAAACCAAAAGAAAAGGTTGCTTTAGTTGGCGTTCCAGATGATGCAACAAATGCTCTAATTAGTTTATTGCCAAGATTAACAGAGCCCACCAATGGAGAAATTTTATTAGACAATCACAAATTAACTACCATCAAATTAACAAGCCTACGCTCTAAGATTGGTTTATTAATACCAGAAATAAGATTATTTAATAGTTCAATTGCAGCCAATATTGCCTATGGAGAAAAGGAGAACTCAACAGAGAGTGAAATAATTTCAGCTGCACGTGAAGCCCATGCAATAGAATTTATTAAAAGAATGCCACAGGGAATGCAGACACTAATAGGTACAAATGGCATAAAACTTTCCAGAGAACAAAATCAACATATTGCTATTGCAAGAATTATTCTTAGAAACCCACCTATTCTTATTCTAGATGAAATAACTACAATTCTAAACTCAGAATCAGAAACCCTTATACGATCAGCTCTATATAATTTAATGCAGAATCGTACCACTATAATAATAGCGCGTCGTAAAATGACTCTAGAAGAAGTTGATCGTATTATTGTAATAGAAAAAAATTGTATTATAGAAACTGGTAGCCATCAAAAACTTTTTTCTAAGAATGACACCTATACAAAACTTTACTCACTTTACCATTAAATTCTAAAATATTTCATGAAGTAATAGTAGAAATTAAATTCTTTATTATTGTAGTATTCTATTTATACGTACCAAATCCTCCTCATCAAGCTCCCCTGCTGCTGCCTCAAGTCTTAGACCCGACATAAGTAAATTATAGTATGCTCGAGTAAGGTCTCTCCGAGCAAGAGAGTGTAATCCTTGTGCATTAAGAACATTAACTTCAGTTCTTACACCTACTTCCTGCCCAAGTTTAGTTGATTCAAGCTGACTTTGGCTAGACTTTACTGCCTCTATTTGTGCCTGTACCAAAGACCTACCATTAGTAAAATTAAGAAACTCCTGGCTAACAATGAGTTCAGTATCACGATAAGTATTATTCAAATCATGCCGCACTTTCTCCTGAGTTGCCATTGCCTCCCGCACTTTTGACTGTACTGAAAACCCACTAAATAAAGGAACATTTAATTGAAGACCAATTTCCTTTGAGGTCAAGTCAATTCCACGACCAGTAAAAGTACCACCTACACCTTTCTGATTACTATAAAGAGCAACAAGATCTAGAGTGGGATAGTGACCTGCCTTGGCTCTTTTTACCTCATGCTCTGCAAGCTCAAGAACTAATTGCTGCACTCTAATCTCTAAACTATTCTCCGCAGCTACTACAAGCCAATCATTCATATTCTCATACTTTAAAGAAAAGAGTTTGATATCATGACCTTCATTTAAACGAGAAGTAACACTGGGATATCTTCCAGTAATCTTTTGCAGTTTACGCTTATTAATTTCTAACATATTCCGAGCAACAATTAATTTTGAAACTGACAAATCAAAACGAGCCTGGGCCTCATTAGTATCAACTATAGTTGAATTTCCTGCCTCAAAATTTGCCTTAGCCTGCTTCAATTGGCGTTCAATAGCCATCTTCTGATCTTCCTCTACCCTCACGTCAAATTGAGCAATTAATACGTCAAAGTATGCTTGTGTCACACGTAGAATCAGGTCTTGAGCTGCTATAATAAACCTTGAATCTGCTTGCATAACCTGGATCTTAGATTGCTCATAGGCTATGAAATTTTGCATATTGAAAAGCGGCTGGACACCCTGAATAGTGATTCCTCCTCTATTAAGACCTACTTCCGGTGATCCCTCTGGATTTATCATTTGCCTTTTCCTTACACCCGAGAGTGTTAAATTAGGAAGCAGCCCTGCCCTGCCCTGTGGTATCTTTTCTTGAGCCGCCTTATGCTCAGCACGAGCAGCTGCATACTGCGCATCCTGATCCAATGCTTCACGGTAAACATCAACCAGATCAGCAGCATTTAATGTTGCATGCGAAAAGATCAACCAAGAAATTAATATTACATAAATATTTTGTGGCATTTTCAACATGCTTCTGAATTAATCTTTTCTGAACTCTAAATAAATTAGAAGATAGAAATATTAGGGTAAATACTTATTGAATTTAAAATCAAAAGAAGAACTGATTCTTCTGTTGAACATTCCTTAATTCGCCAACACATGTCTCAAAAAGACCTATCCTACTATAAACCCCTTCCTTTACACATGTAATAATGGAGGCATACATAATAGGCTCTTCTCCCTCTATTACAAATAAACGGCCACCAACTCCAAGGTGTTTTTTAAACTCTTCAGGTAATACTGGTACCGAACCAGTAAACACAATTACATCATATGTACCATTTTTAGGATAACTTTGAAAAGCATCGCTTACGTCTAGAGTAACATTTGTTATATTGTGAGCTAGAAGATTCTGCTCTGCCATTATCTTTAATTCTGGCTGAATTTCAACACTATATACATGACCACCCTTCTTAGCTAATAACGAAGTCAAATAGCCGCTCCCACTACCAATTTCCAATATCTTGTCAGTATTTCTAACTTGTAATTCTTGTAAAATACGAGCTTCCATTTTAGGAGCAAGCATCACTTCACCATAACCTAAGGGTATCTCCATATCTACAAATGCTAAAGAACAATAGGGTGCGGGAACAAACTCTTCCCTCCTCACCTCAAAAAGTAATTTAATAACTTCAGGGTCTAATACGTCCCAGGGACGAATTTGTTGCTCAACCATATTAAAACGTATTTGCTCTAAATTCATATTTATTCCTAAATAAATTCTTAACTCATACTTGCAATTATTTCATATTTCCTTTAATTTCGCAGCATAAGCTAGGGGTCCACTTCCAGCAACCTGGAAGATCGGTGAGAAAGTCCCTTAATACCTGACACGGGTAATGCCGCCGTAGGGAAGCTGGT
>CAXGWP010000016.1:0-34977 GCA_964013575.1 uncultured Nitrosomonadaceae bacterium
GGCTTCAAGTGGGGACCTTCAGGGGTTTAGTAAAGTAGTGAAGATAGGTAATCAAGCTGTTAATGTTCTAATAGATCAGGTAGTTGGTTCTGATAAGCCAGTTAAAATAACGAAAAAAGACTTACCTCCGACAATATCAGGAATTGTTAATATTAGTCCTGAATTAGCAAATAAGGTTTCGCCTGAAGATAAGCTTTATATTTATGCTCGTGCAAAGAATGGCCCAAGAATGCCTCTTGCTATTGTTATTTTGCGGGCTAAAGATTTACCTGCAAAATTTACACTTAAAGATGGTATGGGTATGAATCCTAATTTAAAGCTTACCAGTTTTCCTGAAGTAATAATTAGCGCAAGGGTAACAAAATCTGGAAAAGCTATGGCTTCAAGTGGGGACCTTCAGGGGTTTAGTAAAGTAGTGAAGATAGGTAATCAAAACGTGAATGTATTAATTAATAAACGGGTACCATAACTTAATCTGAAATAATTAGAGTGAAAAAATCTAGACATTAAATTTCTATTGTTGCAATGGTAATTACTTCAAATTTTGATGTATATACATGTATCAGGTTCAAGTTGCCTTGATCATCGAATTATATAATTGCTTCTTGTTATGTCAGATAAACAAAAAAAAATACAACTTTCTGAAATAGAAATAGCTCATTCATATGAGCAATCTTTTGATATTTGTTCTTATCTACAGGCAGCAAATGAGCTAGAGCGCGTTAGGATTGCTAAAAAAATACATTATGATATAGGAAAAACTTTAACGGAAGTTAAGAAAGAACTATTGTCTTGGGATAAAGATATAGGTAAAAAATCAAATTTTTATATAAAAAAAGTAGAATTAATTGAGACTTTAATTGATCAGGTTATTGGTAGTGCAAAAAAAATTTCAATGGACTTGTGCCCTGATATTTTAGATCTAGGGATTGTAGCTGCTATCAAATGGCAGGTAAAAGAATTTTGTGAAAAAACAGAACTTAAATATAGGTTTTCTTGTAATAATAATGCAATATTAATTAATACAAATTTATCAGTAGCTATTTTCCGGATGTTCCAGGAAGTCTTAACTAATATATCTAGACATGCTAATGCAACAAGAATACAGATCCGGCTTAATGAGAAAGATGGTTGGATAAACCTTGAAATTACTGATAATGGTATTGGAATTTCAGATCACGATACTAAAAAGCCACAATCATATGGAATTCGTACTATACGAGAACGATGCCAGCAACTTAGAGGTTATTTATTAATTACTACTAAACTAGAGAAATGGACTAAAATAAGTATTTCAATACCTAAAAATACTAATTAGATATATTGATTCTGAAAATCTATATAGATTATTTGCATTAGTATACTTTCTAAAGTGAATTCAAATTTAAATAAACTTAATTCCTACCCTTTTCAGAAGCTTCAGAAATTATTTTCTGGGATTATGCCTAATGCATCCTATTCACCAATTAATCTTCATATAGGAGAGCCTAAACATAAAATGCCAGACTTTATTCGTTTAGGGTTAATTGAGGGATTAGATAAATTAACTAACTACCCTGCTACTCTTGGGGAAAAATCTTTACGTAAAAGTATTGCTTCATGGTTGGAGAGCAGATATAAATTACCATCAATAGATCCTGATACAGAGGTTATATCAGTCAATGGAAGCCGTGAAGCCCTTTTTGCATTTTCTCAGGCAGCTGTTGATCCTCTGCATTCAGAAACAATAGTTGTTTGTCCTAATCCGTTTTACCAGATTTATGAGGGTGCAGCATTATTAGCTGGGGCTACTCCATATTTTCTCAATTCTTTGCCAGAAAATAATTTCATACCAGATTATTCACATGTACCTAATAGCATTTGGGAGCGTACACAGTTAATATACGTCTGCTCGCCTGCTAATCCAACAGGTAAAGTAATGACAATAAAAGAATGGAGGAAGCTATTCACTCTTGCTGATCGTTTTGGGTTTATTATAGCTGCTGACGAATGTTACTCTGAAATATACCTAGACGAATATAAGCCACCACTTGGTGCCTTAGAAGCAGCTTATCTCTTAAATAGAAAGGATTTTTCTAGGCTCATAGTTTTTGGTAGCCTATCAAAGCGTTCTAATGTTCCTGGTATGCGCTCTGGTTTTGTTGCAGGGAATTCAGAAATTTTAAAAAAATTTTTACTTTACCGTACATATCATGGTTGTGCTATGAATCCAGCAGTTCAAACAGCAAGTATGTTAGCATGGGGTGAAGAATATCATGTAAGTGAAAATCGACGATTATACCGAGAGAAATTTATTGCAGTTCATAAGCTATTAAATGAGCATATGAAGGTATCTATACCAGAAGCAACTTTCTATTTTTGGGCTAAAACAGTAATTCATGATACTAATTTCGCCCAAAGGCTTTACCAAGACTATAATGTTACCGTGCTTCCAGGAAGCTATCTTTCTCGGGAGGCACATAATGTCAATCCTGGAAAGAATTTTATTAGAATAGCAATGGTACCACCACTTTCTGAATGTATTGAAGCTGCAAAAAGAATTAAAAAATTTTGTATTTCATTACAAAATAATTAGCTAAATAATCTATATATTTATTATTTTTCAATAAGTAATTAAGGAGAAAAATGAAACAACTACAATCCTCTATTGAAGACGCCTTTGAGTCTCGTTCAGAAATCACCCCACGTAATGTTGATGCAAAGCTAAAAGAATCAATTCATCAAGTATTAGATATGATAAATACTGGTGATCTACGTATCGCCGAGAAAATTAATAGTGAATGGGTGACTCATCAGTGGATAAAGAAGGCCGTATTGCTTTCTTTTCGGATAGAAGATAATAATTTTATTAAGGGGGGATTTTCTAATTACTTTGATAAAATCCCTTCAAAATTTGCAGACTTTAGTTCTAAAGATTTCCGGGATGGCGGTTTCCGAGTTGTACCACCAGCTACTGTAAGAAAGGGAGCATTTATAGCAAATAATGTAGTTTTGATGCCATCTTATGTCAATATTGGTGCGTATGTTGATGAAGGTACAATGGTAGATACTTGGGCTACAGTAGGATCGTGTGCACAAATTGGCAAAAATGTACATTTATCCGGTGGAGTTGGTATTGGTGGGGTTCTAGAACCTATTCAAGCAAATCCAACTATTATTGAAGATAATTGTTTTATTGGAGCACGATCAGAAATCGTTGAAGGAGTTCTAGTTGAAGAAAATTCAGTAATATCAATGGGAGTATATATTGGAAAAAGCACTAAAATATATAATCGTGAAACTGGAGATGTTAGCTATGGTCGCATTCCATCTGGTTCAGTTGTAGTTTCTGGATCATTACCATCTTCAGATGGTAAATATAGCCTATACTGTGCAGTTATTGTGAAGCAGGTTGATGCTAAGACTCGTGCAAAAACAGGAATTAACGAATTATTACGTGGAATTTAATTAAAGTTTTTTGGGTATTATAAATGCATAAAGACTCATTATCTCTTGCTAAGGACCTTATTAGTTGCTGTTCAATAACTCCAGATGATAGCGGATGCCAAGATATCCTAATTAACCGCTTAAAAAAAATTGGATTTAATATTGAAAATTTTGAATTTAATGGGGTGAAAAATATTTGGGCTAGGCGTGGTGTATCTGCTCCTGTCATATGTTTTGCTGGACATACAGATGTAGTACCAGCCGGACCATTAGAACATTGGGAAAGTGACCCATTTATTCCTGTGATTCGTAATGGAAGACTTTTTGGGCGTGGTGCAGCAGATATGAAATCATCTTTAGCTGCATTTATTACAGCCATTGAATCATTTATACGTTTGAATCCAGAGCATAATGGGTCTATTGCAATTCTTATTACTTCTGATGAAGAAGGAATAGCAATAGATGGTACTGCTAGAGTAGTTAAAGTTTTAAAAGAAAGGAATGAACCAATTGATTATTGCATTGTTGGTGAACCAACATGTTCAAATAAATTAGGTGACACTATTAAGAATGGTAGAAGAGGATCTTTATCAGGGCTGCTTACTATTATGGGAGTCCAAGGGCATATTGCTTATCCACACTTAGCTAAGAACCCAATTCATATTTCAGCCCCATGTATTACAGAACTTGTACAAACTAAATGGGATTGTGGTAATGAATATTTTCCACCAACAACCTGGCAGGTTTCTAATATCACTGGAGGTACTGGAGCAACAAATGTCATCCCAGGCGAATTAAAAATTACTTTCAATTTTCGGTTTTCTACTGCTAGTACTGTTCAATTATTACAGGATAAGATGCACCATATCCTTGACAAATATGGATTCAAATATAGTTTAGATTGGTCATTATCTGGAAAACCTTTCCTTACTCCAAAAGGAGATCTTGTAGAAGCACTAAATAATTCAATTTATAAAGTAACTAATATTGAGCCTGAACTATCTACTGCTGGGGGCACTTCTGATGGAAGGTTTATAGCAGATATTTGTCCTCAAGTCGTTGAATTTGGTCCAATTAATGCCAGTATCCATCAAGTTAATGAACACGTGGATGTCGCTGATATAGAAAAATTATCTATGATATACAAAGGCGTACTTGAAAATTTATTATCAAAATAAAATTTTGATTTTGATAGTTTTCATACTAAATAATTCATTTTGGAATTAGAGCCATATTTATATTATTAACTTAGATGATATTTTGAAATGATATATTCAACCTCTCCCTCACTTAATTCTACTAAGTGACCCCTCCTTAAGTGTGGAGGTAATTTAATAATACCAAATCTTATACGAATTAGTCGGCTTACTATTATTCCTATAGCATCAAACATACGCCGTATTTCACGATTTCTACCTTCTTGTAATATTACGTGGTACCAATGATTAGAACCCTTTCCACCCTGCTCTATTAAAGAAACAAATTTTGCTTTCCCATCTTCTAATTCAATACCCGTTATTAATAATTTTATTTGTATTTGAGATAATTTACCTACTATGCGGACAGCATATTCACGCTCTACTTTGTAGCGTGGATGCATAAGCTTATTTGCTAATGTGCCATCAGTAGTAAAAATTAATAATCCACATGTATTAAAATCAAGCCTTCCTACTGAAATCCATTTAGATGTTTTAAGTTTAGGTAACTTATTAAATACTAATGGCCGATTTCTTGGATCATTATAGCTTACGATTTCCCCTTCTGGTTTGTGATAAATTAACACCCTAGGAAGGTGTTTTCCAAAATTCAAATGAATAATTTTTTTCTTAATCCTAACAACATCATTCTTACTAACTCTATCAGCAACAGTAGCAACTCTTTTATTTATAGTTACCTGCCCTGTTGTAATAAATTTTTCCATTTCACGTCTTGATCCAATCCCTGTTTGTGCCAATACCTTATGTAACTTCTGTGTTATAAAAGATGTTGGAATAGTATTTTTACTATTCTTATTTGGTAACTTTGGTTTATTTACCAGTGTTCTATATGACTTATTAGTTTCCATCAGTTACATTTAATTTTTAATTAATTTATTTAACTATTGATAAGAGGATATGCGAGTTTCTAGAAAATAGAAAAATAATATAAATATTTAAATCTCTCTTCGTTCCGTGACTGCTTGTGCAAGCGTTCCACTATCAATATGTTCAAGTTCCCCTCCTACTGGTATTCCTCTTGCAATACGGCTTACCTTGATTCCAATATTATTCAATTGCTCACTAATATAGTGCGCTGTAACCTCTCCTTCTACAGTAAAATTTGTAGCTAGCACAACTTCTTTTACTATATTATCTTTAACGCGATTTAGCAGCCGATCAAGATAAATATCTTTAGGTCCAATACCATCTAAGGGGGAAAGCTTCCCCATTAATACAAAATACATGCCACTATAGCTTTGTGTCTGTTCAATCATTAATAAATCTGCGGGCATCTCAACAACACATAGAAGACTTCCATTACGTTTTGTAGGACAACATAAATTACAAATTGGGGAATCAGTAAGATTATTACATTTTTCGCAATGTTTAATATTTGTAAGTACTTTATCTAATGTTTTTGCAAGTAATCTTGCTCCTGCATGATCATGCTGTAATAAATGATAGGCCATGCGTTGGGCAGATTTAGGTCCTACGCCTGGAAGACAACGTAATGCTTTAATTAGATCCTCAAGTGATTTAAAGTTATGCATTAAGAATAAAGTTACATGCAATTAAAACCTGCTAAATATTATGCATATAATAACTTAATAAGCTAAGCTATATGGTACAGTATTATTTAAAATGGCAGTTTCATTCCAGGTGGCAGCCCCATTCCAGCGGTAACTCCAGCCATTTTTTCCTGGGTAGTAGCTTCAACTCTACGCACAGCATCATTTACAGCAGCAGCAAGTAAATCTTCTAGCATATCTTTATCATCTTTAAGAAGACTATCATCGATTTTTACTCTTTTTACATCATAACGACAGGTCATTATAATTTTAACCAGACCAGCACCTGATTGTCCTTCAACTTCAACTGTTGCTAATTGTTCTTGCATATTTTTCATATTTTCTTGCATTTGTTGAGCCTGTTTCATTAATGGCCCTATGCCACCTTTCATCATCCTAGGTCTCCTTTTTTAATAGGTTTAATTGAAGAATTAATTAACTTTGCATCAAAATTTTCTACTAAATTCTGAATAATTGGATCTGTTTCAATAGAAGATATGGCTTGCTGTAATTTCTTTTGCTCCTTTTGAATATTTAATTCTGCTGGGGTAATGCCTTTAATTTCACCTACAGAAAATTCTAAATTAATATTTTTTTTAAAGTACTTATTTAAAGCAACTTGTATTTTATCCTGATAATTTTTCTCTAATAAATACTTATGTTCAGATAATAAACATAACTCAAGACAATCTTTTGATTGGTTCTTTATTTTACAGTTTTGAGCTAGCATCTTAGACATGCCTTTTAATTCTAACTGGTTTACCAATGTTGGCCAGTCAATATTAGAATGATTAGTTGTGTTTCTAGGATCTATACTAGGAGACATAACATTATCTGTTGTAGAAGTGACCTTAATATCAGAATTACTCGTTTTATCTTGTAATCCTGATTGTGGGTTTTCCTCAATTGAAGCTTCATAAGGTGCTGGTGTAGTAGCCTGCGTTCCTTCTAATAAATTTTGAGGAGTAAACGCTAGTATACGCATTAATGTCATAGTAAACCCGGCATATTCATCAGGTGCCAGTCCTAGGTCTGATCGTCCATGTAAAACAATCTGATAATATAATTGTACCTCTTCTGATGATAATCTTTTTGAAAATAGAATAATTTTTTTATATTCATGCATATTATCGTTAATAGCTTTTGGTATTATTTGTGCTATAGAAATAGTATGCAATAATCGAGCCATTTCTTGTAGAACATAATCAAAAGATAAGCTTTTTGTTTCAATATCATCAGCTATATTTAATAATTTTATGCCATTCTTATGAATTATTGCCTCAAGAAGTTCATATAAATAGGTTTGGTCAACAATGCCAAGCATAGCATTAACCTCAGATTCCTCAATTCTACCTTTACTAAAAATAATTGCTTGATCAAGAATACTAAGAGCATCACGTATGCTACCTTGTGCTGAATGAGCTATTATCTGTAATGAGTTTATACTATAGGGAATTTTTTCTTTCTCTAGTAAACATTTAAGGTGCGCAGATATTTGAATTGAAGGAATTTTCTTAAGGTTAAATTGTAAGCAGCGTGAAAGAACAGTAACTGGAATTTTCTGTGGGTCAGTAGTAGCTAATATAAATTTTATATGGTCTGGCGGCTCTTCTAAGGTTTTAAGCATGGCATTAAAAGCTGACTTAGAAAGCATATGTACTTCATCTATAATATATATCTTATAACGTGCAAAAGTCGGGGCATACATAGCGTTTTCTAGTAATTCCCTCATATTATCAACTTGAGTATTTGAAGCTGCGTCAAGCTCAACTAGGTCAATAAAGTTTCCGCTATCAATTTCATTACAGGCAGTACAATTTTCACATGGTTTACTTGTAATACCAGATATACAATTTAGTGCTTTAGCTAGAATACGTGCAATAGTTGTCTTGCCAACACCACGCGTACCTGTAAATAAATAAGCATGATGTATACGCTTCTTATCAAGTGCATTTATAAGTGCTTTAGCAATATGATCTTGTCCAATTAGAGTAGAAAAATTCTTTGGACGCCATTTACGAGCAAGGACTTGTGATTGAGGCACGATATGTATTAGTTAATATTTAAAATATGTAAATAAAGGAACATTGTAATCTGGATGCCCTAGAAAGGGATCAATTTTTTTCTAAAATTTACAATTAGTATGCCTAAACTGAAAAGAACTAGCTACAATAAATATTAAATTAATAATGAATAATGAATAAATATAAAAAATAAGGTGGCGAGCCCAACCCCCGGCACTTGCAAAAAATAGATGTGGCTGCTTCCTTCCGGACCTGACCAGGTTCACTACTATACAATGCGGGGAGGCCCGCCATATAAAATATTGCAACTACAAAGCACTAGTTTCTAGAATTTAACTAGAAGCATATAGAAGTTATTGATGATATTTGGTTGCGGGGGCAGGATTTGAACCTACGACCTTCGGGTTATGAGCCCGACGAGCTGCCAGACTGCTCCACCCCGCGCCAATAAAAAATTATAGCAAAAGCACTATAACAGGGTCAAACTTCATATAAATATAACTATAAAATTAATCCTCTCTAATATTTATCTACTAAATTGATTATAAATCTATTTTAGATAGTAAAATTAATTTTTTAAGCGAATTAGATCTGTTAACAAAATAAAGTAAAAATTGACATTATGTTAACGAAAAGTAAAATGGCGTCTTGTTATAATAATTTATTGATATATTTATTTTAGATTGAGAAAAACTTTAAAAAACAATTATCCTCAATAATGCAATTTTAAGGAAGGAATAAATGAGTCATACTTTACATAAATCTTCTATTCTAAGAGTACAACGTTGTGAATTAGCAGTACCAGGTTCTAATCCAAATATGTTTGAGAAGGCATTAAAAAGTGGCGCGGACTTTGTGTTTCTTGATTTAGAAGATGCAGTAGCTCCAGATGATAAAATTCAAGCAAGAAAATATATTATTGAGGCTATTAATGATTTAGATTGGAAAGGAAACGGGATTTCTTTGTCTATTCGAATTAATGGTTTAGATACACAGTATATGGTTCGTGATGTAGTTGATTTGGTAGAACAAGCTGGTCATAAAATAAATACTATTTTAGTACCAAAAGTTGGAGTTTATTCAGACGTTTATATGGTTGAAGCTATGTTAAATCAGTTAGAAATACAGCAAAACTTAAAAAATAAAATTGGTATTGAAGCTTTAATTGAAACAGCACTAGGTATGGCAAATGTAGAAAACATAGCAAGCAATGGATCTATGGGACGCCTAGAGGCGTTACACTTTGGTGTGGCAGATTATGCTGCTAGTAACCGTGCTAGAACAACAAATATTGGGGGACTTAATCCTGATTACCCAGGAGATCAATGGCATTCAGCAATTAGCCGCATGACTGTTGCCTGCCGTGCTTATGGATTACGGCCTATTGATGGTCCTTTTGGAGATATAAAAGATCCTGATGGCTATAAATTAGCTGCAAAGAGAGCAGCAGCTCTAGGAATTGAAGGAAAATGGGCAATTCATCCATCACAGATTGCACTTGCTAATGAAGTTTTTACGCCATTATCTACTGAAATAGAAAAGGCAAAACGTATATTATCTGCTTTAGATGAGGCCGCTCAGCAAGGTAAAGGTGCTGCTGCATTAGATGGAAGGTTAATTGATGCGGCATCTGCAAGAATGGCTAATAATGTTGTAGAAGTAGCTGAAGTACTTGAAGCAAAAAGTAAGAATTAAACTTAAATATTTTTTAGATTATTAAAATTAAGGGTGAAATATTGGACATCCATGAATACCAAGCAAAAGAAATTTTAGCTGAATATGGCATTAAAATAGCTGATGGGGGTTTAGCATATACCCCTGTAGAAGCTGTTCAGAGAGCTAGAGAAATAGGTAATAATAAATGTGTAGTTAAGGCACAAATACACTCTGGTGCCCGTGGAAAAGCAGGTGGTATAAAAATTTGTGAAACACATGATGAGGTAGAGAGATATGCTGAGGAATTATTAGGAAAAAAATTAGTGACTCATCAATCTGGTCCAGAAGGAAAAATTTGTTCTAAAGTTTATATTGAAGCTGCTACAAATTATAGTAAAGAACTTTACCTCTGCTTTCTCATTGATAGAAGCTCTGAGCGTATTGTTATGATTAGCTCTACACAAGGAGGAATGGAGATTGAAAAACTCGCAGAAACTAATCCTGAGCTAATTTATAAAGTCTATATTGAACCAGCTGTTGGTTTACAGGATTTTCAAGCACGTGCCATGGCTTTCTCTTTAGGATTAGAGAATCCAAAATTATTATCTCATAGCGTTAAAACAATTAAAGGTTGTTATCGTGCTCTGCGAGATCTTGATGCCAATATGCTAGAAATTAATCCTCTTGTAATTGCTAATGATGAGTTAGTCGCATTAGATGCTAAAATGAGCTTTGATGAGAATGCTCTATTTCGTCGTCATAAGATTGCTGAATTACGCGATAAAACTCAAGTAGACCCACGTGAGGTTGCCGCCACTGAACATGGCTTGAGCTATGTAGGCTTAAATGGTGATATTGGTTGTATGATTAATGGTGCAGGTTTAGCTATGGCTACTATGGATATGATTAAATTAGCTGGAGGTGAGCCAGCTAATTTCCTAGATGTAGGTGGTGGAGCATCTGCTGAGCGTACTGAAAAAGCATTCCGATTGGTTTTAGCAGATAAGAATGTTAAAGCCTTATTAGTCAATATATTTGCTGGTATCAATAGATGTGATTGGATTGCAGAAGGTGTAGTTCAGGCAATAAAAAATATCAATATGGATATACCTCTCGTTGTGCGTTTATCAGGAACTAACGTTGAACAGGGTCATAAAATAATTGCTGAAAGTAAATTACCTATCATTATTGCAAAAACATTAGCAGAGGCTGCTGAGAAGGTTGTTAAGGCTCGTAATGAAATAGTTACTAAGGCAAATTAGAGGAAAATAGATGTCAATCTTAATTAATGAAAAAACAAGAATTATTATTCAAGGATTCACAGGAAAAATTGGTACATTTCATGCTGGAGATATGATTAAGTATGGCTCTAATGTCATAGGAGGAGTCACTCCTGGTAAAGGAGGACAAAAGCACTTAGGACTACCTGTATTTAATACAGTAAAAGAAGCTGTAAGTACCACTGGAGCTGAGGCTAGCATAATATTTGTTCCGCCTGCTTTTGCAGCAGATTCTATTATGGAAGCTGCTGATGCAGGTATAAAATATTGTGTGGCCATTACTGATGGTATCCCGACTCAAGATATGATGACTGTAAAAAATTATCTACGCCGATTCCCTAAAAAAAATAGAATGCTATTAACTGGCCCAAATTGTGCAGGAACAATTAGTCCTGGTCGTTCAATGTTAGGAATTATGCCTGGACATATTTATATGCCAGGTAGTGTTGGCGTTATTGGTCGTTCAGGCACTTTAGGTTATGAAGCAGCTGATCAGTTGAGGATATTGGGCATTGGTATTTCAACAGCTGTTGGAATTGGTGGTGATCCAATCACTGGAAGCTCATTTCGTGATATTTTACATTTTTTTGAAACAGACCCTGAAACAAAAATTGTGCTCATGATTGGTGAAATTGGCGGTCCTCAGGAAGTAGAAGCAGGAATCTTTGCTAAAGATAATCTAAGTAAACCTTTAGTTTCTTATATTGCTGGCTTAACGGCACCAGAAGGAAAAAGAATGGGACATGCAGGGGCAATTATTTCTTCTGCTGGAGAAGGCGCTGCAGAAAAAGTATCGCTATTAAAAGAGCTTGGAGTTACTATTAGTGCAACACCATCTGATATGGGGAAAACAGTTGCAGAAGTACTTGCTAAGATATAAAGAAATAAAAACCTTATAAATATTAAATTTAAATAGTTTACTAGATTACTTGTAAAATAAAATTTATGTACCAGTAAATCAATTTAAATTCTTCCCTATTATTAATACTAGCAATATATACATGCCTTACATATAAAAATATGTATTATTAGAGTGCATTCTTAATATTTTCTAAGGCTGCGGAAATAATATGACGGGGTGCTCCTATATTCATCCGCATAAATCCAGATCCTCCTTTACCAAAAATTGTTCCAGGGCTCATACCTACCCTAGCTTTATTTATAAAAAAATTATGAAGTTCAGTATCATTCATGCCTAATTTGCGACAATCTAGCCATAGTAGATAAGTGGCTTCTGGTCTAATAAGCAAAATTTCTGGAAGATAATCTCTTAAATACTGCTCTACAAAATCCCTTGTATCTTGTAAATAAGAAAGTAATTTAAGGAGCCAAGGTCTGCCCTCTTTATACGCAGCCTCGAAAGCTACAATACTAAAAGGATTGGATGCACTGATATTTAAGGTCTCAAAGGCCTTCTTGATTAAATCACGATACTTCTTATCAGGGATGATTAGAGCAGAAAGGTTTAATCCTGGAATATTAAAAGTTTTGCTAGGTGCCACAGCAGTCACAATATTTCTATGATCATCTGCCAGTACTGCTAACATTTTATGTTTATTCTCAGAAAAAACTAAATCTGCATGGATCTCATCAGAAAATATAATTAGATTATGGTCTTTTGAGATTTTGATGATTTTATTTAATTCATCTTCGCTCCATACTCTGCCAACAGGATTATGCGGAGAGCATAAGAATAATATTCTTGCATCTTTTGCAAGTTCCTCTAGCTGATTAAAATCTATAGCATATTTCTTATTTTTTATATTTAATGGGTTTAGGAGTACATTTCGGCCAGTAATTGTAATAGCAGAAAAAAAAGGGAAATATACTGGTGGCTGGACTATTATTGATTCATTTGGCTCTGAGAATGCTATAGAGCATGCGTGTAATGAAGGTACAACACCAGGACACATAACAATCCAATCTGGGTCAACATTATGCCATCCATGATATTTCCCAAGCCAATCTATTAAAGATTCATATAAGCTATTAGGGTATAGAGTATAACCATATATTGGGTGAGTAGAACGTTTTGATAAGGCCTTTGTTACAGCAGCAGGTGCAGGAAAATCCATATCTGCAACCCATAGTGGAATTACAGTAGTGTTATTAAACATGTCCTGTCGCCCATCATATTTAAGACTAGATGAACCAGTTCGATTAATTTTTAGGTCAAAATTACAACTATACTCATCTGAGAATACTTGATAATTATTCAATCAGTTTTCTCCCAGATTGTAATTTCTGATAAAGTATGCTGAAATTTACGACTTGTCTCTCTAATAACAAAAGGCTGTGCCTGAGGGCCCTGAATTAATTTGAAATGACTACCAAGTATTTTTTTAAGACCATCTAAAGTACTAAAATTCTCACCATCCTTTTTAAATCCACCAATCCATTCTTCCTTCTTAGTGTGCTCTTCTAGCCATGTATATGGTGAAGTAATCATAAGCAAACCACCCTTAATAATTCGTTCATGTATGGTTGTAAGCAGCTTAGAAGGCTCATAAAGTCGGTCTATTAAGTTAGCAGCAAGAATCAAATTATAGCCAGTGTAAGTAGGTTTTAAATTGCAAGCATCCCCCTGAAAGAATTCAACTTTATTTCTAATATCGTCTAAACCAAGGCTTGCTAGAGTGCTTTCTTTATAGGAAACAAGGTCACCTTCATCTTGGAGCGTATAGCGTAATATGCCGGTTTCAGCTAATTGAACACCCTGCCCTATAAAACGAGCAGAGAAATCAACACCAGTAACATGATCAAAATATTTCGCTAATTCAAAAGTTGAACGGCCTGCAGCACAACCAAGATCAAGTGCTTTATGTAAGGGTCTATCTCCCATGGCCTTAATTGCTATTTTAGCAAGCTCTGCTGGAAAATTCGGTATATTAAAATATGTATCCCCATAATGAAATTCTGCATATTCTGTGAGTAATTTGTCCGTTTCATAATTTGAACCATGTTTGATAGTAGGAGATTTGGCAGATACATATCTAAATCCTGCATGTTGAAAGAAATGGCGCCGGAAAGCATAACGGGCGCTTTTTAATGATTCGTTTCCACATGAGATCCATGAACCTCCTTTTATAATGTTATGGCGCCCATCAAATGTTGGAGTTGTAAAATCATCATAAAGAGGATGAACTTTAAATCCTTCAAGTGGATATATTGGCGTTTCAGTCCATTGCCAAACATTTCCCACTATATCAAAGAAGTCTCCATGCTTAAATTCAGTAATAGGACAGCTTGAAGCAAAATAATCAAGGTGAATATTAGCTCTCGCTTGCTTATTTTGAGGAACTTCTGATAAGCCCGCTGTATTATATAAATGGTACCATTCATCCTCAGTAGGTAGCCTAATAGGCTGATTAGTTACTATAGATTTCCAATTACAAAAAGCTTTTGCTTCATGATAATTTACTTCAACTGGCCAATCCCATGGCATAGCAATTTCTACAGTCATTAAGCGTAATTTCCACCCAGTATCAGATTTAATCCAGAAAGTAGGACTTTTTGCTCCTATATGCTTCCGCCATGCAAGCCCTTCTTCCTCCCAAAATATTTCCTTATTATAGCCATCAGCATTAATAAAATCTAAAAACTCTTGGTTGCTTACTAAGTATTTACTTGCCTGGAAAGGCTGAATTTCAGTTTCATGGAAACCGAATTCATTATCCCACCCATAAGTCAAATTATTTTCATTTTTACCAATTTTAATTTTTCCTGAAGAAACTTTGATAAGTTCATTTAAAGGGGCATCTCCAGATTTATGACAAGGCTCCCAATCAGGATGAGGCTGCACATATTGTATTTCATGCTGCCTAACTAAAACCGAAGACGTTTCTAAATGAATTAGCTCATGTTCTATTCCCATTAAAATAATCCACCATGGATTATCCCAATTTATAGGAAAAGTAAGGTCAGTTTCAATTAGTAATTGATTAACAGTATTGCGCATTGTTTTACGATAAGAACGCACTTCGCTAATGCTTGGCCAATCATAATCACTCAAAGTTAGGTCATCCCAGCTCATTTCATCTACTCCAACTGCAAACATAGATTCCATTTTAGGATTAATCCTTTCTTTAATTAAACCTGCAATAAGCAATTTATTAATAAAAAAAGTTGATGTGTGGCCAAGATAAAATATTAATGGATGACGCAATGGGATGGACTTCTTGAAATAGGCTGGTTCTCCAAGTAATGTTTCAAAAAGTGATTCTGTACGATTAAGGGTTGCATGAAAATAGCTAAGTATTTCTTCTTTTTTCTCTACAGCATTCCCCCCTGAGAGCAAGGGTGTCCTGTTGAATAATTTATGTTCCATATTTTATAAAAAAGTCTAGTAAGAAAAAAATAATTAAATATTATATTTTTTATCAGATTTAATCTAAACCTAATTTTTATTCATATAACATGCATAGATATCTACGATATACTGAATTTTACTATTTTAGCAATTACAAATATTTTATAACTCTGTATATTATTATAAAACATTTTTTTAGAATAATATTTATCAAAATAAGGCCCGTAATGAAAAAGAAAGTTTCGTTTAGCAAAAAAAATGAGATGGCTAATAATTTAAGATTTCTAACATTCCTAATAATAATGCTAGGAAATTTTTTACTTTTAATAGGGTGCCAATCAATTAATGTTATTAAAGATGGATTTATTCCTGATGCCAAGCCCCAATTTGAGGAAAGAGTAATTATGCCTTTCCAAAATATCAAGGGAAGAATTGCTAACTATTATGCAAAAAGCTCTCTTAAGGACTACATTGGTGAATTAGACAAGAAAAATTTAGACATGATAATCCAGAAGGTTGCAAACACAGGACAAACACAAATATTTACTAACCAAGAAAGTGGTGTTCAGGCTAAAGTAGAAGTGATTAATTCTAAAATTTTACCCACTCAAGAAATAGGAAAAACAAATAGTACCCGAGAATGTAAAACAATTAAACAAACTATTATTTTGAAAGATAAAAGGGAAATAATTGAAAATATTCAATTATGTAAAGATTCTAATAGATGGCGTTAGAAATTAAATCTTATAAAGAATATAGACGTGCATGCTCTTCACTACAAAAAAATTTACTATTTTTTGTTATACTCTCTCCTCTTGGTAAGTGTAAACTACAATAACTACAACAAACCATATCTTCATTATTAGAAGAAGATATATTTCTATCTACTATATCTTTTTGAAAAACTTTTTTTAACATCCAAAAAATTAGAACAACGATAATTGCAAAAAATAGTAATTTACTCAAAGGGCTAACTCCTGTTCTAATTTTTATTTAGAATCAAATAATTTATTTAAATAAAAATGACTATTAAAATAAAATATTAATTTAAAATTAGTTTTTTTAAATAGCTAATCATATAATAATTAAAATTATATACATAATACCTAGAATAAATACAGATTTATATTTATGCATAGCACTTAAGTTCAGAAAAAATAAATTCTATGATATTTTTTTTAAATAAAAAATTTATATTTAGTTTAAATACAAATAGGCTTTATTTGTGTTTGCTGTCCGCCTTAACTTTAGCAATAAATTCAGTTATTTATCCTGCAAATGCTCAAGTAAATATTAATAATGATCTAGTGCAAGCTGCTTATGAAGGAAAGCTTAGGAAAGTCCGTACTTTAATTAAAAATGGAATTGATATTAACCAGACAAATAATAAGGGAAAGACTGCACTTATGGCAGCTTCATCTCAAGGTCATAATGATATTGTAGAATCCTTAATATCACAAGGAGCCAATGTAAATTTCTATCCCAAAAAAGGATTCAATTCATTGATATTAGCATCTTTAAAGGGCCATACAAAAATTGTAAATATGCTTTTAGCTAATGGTGCTGAGGTAGGTTCAGAGGCAAGAGGAGGGTTCACAGCCTTAACATTTGCATCTTTACATGGACATAAAGAAATTGTGAATATAATGATAAAGAATGGAGCAAAAATTGATCATCAAACTAAGGATAATTGGACAGAATTATTATATGCTTCCCAAGGTGGGCATAGAGCTGTTGTAGAAACACTTCTTAATAATGGTGCAAATGTCAACTATCAAACTAAAAAAGATTCTATGACAGCCCTTATATTGGCATCTAATCATGGCCATGGAGAAGTTGTCAAAATTTTATTAATTAATGGTGCTAAGATTAATCATCAAACAAAAGATGGCTATACATCATTAATGAAAGCAGCTCAGAATGGACATACTGATATTGTTCTAACATTATTAGACAAAGGGGCAAATCTGAAACTTATAAATAATAAAGGCTTAACAGCTGAGAAACTTGCTAGAAAAGAACATATTGAAGCGATACTTAATTCAGCTACTATAAAATAGAATGTAATATAATTTAGCTCAATATTAATTGCATAGACCAACTCTATAGATACTCTTTGATACCATCTTCTTATCAAATATTTTTTCCTATATTCAGTCTCCTAATAATTCCGTTCTACTGCGAAAGTGGCTAATTTTAATAAGCAATCTTTATAATCAGAATTTGGAATCATTGATAATTTCTCTACTGCCATACAAGATTCTGCTTCTGCTTTCTTTCTAGTATAATCTAATGAATCTGTTTCATGAATAACCTCTAAAACAGACTCAAGCATCCCATCGTTACCACCATTTTTAATAGCTTCGCTTATAATTCTATTCTGTTCTTTTGATCCAATCTTCATAGCATAAATCAATGGTAGCGTTGGTTTCCCTTCTGATAGATCATCACCTAAATTTTTACCTATATCTTGATAATTACCAGAATAATCAAGCATATCATCGGTAAGTTGAAACGCTGTACCTAGGTGCATACCATAAGCAGCCATTGATGCCTCTATATCGGGAGAAGCATTACTAATAATAGCTCCTAAACGAGTTGCAGCTTCAAATAGTTTGGCAGTTTTATATCGAATTACTCGCAAATAATTCTCTTCATTTACATCTGGGTTACGACAATTTAGCAACTGTAACACTTCACCTTCAGCAATAGTATTAGTTGCATCAGCTAATACTTCCATAATCTTCATATTATTAACCTCAACCATCATTTGAAACGACCGTGAGTATAAAAAATCTCCAACTAAGACACTTGCAGCATTTCCAAATAAAGCATTAGCAGTAGCTTTGTTTCTCCTCAATTCTGATTCATCAACGACATCATCATGAAGTAAAGTTGCAGTATGAATAAATTCAATAATAGCTGCAAGAGAATGATGATATTTACCTTCGTATCCAAGAGCACCGGCAGAAAGAACAACTAAAGTAGGCCGTAATCTTTTACCACCACTATTAATAATATATTCTCCTACCTGACGAACTAGAACTACTTCAGAATGTAATTTTATGCGAATTACCTCATCCATAGCCTCCATATCAGGGCCGATAAGTCTTTTTATATAATCTATTGACAAAATAACCTCTAAGAAAAATTAATATGTTAGAAACGTCACTATCAAAGTGTCAAGTTTCTTAGCTTAAGGATGCTGATCACTCCTGTGAAAATTATATAAAACATATCTTTGACCAAGTAAGTACAGCTCTGTATAATCTGTCCATTCTTTGAAGTAAATCATGGAGTTTGACATGTATGCGGTTATAAAAACCGGCGGCAAACAATACCGAGTTGAAGCTGGCAAAAAAATTAAAGTAGAACAGATATTAGCAGAAATTGGTAGTGAGCTTATAATAGATAAAGTTTTAATGATTTCTGATGGTGAGAATATTTCAATGGGTAACCCTTTAATTGAAGGTGCCAAAGTTAGTGCCACTGTATTAGATCAAGGACGCTATAATAAGGTACGTATCTTTAAAATGAAGAGACGTAAACACTACCAGAAGCATCAGGGACACCGACAAAATTATACTGAAATTCAAATTACTGATATTTTTTCATAAAAAGGGTATTAGGTTATGGCACATAAAAAAGCAGGTGGAAGTTCCAGGAATGGACGCGATTCAAATGCTAAAAGACTTGGAGTTAAGAGATTTGGTGGAGAGCTTATTTCTGCAGGTAGTATTATAATTCGACAACGAGGAACAAAAGTACACCCTGGGGATAATGTTGGAATGGGAAGGGACCATACTTTATTTGCCAAAATTACTGGAATGGTTAAATTCCACACTCAAGGGGCATCGAAACGAAAAACAGTCAGTATCACTATTTCTTAAATTTATATAATTAATATCAAAAAAGCCCTAACCAATTAGTTAGGGCTTTTTTATTTTCATATTTAAACTAAAAATAGTTTTCATTTTATGAAATTTATTGATGAAGCAAAAATAAAAGTAAGCGGAGGAAATGGTGGAGATGGTGTTGCTAGCTTTCGCCGTGAGAAATTTATACCTAAAGGGGGGCCAGATGGAGGTAATGGTGGCAATGGTGGTAGTATATTTGCTATTGCAGATCAAAACATCAATACCCTTATTGAGTATCGTTTTGCTCGGACACACAAAGCCAAAAATGGAGAAAATGGTCGTGGATCTGATCAATATGGTAAAGGAGCAAAAGATATAATTTTGCGCATGCCTATTGGTACAATAATCAATAATATTAATTCTGGAGAAACTATTGCTGATTTAAAACAGCACCAACAAAAAGTATTATTAGCTAAAGGTGGGGCTGGAGGTGTTGGAAACATACATTTTAAATCAAGCACTAACCGTACACCACGTCAATTTACTAGAGGTGAAAAAGGAGAAAATTTTGAACTTCAATTAGAACTTAAAGTGCTTGCAGATGTTGGTCTCTTAGGAATGCCAAATGCTGGCAAATCAACTTTAATTCGGTCTGTATCTGCTGCCCGTCCAAAAGTGGCTGAATACCCATTTACTACATTACATCCTAATCTTGGTATGGTACGTGTTGATCACAATCGTAGCTTTGTTATAGCAGATATCCCTGGATTAATTAAAGATTCAGCAGAAGGTGCTGGCCTCGGCCATCAATTCCTAAAACATCTTACACGTACAAAATTGCTATTACATATAGTAGATATAGCACCGATAGATAGTTATACAGATCCAGTTAATGATGCAAAATTAATTTCATTAGAATTAAAAAAATTTGATGAGTTACTCTTCCAAAAACCTCGCTGGTTAGTAATCAATAAAATTGACATGTTGCCTAAAGATATTGAAAAGAAAGTTTGTATGCAATTTATCCATGATTTAGGATGGACTGGGAAAAGTTTTATAGTTTCTGCATTATCAGGCAAGGGTTGCAAGCAATTAATTTACGATATTATGGAATATATAGAGCAAGAGCGTGAGGTTGAAAAACTTAGATAAAAATATATAAATGATAATAAAAAAAGCTAAATGCATCGTCATCAAAATTGGTAGTAGCTTAGTTACTAACCAAGGAAAAGGGTTAGATCATACTATGCTATCTTCTTTTGCTGAACAAATTGCATACTTAAAAAAAGAAAATAAAAATGTTATTTTAGTTTCTTCTGGTGCTGTAGCAGAAGGAATACAACGCCTAAATTGGGAAAGCCGTCCACATGAATTACATAAATTGCAGGCAGCAGCGGCAGTAGGACAAATGGGGCTAATACAGACCTATGAGTCATGTTTCTGCACACATAAATTACAAACGGCTCAGTTACTATTAACCCATGATGATTTATCAAACCGCAAACGTTATTTAAACATCCGCTCTACCCTCACTACATTATTGAGTATGAGCGTAGTTCCAATTGTTAATGAGAATGATTCAGTAGTAACCGATGAAATCCGATTTGGCGATAATGATACTCTAGCTTCTCTAGTTACGAATCTAATTGAAGCAGATGCATTAGTAATTCTTACCGATCAAGCTGGACTATTTACAGCTGATCCAAGAAGAAATTCAGATGCTAAATTACTAAATAGCATTATGGTAGATGATCCAGCCATTGAGGAAATGGCAGGCGGTATAGGTAGCCCAATAGGATGTGGGGGTATGATTACAAAAATAATAGCTGCTAAACATGCTGCAAAAAGTGGAGCTAATACAATAATTGCATCAGGGTATGAAAAAAATATACTAATTCGTTTAGCATCAGGAGAAGCTATTGGGACACAGATCCTTACAAATACAAAAAAAATTACTGCTCGTAAACAGTGGCTTGCTAGCCATTTACAGGCAAATGGTAAGGTATTTTTAGACGAAGGTGCTGAAAAAGCTCTTATAATTGAAGGAAAAAGCTTGCTACCAATAGGTGTAATAGAAGCAACTGACAATTTTGAACGAGGAGAAGTAGTAAATTGTATAAATATTAAAGGTGAGGAAATTGCCCGTGGTCTTATCAATTATAGTGCAGAAGAAACTAGGAAAATTTTAGGAAATTCCAGTAAAGATATAGAATCTATTTTAGGCTATGTGGATGAAATGGAACTTATTCATCGTGATAATTTGGTTTTACTTAATAAATAAATCAAGATAGTTAATTTAACAGGTTAATTTAACTATCTAAATCATTAATCAGTGAATCACTTACTAATTTATCTATTTTATTTAAATGTACTGGATAGAAAGGATGATCACAACCTATAGTAAATAGTGCACCATTATGTAAAGCATCTATCATTTTCTTTTTAAAATTAAAGCATAAGAAATGCACTGCAGAAGTTTTCTCATCAGTTGCTCTATCTAAGTCTTCATCAGCAATAGCAAAAATAGGGCTATAATTATCAACTTTAACCCAGATCTTATTTTCAATACCTAATAATTCTCTAAGCTTGTCAGCGCGTATTACTGGATCAGGATATTCTATCATCATAGTTACCTTCCAGTTCGTCCCATTAGGAAGAAGAGGTTCATAAGCTTTTATTTCCTCAATTATTTCTTTTTCCTCAAAAATCTTTTCAATACGTAGCATTTCTTGAATTTGATAACGGATAGTTAATTCGTCTTCAAAAATGAATGTAATATTCTCACCAAGGAAAATTTTTCTGCTTTTTTTATGAAACATGACCTTTGCACGAAAATCCTGACGAATTTTAGTATAGTCCTCTAATGACAGAATACTATTACGATTAATTGTAGCCATAGCTGCTCTTTATATGAAAAAAATTTGTAGTTAAAAAATTATTCCTTAAGTTAAACCATAAGCCATACGAAGTAATGTTAATGGGTGCTCTTTAATACCTATATTTTTTCCAATGCCTTGGTATATATGCCGTCCTGCAATAGCACAATCAGAGCTAATATAATCAGGAGCTGAAGCTGACATTTGTTTAAAAACAGGTCTCCCAATCTTCATAGAGTCATTAAAAAATTCACTCTTAACTCCCCAAGTTCCATCATGGCCAGAACAACGATCTACTAAATTAACTTTTGTTCCTGGAATTATCTCTAATAAATCTTTTGTTTTTGTTCCAATATTTTGGACCCGCAAATGACATGGAATATGATAAGATATATTCCCTAATTCCTTATTAAAATCAGTATTTAACAGTCCATCTTTATTCCGTAACATTAAATATTCAAAAGGATCAAATATTGCTTGAGCTACTAGTTCCACGTCATTCTCTCCTGGAAACATTAGTGGTAATTCCTGCTTAAACATTAGTGCGCAAGATGGAACTGGGACAATAATTGCATAACCTTCTGATACAAATTTAACAAGATTTGGGATATTTATATTCTTAAGCTTTTCAACAGTTAACAAATCACCTAGTTCTAATTTAGGCATGCCGCAACAAACCTCCTGCCCTATTAATCGTGTTGGGATACTATTAAATTTAAGTATTTTAATAAGATCATGGCCAATGTTTGGCTCGTTATAATTTATATAGCATGTTGAAAATATTGCAACTTTTCCTGATGTATTCTTGCCATTTATTACTTCAAAAGATTCATCATTTTTAGTATTAGAGCGAAATTTTTTTGAGGTATATGGAGGTAACTCACGATCAGAATGAATACCCAATATACTATCAATAAATTTTCTTGTAACTGGAGCATTAATTGAAGTATTTACTGCTTCTACTACTACGGGAATGCTAGCAATTTTTCCTAATATATCAGTGCTAGATAGAATTCTATCCCTTAGAGTAGTTTCTCCTTTATTATATTTTACTGCTTTTCCTCTTAGCATTAAATGAGGAAAATCTATATTCCATTCATGTGGCGGAACATAGGGGCATTTTGACATAAAACACATATCACAGAGATAACATCGATCTATTACATCCCATAATTCTCTTTTATCCACCCCATCTAATTCACCGGTTTCTCCTTCATCGATAAGATCAAATAGAGTTGGAAATGCTGTACAAAGATTGACACAACGGCGGCATGTATGACAAATGTCAAAAACACGGTCCATTTCATCAAACAATTCTGCTTCTTCATAAAAATCAGGATTTTTCCAATCAATAGAATGACGCTTGGGCGCCTCTAAGCTTCCCTCATAGGTAGTCATGAAAATTTAGGATATATCAAAAGAATTAAAAAATTGAGGATGGACTAATTAAATCGTATGGAATCTTCAGTTAGTCTATCCTCTAGGCTTCTTTAATCTGAATAACTATCCAGCGCCTTCTGAAAGCGATTTGCATGTGAACGTTCAGCTTTTGCTAACGTTTCAAACCAATCAGCAATTTCATCAAAACCTTCTGTACGTGCAGACTTTGCCATTCCCGGATACATATCAGTATATTCATGGGTTTCACCAGCAATTGCTGCTTTAAGATTGTCACGAGAGGTGCCAATAGGTAGACCAGTAGCAGGATCTCCACTTGACTCAAGGTATTCAAGATGTCCGTGAGCATGTCCAGTTTCTCCCTCCGCTGTAGACCGGAAAACCGCTGCCACATCATTTTGACCTTCTACATCAGCTTTAGCTGCAAAATATAAATAGCGACGATTGGCTTGTGATTCCCCTGCAAAAGCCGCTTTTAAATTTGTTTCAGTTTCAGATCCCTTAAGTTGCATAATTTTCTCCTAAAAATTAAACAATATATTGATAAATAAATTATATAGCTATTTATAATTATTAATTTAGCTAATGAAATTTAAATTGCAAAAGAAGGTTATCGGAGCATCCTTTACTTGTCAACTGGACAAATAAAATTAAATAATAGCTACAAGATAGCTAAACAAACCATACTGAGCTTAGTAAATTATATAAGAAAATATAACCTAAAATAAGATAAGGATTACTCAAGAAATCTTAGAGATATAAGTAAAAATTTAATAAAAAATTAAAATTTAATTACAATCCTTATAATCACTATCTTTGCAAATTTTGGCTAGATCTTTTGACTTTTGTATGTGTAATGAAGTCATATCCTTAGATAGTAAATTTCTACCATGTTCTGCCAACCCACTCCCATTTGAGGCAGCAAGATCAAGCCACATATATGCACGAATATTGTCTTTAGGCATGCCATGTCCTTGCCCATACATCATGCCTAAACTAGCTTGAGCATTAGTATGACCTTGTGTAGCAGCTAGGTAGTAATATTTTTTTGCTTGATGATAGCTTTGATTAATATTTTCTCCATGATCATACATCACAGCAAGTTTGAATTGAGCATTCACATGACCTAGATCAGCTGCCGATTGATACCATTTCACTGCTTCTTGATGATCTTGAGTGACGCCCTCACCTTTACTATGCATTGTGCCTAACCTATATAGAGACTCAACATTTTTTTGTTCTGCTGCCAGACGGTACCACTTTATTGCTTCTCTATAGTTTTGTGTGACCCCTTGACCCTCGTCATACATTAAACCAAGCCTAATTTGTGCAATTATATGCCCTTGGTTTCCAGCTAAGCGATACCAATCAATAGCTTTTTGGACATCCCACGTAACACCACGCCCTGCTACATATGAATCCCCAAGCCAAACTTGTGCATCAGAATCTCCTTGCTCAGCCGCCATATGGAACCATTTAGCAGCTTCTTGATCATCATGAATTGCAACATTCTCATTAGCATACATAACACCAAGATTATACTGCGCTAAAATGTCTCCTTTTTCAGCTAGAGGACGAACTAATTTCTCAGCTTTAGCATAATTTCCCTGCAGGTATGCTTGTTGCGCTTCAATAATAGGATCTGCAATCACATGACCTACCGCTATAATGAAAATGAAAAAATTTATTAATATATTTTTATATAGAAATTTCATTTTTTAATGATGTACAACTTTATGAAGATTTAATTTTATTTGACCCAACCCTTTATAACTTCCTTCCAACTGAACTGGTATTCTAGATTCTCGATCTATATAAATTCTAATGTTTCCTTGTAATCCAAGTAAAGTAAATCCTTCTATAGCCATGCCTGATAAAATTGATCGTGCTTTTAACGAAAGAACATCAGCTAAAACTAATGTATTTCTGTGCAATATTTTATCTTCTTTTAATTCAACATGATCAAGCTGAACAGATTCAGCAGAATCATATTGAATATCAAGATAAACTGTTTCTTTTTTATTAAATACACATACAGTGACAGGTTTAATAAAATCTGAGCTTTTTAATGTTGAAACTAAATAAATAAGTGGTATAGGTGCAGTTACACTTGAACAGCTGTCTACTTCTTGCTCATACGGATAAAATTTTTCATTACTTTGTGACCATTCTTCAGGTAATTTAAGGGCCTCACTTTTATCTATTGGATGTTTCGCCAACCTAAAGACACCCTCATTTGTAAACCGATAAATTTTATTAGAATCTTTTAACCCGGTACGTTGACGCAAATATTGTAGAGTTGATAAATCTACTGGATTAAACCAAGCAGCTTTCCTTAGCCTCAAATCACCTAAAATAGATTCTATTAAAATTCTAGTATCAATAACTAAAGTCTCTGAGCCTTTAATAGTAAACGGAGTTCCTTTTGAGGTGGAAATAAGAGAATTGTTTATTTCTGAACTCGGAGATGACGTTAATTCTACTTCAGCTGTTAGTTCAACAAAAAATTCTTCTGCCTTAAATAACAATTTTTTCCAAGAAACATCTGTTGAATCTAAGTTCAGAGTCGAAGACTTCTCAAATGCAAATGAAGGAATTGAAAAAAATAATGCTACTAATAAAATTAGATTAAATATTATTTTACAGTTGTATAAGTCTCGTCGTAACATAATTAGATAATAATTTTATTAATATTGTATTTATACATAAGTGTAATTTTCAAATATAGTGTAATATTTTTTTATCTAGTATAAAAATTGATTATTATACTAGTATTATAAACCAAGATATTAAAACAAACAGGCACATATTTTTTAAATTCTAATATTGGCCAGAATAAGTTGAAAGCTAATCTTCCATATGCCATTATGATATACATCTAATTTAAAATACTGCTTATTCTTTTTTGATTTAAGCGTATTGAAGTAGAATTTTCAGATATATTTTGATTATTGTCTATGTTGCAACCTACCTATTTTTTTCTTACACTTATCTCTGGTCTGATTCTTGGCGCTGCAATTATATGGTTGGTACAGCGAGCTAACGTTGCCCGGCTTAAGGAACAGTTACTTTATGCTAATAAAAATTTTGAAAAACTCACAAGTGAACAAGAGGAAATTACAAATCAAAATCTTAGGCTAACAACTAAGAATCAAGATTTAAAAAATGAAATTACTAGATTAGAGACAACATTATCATTAGACAAAGAGAAACTAGAGTTCAAAAAAGTAACTGAAGAGCAAGTATCAAGTCAATTTAAAATTTCAGTTGATAAAATTTTAACTGAACAATCCAAGAAATTTACTGAACAGAATAAAAACACTCTTGATCAAATAATAGGCCCTCTAAGAATAAAAATCTCTGAATTTGAGGGCAAAGTCCAAGAAGTTTATTATCAAGGAGGTAAAGAAAGATCAGCATTATCAGAACAAGTAAAACAGCTTCTAATTCTTAATAACCAACTATCAACAGATGCACATAATCTTACTCATGCGCTAACAGGACAATCTAAAGTACAAGGAGATTTTGGTGAATTTATTCTTGAAAATGTCCTAGAAGCAGCTGGTTTACGTAAAGGATACGATTATAATGTACAAGTAAGTCATACACGAGAGGATGGAACTAAGGCCCAACCAGACGTAATTGTTAACATCCCAACAAACCAGCATATAATTATTGATTCAAAAATGTCACTTACTGCATATGCTAAATATACTAATTCTGCTGATGAAAGTGAGAGCAATACTGCTTTAAAAAAGCACTTACAATCGATACATTCACATATAAAAGAATTATCTGAAAAAAATTATCATCAGCTCTATGGAATACAGTCGTTAGATTTTGTAGTTATGTTTATTCCAAATGAATCAGCCTTTATGCTTGCAAATTTGAATGAAAATGACTTATGTCTAAAGTCGTTTAATAAAAATATTTTAATCGCCAGTCCTAATACAGTGTTATATGTACTTCGCATTATCTCGAATCTTTGGAGACTAGAGAAACAAAAGAATAATTTTGAAAAAATTGCTAAACGAGGGACTCTATTTCTTGATAAATTAACTGGTTTTGCAAATGACCTTATTTCACTTGGAAGAAATATAGAAAAATCACAAAAATCATATAAAGATGCCTTTGATAAACTTAAAGATGGACAAGGAAGTCTTATAAGTCAAGCAGAACAGCTTGAAGAATTAGGTGTAAAACCTACTAAGCCACTACCCATAAAGTCAACCAATAATTCAACTTTAGCCAATTCTACTAAATCTTGCCAAAAAACACCTACGTCTGAGTAAAAATAGTTCTTATAAAAATAAAATTAAATTAATTCACTCTAAATACTTAAGAAAATAATAGCCATTATAATTTATACGCAAAACCTTCATACATTAATATTCTGCACAAGAATTATGTAATGGCATATCCAGTATAGATATAATTTATTTTAAATAATCTAAGGAAAAATTATATTGAGCAGTTTATTATTATGTAAGTCAAATTCCTACGCTATTTCTTTCTTTTACTAATAAGTACAAGGATAACTCCAAGGGGTCCAAAAATTAGGCCAAAAAAACAGGCACTAATTGCCATATTTTTACGCGCACCAATAATAGTTGCGCCAATAACAGAAGCTAACCACAATATAATCCACATATAAGCTATTTCCACAATATTCTCCTTTACTCTTCTATATAATACATTGATATAGCGCTGTATTAATTTTAACAATTATATAGGTTTAATTTATAAAATAAATAGTTAGAATTCTATAATTACTAAAGAATACTATGTAAAATATAATTGAATTAATCTAAATTCCTTTTATGAAAAATAAATTGCATGATTGGCTACAGAGATTTCTAAAGCGTAGTTTAAGAATCATAGCTGGTGCTGTTATTCTATTATTAGTTCTCTATTTAACTACTACCGCACGTGAGATAAGCACATCAACTATATCTTTTGAAAATTTATCTACCTTAGACTTTTTCTACAGTATATTTCTGACTACTCTAGCTTATATCTTTTTTATACTGATATGGCCAATATCTTTTGGAAAAAAATCAATTAACATAGAAAAAATACAATTAATAGGAAATAAGATTAAAAAGAAATTTTTAACGTTTATAAAAATGTGGATACGAGGCTAAATTTTTTTGGCCTTATAATGTTATATTGTATAAAGAATCTATATATATCTAATAAAAAAGCAATCCTACCCCTGAAGATTTTTAATGGTCATAAATATTTTTGCATTAATCTCTAAATTTGCTCTTTACGACTCTTTACTATTAAGTCATATGCTACCTGTACTTCTTTTGCCTGCTCAGTAGCTACATTTATCATATCTTCTGGCAAACCTTGTCCCATTAGTTTATCTGGGTGATATTGACTCATTAACTTACGGTATGCACGTTTAATTTCCTGATCAGTCATATTCTTATCCACACCTAATGCTTTATATGCATCTTCAACAGCAGTAGCTGAAACAGCTTGGCTTCCTCCTGCAAAATGTGATTGATTAAGCACCATATCCAACAGCTGCCTAAATGCAATTTCATCATATCCTAATTGATATGCGATATGGATTAATAATCGTTCCTCTGGGGATTTTATAGTGCCATCTGATAGTGCCATTACTATGAGATAAACAAGCAACATTTGCCTCAATTGGTGCGTTCTCCCACAAATTGACATAAACTCTTCTATAATTGGTTCAATATCAAAGTCTTGTTTAGCTCCTTGTTTAAATTGAGTAATTGCATTCTGTTTATGCTCAGTAGACATCCCAAGCCTTTGGAAAAGATTCTCTACATGCGCTATTTCCTCTTTAGATATATGTCCATCTGCCTTAGCTAATTTCCCTAATAAAATAAAAACTGTCTTAAGAAATATTTTTTGACGAATACCACTACTAAGAGGATTAATACCACCAATTCCATAAGCTCTAGATCTATCAATAATGCTACCTAAAAAATAACCAATTAATGATCCAAAAAAACCAAAAACAAAAAATCCCAATAAGGCAAAAATAAGCTTAAACACGGCAGCTCCTAAGACACTAGATAAAGCAAGGTAGAATTACTTCAGCAAGCAGATAAAGCATTATACCTTGCCAAATCTGCTGGCCGTAACCAAATTAAAATAATATAGAATATTTTTAGAGATACATAAAAAAATAAAAATATTAGCCTAAAGTAAATATTTAAAATTACCCTATGTACAGAAAGAATTAAAAATTTATTCTGTTTGTTATGCACTATTATATTGGCAACTGTGCTTATCACTATCTATTTTCATTTTTTTAAGCTGATTTTTTTGCTCGTCAGTTAAAATAGTATTAATAACCTTACGATTTCTAATATGCTGATCAAGTAATGACTTAAATATATTTAAATGTTCATCACCCAATGTCCGTAAGAAAAGTTCATCAGCTCCAAAACTCATACCGGAATAATTTAATATCTTAAGATTCCTATATATCTTTTTTTTTATCTTTTTATACTCATTTGAATGTTTCTTATGGAGCCTGATAAGCCTCCCAAGCTGATTGTCAGAAAGATTCAATTTATCAGCATGCATAGCCACCATATGCGCATAGCTCTTAACCTTACGTAATTTATGTGACTTCTTATGACTGTTCTTCTTATAAGACTCTTTTTTATAATGACAAGGACTACTTTTATGAGGCATAGCAGTATAATTTTTATGCTTATCATATTGTTTAGTTTGCATTACTAAAAATTCTTTACTCTTATAAGAGTTACTTAATTCTGATGCATATGTTATTGAAAAAAAAGAATAAATACTGGTTATAATGATAGCTAAGGTTATAGTTCCCCAATTAACCATGATAGTCTCTCCTTAGAATTTTAAGTTGCTCTTCTTCCATTATTAAAAAGTCTTTCATTACCATTTGTAAATGACCCAAGACTTCTGATTCTATTGAACTCCTAATAAATATAGAATTAATATAAAAAAACATTAAAAATTTAAAACTCTAAATATAGCAATTAAATGAAAAAATTATTCAAATAATTATCTATATTAATGAAATAAAAATCCATTTACATTTAACATAAGTTGTTATATACCTTTATGTGTTACTAATTATCAAATCTAGCAAAAATACTAAAATTAGAATCAATAAATTACCTATCTATAATATTATGAAAAAATTAAAGAATGAAAACGCAATTTTTAAGAAAGCCCTAATTTCAGGAGTAAAATATGCCGAAGACCGAGGAGTAGTTGAATTTGAAGCAACTGATTCAGCAAGTGATAAACTTTTATATATCTACAGACTCTTAGTCCATGACAAAATTATACAACCCCTGCCTGAAGATCAGGTATCAGAAAAAGCATTACGACATAAACTTGCATTGTGGTACTCAAGGCAATTGCCTAATGAGAGTCCTTTATTAAAGTAAAACTTTAACCTTATTCTATAATTACCTTATTTTTAATTTCATTTGGGTTTTCATGGGTCCCTGGGAATTCTTTTGCTAAAATTACACCACATTCCTTAACAGCTATACAGATGCCATCAGCAAGCTCATTTGATTTAATCTTGCTGACCATTTCTAATAATATATTTTCCCATGTTTCTTTCGATACTTTTGCATTAATTCCAGTATCTGCAAGTATTTCAACGCGATGCTCAAAAACTGAAACCATAATAAGTATACCTGTTCGCTCTTTTGTTAAATGTATATTGTGAGAAAAGAAAGCTTGCAATGCGCGCTGGTGTACTTCTTCCTTAATTTTGGAGTTAGAAAGAAAAGGCTTAAGGATAAAATGAAATATTCCAAGCCAATATCCAATATAAAGGCCGGGAATTTGTGCCCAAAGGATCCAAATTGGGTCAGAATGATCAATACAGGAATAAGTAAGAAATCCAAATAGTAAGGATACAGTTATAGCTAGACGCCAACGGGCGCCTGGGTAATCATCACTCTGAGCAACAATCATTGGAACAATTTCACCTGTGGTCTTTTTCTCAGCATCAAGAACTGCCATAGAAATCCGATCAAGATCTGATTGATTAAAGTCCATTATTTACCAGCCTCCACTTGCTCCGCCACCAGAAAATCCACCACCTCCCCCTCCAAATCCGCCACCAAAACCTCCGCCAAATCCGCCACCAAATCCACTGCGCCCACCACTCAGCATACTACCCAAAAGTAGCCCACTAAGAATAGAAGATCCAATACCACCTCTGCCTCTTCGATTCCTTCCACCTAACATCGTTGGCCCAAAGAGAAAAAAAGTAAGAAATAGTAAATAGCCTAAATCTGCACCTCTTGATTGAGGATTTCTTTGTATCTGAGGATGCGAAATTTTCTCTAATTTTCCCCCAACACTTTCAGCAATCATACTTAAGCCAGACAATACACCTACACCAATCTCTCCTTTCTTAAAAAAAGGAATAATTCCCACCCGGATAATTTTTCCAGCTAATGCATCAGGCAAATCACCTTCAAGCCCCTGCCCAACCTCAATACGAACCTTACGATCTTGAGTTGCTATAAGTAATAGCACCCCATCATCCTTATCTCTTGAGCCAAGCTTCCATTTGTCTACAATTTTAATTGAAAGACTTTCAATCGTTTCATCTTGAAGTTGTGGTATTGCAACCACTTGAATCTGTGGCCCATATTTTCTTTTAAACTGTATGAGGCTTGATGAAATTTGTGCATTCTCAGATTTAGTAAATACACCTGCAAGGTCAACTACGGGACCAGTATGTTTAGGAATATCAAGAGAAAATACTGGAGTCACACAAAAGAAGCTAAGAATAATTAAAATAATTGGCAATCTTAAGCTCATCAAAGTGTTATTTTAGGGGCCTGCTTAATTTTATCTTCATTTTCAGGGCTAAACTGTGGTTTCTTATCATGCTTCAAGAATATGGCATTAAACCAAGATGTGGGTGGAACTGTAACTAAATTATTAAAAGCATTTATTGATTGAATGTATCTATTTCTTGCAACGGCTATCCTATTTTCTGTCCCCTCTAGTTGTACCTGAAGATCACGAAAATTTGTATTTGCCTTTAATTCAGGGTAACGTTCAACGACAACCATAAGACGAGAAAGAGCTGATCCTAACCCAGCTTGGGCTTGTGAAAACTGATTCATTAATTGAGGTGTTAACTGATCAGTACTGACCTTTGTCTGCGTTGCTTTAGCCCTTGCCTCTACAACTGCCTGTAGAGTTTCTTTCTCATGAGAAGCATACCCCTTGACTATATTAACAAGATTAGGAATTAAATCAGATCGTCTCTTATATTGATTTAAAACCTCTGACCATGCAGCTTCAACATTATTAAGAGCAGTTGGTATACTTTGTATCCCACAGCCAGATAGTGTGATTGCTACAAAAATAGCAGTAAAATAAGAAAGATTGTATTTATTCATATTGTTAATTTTACAGTAAAAATATAAGTAACTCTAACTAAATATAAACAAAATAATATTAATAAATCTACATCTATTAAATAATGTTAATACATATATAAATTCTTTTCTTATAATACACTTTTTAGCATAGCTCAAAATAAATTGATTTATATCAGCGTACTTGGTATTGTTAGGGCATCGGATCCATAATATAGGAATATAATAAAATTATTTTTACTTTAGATTGGATTCAAAAAATGCAAAAAGAATATAAATCAGAAGAGGAGACACAAAAATGAACAAATTATTGATTGCTGCTGCTGCAGTATTTATGATTAATGGACCCGTGATGGCATCTGGTGGTGGTGAAGATGATAACCTTGACATTGATGCAAGTTCTACTGCAGAAAGAGCTTTAAAAGGAGAAACTGCTCAGGCCATTTTAAATAGAATTGCATGTGCAGATAAAGATTCAGGAGATCAAGTCAAAGATTCAACTGACGGCACAACACATACCTGCCCTTAAATAAAATTTAATTAACCTATAAGAAAAAAATATAGGCTGCAAGGACCCCCATAAACTTTACTACAGGGTTCTATAATTTCTTATAAAACTCTGTAGTTTTATATAACTATAATTTACTAATTATAAATTGTTTAATTTTCCCTGATTACTATATAAATTATATTTTTATAATAAGACATTTATATCCTATAATCTTATTAAGATATAAAAAATTTAGTAAAACTACTAATTAATTAGAAATAGTATGAAATTCAATTTATACCTAAAGATGTCAAGCCATAACTTCTATTACAATAATAGCCATATAAAATAGAGATTAATTTCTTCATCATAAAGTTACATTACAATATTTTTGCGCTTATATTAAGTATAATTTAATTAATATAAGGCCATATTTTTTTGATACTGCAGTACTAAATTATGTGTATGAACGTTAATTGTGAAAATTAATTCTAATTTAATCTTCATTGTGTTTGTTGGATTGAATCTAACTTCATCATCTTATGCAATTGAACTCTTCGTTGATACAAAAACCAAGCAAATATATACAGAATCTGGTCCAAACCGTGAAAGACTTGGAACATTTGAACGAGTTGAAGATAAGCCAACTCAAATACGGAATCAATCAACTTTAGCTAAAAAAAGGAGAAGAAGAGAAAAAGAAAAAATTAAAAACAAGCCAGAAGCTAATTATACTGCTTCATACGAAAGGGATAAGAGTTTAGAGCTAAGAATTAAAGCTGCAACCGAACAACTGACAAAGAAAATAGATTTACTTGAGAAAGAGATTCAAAAATATAAAAATACTAAAGTTACGCGTCGTAGAGGCCACTTAAGGCTTCTTAGTAAAGTTGAGAAACTTGAGGGAAAGATAAAAGAATCAGATAAAACAAAAATCAGCATAGATCAAAAAGGGTTGCGAGCACAGTCTGCAGATGGCAGCTTTAAATTTAAGATAGGCGGGCGAATGCACGCTGATGCTTCAATAAGTAATAATGATGATTTCTTAAGGAGTGGAGCACCTAGTCCGGCTAATAATGGTACAGAAATGCGCCGGGCACGCTTAACATTTATGAGCACCTTATATAATGTATGGAAATTTAAATCGGATATTGATTTTGCTGATAACAAGATTGGTCTTAAAGATTTTAAACTTTCTTATACAGGTTTAGATACTTTTCAAGATATAGTAACTAGAGTTACTGTTGGCCATCAAAAACAAGCTTTTAGTCGGGAGCTACAAGAAAGCTCAAATGATATTCTATTCACGGAAAGATCAATGATGAATGTACTCAATGCTCCAGTTGTAGATCGTGCAATTGGGGTAAATATAGCTGCTTATGGAAAGAAATGGGGTGTACAAACTGGTGTATATGGAGAGTCTATTTCTCCAAATAATACTAGTAAAGATGAGGGATGGGGTGTGAATGGACGGGCGACATTTAACCCTATACTGAATAATG
>CAXGWP010000017.1:0-31174 GCA_964013575.1 uncultured Nitrosomonadaceae bacterium
CTGTGGCCGCTGTTCCTGTTGAACCGTATGTTGTTGCCATATTGTTAACCTCCTAGAATTTATTATTAAAACAAAACATTCAAATCAACTTCTTATAAGCATTATGTAATATAATTAATATAAAGAATAATAAAATATTATTATTGATATCATTGCTAATGAGCTATGAATTACAGGAGAAGTCCCTTGGTCATAGCATTTTACGCCAAATGATCTAGATAACGCTGTATCAGATGATCTACGCGAAACGTATGTTTTTGCCATATTTTTACCCTCCTTGTATTTATTAATAAAATAAAATTCTTAAATCACCTTCTTGCAAGTATTATGTTATATTATTAATATAAATAATAATCAATAATAATTATCGGTATCATTGTTAATAATCTATGCATTAAAGGAGGTGATCATGCGCCATAGCACCTTACGTCAACTTGAAGTTTTTGAAACTATTGCTCGCTTAGGAAGTTATACACGCGCAGCTGAAGAACTATATGTAACGCAACCAACAGTTTCAATGCAAATCAAAAAACTAACAGATGCTATTGGGCTACCTTTATTTGAACAAATTGGTAAAAAAATATATTTAACTGATGTTGGGAGAGAACTACAGCAAGCTTGCAGTGGTATTTTTGAGCATCTATCTCAGTTTGAGATGGTTACAGCAGATATGAAAGGATTAAGAGCTGGTAAATTAAGGTTAGCAGTAGTAACTACAGCAGGATATTTTGCTCCACGGCTACTTGGAATGTTTTGTCATCAATACCCGGGAATTGAAGTTTCATTAGAAGTCTCTAATCGGATGCATATACTAGAGCGCTTATCTAATAATATGGATGACCTATACATTCTAGATCTTCCACCAGAGCAAGATGAAATAATAATTAAGAGCTTTCTACAAAATCCATTGGTTGTACTTGCATCAGCAAACCACCCTCTAGCAAAGAAAAAAAATATCACTCTTAAGCGTATAGCTGATGAGCCCTTTATATTCCGAGAATATGGTTCTGGAACACGCATTGAAACAGAAAATTTTTTTTCAAAGAATAATATAAAATTAAAGACACAAATGACACTAGGTAGTAATGAAGCAATTAAACAAGCAATACTTGGTGGCTTAGGAGTATCTGTACTGTCGAATCATACATTAACCCTTGATTCCCCAGAGAATCAATTAGTTATACTTGATGTACAAGGATTTCCTATTAACTGTCAATGGCATTATGCTTATCCATCAGGAAAAAATTTGTCTGTTGTCGCACAATCATTCTTGGCTTATTTACAAAATGCACAACAGCTTATTGTAAACCTAGCACTAACAGGAGTTGGTATTATTACTTTTCCAAACCGCTAAAATGTATATATCTATTATTCTACCTATCTATTTCATATTCACACCCAAGCAATTATTACAAAATAAAAAATTTAAATATAGCAATATATAAAATAGATATTGCCAGTATTCTCAAATCTCTTATATTAGCTAGATAGAGGCTAATTTACTTGAGATACTTATTATGAATATGACGTATGATATACCAAACTATTAGTAATACCACGGGTATCAATATACCTGTTATCAGCTCAGGATGACCCAATAAATCTGCAGCCTGACCAGCCTTAGCTAGATAATATATTAAGCTCACTACATAATACGAAATAGCTGCAATTGATAAGCTTTCTACTGTCCTTTGAAGTTGTAATTGTAATTCTTGACCACGTGTAAGTTTCTCAAGTAGAAGTTGATTCTGTGCTTCTGTCAATATATTAACTTGTGTGCGAAGTAAAGCACTAGTATATGACACTCTTTCTGAAAGAATACCCATACGCTGTGCAGTATCTTTTACCTTTGCTATAGCAGGAGAAAGGCGATGCCACATAAACTCACCAATTATTTGTGTACCAGGTATAGCCTGTTCTTTTAATTCATTAATACGTTGAGTTATCATCTTGTCATAAGCACGGGTAGCATTAAATCGATACATATTCTCGATAGTAAGACGTTCTATATACACTGCTAATGAAACTAATCGATCTAGCAATTCTTGCTCTGAAGCAACTTTATTTTTTAACTGGTCTGTAATACTGGCTAACTGCTTCTCAGCCTGAGATAATTCAAAATCAAGCTTCTTAGCAACTGGTAATCCTTGAAGCGCCATAATCCTATAGGTTTCTATTTCTAATAAACGTTGTGCAATACGCCCTGCCCTAGTAACAGATATATTGGGTGGAGCAATCACTAATATTCGCTCAAACCCAGTATCTCTGAGCATAAAATCAGTTACTACAAGCGACCTACTATACCTTCCAACTAAAGAGGCCACTACTTCACGGCCACCAAACCAATTACGTGCTGATAACAGCATTTTTTCAGGCTTATCCAGATTGCCATGCACCATAATCAATTTAATAGCTGAAAATGTTCTGCCTGGAATACCAGCTAGCCATCCTTCTGGTAAAACAAGAGATGATAGCAATTCGGGATCAATCTCTCCCAATCGAGCAGTTTCAGGGAGGTGTTGAACTAACAAATAACTGGTAAATTCTGTATGCCGTTCCCACCTTAAGGTGCAATCCTGTAAACGCAAACGTAGAAAATTATGTTGCAAATTTTCTACTGTCATTGCTTCTTGTCCGGGCAAGAGACGAAGATGTTCACACTCTTTCTCAAGGGTAATATCATTACTAATTACTGCAATATAAACAACTAAGGCAGGAAGATGAATCCTCTGGCTCTGGCGAGTATGTACCTCATTATGCAAAGATACTCGAAGCGGATCATCAGGAGGAAGCCAGCCGCAAAAAGAAGAGTCAGTATGCTGCTTCATCTGAAAAATATCCAAAAAAATAAAAAGGCTTTACCTCTATATTGAAGCAAACATTACTTCTTATAATTATAGGTTCTAACCAAAATATATTCATTATAATTTTCTATTATTAATAGAAATATTACTTTAACAATTTCAACAAATAATTCCGTATCTAATATTAAGATTTTTGGTTTATAAAATTCTTTTGCTAAATTCTCTTGCCATATTCTGGGCATCACAAATCTGAGCAGGTGTCATTCTTTTTGCTATCTTCTCTCGATTCTTTATAGCAGCGACATGCCCATCACTAGCAGCTAGATTACACCACATATATGCATAAATATAATCTTGATGTACCCCTTGACCAATCCCATACATTACTCCAAGATTTAATTTTGCTTTTGTATTCCCTTTTTCTGCAGAGAGCCGATACCATTTTACTGCCTCCTGATAATCTTGTATTACACCCTCGCCTTTCTTATACATCAAACCAAGATTAAATTGGGCCTTCGCATGCCCTTGCTCAGCTGAAAGTCTGTACCATTTTTCTGCTATTTTATAATTTTGCGTTACACCTTCTCCATTTTCATACATCAAAGCAAGGTTAAATTGAGCATCAGAATACCCTTGGGCACTTGACTTATGAAACCATATCATTGCTTTATCTAAATCTTGGATCACGCCCTTACCTTCTTTATACATTAAGCCAAGATTAAATTGACCAATATCATAGCCTTGTTCAGCAGAAAGTTTGTACCACTTTACTGTTTCTTCGAAATCTTGAACTACACCCTTACCATTACTATATAAAAAGCCAAGAATTGTTTGTGATTTTGCGTTACCCTGCTCTGCAGAAAGACGAAACCACTTTGCCGCCTCTTCATAATCTTGTAGTACACCATCACCATTTTTATACATTAAAGCAAGATGAAATTGAGCCTCTATATCTCCTTGATTGCTAGCTTTACGGAGCCATTTTTCAGACTCTAGATAGTCCTGAGTTACACCTTCACCTTTCTTATACATAAGTGCAAGGTTAAGCTGTGAACGTGCATCTCCTTGATCTGCAGCTTTCTGGTACCACCTTGCTGCCTCTTGGTAATCTTGCACAACACCTTCACCATTTTTATATATCCTTCCTATGTACCATTGTGAGTTTACATCTCCATTATTAGCTAATATAGAAAATAATTCTTTAGCTAAAGAATAGTTATTCTTATTATATGCATCTATTGCATCTTTAAACTTATCTTCTTTAGCATTGCTACTATTTGGCTTCAAAATAGAAGATAAATATGAAATATATTTTTTCATGTCTATTTTTCTTACCTAGAAAGAATTTTAATAGAAAAAATTTTTAATTATTTTAAACTATACCTATAAAAAAATAACAACTAGTAAAACTTACTATCAAATCTATTTTTGTTCTACTTTCTCTCGTCTAAAGAAATATCTTCAACTTCATAGGAATCTGAGTCATCATTATTTTCTTTAACCCTACGAAGACCAAATGTAACAGTTGGAGGAATACCCATACCTAATTCAATGTCTGCAACACGATAATTAGAACCTTTATGCTTTAAAATTTCATTAATTTTTTCTTGTTTACCGACTGCTTTAATAACGGTATTAGCTATTACCTCATCACTACTGAATGTTGCAATTGACTCATTAACTTTACCTCCAATTTCTTTAGCTTTATCCAATATTCCCATTAGATTCACCCCGATTAAATATGATTTAGTTTAACTATTTCTATGTAATAGGATAAATCTATCCTATTACATAGAAATTTCCAAATATTATCTTTTCTATAATATGCAAATCAATTTTCTCAAGCCATAAATAAATCACCCGTTCTATCTTATACAAGAGAACGGGTGATTGTCTTCAATTTAACTAGATTTATAAAGTGGCTGCAATCAAAAAAACTAGCGCATAAAAGTATCAATTTTTGCTTCAATGAATATATCAAGTATTCTGCTCACTTAACAATAAGTAAATAACATTACAAAGATTTAACCATATTCTCTACCACACTCTTAGCATCACCAAATACCATCATAGTTTTATCCATATAAAACAATTCATTATCTAAACCAGCATAACCTACACCCATACTACGCTTAACAACCATAACATTTTGAGCTTTATGGACATCTAAAATTGGCATTCCATAAATAAGGCTTCCTTCAACATATGCTGCAGGATTTACTACATCATTTGCACCTAGAACTAATACGACATCTGTATTAGAAAAGTCACTATTAATTTCATCCATCTCCAACACTTGATCATAAGGTATCTCTGCTTCTGCTAATAGAACATTCATATGTCCTGGCATACGGCCTGCAACTGGGTGAATTGCAAATCTAACATTAATACCTTGCTCAACTAATTTTTCTGACAATTCTTTCACTGAATGCTGTGCTCGTGCTACAGCTAGACCATAGCCAGGGACAATAATTACACTATCTGCATTACCTAATAAAAAAGCAGCGTCATCTGAACTACCACTACGGTGAGTTTTTTGTTCTTTGTCGCCAATTGCAGCTGATCCTCCATCACTACCAAACCCACCTAGTATGACTGAAAGGAATGGTCGGTTCATAGCCTTACACATAATATAAGATAATATTGCACCAGAACTTCCCACTAAAGAACCTGAAATAATTAGCATTGGGTTACCAAGTGAAAAACCAATACCCGCAGCTGCCCAACCCGAATATGAATTAAGCATAGAGATTACTACTGGCATATCTGCTCCACCAATAGGAATGATAATTAAAAAACCCAAAGCAAAGGCAATTACAGTCATTGCAATAAAAGCTGTCCAATTAGTCGTCTCGCTAAAAAAGAACCATAAACCAAACCCAATCATTACCAACGCTATAATTAAATTAAGCATATGTTGACCATTAAATATAACAGGCGATCCACCCATGCGTCCTGATAGCTTTAAGAATGCAATAACTGATCCTGACCAAGTCATAGCTCCAATAAATGTACCTAGAAAGAGCTCTAATTTACTTCCCATTGGCAAAGCCTCAGGCAAACCAAATGAGACTGGATTATTAACAGCTGCAATAGCAATAAACACAGCCGCCAAGCCTACTAACGAGTGCATAAATGCAACAAGTTCTGGCATAGCTGTCATTTGTACTCGCTTAGCAACAACTGTACCAATTAAACCACCTAAAGCAATACAAACAATTATTAACGCCCAGTTATCTGTAATTGTTAGTGTAGTAAGAACGGCAATGACCATTCCTACCATTCCAAATAAATTACCTTGGCGAGCAGTGACTGGTGAACTTAAACCCTTCAACGCCAGAATAAAAAAAACTGATGCAATAAGATAAGCTAAAGCAACTAAATTAGGTGACATTTATTTATTTCCTTTTTTATCTTTTTTTCTAAACATTTCTAACATACGCTGACTAACAAGAAATCCACCAAACACGTTGATTGATGCTAATATTACGGCAACTGCACCCAACCAAACGCCCCAGTCGGTTTCTACCGCTCCAGCAGCTAACATTGCACCAACTAAAATAATACCTGAAATAGCGTTAGTCACTGACATCAATGGCGTGTGCAGGGCAGGAGTAACATTCCACACAACGTGATAGCCAACAAATATTGCTAATACAAATATAGTGATGTTAATAATGGTTGGATCAATTTCTCCAATCATAATAGCTCCTTATAAATACCAAAAAATTTAACTTATAAATTACTTATTTTTCATTAGAAATCACTTCACCATTCAAACATACCAAAGTGCCAGCAATAATTTCATCTTCTCGATTAATATTAAATTCACCACTCTTTGCATCTAACATTAAATTAAGAAAATTCATCAAATTTCGAGCATAAAGTGAACTTGAATCTGCTGCCACTAGACCAGGAATATTAGCTATACCTATTATACTTACACCATGCTTAACTACAGTTTTATTTAACTCTGATAGGGGACAATTACCACCAGACTCTACAGCCATATCTACGATAACTGAACCAGGTCTCATAGCTTTTACAGTATCCTCATTAACTAATACAGGAGCTGGACGCCCAGGAATTAATGCTGTAGTAATAATGATATCGGCCGCCATAGCACGTTGATGCACTAATTCTCCTTGGCGGCGCTTATAGTCATCAGACATCTCACGTGCATAACCACCTGCAGTTTCTGCCTGTTTTTTCTCTTCATCACTTAAAGGAACTTCGACAAATTTTGCCCCTAGGCTTTCTACTTGCTCCTTAGCTGCGGGGCGTACATCAAATGCTTCTATTACCGCCCCTAAACGCTTTGCTGTAGCAATAGACTGCAAACCTGCAACTCCTGCACCCAAAACTAATATACGAGCAGCTTTCACTGTACCTGCTGCAGTCATCAACATAGGAAGAAATTTCTGATAAATATTTGCTGCTATCAATACTGCCTTATACCCTGCAATATTTGCCTGTGAAGAAAGCACATCCATATTCTGAGCACGCGAAATACGCGGAATTTTCTCCATAGAAAATGCCGTTATACCATGGCTTGCAAGAGCACTAATACCTTCAGTCTTATGTGGGGATAATAGACCTAATAAAACGGCATCTTTACGTATCATTTTCATTTCAGAAGAGTCTGGAATATGAACCTTTAATATGATTTCCGACTGTGCATATAGCTCTGCAGCATCATTTACTATGGTTGCACCGGCTTCCCTGAAGTTTTCATCAGTAATACTAGCTCCAGCTCCAGCTCCTGACTGCACTAGAATGGTATGAGCCTTATTAGCAGAAAGCTTTTTAACGGTCTCTGGAGTAGCAGAAACGCGGGTTTCTCCATCTAATATTTCCGCGGGTATTCCTATATACATTGATAATCCCCTTTATAGTATTCTATATTTCTATAAATACTCACATAAAAATATCTACTAACAATAATACTTCTTTTGTAAGAAGATTTAATTATAAATAATCCTGAGCATGATGTGTTCACAGAATATAATAAAAATTAAATTTTCCATCTCTAAGCTCTAATTTGACCTGATTCCTTTACACAATGACTAATCCATTGCTTTGTAAGCTTCTCCTGCGCACTATTCTGGCGCAACCGAGATGCAAGGCCAACAAAATCAACTTGATCCAGTGGTTGATCTTGATTAAAGCAGGAAAATACATAAGTAATTTCACCAGTATCTGGATCTTTATGAGGCTGTAAGCATTGTGCACAAATTTCTTTCATCATGCACTGCATAGGTGAATTTATTGAACCAATTGCAAAATGCCCTGCTTTTAAATACGGCTTCAATTTATTCTGCCGAGCAACGCCTACAGCAGCCATCATACGATCTGAACCAATCGCTAGTATCCTATCAGCTTCTGATAATGAAATTGGCTGGGGTCCTAAAGCACCACTACCATAAGCTGCCATTGCTTCAACCATGTTCCCAATAAAGCTCAAATCACCAGAACGTGAAGGTGTAAATCCAGGAGATTCATCACAACACCAGACAACTGTATCAGCTGCCGACTCAATTTCTGTAACCTTATAACGATCAATTAATTTTTTATACCCAGCAAAATATAAAACTTTTGATCCTACAGCTCTAGCTGCTGCTCCAATTGAAAATAGGACTGCATTTCCTAATCCACCCCCAACCAGCACGACCGTCTCTCCTGGGACTATTTCTGTCGGCGTCCCTGTTGGTCCCATCAATATTACAGGATCACCTGGGCTTAGCATAGCGCATAAGTCAGCAGAGCCACCCATTTCTAACGCTATTAATGATACTAATCCACGTTCAATATCTACTGAAGCCCCAGTTAAAGCAATCCCCTCCATTGCAAGTTTTGTGTTAGAAGCATTTGGGGCAAGTGCTTCAAAATTCTGAAAACGATAAAATTGACCCGGCTGAAAACGCTCAGCTGCCATAGGTGCATGCACAACAACCTCAATAATAGTTGGAGTAAGCCTTTCTATTTTATGTACAGTAGGACGCAACCGTGCATTAATTAAAGATAAGAAATGTGATCTTCCTTCAGTGGATACAGGAGATTTCTTGCTAAGTACACGGCTAATCACAGGATACCCCTGTTTAGCGCTAGACATGGCCTTAACCACATTCCCAGAAAAAGATGGGTGCAAGTCTCCAAAAAAACTAATAAAACGACCATCATTACAACGACTTAAAAGAACCATCGGGGTTTCTGGTTTGGGATTCCCGTGAACTGGATCAACAGGATTCCCACTTTCATCACAAGCAGCAAAATAGCGCCCGTGTAGTTTAAAATTCTTTTGATCTTCTCTTGCAAGTACTGTATTGGGCTTTGTGCCAGCTGCAACCAATACTGCACGAGCAGGCAATTCAGTCTCTCCGATTTTTTCCCAAGAACCTGTATCGTCTAATTCTTTTATTATAAATTTTACAGACTTAGCATGTTCTCGTTGATCAAGCTCTATACTCTTAGGTGTAAGGCCCTCAGCAAACGTTATACCCTCCTCTAATGCTTTTTCCACTTCTTCATGATTAAGAGTATAAGAGGGGCTATCTATTAATCTTTTTCTATACGCTATAGTAGCACCGCCCCAAGACTGAAGTAGCTCTAGAATCTTTGGAGCACGTCCTTCAGCAATTGCTAATTTACGCTCAGCCCTAATAGCACGAGCATGATTAAGAAATTCATCTGCAATCTCACACTCTTCATCATCCCATAAATTACGAGTTTCTTGCTCTCCATTTTTGGCTGATAAAGATTCATAGCGATGAAGAAATTTATTAACTTGTACAGGATAATAGGCAAGAGCCTCAGTTGCTGTATCAATTGCTGTTAATCCACCTCCAATTACTACCACAGGTAAACGTAACTGCATATTTGCTATAGAATTATCTTGAGCTGCACCAGATAGCTGTAATGCCATCAAGAAATCAGATGCAGCACGAACTCCTCGAGCCAAACCATTCGGCAAATCAAGTACTGTAGGACGGCCTGCTCCAGCAGCCAACGCCACATGATCAAATCCCATATTTAAAGCATCATCAGCTGTAATAGTTCCCCCAAAACGAACTCCACCGAAAAGAGAAAATTCTTTTCTTCTTTCTAGTAACAGCCTAATTAATTTTAGGAAATTTTTATTCCAACGTACTGTAATACCATATTCAGCTACTCCACCAAACCCTGCTGGCGCACGTTCATTTAAATCTTCATCAAGTTCTTTTACATCTTTAATGGGTCTGAAAGGCACATAAGCGCCTTCTTGGTTAATGCCAGAAAGTTCTGATGGCAAGGCCTCTATTTTAAGTCCATCTATACCCATAACAAAATGACCATCATTCATCAAATGATGTGCTAATGTATAACCTGCCGGACCCATGCCCACTACTAACACTTTATGTCCTGATGAAGCTTTTGGAACAGGTCGTTCTAAATCCAATGGGTTCCAACGAGTAAGAAGGCTATAAATTTCAAAACCCCAAGGTAATTCAAGAACATCTTTAAGAGTACGCGTTTCTGCTTCAGGAATATTTACTGGTTCTTGTTTTTGATAAATACAAGATTTCATACAGTCATTACAAATTCGATGCCCAGTTCCAGCACACATAGGATTATCTAGCACAATCATAGCTAAACCACCAATAGCAATCCCTTCAGTTTTTAACTTATGAAATTCAGAAATTCGTTCCTCTAAAGGGCAACCAGCAAGCAACACGCCAAATGGACTCTTTTTAAAAGTTGTAGGCTCTTCAGGTGACTTTGTTTTTACCTTCAACCCTTTTGAACAAGAGTCTCTTCCTTGCTCATGGCACCAAATACAGTAGTTCGCCTGATCTAAAGCACCAACAAGATCAGTACCCTTATCAGTCAACGAGAATCCCTCTCTACGACGAAAATGATCTAATTTATGGGCAACATAACCATCAGAAGAGTGAATAACAGAAGGCACCAAATGTAAATGATCTAGCTTAGGGTGAGGCTTAAATAGCACCCCCCCGTGGTTACGCTTTTTTCCTTCTACTGTTTTCAGTGCCCATGCAGCATAAAATAATGCCGATTTTAAGGGCACTTCATTTTCTTTTTCATCTTTTAGCCACTCTGTTACCTTGGTTGCAAAAGCAAGCTCAGAAAATGGCATTTTGAATTCAGTTTCTAACTGCTTCTCTAATTTCAGGCCATCAACTTTTGATATATCCTCATCACTCACTTTATTCATTGCCTTTCTAAGCACAAACTGTCTTTTACAAAAATATAATGGAGCTAGCTCGTGATGGCGCGCAGAAAGTTCTTGAACTTCAGTTTCTATACAGAATAATTTTGAAATAAAATCATCCAACATTGGAGCAACTTCAATTAACAAGTTAGACTCATCTTTTGCATTAAGACTGTTAGGATGTAAACGAACGTGAGTATATCGATCATATAAATCAGGATCGCTATCATTTAAGAATTCAAGGAATGCTTGATCCAATTTTAAAAGTCCAGCACGCTGATATAAATCAGCAAAAGCCATATCAAACCCTAAAACAAGGGTGTCCGTTCCTCCTGCCACGCCTAATGTAGTATCTGAATTAGTATCTAAATCTGATTCTATATTTCTCATATTCAATAGATTATTAATGCTGTTAAATCACTAGAATTAAGCTTATCTTTTTTGCTGTAATTTCTTATCTTAAAAAATTATTGTAAAAATTAACTATTCATAAATTTTACGAATCATCCCTGCAGCAACAGTATTATTACTTGCCTCATCAATCACAACAAAACTTCCTGTGGCATGATTTTTCTGATAATAATCACAGACCAAGGGTTGTTGTACATTTAATTCTACACACCCTATATCATTCATTTTTAAAGTATCTACTACCTCATTATTCAATGTATTAATATCCACCCTGTAATCTATTTTACTCACTACTGATTTAACAATACGGGCCGAATGCTTGATAAGGTATTTTCGATTTGAGTCAAGATCCTCTTCAGATAACCAACATAATATGGCGCTAATTTTTTTAGTGACATAAGGTGGATTCTTGATCCCTACTAACATATCTCCACGTGAAATATCTAGATGATCCTCTATGGTGAGTGTTACAGACTGTGGTGCAATAGCATTATTAATATTGTCCTCGTAAGTAACAATTTCTTTAATGCGCGATTCTAACCTAGAAGGCAAAATTGTAACTTTATCTCCGACTGTAATTTGACCTGATTCAATTCTTCCCATATAACCACGAAAATCATGAAATTCTTTTGTTCTTGGACGACATACTAACTGTACTGGGAATCGAAAATCTTCAAGATTAATATCTTGATCTATAGGAGTATTCTCTAAAACCTCTATTAAAGTAGGTCCCTTATACCAAGAAAGATAATTTCCGCGCTCTACAACCATATCTCCATTTAAAGCGGACATTGGTATATACATAATATTATTTAAACCAAGCTTAGTTGCAAATTCAGCAAATTCCTGACTAATTTTTTTAACTACATCACATGAATAATTAACAAGATCCATTTTATTAATAGCCACAACCAAATGAGGAATACCCATTAAACTAGCTAAATAGGCATGTCGTCGAGATTGAGTAAGCACACCTTTCCGCGCATCAATTAGAATAATTGCAAGATTAGCAGTAGATGCCCCGGTCACCATGTTCCGAGTATATTGCTCGTGACCTGGGGTATCAGCAATAATAAATTTTCTTCTAGGAGTAGCAAAGTACCTATAAGCTACATCAATGGTAATACCCTGTTCGCGTTCAGCCTGCAGACCATCAGTTAATAATGATAAATCAACATCCTTCATTCCACGTTTATGTGAAGTACTTGTGATCGCGTTTAACTGATCTTCAAATATTGATTTAGAATCATATAATAAGCGTCCAATTAAAGTACTTTTACCATCATCTACGCTACCTGCTGTAATAAAACGTAATAATTCTGTATCACTAAATGAAATTTTACTATTTCCTACCATTTATTATCCTTCTTTTGGGGATTTGAATCGCTACAAATATATTTAAACAACTATTTCATATAAATCCTTTTCTCTAAAAATATCCCTCTTTCTTACGTAACTCCATAGATGCATCTGATGTTTGATCGTCCATACGAGTAGCACCACGTTCAGTAATATGTGTAATTGCTGTCTCAGTAATAATCTCCTCCACATCTTTTGCTTCAGATTCTACTGGGCAAGTACAACTCATATCACCTACTGTGCGAAAACGAACTACAATATTCTCAGATTTCTCACCATCCCTAGGCTGAATAAGATGAGAAACAGGCAGCAAACCATTATTACGACGATATACAGCACGGGTATGTGCAAAATAAATTTTAGGCACCTCTAGTTTTTCCCTTGCTATGTATTCCCAAACATCAAGCTCAGTCCAATTACTAATTGGAAATACACGAATATTTTCTCCTTTATGTACTCGTGTATTATAAATATCCCATAACTCAGGACGCTGGTTCTTTGGATCCCATTGCCCAAATTCATCCCGAAAAGAAAATATGCGCTCTTTTGCCCGGGCTTTTTCTTCGTCCCGCCTTGCGCCTCCAATACAAGCATCAAGCTCAAGTTCAGCAATTGCATCTAATAGCGTTACAGATTGAAATGAATTGCGGCTCTGGTTCTCTGAACGTAAAACCACTCTACCCTTTTTAATAGAGTCTTCCATACTACGTACAATTAAATGTTCTCCTAACTCTTTAGCCCTTTTATCACGAAACTCAATTACTTCGGGGAAATTATGACCAGTATCTATATGTAGCAATGGAAATGGAAAGGGGCCAGGACGAAATGCTTTTTCTGCAAGCCTTAATAATACAATCGAATCCTTACCCCCAGAAAAGAGTAATGCGGGATTCGTGCATTCTGCAGCGACTTCTCGTAAAATATGAACTGATTCACTCTCTAGAGCATCTAAATGACTTAGTTGATCTACAACCTTACTTTTAAAAGCTCCTGGCTCTTTTTTTATCATAATATCTGGTATAAAGATAATAAAATTTTTTATATCATTTTTAATATATCTATTTAAAATTCACAAAACTTACAAATAGATTTATATTATTTCTTCTCTTTAAGGTGCAAACCACATTCCTTAGTCTCTGGGTTTTCCCACCACCAACGCCCAGCACGTATATCCTCACCAGGTGTTATTGCACGAGTACATGGCGCACAACCAATACTGCTATAACCTTGATCATGCAACGCATTATATGGAACACTAGCATTCTTAATATATGCCCATACATCAGGCAGGCTCCAATTTAATAGCGGACTGATTTTCTGCAAACCATTATCTACATCAAATTCAGACTCTTCTAGATCCTTTCTAGTTAAAGCCTGATCACGCCTCAGCCCTGTTACCCATGCACCCTTATCTTTTAAAGCTCGCTTTAATGGTTCAACTTTCCTAATAAAGCAACAAGTTTTTCGCAAAGCTATACTGTCATAAAACCCATTAATCCCATTATTCACAATATATTCTTCCACTGCAGAAGATTCAGGAAAATATGTTTTAATTTCTATACTATAGTGATCTTCAATTTCTTTCATTAGCTTAAGTGTCTCTTTAGGGAGACGCTTCGTATCAAGAGTAAACATAGAAATATCAGGGAAATTTCTCCTAATCAAATCAGTTAATACCATATCTTCTGCGCCAAAACTATTAGCAAAAACAACTGGTGCATAATTTTTATTAACCATATCTAGCAGTGTCTTAACATTTTCAATCTTTTGATTTAAGCTCATGCTTTCCTTGTGTCAATAAATTGTATAGAAATTTATTGCCTTATATTAATTGGTTGCTGATGCTCCTGTCCCTTTAAATTACTAGATATAACTACCTCTGGTAATGAGCCAGTTAAATCAAGTTGTTGATCAAAACTAAGGCATAGTTGCGCAACTTCAACCGTCCATTCATCTAGCTCTAAAAACCATTTATTTAACTGAACAGCATCTAATTTACTAGCTGGACACTTAAATTGTTCTGAAAACTCAATCAACTTCTCAGATAACCTTGGTTTAGTAGGTAAAACACGCCTTAATTCTTCTGCTTGCTCTTTCAAATTATCTTTTTTAGGCCCCCCAAATAATTCTGTTACTCCTTGACTAATTAAAAGAGAGATCTCCTCGGCACACTTAACAGAATCTCCAAATTTACGCTGAAATTTTAAGGCATCTCGGTAATTTCGTTCATGTGCAGCCTCAAAGAAATTTGAACCAATTTTTACTTGACTAACTCCTGCGCATTCCCCCCCGCCTAACTGAAGAACTTTAAAATCACTTTCTCTTCCATGGTCACGTAAAACTAGCTCTACATCTTCAGCTTTTATGTCAGTTACATCCTGTAATAGTTCAATAAAATATTCTTTATCAACCCTTCTTACCCAAGAAAAAAATGTTTCATCTACTTGACGACCTGAACTATAAGCTGTTTGTATTAATTGCATAGCCTCCTCAATACGCTTAGCAGGAACCACTGGAGCCTTAATTGCTAATTCCCCATTTGCCATCCCATTTCCACCTAAATACATTTGATAGTGCGGTATCAACTTACCATGCTTGCGCTTACCTACACCATACATACCAATATCTCCCGTCTCAGGCTGCGCACAACCGTTATGGCACCCAGAAACACGAATTTTTAAATCATGCTTCCCTCCACTTAATTTTGGCCCAAGAACTGTACTAGAAGTTATTCCCAACCGACATGTTGATGTACCTGGACATGCCACCACATTATCCCCTACTTCTGGCTTACCCAAATCTAATACTGATAAGCTAGCAGACAAAGCATCAATTTTATCCTTTTCTACATTTATTAGGACCATATTCTGATCTTGGGTTGCGCGTATATCATGTAATGAAAACTTTTCTAAGATTTGGGCAAGCCCTCTTAGCTGCGCTACATTTAAATTTCCCATTGGGGTACTAATTGGAAAAACATAAAGGCCATGTTGTTTTTGCTCAAATAATTGACGTGGCGCACCAATTCCAGGATCCTCGATGTCTTTTATGAAATCTTCACTGTTTCCCTTAATATCCCATTCTCCTTTAGGATATTCCTGCGTTGCTAATGCCGCTTTAGTACGTTCTAATTCCTCATGATATTTCTCGATAAATACTTCTCGGCCAAATTTATCAACTAAAAATTTAATTCTTGCTTTAGCGCGCTTAACTCGATCCGAATATCGATTATGCAATGAGACAATTGCCTCCATTACTATTAGTAAATCTTTTTCTTCTATAAATTCCTCCACTACTATTGCTTCATGTGGTTTATGCCCAAGACCTCCCCCAGCTAAAACTTTAAAACCAAACTTAGCTCCCTTTCTTACTGCTATAATCCCCATATCATGCATCATTCCCTGTGCACAGTCCGATTCACAAGCTGAGAAACTAATTTTAAATTTACGCGGCATTAATTGTGTCAAAGGATTACGCAAAAAATGTTGAACAGCACCATCTAGATGCTTATTAACGTCAACTCTCTGACGAGGGCATACTCCTGACAAAGAACATGCAGTAACATTACGTATAGTATTGCCACATGCTTCTCGTGTCGTTAGCCCTGCTGTAGCAAGATGTCGAAGTACACTAGGTGTGTCCTTAAGCGGAACATAATGAATTTGTATGTCTTGGCGCGTAGTTATATGAACAACATCGTGTTGTACATATTTGTCTAATATATCAGCTATTACTGCCAACTGCTTTGAATTCAAACGACCTCCTGGTAGCTTTATACGCACCATATTGACACCTTCTTGGCGTTGGCCATAAATACCCATTTGCAAACGAGCAGCTGTAAATCTATCAGCATCCATGCTTTGGTCCATAAAGTCCCGTAGTGCTTTATCATATTGAGTTATTTCATCACTACTAGCAAGATTCACTAATTCATCCATCTGTTTTCTCCACAATTTTCTACCATATTAATCTTCCCCCAATTATGACAAGAATTGCTGCTAAAATTGGGCGCAATATTCGGTCTGGTATCCAACTACCTATATGGCTACCTATATAAATTCCTGGTAAAGACCCCAATAATAAACTACCGAGTAATCCAAAATCTACCGTTCCCAAATATGCATGACCTATTCCTGCTATTAAAGTAAGTGGGACCGCATGTGCTATATCACTACCAATTAAATTTATAGTAGGTGAACGTGGGTATAAAATAATAAGTGCTACCATACCTAGAGCACCAGCACCAACCGAGGTTATAGTCACCAAGGCTCCTAAAATTGCACCTGTTATAATCGTTGCTATCACTATATGCCTGTCTCGCCATGCTCCAAGCATACTAAGCCGAGATTTCCCCAAATTTGATAGCTGACTACGGAAAATTAATGCCAGTGCAGTTAAGATTAAAGCAACTCCAAGCGTACTAGTAATTAATCCTGAAAATATTTGGCTTTCAACTCCTAATGCATTTAATCCTAACACAGTCAATAATGCAGCAGGCAAACTACCTATTGATAATCTTTTAACAAGATTCCAATCTATAGTGCCACGATGACTATGAACCCATACACCGCCTGCTTTTGTAAGCGAAGCATATAGTAAATCTGTTCCTACAGCAGTAGCCGGTGCAATACTAAATCCCAATATAAGTAAGGGAGTCATAAGTGAGCCACCACCAACTCCAGTGAGTCCTACAATAAACCCCACCAGTAAGCCAGAAAGAGTGTAACCCCATTCCATACTATTTACCCGATTCTCTTTATTTTTTGAAGTGGGGATATTAACAATAAGTTAATATATTATCTAATACTATTAATTTAGTATGTTATAATTATTAGTTATAAAGATAGGTGGAGCTAGATTAATGAAATTGCAACAGTTACGATATCTATGTGCAGTAGCACACCAAGATCTGAACTTATCCAAAGCTGCTAAAGAGCTACACATATCACAGCCCGGCATAAGTAAACAAATCCAACTCTTTGAAGATGAACTTGGTATAGAAATATTCATTCGGAATGGGAAACGTATTAGTAGTATTACCCCTCCAGGAAAAACTATAATCGAAATAGCTAAGAAAATCCTTAGGGAAGAAAAAAACCTAAAAAACGTAAGCCAAGAATTTACAAATAAAGATATAGGATCCTTAACCGTTGCCACCACACATACCCAAGCGCGATATGCTCTACCACATACGGTAAAAAAATTTATTAGCCAATACCCTAAAATAAAATTAACAATACGCCAAGGAAATCCAGTCCAAATATCAAAATTAGTTACCTCTGGAAAAGCAGATATTGCTATTGCAACAGAAGCTATTGAATTCTTTAGTGAGCTTGTGATGTTGCCTTGCTATCAATGGAATCGATGCATCATCACACCACCCGATCATCCCCTACTTTCACTTAAAAAAGTTTCACTTGAATCTGTTGTAAAGTATCCAATAATTACCTACGACTTCGCATTTACAGGGCGCTCAAAAATTAATCAAGCATTTGAAGCTAAAAATTTAACTCCAAATGTTGTGCTTACAGCTTTAGATGCAGATGTAATTAAAACTTATGTTGAATTAGGTTTAGGCATTGGCATAGTAGCGCAAATGGCATTTAATCCTAACCGAGACGAAAATTTACGCTCAATAGATGCTGAGCATTTATTTGAACCAAGTACAACACGTATCGGATTAAGAAAAAACAGTTACCTACGGAGTTATATATATGATTTTATACAGATGTTCTCCCCTCAACTTAGCAAAAATATCGTAAAAAAAGCTATGGATAAATAATCCATAGCTTTTTAAAAAAATTTATTTTTACTCAATTTATAAAATCAGTAATATTTTCTACATAACATAACACACTGAGAATGTATAATTATAATAATTCAATTTAAATATTTCTTAAGTCTGTGATTAAACTTCTACCTGATTTAGTTATTAACCAAATTTCTGCTGGCGAGGTAATAGATCGACCTGCCTCGGCACTTAAAGAAATACTCGAAAATAGTATAGATGCAGGTGCCTCTGAAATAAACATCCAATTAGAAGAAGGTGGTGTAAAATTAATTCATGTAACCGATAATGGCGATGGAATTTCATTGGATGATTTACCTTTTGCCCTTATGCCACATGCTACAAGCAAAATTAAATCATTAGAAGACTTACAGAAAATAAATAGCCTTGGATTTCGAGGAGAAGCCCTAGCTAGTATTTCATCAGTTTCAAATATAATTTTAGCAAGTAGAAAACTAGAAGAAGATCATGCTTGGCAAATAAGAGCTAAAGGTAAAGAAATTTCACAACCAGAACCTTCATCTCTTGCATCTGGAGTTAAAGTTGAAATACGGGATCTTTATTTTAATACTCCAGCTCGCAGAAAATTTTTAAAAACTCAAGCTACTGAATTTAACCATTGCGAGGAAACCTTTAAACGTATTGCACTCTCCTGCCCTAGTATTAGGTTTACACTAAAACATAATGGCAAAATACGTACCCAGCTACAAATAACTAATTTAGAACAAAGAATTACACAATTATTAGGTAATGACTTTAAACAACATTCCCTTCCTATAAATGAACAAGCTGCAGACTTGCATCTTTATGGTGCTGTTACATTACCAGCCTACTCAGAATCTTCCCGTAAGACACAATATTTTTTTATTAATGGCCGATTTATTCGTGATAAATTAATATCTCATGCGATTAGAGAAGCCTACAGTGATGTGCTACACCTAGACCGCCACCCAACATATGTTTTATTTCTACAAATTAACCCAGAAAAATTAGATGTTAATGTTCACCCAGCTAAAACTGAAGTTCGGTTTCATGACCCAAAAGCTATACATCAATTTATTTTTCATACAATAAGAAACTCATTGGCCTTTCCACAACAGAATCCAGAAAAAAATAATTCCCTTGAAGCTATAAATAATACATTTACTCAAACCTCCAAATCACCTCATATAAAACAAGCCTCAATAAATCATAAGATGGAAATTTCTCCTTCATCTTACCAAAAGCTATTTAATTTAGAAGTCAAATCACAAATTTCTTCAGCCACCTACAGAACTACAAAAGAACATGAAGAAATCCCACCATTAGGATTTGCACTAGGGCAACTTATGGGTATATATATACTGGCACAAAATAAACACGGATTAGTCATTGTGGATATGCATGCAGCCCATGAGCGAGTTACTTATGAAAAACTTAAATCCTCCTATGACAATAATTCACTTACAATGCAGCCACTATTAATTCCTATAACATTCAAAGGTGATGAATTAGATGTTATTACAGCTGAAGAAAATAAAGGAATTTTAAGTACTCTAGGCTTTGAAATCGCTGTTCTCTCGCCTACTACTTTAGCTGTTCGCTCAGTTCCATCTATATTAAAAAATACTGATATCATGAAATTAGCTAAAGATACCCTTAAGGAGTTACGTAAATTTGATACAGGGAACTTGCTACAAAACAAGCGCAATGAATTACTCTCAAGCATGGCATGCCACCATTCAATACGGGCCAACCGTATTTTAAGCATACCTGAGATGAATGGTCTATTACGTGAAATGGAGCAAACAGAACGTTCTGATCAATGTAATCATGGCAGGCCAACATGGCATGAAATTAGTCTAACTAATCTTGATAAAATATTTATGCGCGGACAATAAATATTTTGATTACTCTTTAGCTAAAATTTACATACCCTCTTAACTACTTGCTACCATTATAATACGACTTATTATTCATAACATACATATTATTATCTATTAGCCAACTAATAATTAAGGATAGTTATTTAAAAACAATAATATATAAATAGATTGCTAAATTTATGATCTCTATAATTTTTAGCATTAATTTAAGATTTTTTGTAATAAATAACTTTTCTATATTTTTTGATTGATTTTTTGTAGACAAATATCACACTTAACTAGACAATATTTATGAATTCTGATATTAATATGATCGTATTTTCGGTTAAGGAATAATTAATAAATAATCGAAACACGTTAGTTCTATGATATAGAACTTTATAATATTATTACTTGTTATAAACCAAATGGGAGATTAAACATGAAATACCTGCTCCTCGCTGCCGTTGTTACAATGTCACTCTCTGCCTGTGACTTATTTAGAGAAAAGAGTCCAGGAGATGGGAAACCTGGGCAATATCCACCTAGCCTTTGGGATAAACGTGATAGTGCTCCTCCAGGACCAGATGATGATGCTGGCGATGCATCAAATCGTCACGAAGCAGTTGAATAGTCTTGGTAAAATAAAAAAACCGCCCTTTTGGGCGGTTTTTTTAGAACTAAGTATATAAATTTCTCAATAACTTAATTAATCCAATCTAAGTATTAGAATAGCTCTTATGCTACTACTTTACTGCGTAGGATTATTTTCTAATGGAATTAAATAATGAAATTATTAGTATTTTTAATTGCCGCCCTTTTAACTACTTCAATTTCTAGCTGCAGCGAAGGTAAAAAAAGCTTAGATGGGCATGATATGGAAAAACCACCACCATCAGCAGATGCACGTAGAGATTCCGAACCTAATTTTGATGATCTTGATGACCCTACTAAACAAGACAAACCTAACAAATGGTAGCTCTTATAAAGCTTTCATTATGCAATTTAAGATAATGAATTTAATGTGTTAATATAAGATCCCAGTATTAGATTTATAATAAATAAATTAGAGAAGAATTTTTGTAATACTAAAAATTTAATCTAATTTATTTATTACCTCTAATTGTTTTCCTTTAATGGCTATTATTGGTACTAATTCTCCCCAAGATTATACTTGAGACATTAGCTAGTTTAGAGTAAACTGGCAGATTATAAAAAATTATTTATTATTATTAAGGAAACTAAACAATGAAATTTTCACTATTTGTTGCTGCTTTGGTAGCTCTCACACTAACTGCCTGTGGTAAACCACATCAAGCTAATCCAGAAAGTATTGAAGGATATGGTACTAGAACTGAAGAAGGTACTACTGTTGCTGAAGAGCGTGCTGCTGAAGGTGAAAATACAGGTGTAGCTGATCCGTCATCATTTGATGTTAAAAATTCTGGCCAAGGCGAAAGTCATGCAACTGACGCAGAACTAGCTGCTACTTCTAAAGAAGAAGTAGAAGATGAATATAGTGGCAAAGCTGTCCTACCAAGTCATAACCTTGATGGCAATGGAAATCCTATCACAGATGGAAAAGATCCTACTAAACTAAATCACTAATAGTTAGTAAGTTTCTTATTTTTTTAAAAGAAAGAGCCATCAAAAAGATGGCTCTTTCTTTTTATTAAGAGAATATTTATTTATATAATCTGACGCCAATCAAAACCATTATCTTGATCAGCGACTCCAATCCATTTAGAACTACAATTTAATACGCTGCTTAAAGCTTCTTGTGCTAATAGAGGTGTATTATTTGCTGAACTTAAATGTGCAGCAATAACATGTTGAAGCAAGCTACAGTCTAATCTAGACAAAATCTTTGCAGATTCTATGTTATCAAGGTGCCCTAAGCGTCCTCTTATCCTCTGTTTTAAACCCTTAGGATAATTACTACTAGCAAGAAGCTGCGCATCATGATTACATTCCAATACCAGAGCATGACAACCATTTAGAACAGCCTCAATATGAAGCGTTGAGCAACCTGTATCAGTAAGCACTCCTAATTTGAATGCGCCATTACCAAAGATAAATTGAGTAGGCTCTTGAGCATCATGGGGTACTGGATAAGGCTGAATACAAATATCACCAATAGAAAAATTTTTATGGCTATCTATTATATTGACTCTAGGTAATAAGGAGAGAGATTCTTTTGCACCGCGTAATGTTCCATGTGTTAACCAAATAGGAATATCAAATTTACGTGCAAGGCGTTCTACACCACTAATATGATCTGCATGCTCATGGGTAATGATAATACCATCAAGCATATCAGGCTGAAGGCCAATTCGAAATAAACGGGCAGTAATTTCTTTTACGGAGAATCCACAATCTAATAATAATCGAGTCTTTTGTTCCTCGATAAGCATACTATTACCTTGCGAACCACTCCCTAAAGAAGAAAATCTCATTTTCCATATCCAAAAACAGAAAACAGTTTAGTTGTATATAAATTACAGGTCTTACTCATTAATAGTTACATTTATTCCTATATTTCCAATTTTTATCTAAGCTGTACATACAATAAATTTAAAATTCTTTTAGAAATATTTGACTGATTCAATTTGCCATTTTTATCTACAACTTTCACTTCACTTCCAGTATTTGTCCCAATAACTAGAATCCTATAATCTATAGGAACATTAGTATCCTCATTATCATTCCAAGGCAGAAATTTATCTAAAAGCTCTGGCTCCTCACTTACCTTATTTTCTGGATCAACATATCTAACAAAATATAATCCTGCTGAACGATCTCGATCTTCTACAGTAAACCCAATACGATCAAGTGCTAAACCTACACGACGCCATGTGCGGTCAAATGCTCCTTCCATAATCAAAACACTATTACTCTCAGGATCAATATACGCACGATCCTTATTTTTACTTTCCATTACTATAGATTTAGCTCTATCTTTGGTAATACCAAAGTATTCTATTAAACGTGAAAGCATCTCTGCTTCTAGACCTGGATCTGTAGGCCGATCCATACCACGATGACTAATGTATATCTCAGTATGGCCCTCATCTCCACGTTCTAAGCGCGTTCGAAATTTATCACGTTCAATTGTTGATATTGTTCTAAGAACCGAATTTTGTGGTGTAATTGCAATATTTTCGGCCCAACCAGTCTCAATTACTCCAGCCTCAGGTACCTCAATATCAAGGTCAAAACCCATTCCCTTCCAGAATTCTTTAATAATAACCCAAACTATTTCAGGTTCATTTTTTACTACTAACCATCTTTGTGTACCAGATCTCTCCATTTTTATGAAGGATGTATCAAAACCTTCAGGTAATAACCGAGTTTTTTTTCCATCTTTACGTTCTCTGTTATAAGCGGAATATGTTTTGCTTACAGGTTGATTTAAATCTGGTACGACATAACGACCATCACTAGAAGGTCCGGTAAGATCTGGCGGAATTTCAAGAGGAGGCGCTTTTTCTTCAATTGATTCATATTCCAGTGTATCTCCACTCTTCGTACCCTTTATATGGTTATATAAGCCACAGCCTGATGTTGCTAACATCAGGCTTATCAACATCAATATCCATAATTTAATTTTTATTATTGAGTTTCCCAGATACATAATGGAGTGCAATTAAAAGTTATAGCTGTATCCCTGCATAATGCATAGCATCTCTCAAACGTTTATGATGCTGACTTGATAAATTTGTTAACGGCAATCTTAAACCCGCTTTTATCATCCCCATTTGCATAACTGCCCATTTCACTGGAATTGGGTTAGCTTCAACAAATAAGTTAAAATGCAGTTTCAATAATTTAGAATTAATAAAACGAGCAGTAGTTATTTTTTCTTCAAATACTGCTGTGCACATCTCATGTACTAATCTAGGTGCAACATTTGCTGTAACTGAAATTGTGCCATGCCCACCTTGTAATAATAAAGCTAGGCTACTTGCATCATCACCACTATAAACCGCAAAATCTTTTGGGACTCTATTTAATAAATCAAAGCCTCGTCCCATATCTCCAGTTGCATCTTTAATTCCAATAATATTAGGAATCTGAGCAAGGCGTAATACTGTATCATTACTTAGATCTGCAACAGTTCTACCTGGCACATTATATAAAATTTGAGGAATATCAACTGCCTCCGCAATATTTTTATAATGTTGATATAACCCTTCTTGAGTTGGCTTATTATAATAAGGGACAACTGACAAACTTGCATTTGCACCAGCATCTTTAGCATATAACGACAAATCAATAGCTTCTTTTGTTGAATTGGCGCCAGTCCCTGCAATTATTGGTATACGACCTTTAGCGTGGTTAACAGCCGTACTAATTAATAAGTGATGCTCTGTAAAATTTACTGTAGGGGATTCTCCTGTTGTACCTACTACAACTATACCATCTGTCCCCTGCTCAACATGAAAATCAATTAGAGCCTGAAAATCCTCCAGATCTAAGCTGCCATCTTCTTTCATGGGCGTAACAATAGCAACAAAACTACCTTTTAACATGACAATTTATCCTGAAAAAATACCATTTTACATGAATCTTTCATTTCTTATAAATATTCAGATTATTGAACATAAATTTAAGCTAATTTAAAAATATCATATAATTAATAGTATATCTATAAATAACAATTGCTTATGGGAAATTCACCTCACATATAAACAAATATTAATTAATTGAGTTAAAATAATTAAGCTAATGAATAAAATAATAAATTAACTTATTATGGACTTAAATAGTGAGATTATAAATAACGTTACTAAATCATTATCTGAAGATATTGGAGCATATGACCTTACTTCATCCTTAATTAATAGTGAATCAAGTACTACCGCAACGGTAATTAGTCGTGAAAGAGCAATTTTATGTGGGCTTAAATGGTTTGAAACTTGTTTCCACCAACTTTCTCCACCAACTGAAATAAATTGGTTTGTAAAAGAGGGAGATATAATTTTTGCTGGACAAGAGCTATGTAGAATTAAAGGAAATACATGCTCATTACTTACAGCTGAACGATCAGCACTAAATTTTTTACAAACTCTATCAGCTGTAGCTACAAAAACACGGTCCTATGTTAATAAAGTAGCTGGAACTAAAGCAATAATAGTAGATACTCGTAAAACGATCCCTGGTTTAAGGCTCGCACAGAAATATGCGGTAAAGTGTGGTGGTGGATTAAATCATAGATTAGGATTATATGATGGGGTACTAATAAAAGAGAACCATATTAGGTCAGCAGGTGGAATTACAGCTGCTATAAAAACTGCAAAGAAAATAATTTCTAATAATGTAACTATACAAATTGAAGTGGAAACAGAAAGTGAATTATTTAATGCAATTGATGCCGGTGCTGAAATGATTCTATTAGATAATTTCAATCTCAATAATTTAAAAGATGCCGTAAAGCTAGTAACAAGCCTGAAGAATAGAAATATAATACTTGAAGCCTCCGGAGGCATTACATTAGACAATGTAAAAAGAGTAGCAGAAACTGGTGTTGATCGAATTTCAATTGGAAGTATAACTAAAAATATAAGAGCAATAGATTTTTCTATGGATTTTATTACATAATTAAATTAACTCTTAGGTATTTAGAGAAATAAATGATTTAATTTCCTGAGAATCAATCCCCATTTCAATAAATCTCTGTGGTAAATCCTCTAAATTATTGTAGCCCTCTGGGCGTTCAGGATCAAAACCAATAGCTTCTTTTATACTTTCAGAAAATTTCGCTGGTAAAGCTGTCTCTAAGCAAATTAAGGGAATATTATTTTCTCTACGATCCAACCCGACTTTTAAACCATCAGCAGTATGTGGATCAATAATCTCCCCATATTTTTTATATACCTCTCGTATAGTACCAATACGCTCCTCATGATTACTGGTACCTGATATGATATGTGATTGCCTTATTTTATCCCATAATAATGTATCAGAAATATTAAATGATCTATTATTATCAATTTCTTTCCATAACTCTCTAATCTTTACAGCATCTTTATCTGCCATATCAAAAATAAATCGTTCAAAATTAGATGCCTTAGAGATATCCATTGATGGACTACTTGTATGCTGTGTCTCTTTTGCGGTACGAGGACGGTAGACGCCTGTAGAAAAAAATTCATGTAATACATCATTTTCATTTGTAGCAAGAATTAGCTTTTTAATTGGCAAACCCATCATAAAAGCTATATGACCCGCACAAATATTACCAAAATTTCCTGAAGGTACAGCAAATGATACTTGTTGATTATTTGAATTAGTAGCAGCAAAATAACCTTTAAAATAATATACAACCTGTGCAACAATACGCGCCCAATTTATGGAATTAACTGTTCCAATATGATATTTCTTCTTAAAGTCTGCATCATTACTAACAATTTTTACAATATCTTGGCAATTATCAAATACACCACGAATAGAAATATTGAAAATATTTGGGTCCTGTAACGAAAACATTTGTGCTGTCTGGAATTTTGTCATTTTCCCTCGAGGAGACAACATAAATACACGAATTCCCTTCTTTCCCTTCATAGCATATTCAGCACTAGACCCAGTATCACCAGATGTTGCACCTAAAATATTTAAATTTTTTCCAGTTTTGTCTAAAACATACTCAAACAAATTCCCAAGAAATTGCATTGCTATATCTTTAAATGCAAGAGTAGGCCCATTTGATAAACCTAAAATATGAATTCCAGGCTCTAATGTCTTTAATGGAGTAATATCTTCTTCATGAAAAGTATCAACAGTATATGTTTGATTAATAATTCTATGTAAATCATATTCAGGAATATCATCAACAAAATTTGAAATAATTTGAAATGCAAGATCAGAATAATTTAGATTACGCCATTCTTCTAACTCAGGTTTATTTATTTTTGGGTATGATTCAGGTATCGTAAGGCCACCATCAGAAGCTAGTCCACTTAGAACTATTTCAGAAAATTCTTTTGGTAACATATTTCCACGAGTAGATATATAACGCATATAGAATAACTAATTTAAAAATAAAGAATCAATCATTTATTAGAAATACATTCTTGCTATAGTTATAGTTAAAAAATATAAATCAATCATTCCTCATTTAATGGCCATTACCTAATTCTTCTAATCGGATACGAATTATTCTTCCTATTACAGAAGAAAGACTCTCTATTTTAGTAATAGCCATATTTATATTTCTCTCTATAGAAAGATGAGTAAGAACAATTATACTTACATGATCTTCATCTTCATTAGGCTCTTTCTGCACCATAGCTCCTATAGATATTCCAAGCTCTGCTAATATGCGTGTAATTTCAGCTAATACACCTGGCCTATCCAAGACATTTAGGCGAAGATAATAGGAAGTCTCAACCTCATCCATTGATAAGATAGGTGTATCCAATAACAAATCTGGCTGAAATGCAAGATAAGGAACACGGTTTCTTTGATCTGATGTATGCATACGAGTAATATCGATCAAATCGGCAACAACAGAGCTTGCAGTTGGCTCAGAGCCAGCACCAGCACCATAATATAAAGTTGGCCCAACCGCATCTCCCTTTACAACGACTGCATTCATAACTCCTTCAACATTAGCAATTAACCTTTGTGAAGGAATAAGGGTTGGATGAACACGCAATTCTATTCCTTTTGGAGTCCTTTTAGTAATCCCTAATAATTTAATACGATACCCTAACTCTTCAGCATAATTAATATCTTCGCCAGTTAATTTTGTAATACCCTCAGTATAGACCTTATCAAATTGCACAGGAATTCCAAAAGCTATTGAAGCCATAATTGTAATTTTATGAGCTGCATCAATTCCTTCTATATCAAAAGTTGGATCCGCCTCTGCATAACCTAATTTTTGTGCTTGACTCAATACAGATTCAAAACTTAACCCTTTATCACGCATCTCTGAAAGGATAAAATTTCCTGTTCCATTAATAATACCAGCAATCCATTCTATCTGATTTCCTGTTAGTCCTTCACGTAATGCCTTAATAATTGGAATTCCACCAGCTACAGCAGCTTCAAATGCAACCATTACTCCTTTTCTTTGGGCTGCAGAAAATATTTCTGTTCCATGATAAGCCAACAAGGCCTTGTTAGCAGTCACTATATGCTTACCATTCTCGATTGCTTTAAGGGTCAATTCTTTAGCAGCTACATACCCACCAATTAATTCAACTACAATATCTATATCTGGGTCAGCAATCACATCATTTGCATCAGGCGAGATTAGTATATTATTACCAGCAATTTTTTTTGCCTTCTCAATATCCTGGTCAGCAATAACCTTAATAATAATATCTCTACCAGCTCGACGAGAAATCTCCGCTTGATTACGTTTGAGCACAGAGAAAGTTCCGCTCCCTACAGTCCCTATTCCTAATAAACCTACATAAATTGGTTTCATAATTTTTAATTTATACGAAATAATATTTACTGATCATTTAAAATTCTAATATATTAAAATATTACATCATAATAATTCAGTTCTATGATCTTTCCGATACCTCTCAAGATAACATGCAATTCTTCGAATTGCTTCAGTTATATCATCACTATTTGGAAGAAAAACAAGTCGGAAATGATCATGATATGGCCAATTAAACCCACTTCCTTGAACCAGTAAAACTTTTTCTTCAATCAATAAATTTAAAATAAAATGCTGATCATCCTTAATAGGATATATTTTAGGGTCTAAATGAGGAAATAAATACATTGCTGCTTGGGGTTTAAAGCAAGTAACCCCAGGTATTGCAGTTAGAAGATTCCATGCAAGATCACGTTGCTTTATAAGGCGGCCAGCAGGCATCACTAAATCATTAATACTCTGGTGACCACCAAGTGCAGTTTGAATACCAAATTGAGCAGGAACATTAGCACATAAACGCATTGAGGCAAGGATAGTTAATCCAGTAATATAATCTTGAGCTGCGCTCTTTTTACCAGATATAATTGCCCAACCTGTTCGAAACCCAGCAACACGATAATTCTTAGATAAACCACTAAATGTCACAAAAAAAACATCATCTGCCAAAGAAGCAATAGAGGTGTGCTTGGCATTATCATATAAAACTTTATCATATATCTCATCAGAATAAATAATAAGATTGTATTCCCTCGCAATATCAATAATCCCACTCAGTAATTGAGTAGAGTAGAGCGATCCAGTTGGATTATTTGGGTTGATAACAACTATAGCCCTAGTTTTAGAGGTTATTTTTGAACGAATATCTTCTAAATTAGGAAACCAATCAGCATTTTCCTCACACATGTAATGTTGTGCTACACCACCGGCTAAAGCAACTGCAGCGGTCCATAAAGGGTAGTCTGGTGAAGGGATCAGAACCTCATCTCCATCATTAAGGAGTCCCTGCATGGCCATAACAATTAACTCAGATACACCATTTCCTATAAAAATATCATCCATTTGCACATCTTTGATAAGCTTCTCTTGAGCATAATGCATAATTGCCTTACGTGCAGCAAATAAACCTTTTGATTCACAATATCCAGAGGCAAGCGATAAATTATGAATTACATCACTTAAAATTTCCTCTGGTGCTTCAAAACCAAATGACCCTGGATTACCAATATTCAATTTAATTATATGGTGACCTTCTTCTTCCATACGTTTTGCTTGATCATGGACTGGTCCTCTAATGTCGTAGCAAACATTGTCTAATTTATTAGATTTTAATATTGGTCTCATAATTAAATATTAAGTCTTAAAACATACAAGAAATTATCACGAGAACAGGACTGATACTGTATCTTAGGAAAAATATAGATAGACCTATTTTTTAAGAGCTACATTGCTTTAATTAATTTTTCTACTTTATTAGCTTATGTAAAGCTATAATGTTACCTGACCAGCCATCCTGCTGCAAATGGAGACTTCAATTGAAATTACATCTTGCTAATTCCACTGAAAAAAATGTTTTTACAGGCTATGGTTCAGGCTATGTTACTGTGAATCAGAATCGCTATGAAAGTAGCCTAATCGTAATGCCAAAACATATTATTAAAAACTGGGAAGTACAAGCATTTGAACATCTTTCTGAGAAACATTTTGAACAATTAATTCCTGCTAAACCGGAAATTGTCTTATTAGGTACTGGGCAAGAATTACGCTTCCCTTCTCCTGAAATAATTAGAAAATTAATAGAAATAAAAATTGGGGTTGAAGTAATGGATACTAATGCAGCTTGTCGCACTTATAATATTCTTATGGAAGAGGGTAGAAATATTGCAGCCGCACTACTAATATAAATTCAAATTAAGAACAACTATTCCATATATCTTTATCTAAATTTAGCATAATAAAACTTTTAACTGCGCAATATAATACCATTGCCAATAAAAAAAACGCCTCCAGTTTCTCCTGAAGGCGTTTTTAATTTACTAACTACCTTAATTGCTTAAGGCTTTGTTGCGAAATTATCTCGCTTATCATTACCTGCAATATGTGGGCTCCATGGCGCTGCTTTAACAGGGCCCTTAGTCTTCCACACTACATTGAATTGGCCGTCAGAACGAACTTCTGCGACAAATACCGGTTTATGCAGATGATGGTTCTTTTCATCCATCTTAATGGTAAAGCCATTTGGCGCTTTAAAGCTTTGACCACCTACAGCAGCAATTACTTTATCAACATCAGTGGTCTTAGCTTGCTCAACAGCCTGCTTCCACATATGTATACCAATGTAAGTAGCTTCCATAGGATCATTGG
>CAXGWP010000018.1:0-28586 GCA_964013575.1 uncultured Nitrosomonadaceae bacterium
CGCTTGTGAACGTGTTGGTGATGGTTTGGCTGCTGCACATATTATTGCTCGTCCAGATAGTGAAATAGAACCGATTCTTACGGTTAAGGCTACTGCTCAAGGTGGTCGTGATAGTGAAGTTACTAGTAAATAAAGCTGATATAGTTTAGTTTTTTATAATAGTATAATATAGATATAGCGAGTAAATTAAGTGTATGAAGTAGTTGTTGAATTATAATTTCAGCAACTACTTCATTATTTAGAACAGCATAATTAGTTTAGTGCTATAGCATTATTGAACTTTCTAGCATCATTTAATATTTTTAATACGGTTAGTGTATTATTAATATACTCGAGGGGCAGTGATGGATAAAGACAATGTTGAGTGCTGGACTACCAAAGACCATCCACCTGGTTTGTTTAGACGATTCGAATTTGAGAACTATAATAAACTTAGAATATTTTTGGATCGCCTTGCCGATTTATCTAAGGAAAAAGAATACTATCCGGATATCAGTTTTGGAGTAACTTATGCGAATATAACTGTATATGCCAGCAATACCAAAAAATTAAGTGTTGCGGATAAAGCATTTGCACATAGTATAGATGAGTTAATTTAGCATTACTTATGCCATGGACACTGGAGTAATAGCAGTTGCAAATCAAAAGGGAGGAGTCGGTAAGACTACCATAGCGATGAATGTAGCGGCGGGTTTGATGCGCCGGAGGAGCTGTATTGTGATTGATTCAGATCCTCAGGGATCTGCTACATTGTGGACTGAATTATCAGGAGATCCAAGTAGATTTCCAGTTGAAGTGGTTCTGGCAGAGGATAGATTAGACAAACAAGTAGAACAGCTCCAAGCTGAATTTGATTATATAGTAATTGACTGCCCACCTGAGATTAAATCAGGGTCTATTATGGGTGTAATGTCAGTTTCTCAAGTTTTACTTGTACCTTTATTGCCATCACCAATGGACTTGTGGGCGAGTACGCGTATTGAAGAGTTAATTAAACAGGCGCAGAAGAGAAACCCAAAAATATTACCATTCATTTTACTTAATCAGATTGAACCTAGAAGTGCAATGTCGAGAGGAATGGATGATGCATTACAAGAAATTAATATTCCCGTTTTACGTAATCGTTTAGGGCGTCGTGCAAGCTATAGGACATCTGCTTTAGAAGGTTGTAGCGTTTATGATCTTGGCTATCGTGGGCGAGCTGCATCTGAAGAAATTGATGGTGTTATTGATGAGGTTTTAGGTTATGAATAAAAAACTTTTTTCTGTAAAAATGGCTGCTAGCACACGTAAAGCTAAGAAAATTATTCCAGAAGTAAAATCAAAATCTAAAGCACCATTAACTACTAATAAGAATAAAAAAATTATTCCAGAAGTAAAATTAAAATCTACAGTATTAGAATTAACATCTCCTAATGATTTATTGAATTTAACTGACTCTGAAATTCTTCTAAAGCAGCAGTATAAAGAAAGAATATGGCCTGATTAAAATTGGAAGCATCTTAGTTATTTATTATACCAATGATCATTAATTATAGATGTATAGCAGAATATTTTCTCATGTAAAAAGGAATTATAAGAAACAATCAAAATTTATCATTAGTAAAAGTTGCGGTAGCGGTTATACAGAGAGAAGATGGGTATATGCTAATTGCATTAATTAATAGGCGTAAGGTATAGAGTTGTCGTTGGTTACATATAAGAATTTATTGTTCGTATCAGAATCAGGTATGGGTTTTATATTTTTAATTCTGAATTGATCCCTAGTATTTCAATCTTTATTTCGAACCTCAACATGCTGAATTTTACCATTGTATACTACTACATATTCCTTACCAGAACGGTGTACTGTTTCCCCGTTGAGGTTTTTGCCAGTAAAGGTAAACTCAAAAAGAATTACTCCTGGTTTAACTTCGTTAACAGTATGAACATCCCACCGCATTGTTTTGAAATTGGAAAAAAATTCCGTCTGCATATCCATAATTTGATCAGCACCAAGATAAAATTCAGCACTTGCGGAGCTGTAGGTACTAGAAGATGTAAATAGCTTTTTGATATCAGTTAGCTTCCCCTTATTTGAAAGATCAAAATAATGCTTAGCTAGCTGAATTGCATTAGTCATTCTTTCATTCTTCATAGCTGTAGAATCGTCTATTCTCATAGAAATAGTTAAAAACCAGAACCACCATTGAATGGTTCTGGTACAGATAAATGAATCATTTTATTTGTAATGACTATACTAAAAATTAATACTATTATCTTAGATAAGACTTTTTAGGATATCTATAAATTTCTCATTATGCAATAACTGCTTCAATTATCTTAAGCAATGTATCTTGTGTAGAATATTTATCATACTATAATTTCTTAATCCTACTTTAATTACTAATTTTCTCTCCATTCTTATAATTTCCTTTACTACTTATTTGTCCATTCTCGTAGTAATAAATCCACTCACCATCTCCTTTACCGTTTTTATAATTTCCTTTACTGCTTATCTGTCCATTGTCGTAATAATAAGTCCATTCACCATTTCCCTTCCCATTTTTGTAATTTCCTTTATATTTTAATTTCCCATTATTATAATAATAAGCCCATTCTCCTTCCTCTTTCCCGTTCTTGTAATTTCCTGTATACCTTAAATTTTTATTATTATGATAACCAACCCATTTACCTATTTTTTTCCCTTCCTTTACTTTTCCTTTTTCTTTTCCAGTTACTTCACCAGTAAAAGGTAGTCCATTGAAGCCAGATTCTGAATAAAAAAGACCATTTTTTTCAATCACAGAATCTGTCTCAATTGAACAAGAGATAAGGGGTAAAAAAGATATTAGGGATAGAAATAGTTTTTTCATTTGATTTTTTGAATAATTTTACATAACTATATACCTAATATGATATATATTCTTCTTTTGGTGAGTTATAGGAGGCCGCAGACTACATAACTCGAGATTAAGATTAGGAGAAAATCGAGTAAACTATAGTAGTAAATAATGCCAATTTATTTATAATTCTATCTATTCCTTCTTTTATAGCTAAATGCCAAAATTATGTTAGGAATGCGTCAATTGCAAAATGTAGATTTTGTAAAGTGCTTTAAGGTCATGTAATTTCTGGTTCTTGAAGACAGTTATTACACAAACAAACCATTTCTATTTGTGATCTTATCAATTTAAAATTCACTTCCTTAACGGAAGAATTAATATTTTTCATAAATTTTTCCTGAAAATTTATTTTTTCTACTTTGTTGCATTTATTACAAATTATAAATTGACAATTACATTGTGTACTATTTAGAAAATGCGAGCAATTAAGGGATATATATCTAGCAGAAATATTAAATTTATAAATTAAATGTTTCTTTTCTAGAAAAGTTAAAATTCGATAAATCGACATAACAGGGATATATTGCTGATATTTTTCTTTTATAAAATCTACTAATTCATATGCTGATAAAGCTTTATCTGATTCTATAAGTGCCTTCAAAATATACTTTCTCTTTTCGGTTAAGAGAGTGCCGTGATTTTTGCAATACTCTACAACAATATTAAATGTTTTGGTTGTATTATCCATAATATTTTAACAATACATTACTCTAGGTGTTATGTATATTGTATTTATTAAAATATAAATTAAAATTTCTCAATTTCTACAGTAATATAAGAGAATCTTTAATGATGTATCTAGATTTAGTAAGGGGCGGTAAATAACATTTAGCACTATTGGAATAGATTATGATATGGGATTTATTAAAAGGTTTCGTGAAAACGTTGAAGAGGCATCCAGTTATTGCCATATTTTGTATTATCTTTCTTTTTCCAATAATGCTGAATTTCCTTTCTCACTATATAAGTGCTAATTCTTCTTAACATTTGTAACTAGTTCTATAAAATTTATCTTAACCAGTGTTCTTCTATCTTCAGAGTAATTTAATTTTTATGAAGGCTTGCTGCATGAATTCTAGCTATCTCATCGACTATCAATTGCGATCTTGTACTGGCGTTTCTAACACCTCTGATAGGTTATTTAGATGTGACTTAAGGGTTAGATTTTCTTTAATTACGGGAAGGTAAGCTATTCTAATCTTGCCGTAGCCTTTCAGTAGTCATCAGTTCTATTGTTTTACTACAGATGTTGAGGATTGAAGACGCAACTTCTAGAATTTTTGCTGATTTATTTTCATTAATTAACATGTTTTTTCCTTTCTTAAACTTCTGAAAATTCGCAGTACATTTCTAAGAATATGCATGAGGCCAGGAAAACGCCGTTAAACTGACTTAATTGTAAATTTATAATTTTACTGTAGATTTTTAATAGTAGGAATGTGTCAATTTTTTATGATTTTTAGTGTCAAAAGTAGCAAATTAGTAGCAATTGATACATTAAATAAACAAAGAGCTACAGGAATAAACCTGTAACTCTTTGTTTTTTCTGGTGGGTCGTGGGAGGATCGAACTCCCGACCTTCGGATTAAGAGTCCGTTGCTCTACCAGCTGAGCTAACGACCCAGAATAATAGTATTTACGAATTTAGATTATTATGTATTTAGATAATATCACTGTAGTTCTGAAATAATTGTTGAGTACCTTAGATAGAGTAAATTTTGGTCTACTTAATTAAATCTTTTAATTAATACTTAATCTATCTAATAGCCATGATTTTTTTAAATAAGTATTATCTTTTATTTATAAATTAAATAGTATTAATTAGAGCATGTTAGTTTCATTAAAGCAATCAGGATGAAGATAAGGTTAATATGAATTGAATAAACTTACCTTTAGATTAAGAGTACAATTATACCAGTGTAGTGGTATTCTTACTGATCATTTCTATAGGGTTATTTACTATTAGGTATATGTGGTATCCCTTTTTTAATTGTATCTGTAATTAAATTATTCTTGAGTGATGAGGAGAATAAAATGGCAAAATTAGAAATTACATCAGGATCTTTTGTACACAATGGAATGATTCCAATCCGCCATACTTGTGATGGCCAGGACATCTCTCCTGAATTATTTTGGAGTGGTATACCTATAGGCACTAAGAGTCTAGTTTTAATTGTTGATGATCCGGATGCACCTGACCCTGCTAATCCTAAAATGACATGGGTTCATTGGGTTTTATATAATATCTCACCAGATATTGATAAATTGTCTGAGAATGCTTCTGTAATAGGCATGCCATTAGGTATATTGGAGGGTATCAATGATTGGCAACGTACAGGATATGGTGGTCCATGTCCTCCAATTGGTACCCATCGTTATTTTCATAAACTTTACGCTATTGATATAGTGCTATCTGATTTACAACGGCCTACTAAGGAAATATTAGAAGAGAAAATAGAAGGCCATATAATAGAATATTCTGAATTAATTGGTCTTTATCATCGTAGCTAGTGCCTATTAATTTGATTTGTACAGTTTAAGCATCTGATTTTATTTAGTCCTTATGATATAAATTTAATGTGAGGTGATTGGCTTATGGTTTTGTATTTGATTGTTTCTCAAATATTTCTAAATGAACGATAGGTTTCTGTTTCCATTTGGGTTTACGATGTTCTGCTACAATATTTGTGAATATGCCTCCACGCACATAGAATTTGGCGATAAGCCTCATATATTTGGGCTTTGTAGCAGAGATAAGATCATTAAGAATATGATTAGTAATCGCTTCATGAAACGCATTTTTTTCTCTGAAAGACCAAATGTAGAGTTTAAGACTTTTAAGTTCAATGCATTTCTTGTCAGGGATATAATCAAGTATAAGAGTTGCAAAATCTGGTTGCCCAGTTTTTGGGCATAGGCAAGTAAATTCAGGAATCTCCATGTGAATGTGATAATCTCTTTTTGTAGAAGGATTAGGAAAGGTTTCTAATTTAAATGTAGGTTTTTTTGGCATTCTCTTATCTTAAGCAAATCGGTTAAAATATATATGATTTTTAAAAAACAACTAATAAGAATTTCATATTGTTACTTTGATTTTATTCAATTATAACTGGTTACGGAAAAAAATTGCGTCTTTCACATATTAAACTTTCTGGATTCAAAACTTTTGTTGACCCGACCGTTATTCCTGTCCCTAGTACTTTAGTTGGAGTTGTAGGTCCTAATGGATGTGGGAAATCTAATGTGATCGATGCAGTTAGATGGGTACTAGGAGAATCAAAAGCTTCTGCTTTACGTGGGGACTCGATGCAGGATGTAATTTTTAATGGGTCTACTAATCGTAAATCTGTAGGGCGTGCAAGTGTAGAATTAGTTTTTGATAATAGCCTTGGTAAGGCTGGGGGGAAGTGGTCAGAATATGCAGAAATTTCCATCAAACGAGTTCTGTTGAGGGGTGGTGATTCTACATATTATATGAATAATATTCATGTTAGAAGACGTGATATAGCTGATGTCTTTTTTGGAACAGGAATTGGTGGCCATGGTTATGCAATAATTGAACAGGGTATGATTTCAAGAGTAATAGAGGCAAAGCCTGAAGAATTGCGTTCATTTTTGGAGGAGGCTGCAGGGATTTCTAAATATCACGCTCGTCGTCGGGAAACTGAACTTCGTTTGCGTGATACTAGGGGAAATTTATCACGGATAGGGGATATCTGTCAGGAGTTAGAAAACCAATTACAGCATCTAGAAGAACAGGCAGAGGTTGCTGGTAAATTTAAAGATATGCGGGAAAAATTAGGTGTTACGTATAATTTATTATGGTTGGCACGTAAACAGGAGGCTAGAGCTCAACGTGTTCGTAGGGAGAAAGAAATCCAGCGATTAGAATTAGAGTTAGAGGCAGAAAACTCAACTTTTCAAAACATAGAAACCCTTTTAGAAGAAGGCCGTGTAAAGCATTATGCTGCTAGTGACAGCTTGCATATAGGTCAGGGAGAATTATATGAAGCTAACGCTGAGGTGGCGAGAATTGAGCAACAAATACAGCATTTGCGTGATAATAAGCAGCGTGTTGGACAGCAAATTACTGTAGCCAAAAACCAGATTAAGAATCATGAAGAACAGTTAGAGGGTTATACCGAGAGCTTAGAAAAATGGCATGGGGAGTTTGAGAAAGCAAGTGTGAAATTTGAGAATAATATGGAGCAAGCTTCTAGAGAAAATGAAAAATTGCCGCAAACACAAGAAGATTTTCAATTGCAGCAGAAAAAATCAAAAGAAATTCAGAGTAAATTACTTCTTACTGAACAGGCTAGGGAGCTAGAAGAGAGTAATCGTACTCATGTCAAGAAATCTTTGCAGCAACTTGAATTACGTAGAGCAAAACTTTTGGAGGAGCAGGGTGCACTTACACAGCCTGATAGTTCAAAACTCATACAGCTACAAGAAGAAATAGGAAGCATTGAATCTGAACTTGAGAAAAAACAGGAGCACTTTAAAGAAACTGAGGAGAAACTTTTAAAAGCAGAAGAAGCTAAACGTGAAATTACAATCAAGAAACAATTGCTTGAACAGGAAAATACTCAGATGGAAGCTCGTTCTTTAGCTTTGGAGCGTCTTCAGAATCAGCTTGAGAATGATGATGGATTAAGTGAATGGCTTACAAAATATAAGTTAGATGTTTTACCGCGTTTATGGCAAAGCATTCAAATTGAAAAAGGATGGGAAAATGCCTTAGAATCAGTTTTACGTGAACGGCTTAATAGTTCTTCTTTAGAGAGTTTAGAGATTGTGCAGGATTGGTTAGAAGATTCTCCTCCTGGAAAATGGACATTATTTGAGACAGCATCTTTAGTAGAGCAAGAATTGAGTGAAAAGATGTTACATAATAAGAAAGGCTGGAAATCATTAGAATGGTATTTGACTTGTGAAGATACTGGGATTAAATCAGTATTAAAGGAATGGCTAAGAGGAATTTATGTTGTCAAGAGTATCAAAGATGGACTTTTACAACGGAAAGATCTTTCTTTAGGTGAAATATTGGTGACACCAGAAGGACATTTCTTTACCCAACATAGTCTTACATATTATGCCCCTGATACTCAATTGCATGGGGTGTTAGTGCGTCAAAGAGAAATAGTTAAGATTAAGAATAATGTAGAAAAAATAGGATCTAAGCTTATTAAGCAGAAATCTTCCTTAGTCGCTATTGAGAAAGATTGTGCTAAATTAGAGGGATTAATTTCACAAATACGTATTAATAGTGAAGAGCTTCAGAGAAATTATCATAATTTACAAATACAGGCGCTGAAATTAACACAATTGGCACAACACTCTGATCAGCGTGGAAAACAAATTTCAATTGAACTTGCAGAGATTATAAGGCAAATAGATATTGAGAGTTCTCAAAAGAAAGAATTAGAAGAAAAATTAAGTGAATATCAGTGTCAAGTTTTAGATTTACAAGAGAAAGTGAAAAATGAGAAAGATAAAGAATCAGTTGCTGAAGAAATTCTTAATAAGCAGCAGAATCATGTGAGAAATATAGAGAAGGAAATGCAAGAAATTGATTTTTATAAAAAGACTTGTAGGAATAAAATTGTTGATATTGAAAATGCTATTCTTGGTATTGAAGGGGGTCTAGTTGAGTTTAGATCTAACCTGGATAAATTAGAGACTGAGCAAAATAATTTTGATGGTTCTGCTTTAAATAATCAGATGCAAGAGTGTTTAGTATTACGAGAACAGAAAGAGGAGTTCCTTAGGACTGCACGTGGTATATTAGAAGGTGTTACTAAAGATTTACAAAAAATGGAGCAAGAACGTGTTGCTTCTGAACAGAAGATGGGACCTTTACGAGAATCAATAAATCAAGTGCGTCTAAAGGAGCAGGAGGCTTTGATTTTAGAGAAGCAATTTCATGAAAAATTAGAAGAATCTGGTGCAAAAGAAGAAGAATTACAGCAGATTTTGGGTAAAACTAAGCCTTCTAAAATACAGTCTAATATTAATTATCTTGATTCTGAAATTGAGAAATTAGGTGCAGTAAATCTTGCTGCCTTAGAAGAATTAACTATATCAAAAGAGCGTAAAATTTATCTTGATTCTCAGTTTAGTGACTTACAGGAAGCAGTTAAGACTTTAGAGAATGTTATTAAGCGTATAGATCGGGAGACTAGAGAACGTTTACTTGATACCTTTGATAAGGTAAACAATCATTTAGATGATATTTTTCCAGCTATATTTGGTGGTGGGAACGCTAAATTGAAACTAAGTGGAGAAGAAATTCTGGATTCTGGTGTTGAAATAAACGCACAGCCCCCAGGAAAGAAGAATAGCTCTATTAAGCTTCTATCTGGTGGTGAGAAGGCGTTGACAGCATTGGCATTAGTGTTTTCATTATTTAAGCTAAACCCTGCTCCATTTTGCTTACTAGATGAGGTAGATGCCCCATTAGATGACAGTAATACTGAGCGTTTTTGTGATTTATTAAGAAAAATGTCAGAACAGACGCAATGTCTATTTATTAGCCATAATAAAATTACTATAGAACTGGCACAGCAGTTAATTGGTGTAACAATGCAGGAGCAAGGTGTTTCAAGAGTTGTTGCTGTTGATATTGAGGAAGCTGTAAGATTTAATAAAGTAGCCGAGGTTGGGTAATAAAGCATGAGTCAGATAAATATGAGTGAATTACAAATTAATTTGATTGTTGCTGGGATCGTAATAATTTTGGTAGTGATTTTCTATAATTGGTTACAACAGCGCCGGAGTCAGCGTAATACAGAAGAAGCATTTGATAATAAATACGAAGACGTTTTATTAGAAGTAGAAAAAGAAAGAATAGAACCGAAAATAAATAGTGAAATTATTGGAGATTCAAGAGTTGAGCCAAGTATAAAAGATTTGGAAATGGTTGATTCTGAAAATCAGCTAGAGCAGGAATATATTAATTTAATTAATAAAGAGGAAGAAACAACTAAGCCTAATATTCAGTTAAAGGAACAGGTTCAGTATAAAATTAATGGAACTAATGAATCTATTGATAGAGCTGAAGATGATAGTCCATTACACCAGAGTTTAAATATAGATAACGAGCGTATTAGGCAGGAAGAAAATAATGCTCCTGTTGTTGACTATGTGGTGAATATTCAGTTTAGAGACTCTATTACTGTACTATATCTTGTGGATATATTACAAAGGAAGGTTGACTTTGTGAAGCCAGTACACTGGTATGGGCAAAAATTTATAGGTGGAACTTGGGAAGAGATTACACCAGAATCTGGTCGGAATATAGAGTACAAATGTTTGAGGGCTTGTTTACAACTTGTTGATCGGTCTGGTCCTGTGACCGAGGTTAGTTTGTCTGAGTTTCGTGACATGGTGCAGGAATTTGCAGAACTAAATAATGCAGTTACTGATGATTTAGATATCAGGGAGGCATATAATAAAGCTGTTTTACTTGATCAATTTTGTGCTGATGTAGATATTATGATTGGGATTAATGTTATTAGTAAAGATGGTGGAGCATTTACTGGTACAAAAATTCGTTCTTTAGCAGAGGCGTCTGGGTTTAAGCTTGAGAGTGGAGGAGTATTTAATATTCAGGAGGAGAATGATGATGTTAAATTTATTCTCCAAAATTATGAAAAAACACCTTTTCTGCCTGAAAATATGAGGAAAATGACTACTAGTGGCGTTACATTTTTATTTGATGTGCCAAGAATTAAGAATGGAGATAGAGTGTTTGATCAAATGACAAATCTTGCAGGAACTTTTGCAACAACCTTAGGTGGTATAATGGTTGATGATAATAAGGTTCCTCTAAGTGATAGTGGGATTGAAAGGATTAAATACAAGCTAATTGAAATACATACTGCAATGGAGTCAAAGAATCTTCCTGCGGGAGGAGAGATAGCACTGAGGTTATTTGTGTGAATGAGTATTTTAGAAAAAATTCTCAAAATACAAGATCTGAGTTAATTAATAACCTAAAGCCTTATCAACGGGATCTTAAAAGAAATAGAGATAGTTTAAGGCTGGATCCTTCAAATTTTAAACTAAAGATTAGTTTGTCTGAGTCTCTTAGAAAGATAATAGAGATACATAATTATTTATATTCTGTTTTGGACTCACCTAGTATTCCAGATTATGAATATGATAAACTTTTTCTAGAATTAAGAGAATTAGAGCAATGTTTCCCTGATTTAATTACAACCCATTCCCCAACTCAACGTGTAGGTTCCATTCCTCTTTTAAAATTTTCTCAAGTTGTTCATCGCGTACCAATGTTATCTCTTAGCAACGAGTTCGAAATGGATGCAGTAAGGGAATTTGATCGGCGCTTAAGTGAGCAATTAGGAAATGAAAGTATTGAATACGTAGTGGAACCAAAATTTGATGGTCTCGCAGTTAGTTTATGTTATGAGAATGGTATTCTCACAACTGGTGCTACCAGAGGTGATGGGGAGGTAGGGGAAGATGTTACATCAAATCTCCGTACAATTAAATCAATTCCCCTGCGTTTAAATACTAGTTCTTATAATATTCCTGATTTTGTTGAAATACGTGGAGAGGTCTTGATGTTAAAGAAAGATTTCATTGAGCTTAATCAACAGCAGAAAATAAAGAATGAAAAATTATTTGTTAATCCCCGTAACGCAGCTGCTGGTTCTTTGCGTCAGCTTGACCCTAAAATTACTGCTACCCGTAAACTAACTTTTTTTGCATATGGGGTTGGTGGCTATACTGTTGATGGAATACCATGCGACACACATAGCAATATGATGGAATATATTTCTGCTAGTGGGTTCCCAATTTCTAGGGAAAGTGATGTAGTGCATAATGCTGAAGAACTATTAACCTATTATAGGAGGATATTAGAATTACGTGAGCAGCTACCCTATGATATAGATGGAGTAGTTTATAAAGTTAATAGTATTGTGCAACAAAAAAAAATAGGGTTTATTTCCCGAGCACCTCGTTTTGCTATAGCACACAAATTCCCGGCTCAGGAAGTTATAACTGAACTATTGGGTATTGATATACAGGTAGGCAGAACAGGAGCTTTAACTCCAGTTGCAAAGTTAAAGCCAGTATTTGTTGGTGGTGTTACTGTAACTCAGGCAACTCTTCATAATGAAGATGAGATTAAACGAAAGAATGTAATGATTGGTGATAGTGTTATTGTACGCAGAGCAGGTGATGTTATTCCCGAAGTAGTAGAGGTGGTGTTAGAGCATCGTCCAGATAATGCCTATCCGTTTATTATGCCAGATCGGTGTCCAGAATGTGGTGCTAAAACAATACGAATGAATACTGAGGCAGTATTAAAATGCTCAGGAGGCTTGTTCTGTCCAGCACAGAAAAAACAGGCAATTATACATTTTGCATCACGCCGGGGTATGTATATTGATGGCTTGGGAAATAAATTGATAGAGCAGTTGGTGGATACAGGATTAGTTAGTACATTTGCAGACCTATATTTACTTGATGAAAACAAACTCAGTAGTTTGCCCCGTATGGGGAGGAAGTCTGCTGCCAATTTATTAGGGTCTATTAGAAAGAGTAAGAATCCTATGTTGGCACAATTTATATATGCGCTAGGAATTCCAAATGTAGGTATAACTACTGCTAGGGGATTGGCTCGATACTTTAATAATTTTAGTAGGATACAGGAAGCAGATGTAGAGGCCTTGCAGCAAATCCCAGATGTTGGTTTGGTTGTAGCCCAAAGCATCAAAGATTTCTTTTTAGAGACTTATAATATAGATGTTATTAGAAGATTGTTTTTAGTAGGGATTGAACTGGTGGAAAATGTAGAGATACAAGAATTACAGGATAAAAATAGTTCAAATTTAATTAAAGGCAATATTTTTGTTTTAACAGGAACTCTGCCAAGTTTATCTAGAGAAAATATTATAGAGAGAATTGAAAATATGGGTGGAAAAGTAACTAGTAATATATCTAAGAAGACTACTTATTTAATAGCTGGTAATACTCCAGGTAGTAAGTATAAGAAGGCTCTTGAATTAGGGGTTAATATTTTGAATGAGAAAGAATTATTGGAATTAATTAAAAATTAAGAGGTTTTTTTATTCTTAAAAAATAATTATTTCTAATGGTTTTATAAGAATGAGTGCAATAAATTAATGGTGTTTAGCAGGCACATTTGAAACGAATTGTTTCTGAAAATGTTTTGAAAATGATTCTATAAATTAATGATAAATTATCTATCAATATAAATTAGCATTGATCCCAATAGGTAGTGCAATTTTTTATTTTCATATTTCTTGATAAAGCGATAAGATTAAAGATAGATATATTTATGATACTTGATAATTCAAGTATGGTGAATATATTTCATTTGCGGTTATTACGTTATGGAATAGTAAAGGTATAGCAGTATGGCGATTAAATCTGTTCTGAAAATGGGCGAAGTGAGTTTGTTACAGGTGGCAGAGAAAGTAAAAGAATTTAATACACCTCAGCTAAATACTCTAATTCAAGATATGTATGACACTATGAAAAATGAAGAGGGTGCTGGGTTAGCTGCGCCTCAGATTGGCGTTAGTTTGCAGGTGGTTATTTTTGGTGTGGAACAGAACGCGCGCTATCCGGATGCTGAAGCTGTACCTTACACTGTATTGATAAATCCTACAATTAAACCTCTTACAGAAGAGGTAGATGAAGATTGGGAAGGTTGTTTAAGTGTACCGGGTATGCGTGGTATGGTGCCAAGATTTTCTAGGATTCATTATAAGGGTTATGATCAATATGGAAATACTATAAATAGAGATGTAGTGGGATTCCATGCACGTGTAGTGCAGCACGAATGTGATCATTTACAGGGGATTCTCTATCCTATGCGGATTAATAATTTTCAAACATTTGGTTTTACAGATGTATTGTTTCCGGGATAAAAATTAATGATGGATAAAATATTGAAATAATTGCTCAAGGTTTTACCACCACTAATATAACTATTGTAATTAAAATTATTACTGGAATTTCATTGAACCAACGATAATAAATATGTCCATGCTGGTTCTGGTCTAGTTTAAAATCAGTTAGTAATCTACCACAGTAATAATGGTAAATAATCAATACTGCAACTAAAGAAAGTTTAGCGTGGAGCCACCAACTTCCTTCTATTCCAGAAATACCATAACCAAGCCATAGCCACATACCAAATATAATGGTTAATATCGCACCTGGTGTCATAATTCCATAGTAAAGCTTACGTTCCATTACCTTGAAACGTTCAATACTTAGTAGATCATCACTCATAGCATGATAGACAAATAATCTTGGGAGATAAAAGAGTCCAGCAAACCAAGTCACCATGAATATAATATGTAATGATTTTATCCAGAGCATTTAATTTCCTATTGGTCTAAAATAGGTAATTATAGTAGAGGTTACTTTATTTTTCCTTCTATTAATTTTCTGCGGTATAGATTCTGCTAAAAGAAAAAGAGTTAAATAATGAAAAGTAATACAAAAATGATTAAAACAAGAGCTGCAGTTGCATGGAGCCCTGGTCAGCCATTATGCATCGAGTCGGTTGATTTGATGCCGCCTCAAAAGGGAGAGGTGCTAGTCCGGATAGTGGCTACTGGTGTATGTCATACAGATGCATATACACTTTCTGGAAAAGACCCAGAGGGTAAATTTCCTGTTATTCTCGGTCATGAGGGTAGTGGAATTGTTGAGGCTTTAGGTGAAGGTGTTACTAGTGTTTCTATAGGAGATCATGTAATACCACTTTATACTCCTGAATGTGGTGAGTGTAAGTTTTGTAAATCAGGTAAAACTAATCTTTGTCAGGCTATTCGTATAACTCAGGGGCAGGGACTTATGCCTGATGGCACTACACGTTTTTTTATGGATGGGGAGCCTATTTATCATTATATGGGGACATCAACTTTTTCGGAATATACTGTAGTGCCTGAAATCGCATTAGCTAATATTAGTAAAAAAGCACCACTAGAAAAAGTGTGTTTGCTTGGTTGTGGTGTAACTACTGGTATGGGTGCTGTTGCTAATACTGCTAAAGTAAAAGAAGGTGATACGGTAGCTGTTTTTGGTCTTGGTGGCATTGGGCTTGCAGTGATAATTGGTGCTGTAAAAGCTAATGCAGGGCGTATCATCGCGATTGATACTAATCCAGCTAAATTTGAGGTTGCGCGCCAGCTTGGTGCGACCGATGTTGTAAACCCAATAGATCATGTTAGGCCAATTCAGGATGTAATTGTAGAAATGAGTGGTGGGGGTGTAGATTTTTCTTTTGAATGTATTGGTAATGTTAACGTGATGCGTTCGGCCCTTGAATGTTGTCATAAGGGTTGGGGAGAGTCTGTGATTATTGGTGTTGCTGGTGCTGGAGAAGAAATCTGTACCCGTCCATTGCAATTAGTAACCGGTCGCGTATGGCGTGGTTCAGCTTTTGGTGGAGTAAAGGGCCGTTCTGAGCTTCCACGGTATGTTCAGAGTTATTTGGATGGAGAGTATGAATTAGATACATTCATTACTCATACTTTTCAACTGGAAGATATAAATAAAGCATTTGATTTGATGCATGCAGGAGAGTCTATTCGAGCAGTTATTAATTTTAGATAGTTTTATTAGGAATATTTATTTTTAAGATTATTTTTGTAATATAACTTTCCAGGCTTCTAGTTTCTGGCTGTAAGTTATAGCAGCATGTGCAGGGCTTGTTGACGGAAGTCTTGTATAGCGTATTAAGTTAGTTCTAAGCCTGTGTAATACAAGTTTTTTGAAATATTTTTCAGCCATTGTTCCGTTGAAAAAAATATCTGTAATATTTATATGGGTAGAAAGAAATGATTCGAAATTGTTTGCACGTGCAGAAGCTTGATTAATATCAGAATCTAGGCTGGTTTCTCGGGTACATGAAGCTAAAACATCCCATAAAGCTATACCATTTGATTTTAGTATATTGAGTCTCATTGTATAAGGAAGAGTTCTATTGGCTTTTATCAAATCACCCATGATTGGCCAGAAAGAATTACGATTATGTGCATAATATTGTTTTGTTAATAAAGATGTTTTGCTTGGCATGCTTCCTAGAATAAGAATGCGTGCGTTAGAATCCTCAATTGGAGGAAAGCTATGAATAGAATGCATATTAATTTTACGATACAACTGAATATTTTGGAGTAGTTATTTTATTCTAAATTTTATATTTATTGGAGGAAGTATACAGTTGCATGATTTGAAGAATTTAAGGTAAAAATTAGAGTCATAGGCAGCCATAAATCAAAGTTTAGCTGTCTTGTCAGAATCGGATATAGATTTGTATTGCTTAATCCATTTATTTAATAATTTCCGGGAAGAATCTATGATCTCAGATGCAGTTATTCCAATAGGACCGTCAGTTTGCTCCAATAATTTATCTGCAGCAGCACCATGTAAATAAACAGAAAGTAATAATGCTTCCCTTACAGTTAAGCCTTGTGCAAGTAGTGCACCAATGATGCCTGATAACACATCTCCTGTTCCGGCGCTACTCAAACCAGGATTGCCGCTAGTGTTTATGTAATATCTTCCATCCGGCAACATACAAATACTACCTGCACCCTTTAGTAGCACATAACAGTTAAACCGTTTTACTAGTTCTCTTATTGTTTTTAAACGATTAGTTTGGACATCAGTTGAAGAAGTACTTAAGATCCTTGCTGCTTCTGCAGCATGGGGTGTAAGTACAGTCCTTGCATTACGGTTGCTTAGCGTATCAGCAAGTTTTGGGGAAAATGAAATAAGATTCAGTGCATCAGCATCTAGAATTAGGGATTGTGAAGATTTAAGTGCACAATCAAGCCAGAGATAAGCATCAGCACTCATTCCTAATCCTGGTCCAATTACCAGACAACTTAAATGATTTAGTTTAAATAGTTCATGAGGTGAGCGGAACATTAATTCAGGTTGTACTGCGCTAAATGTAAGTATATTTTCGGTAACTAAACCAAGGTATACGCGTCCTGATCCTAATTTTAAAGCAGCTGTTCCTGCAAGGAGGGCAGCTCCAGTCATTCCAGCTGAGCCGCCAATGATACCTACACTACCAAACATGCCTTTATGGCTATTGGCAGGTCGAGATGGTGGTAGTAATTGTTGTATATACGCTAGATCTAATACCCATGATTTAGGTTTTATTAAAGAGGTAGTATCAATATCAAGGTTATGTAAAATAATTTCACCAGAGTATTCAGTACCTTGATGGGTTAAGAGTCCAGGTTTCATGCCAATGAAGGTAATAGTGATATTGGCATGAATTGCTGAACCACATACCCTGCCATCATCACTATTCAGGCCACTAGGAATGTCTAGTGCAAGCACAGGTAAATTCATATGGTTTATTATATTAACCAATTCATAGATAGGGCCCTCTATATTTTTTGAGAGGCCAATACCAAATAATCCATCTATTATGACATTCCACCCTTTGTTAATTGGGAGTTTAGAAAGTATCTCACCATCTGCAGCTTTCCAAGCATCCATTGAGTTTTTCGCATCAACAGATAGTTTTTCTAGACTCCCAATAAATACAAGAGTAACTTCAAACCACCATGCTTTTAAATGACGAGCTGTGACAAAAGCATCACCACCATTATTACCAGGTCCTGCAAGAATTAGAACCTTATTTTTTTCACTATTAAGTAATTTATCTCGGGCAATTTCTGCTGCAGCTAATCCTGCCTTTTCCATTAAATTTATAGAGGTGGAAGTATTAGTAGCTAGCTTTTCAAGTTTACGTATTTCTTGAGTTTGATAAATAGGAGTATTTTTTTTCATATTATTAATTTTCAAGTTAGTAATTTTAAAGCTGTGGGGAGTAGGCCTTCTAGTGTAAAATGAAAATTTTAATTTCAATGTCACATTCTATCTAATGCTTAGATTTCGTGGTGGCAGTGCGCTATCTTCTTTTCGTCTGAAAAAATTATTAGACGAAATAAAAATACTTGTTCCTCAAGTGTCCCACATTTTTGCTGAGTATTGGCATTTTTGTGAAGAAGCACGTAGTTTGGGGGAAAACGATACTATTATTCTTGAGAAACTACTTACCTATGGTACGGCAGTGCAGAAGAATAAGGTTACATATGGTGAGTTATTACTAGTATTGCCCCGTCCAGGAACCATTTCTACTTGGTCATCAAAAGCGACAGATATTGCCCATCAATGTGGATTAGATGCAGTGCAGAGATTGGAACGTGGTGTGGCTTTTTATATACAATCATCACTTGGAGAACTTACAGTCAAAGATAGGTCTTTATTGTTACCATTTATTCATGACCGAATGACTGAGTCAATATTTGGGACATTTAATGAGGCAAGGAATTTATTTAGGAAAATAGATCCTGTTCCTTTAGGAATAATTGATATTCAAGCTGGTGCATTAGGAGCATTGCAGCATGCTAATAACGAGATGGGGCTCGCTTTATCTCCCGATGAAATTAAATATATTTTAGATTATTATTTAAGGGTTGGGCGTAATCCTACTGATGTAGAATTAATGATGTTTGCTCAGGCTAATTCAGAGCATTGTCGTCACAAGATTTTTAATGCAGATTGGATGATAGATGGCAAGCAGCAGTCTAAATCATTATTTTCAATGATTCGTAATACCTATGATTCAAATCCACAAGGTACGGTAGTAGCCTATACAGATAATTCTTCAATCATTGAAGGGTCAAAAATTGCACGTTTTTATCCAGATAAGGATAATTGTTATGCATATGCTATGGAGCAGACGCATATTTTGATGAAAGTAGAGACTCATAATCACCCAACTGCAATATCTCCTTATTCTGGTGCTGCAACTGGAGCAGGAGGGGAAATTCGTGATGAAGGTGCTACTGGTCGTGGTTCAAAACCAAGAGCTGGACTAACTGGGTTCTCAGTTTCAAATTTAAATATTCCAGGTTTTATCCAATCCTGGGAGAGAGATGAAAAATTAGGGGTAACAGGTTCATATGGTAAGCCATCTCGTATTTCATCATCATTACAAATTATGCTAGAAGGTCCAATTGGCGCAGCAGAATACAATAATGAATTTGGTCGCCCTAATTTAGCCGGGTATTTTCGTACTTTTGAAGAATTGGTTAGAGATGAGATGCGTGGTTATCACAAGCCTATTATGTTGGCAGGAGGGATTGGACATATTTCTAGTCATCATTCTTTGAAAGAAGGGTTGCCACCTGGTGCATTAATGATTCAATTAGGTGGACCAGGAATGCTGATTGGGTTGGGTGGCGGTGCAGCTTCAAGTATGGATACTGGAGATAATGAAGAGGATTTAGATTTTAATTCAGTGCAGCGTGGCAATGCAGAAATGGAGCGACGTGCTCAGGAAGTAATAAATAGATGTTGGCAGATTGAAAGAAATGGTCAGGCAAATCCGATTCTTTCAATTCATGATGTTGGTGCTGGTGGTTTATCTAATGCTTTGCCAGAATTGTTAAATGATTCAAAGCGTGGTGGAAATATTGAGTTACGTAAGATTCCTTTGGAAGAGCATGGTATGTCGCCAATGCAGATTTGGAGTAATGAAGCGCAAGAGCGCTATGTATTGTCAATTTTGCCTGAGTCTCTTGAATTATTCAGGGAAATTTGTAACCGCGAGCGTTGTCCATTCTCTGTAGTAGGAGAAGCAATAAGTAATGAGAAGCTATCTGTTAAAGATTCAGTTTTTGGCAACTATCCTGTTGAGATGGAAATTTCGGTATTACTCGGGAAATTACCAAAAATGATACGTGAGGTTACTCATATTAAGAGGCTGTTGGTACCATTTATTACGTCAGAATTAGATTTAAAAGTATGTGTTGATAAGGTGCTCAGACTACCTGTAGTTTCAGATAAAACCTTTCTTATAAGTATTGGTGACCGAACTGTTGGAGGAGTAACAGCACGTGATCAAATGGTAGGGCCATGGCAAATTCCAGTTGCAGATGTAGCGGTAACTTCAATGGGGTACCAAACTTATCAGGGTGAGGCCTTTGCTTTAGGTGAGAAAGCACCATTATCATTAATTAATGCTGCATCGGCTGCACGTATGGCAGTAGGTGAGGCTGTTACAAATATAGCGGCCACATTGATTGAAAATATTGAAGAAATTAAACTTTCAGCTAATTGGATGGCAGCAGCAGGGCATCCTGGTGAAGATGCAGATTTATTTGATGCTGTTCAGGCAATTGGTATGGAGCTTTGCCCACAGTTAGGTATCAGTATCCCAGTTGGGAAAGATTCAATGTCAATGAAAACTGTATGGGAAGATGAGTCTGATAATAATTATTGTGGTCAAAAGAAAGAAGTAATTGCACCCTTATCTCTAATAATTTCATCCTTTGCAAAAGTTACTGATGTTAGAAAAACACTTACACCACAATTACAAACCGATTGTGGTAAGACAGAATTGATTTTAATTGATCTTGGAGCAGGCAGAAATCGGATGGGGGGGTCTGCACTGGCCCAAGTCTATAAACAAATAGGAGAGCAAGCACCGGATCTTGTGGGTTCAGATGATATTCAGAAACTTAAAGGATTTTTTTCCATTATACAGTTATTAAATAAAGAAAATAAAATATTGGCTTATCATGACCGATCTGATGGGGGTTTATTTGCGACATTATGTGAAATGTCTTTTTCTGGTCACGTAGGCATTTCTGTGAATTTAGACCAAATTTGTTCAGATGTGTTTATTAAGGGTTTAGGTGAGTCTGAATTGAAGGAAAAAATGTTAAGTGGAAGGTCTCTAGAACAAATTGTACCTGTTTTGTTTAATGAAGAGTTAGGGGCAGTTATTCAGATAAGGACTAAAGACCATGATTATTTTATGGAAGCTATATCTGGAGTAGGTTTACGAGATATAAGCTTTGTAATTGGCTGCCTAAATAGTAATGATGAAATACGGTTAATGCTAAAGAAAGAATTAGTGTTTATTGAAAGTCGCACAGTGTTGCATCGCGCTTGGTCAGAGACAACTTATGAAATGCAAAAAATACGAGATAACCCAGTCTGTGCCCAACAAGAATATGATATTAAATTAGATGCTTCTGATCCTGGGATACAAGTGAAACTGAGTTTTGATAAGGAAAATGATATTTCTGCACCTTATGTTGAAAAAGGTGTTAGACCGAAAATTGCTATTTTGCGAGAACAAGGTGTGAATGGTCATGTTGAGATGGCTGCTGCTTTTGATCGGGCTGGGTTTTTAGCACAAGATGTACACATGAGCGATATTATTGAGAAGCGTACTTCTCTGAAGGATTATAAAGGCATGGCTGTATGTGGAGGATTCTCTTATGGTGATGTGCTAGGTGCTGGAGAGGGTTGGGCAAAATCTATTCTATTCAATAGTTATGTGCGAGAAGAATTTTCCATGTTTTTTGAACGAACTGATACCTTTGCATTAGGTGTATGCAATGGTTGCCAAATGTTGAGTAATTTGCATGATTTAATTCCGGGGGCTGAAAATTGGCCGCACTTCATTCGTAATAAATCAGAACAATTTGAGGCACGTTTTATATCTGTTGAGATTCAAGAGACTTCATCATTATTTTTCGATGGAATGGCAGGCAGTATAATGCCAATTGTAGCTTCGCATGGAGAAGGTTATGCGGATTTTAAAAACAAAGAAAGATTTGAAGAGACTCAACCATTAGTAACTATGCGTTTCGTAGATAATTATGGTAATCCTACTGAAGTTTATCCTTTTAATCCTAATGGTTCTCTTATGGGTGTTGCTGGAATGACAACTCCTGATGGACGTTTTACTATACTTATGCCACACCCTGAGCGAGTATTTCGTGCAAGCCAGAATTCTTGGCATCCAAAAGATTGGCAGGAAGATGCCCCATGGATCAGGATATTTAGAAACGCAAGAAAATGGGTTGGATAAATTGACAATAATATTTGTTGAAAATAATTAGAGAATAATAGTGTGGAGATTAACAGAATGATAGCGGCAAGATATGCGATTAAAATTAATACTTTTATTCTATTTATTTTAATGCCATATGCTGCAGTTTTTAATGTTGTATTTGCAGAAATAATACCAGATAGTCAGTATAAATCAGAATGCGCTCCTATTGGAAATTGGAGGGTGCCAGGGGGTAGGGAAATAGCTAGGGAGAAAGTCATTTCTAATGCGGCTAATCAGTCTGTTGTGTTGCTAGGAGAGGCGCATGCAAATTTAGAACATCATCGTTGGCAGTTACAAATTCTAACTTCACTACATGCTCGAAATCCTGATATGGTTATTGGGTTTGAGATGTTTCCGCGCCGTGTTCAGGGGGCTCTTGACAAGTGGGTCGCTGGTAGTCTTTCTGTGTCAGAGTTTCTTGATGCATCAGATTGGAAAAATGGCTGGAGTATAAATGCTAAGGCATATTTGCCACTTTTTCACTTTGCAAGAATGAATAAAATACCAATGGTGGCACTTAATATCGATTCTCAATTGAGAAAGGAAGTATCTTTAAAGGGTTTTGATATTTTGTCAGAAGAGAGATTTAAGGGAATAACGCGCCCAGCAGAACCAAGTAATGCCTATCTTGAATACTTAAAGTTTATTTACAAAAAACATGATCGAAATTATAAGAATCATGATGATGAATCAGATTTTCAGCGTTTTGTAAGAGGGCAGCAGTTATGGGATCGAGCAATGGCACAAGCTATACACTCAGCATTGATTCAACCCAAGGCATCACCGGGAGTTGGAATAGAGGCTTTATTTTCAGCATTGATTCAACCGAAACCCCCGTTAGTAGTTGGGATTATGGGTGTAGGTCATATTAGATATGGTTATGGAGTACCTCGTCAATTGAAAGATCTCGGCATTATGGATATTGCTATGTTATTGCCATGGGAAAATAACAAGTCTTGTGGGAAAACTGTTGTTGGGATAGCAGACGCAGTATTTAGTGTTGCACCATATACAAAGAAAAGAGTAGAGAAGCGTCAACGGCTTGGTATTCGTTTTGAAATGGTACAGAAAGGAGCTCGTATTCTAAAAGTTGAGGAGGGTAGCATAGCAGAATTAGCTGGGCTAATAGATAAAGATATTATTATAGAGGTTGCAGGTTTGGAGGTGAAAAAAATTAATGATGTTATCAAGGTTGTTCAGAGGCAGGCTCCTGGTACTTGGTTACCACTTAAAATAATACGTGGTGAAGAGTTAATTACAATTATTGCTAAATTTTCTGCTGTAGGACAATGATAATTAGTATAAGTTTAATAAGAATACAGTCAATACTTCATTCGTTAGTTTCTCTATCACTGTTATTTTCTTCTTTGATTATTTTATCTCCTAGCTTAGCGTCTTCATTGCCAGTGGGTACATCTAAGGTTGAATATGATATTAGTGTTTATGTGGATCCAGTTGAACAAACTATAAAAGGTCGTAATGTCATTACGGCACGATCTATGTCTGAATTAACTCTGGCTCTAAACAGCCGTTTTAGAGTTACTAATTTACTTGTTAACGGAGTAATTTCTAAATCAGGAGGTATAGATCATGGGGCTATTAAGACATGGAGAATCTCAAATGATCACCATATTCTAAATAAAATTGAGGTTAGTTGGGAAGGTGAACTTTTACCACTTAATACTTCATTAAATCACCATCAGACTCTTAATAGAGGGGAACCAGTAAGTGGAAGATCTGGTACCTTTCTACCTGATTCAAGTGGGTGGTATCCACATATTATAGGAGAATTAGCGAGTTATCGTGTAAAGCTTAGAATGCCGAAGGGGCAGAGAGGGGTAGTTGCTGGGAAGATTGTTGAGGAGTCAATATCTGATAAAGAATTTAGTGCAATTTTTGTGTTTCCTTTTCCATCTGAAGGTATCGACTTTATGGGTGGCCCGTATATCGTTGAGTCTGATTCAATGTATGGAGTAGGTGGGAAGAGCATTCAATTAAGAACATATTTTCATCCAGAAATTAAAGGCCTTGCAAATGAATATCTTAGTTCTGTAAAAAAATACATTCAGCTTTATGAATCGTGGATTGGAGAATATCCATTTACTGAGTTTAGTGTAATATCTAGTCCAACACCTACTGGTTTCGGCATGCCAACACTCACCTATTTGGGTATTAGTGTATTACGACTACCATTTATACGTAATACATCACTTGGGCATGAAGTATTACATAATTGGTGGGGAAATGGAGTATATCCCTATTACCCTGAAGGCAACTGGTCTGAGGGGCTAACAACATTTATGGCAGATTACGCATATAAAGAACGTATGGGAGCTAAAGCTGCAAAAGAAATGAGACTTGGCTGGTTACGTGATTTTTCTACTTTATCTCCTGACCAGGATTTTATATTGAAGAAATTTACTACACGAAAGCATGGTGCTTCTAAGATTGTTGGATACAATAAAGCAGCAATGATTTTTTTGATGTTACGTGATTTAATTGGTCAAAAAAGTTTTGATCGTTCACTTAGAATATTCTGGAAAAAAAATCAATTCCGTATAGCATCCTGGTCAGATTTGCAGGAAGCATTTGAAGCTGGATCAGGAAGAAAATTACAAGTATTTTTTGAGCAATGGCTTACATATCCAGGCGCACCATCTATACGTATGATAAAAGCGAGAAATACACGCTTAGAATCTGGATACCAAATTACAGTTAATATGGAGCAGGTAGGTTCTTCATACAATCTTCATATTCCAATTGTGATACATACTGAAAAAGAGTCAAAAACAAAGATATTTAATATGGATCGAGAAAATCAGGCTTTTTCATTTGAACTACTTGATAAGCCTATTAAGCTAACTCTTGATCCAGATTTTAGACTGCTTCGGAGGCTGGCCCCTGATGAAGCACCCCCAATTTTACGGAAAATCATGCTAGATCAGTCTACAGAGACTATTATATTATCGGAAGAAAATGATATAAGAGAAGTGTCTATGGTATTAGCTAGAAAACTTTTACATCGCACACCAGAAATGGGTTCATTGGATGCTAATAAAGCAACTTCAATATTGGTAATTGGTTTACAGAATCAGGTTAATAAATGGCTTGATCTAAATAATCTTCCTTTACGCCCATCTAATATGCAAAATATTGGCACAGCTTATGTTTGGACTATGCGCCAGGAGGGAAAAACATTTGTTATAGTTTCTGCTAAAGATGCATTATCTCTTCAATATTTGGTACGACCATTACCTCATTACGGGAGGCAAAGTTATATTATTTTTGATGGCGCAAAAGTAATTGAGCGTGGTATATGGCCTGCACAAGTACAGGAGATAGTTCTAAATTAAGTAAAAAGGAAAATACTATTTTTCTAGAAATAGTATTTAGTATTTCTGTATTAGAGGTAGTTAATGTTCTAGTATAAAATATTTAATTTTTCTTCTAATTCTATGTTTTTTGAGAGAATTTAAATTTTTTTAAAAAAAAATTCTTACACCTTTTGTTGAGGCAGTACTTGTTTTTCAGACTATGCGGTAAGATTTTGTTAACATAGGCTTTTAGGTTCCTAATTTAGGGGAGATTTTATGGTTATCGAAAGAACTTTATCAATTATTAAGCCTGATGCAGTAGAAAAGAATGTAATAGGAGAAATTTATACTCGTTTTGAATCTAATGGGTTAAAAATTATTGCTGCACGTATGATGCATCTTTCACGATCTGATGCCGAGGGATTTTATAGTGTGCATCGTGAGCGTCCATTTTTTAATGAATTAGTTGAGTTCATGATTTCTGGTCCGGTTATGGTCCAGGTTCTAGAGGGTGAGAATGCGATAAAAAAGAATAGAGAAATAATGGGTGCTACAGATCCACAAAAGGCAGATAAAGGAACTATTCGTGCAGATTATGCTAATAGTATTCAAGCTAATGCGGTGCATGGTTCTGATGCGCCAGAAACTGCAGCAGTGGAAGTGGCTTATTATTTTCCAGAAATGAGCATTTGTTCCAGATAGGAAACTTATTTCAGCTCAATATAATGACTATTAATTTACTTGATTTTGATGCAAAGAATCTTACTGGTTTCTGTGGAGAAATTGGTGAGAGACCTTTTCGTGCTAAGCAGTTATTACGTTGGATACATCAATCTGGTGAGGATAATTTTAATGGAATGAGTAATTTGGCAAAGGTATTGAGAGAGAAATTATCTGCTATAGCAGTAGTTAAGGCACCTCATGTGATTAGTGAGCATATATCTGCTGATGGAACGCGTAAATGGCTAATGAATATGGGATCTGGTAATGGAATTGAGTCAGTTTTTATACCAGAAACTCATCGTAGTACTCTATGTGTTTCCAGCCAAGTAGGATGTGCATTAGAGTGTGCTTTTTGCTCTACGGGGAAGCAGGGGTTTAATCGAAATTTAGGTGTAGCTGAGATAATTGGTCAGTTATGGTGGGCAAATAAGGCATTAGCAGCCGTTAAAAAGGAAATTTCATTTAGAATAAATAAACCCATTAATACAGCTAAGCAAATTTGTCCTTCTGAATATAATTATAAAGTCAGTAATGTGGTAATGATGGGTATGGGTGAGCCGTTGGCAAATTTTGAGAATGTGGTATCTGCACTTGATTTGATGCTGGATGATAATGCATATGGATTGTCGCGTCGGCGTGTTACTGTGAGCACCTCTGGTTTGGTACCAGCAATCGATAGATTAAGTAAGCGCTGCCCTGTTTCATTAGCTGTGTCACTTCATGCACCCAATGATACCTTACGAGACAAATTAGTACCAATAAACAAGAAATATCCACTTAAAGAATTGTTATCTTCTTGTAGAAGATATCTTAAATCTGCGCCAAGGAATTTTATTACTTTTGAATATATTATGTTGGCAGGAGTCAACGACAGTGTTTCACAGGCGCATGAATTAGTAAAGTTAGTTAAAGATACTCCGTGTAAATTTAATCTTATTCCATTTAATTCTTTTCCTAATTCTGGTTATAAATGCTCTTCATCTGCAGCAATACGTCAATTTCGTGATGTTTTGATGCAGTCTGATTTGGTGAGCACTGTCCGCAAGACTCGTGGTGAAGATATTGATGCTGCTTGTGGTCAGCTGGCAGGAAGAGTTTTTGATAGAACTCGGCGTACGAATTAAGAAGTCATAGAGGTAGCAAGATAATATCACTTTTAATGAAATAGATTCACATGATAATAGGATTCAATAATGGAACCTAAGGATGGTGACAAAATCAAAGTAGGAGAGAAAGGAGCGCCTATAGAGAGGGAAGAAAGTATTGGTCAAATACTTCAAGCAGCGCGTTTAGCTCAAGTTATGAGCCTAAAAGATATATCTAGGCAATTGCGATTATCTGAGAGGCAAGTTATAGCAATTGAAGAGGATGATTACAGCAAATTTCAAAGTCCTACATTTTTGCGTGGTTTTATTAGAAATTATGCAAAATTAGTAAAAGAAGATTCTAAGAAATTTGCTCAACTACTTCAGGAAAATTTGCCACCTAGTTATACACAGTCTATCTCTTACCCAATGGATGGTACTCCTTTTAGAACTAAGCATGCTAAGTCAAAAGGAAATATAATAATTATATTAATTATTTTTTTGATTTCATTCTTATTAATTTATGAAGTTTATAGAGCTGGTAGTCATGGGATTCAGATGGATAAAAATATTAATAATGGAGCTATGAATGAGACTACAATACAAATTGAAGATTTAGTTGAGCAGGGATTACAAGATAGTCAGAATGAGTTGTCACCAGTGATAAACCCTAATATTGAGGAGGGATTACAAGATAGTCAGAATGAGCTGTCATCAGTGATAGACTCTAATATTGAGGAGGGATTACAAGATAGTCAGAATGAGCTGTCATCAGTGATAGACTCTAATATTGAGCAGGGATTACAAGATAGTCAGAATGAGCTGTCATCAGTGATAGACTCTAATATTGAGCAGGGATTACAAGATAGTCAGAATCAATCATCATTAGGGATAAATACTGATATACCTAATTTTAATGTGCTCATTAAAGAAGCTGGAATTGATCAGGAGAATAATTATTTAGATGAAGAACAGAAGGTTGAGGAAAAATTAGAGGCAGAAAAAGAGTATTCTCTTCGTTTTGTGTTCACTGGAGAATCATGGGTAGAAGTAAAGGATATACAAGGGAATAAAATTCTCTCCAGAATTAATCCTAGTAATACGGAGAAAATAGTATATGGTATTCCACCTTTTTCTTTGATAATTGGAAATGCTGTTGATGTTAAGCTGTTTTACAATAATAAGCCTGTTGATTTAATACCATACACTAATAAGAATGGGGGAGTGGCACGCCTATCACTCGATTAGAAACTTCACGATTACCAAAATTTCGTTTTTATCATGAATAAATCACAAAAACATATAAATAAAAAAAGAAATAGTGTCGGTGTTAAAGTAGGAAAAATTATTGTAGGGGGCAATGCGCCAGATATAATAGTGCAGTCTATGACAAATACTGATACAGAAAATGTATCAGCAACTGTATCGCAAATAGCTAGTCTTGCGCGTGCAGGATCAGAATTAGTACGTATAACAGTTAATACTCCAGCAGCAGCAAAAGTAGTCTCATCTATTCGTGATCGTCTTGATGATATGGGCTGCCATGTGCCGTTAGTAGGAGATTTTCACTTTAATGGACATAAACTTCTGACTACATATCCTGATTGTGCTCAGGCATTGGCTAAATATAGGA
>CAXGWP010000019.1:0-26691 GCA_964013575.1 uncultured Nitrosomonadaceae bacterium
CCAGAAAAATGTATCAGTCCATAATGTGAGAGATCAGCTATTATTGTATTAGAGTACGTATTTTTAAGCTCTGTAGAGGCATTCCCATAATGAATAGCATGGCTATTCTCTATAATTGCTTTATTTTTTTGTAAAAAAGAGTTCCAGATTGGATTCATTTTGAGATATATAATGTATTTTAACTAAATATAATTTTCTAAAATATTTGGAATAGTGGTTATTTCCTTAAAGTAGTATTTTCTGCATGTTGCTGAGTATTTTTATAATCTAAGCTAAAATGCAGTCCACGACTTTCATGGCGTGATATAGCGCTTTGTATAATCAAATCTGCAGTATCTACTAAATTACGAAGTTCTAACAAATCGCTAGTTACACGAAAATTAGAGTAATATTCATTTATTTCTTCACGTAATAGATTGATTCGATGCTGGGCACGTTGAAGACGCTTGGTGGTTCGAACAATACCAACATAGCTCCACATAAAACGTCGTAATTCATCCCAATTATGAGAAATAATTATTTCTTCATCTGCATCGTTCACTCTACTTTCATCCCATTCTGGTAGTTGCATGGTAGAAGATATCTTTTGATCTAAAATATCTTTAGCAGTTGCTTGAGCAAATATCAGGCATTCTAGTAGCGAATTACTTGCTAGTCGATTGGCACCATGCAGCCCTGTATGAGCAGTTTCTCCTATTGCATATAAGTTTTCTAAATTTGTTTTGCCATATAAATTTGTAGCTATACCACCACAGGTATAATGAGCAGCAGGAACAACTGGGATAGGCTGCTTAGTAATATCAATACCTAATTCAAGGCAGCGGGTATGAATAAATGGGAAGTGTTTCTTTAAAAAAGAAGCAGGTTTATGTGAAATGTCTAAATAAACACAGTCTAAACCACGTTTTTTCATTTCATAATCAATGGCACGTGCAACAATATCACGAGGTGCTAATTCAGCATGCTCACTATGAAATGGCATAAATCTTTTCCCACCCGGTAGCTTCAGGATACCTCCTTCTCCTCGTACTGCCTCAGATATTAGAAAGGATTTTGCATGTGGGTGGTAAAGACAAGTAGGATGGAATTGGATAAATTCCATATTAGAAACATGGCATCCTGCACGCCAACCCATTGCAATTCCATCTCCGGTGGCAGTATCAGGATTAGTGGTATAAAGATAAACTTTACCGGCACCTCCAGTTGCTAGTACTGTATTTTGTGCAGAGATAGTACTGACTTTCCCTGATTTATTATTTAGAGCATAAGCCCCAAAACAACAATTAGTACCATGATGACCTAATTTTTTACTAGTTATTAGATCAATGCCAATATGATTTTCAAGAATAGATATGTTTTTATGGCTAAGAACTTTTTTACCTAAAGTCTTTTGTACAGCTTTACCAGTAGTGTCTGCTGCATGTATTACTCTACGTACACTATGTCCTCCTTCTCTTGTGAGGTGATAGCCAGTATTATTTTTTTTATCACGGGTGAATGGAACTCCTTGCTTTATGAGCCATTTGACTGCTTGTGGTCCATTTTCTAGAACTAACCGGGTAACTTTTTCATTACATAATCCAGAACCAGCATTGAGGGTATCTTGTATATGAGAATCGGGGGAGTCATTTTCAGATAATGCTGCAGCGATACCACCTTGTGCCCATCCACTAGCTCCATCTAGTAACTTCTGTTTAGTTATAAGGCCTACTTTCTTGGTTTGTGCTAAATTAAGCGCAAGTGTTAACCCTGCAAGACCACTGCCAATAATAAGTGTATCAAAATGGGTATAAGACATAGGTATTAATATTAGTTATGTAAAAATAATAACAGACTTTAGGTTTGGGTATACTATATATGATTATTCATAGAATAACCTTGTTTATGTGAACTAATATAGGATTTGTATTGTCTCTTAATAAAGGTAGGTATATGTAGAATGTAAAAACAGTATTTTGTAGATTATATCTAGCTTTTGAGTGAATCTCTGAAATATAATGCCATAATGTAGTAGTGATCACTGGTATAATTCATTAAATTCAGGGATGAGCGAATTATGGGTGACCGGGAGATTGATCAAGAGTTAGTAGAACGTGCCCAGAAAGGGGATAAAAAGGCGTTTGAGTTATTGGTTATTAAATATCAACGAAAATTAATTAGATTGTTGTCACAGTTTATTCGTGATTCAGATGAAGTTGAAGATGTTGCGCAGGAAACTTTTATAAAAGCATATAGATCGCTATCATCTTTTCGTGGGGATAGTGCTTTTTATACCTGGCTTTACCGTATTGGTATTAATGCTGCAAAGAATTTTTTAGTTTCTCAAAAGCGGCGTGTATCTAAAACTTCTAATGGGTTTGATATTGAAGATGCAGAAAATTATGAGGAAGGCAGCCATTTACGTGAGCTGGGTACTCCTGAAAGAGAGCTAATAAGCAAGCAAGTTGCGAAAATAATATATCAAACATTAAATGAGCTACCTGAGGAACTACGTACAGCTATTACTTTGAGAGAAATAGATGGCTTAAGTTATGAAGAAATTGCAAATGTTATGGGCTGTCCAACTGGAACAGTACGCTCTCGGATATTTCGTGCTCGTGAAGTTATTTCAGGTCAATTATTATCAGTTAGAGAAGGTAAGCAAGAGAAAAATAAATAAAGATAAAGGGTGGTAGTATGAGAGATAAGATTTCTGCATTGATGGATGGTGAACTGGATAATAAAGATATGAAAGATACCATTACTCAAATTGAAGAATTAGAGGAGTTGCAAAATAAATGGAGAGCATATCATTTGATTGGAGATGCTTTACGTGAGCCAGTAATATCAAAACTGAATGTTACATCAGATATAAGAAATACTATGGGTATGGAGCCAGATGTATTAACACCAGCTTTATCTAATAAGGGAAATAAAGGAAAATTTTTCTTATTTGCAGCTGCTGCATCAATATTTGTAACTGTGACTGTAGTAGCATGGATAGGTGGTCAAACAATAGAACAGGAACTTAACCAGGTTGCCGATAAAGCAGTGATTACACCGGTTGAATTAAAAAATAAGTTTGCTAGTACTATTGAAAATCCTGGTCCTGTTTTGGCTAAAAATGAAGAGTCTAAGGATGATAAATCAGCCCTTCGTGATTCTGCACCAACTCAACTTAACGACTATATGTTTGCACATGAGGAATTAACTTCGATTCGTGGTGTATCTCCTTATATGCGAACAGTTGCTAGTCGCCCATATAAATGATTCTTCAGCAAATGATAAAGAATTTTACGGTAGTTATTATTGGGCTACCGTTTTTTAGTTTTATATTACCTATATATGCAAGTGATACAACTAGTACGCTGGTAAAGAAACAGGTTAATTTACAAAGTGTTGTAGATGAGAGTGCATCAAAAGAAGCTCAAGTTTGGTTGAGAAGAATTATTGATGCGCCCAGAAAGCATAATTATACTGGTATTTTTGTTTACTCATCTGCTGGCCATATGGAAACATCACGTGTTGTGCATATGGTGGGGAAGGAGGGAGAATTTGAGAGAATAGAAGTGCTTGATGGTTCTCCTCGTGAAGTAATTCGTAATAATAATGAAGTTAAACGTTATTTCCCTGATAGAAAGACCGTGGTTACTGGAAAGAGAGGACTAAAGAAATTGTTTCCAGCCTTGTTATCAGAGCCATTTAGTAACATTAATAATAATTATCTTGTAAAAAAAGTTGGAAGAGAAAGAATTAGTAATTATGATTGTCAGGTAATAATATTAGAGTCTCGAGATCGTATGAGATATAGTCAGAGGTTATGGATAGATGTTGGTACAGGCTTATTACTTAAAGCAGCTGTAATGGATCGAGATCAAGTGGTAGAACAGTATGGTTTTACTCAATTAGAAATTGACGGGGAAATTGATAAAGAATTATTAACCCCACAGTACTCTAAAAGAGATACTAAATTACATATTACTAACCCTGTTTCTTCCAAGGTAGTAAAGAATGAACTAGGATGGCAAGTAGAGAATTTACCCTCTGGGTTTTCAAAGACTAATGAGGTGAGTCGTGTTTTTTCTGGGAAATCCACGCCTGTTGGGCATATCACATTATCAGATGGTTTGGCTTCAGTTTCAGTATTTATTAGGCCAGCTACACAAAATGACCCAATTGAGAATCACGAGTTTTATCCTCCACAAGGTGCTATTAATATTTATATTCGTACAGTGGATGACAATGTAGTAACAACGATAGGTGAGGTGCCGCAAGCGACAGTTATGCAAATTGGGAACTCTGTTAAAACTTATAAAGTTAAATGGGTAGAATAGAATGAACTATAAATTTATCCTAATTATATTATTTTGGGTTTATCTTCCTGTTTCCATACAGGCTAAAGAACTACCCAATTTTACTGAACTTGTTGATAAACAAGGAGCTGTAGTGGTAAATATTAGCACTGTTCAGACTCGTACTAAACCTAGGAATCAGATAATTCCTAGGATACCAAATTTTCCAGAGAATAGTCCATTCTATGAATTTTTTCGTCGTTATTCTCCACAAGAACCTTTTCCTAGAGATCAATTTCCTCAAGAACCTGAATCAAAATCATTAGGTTCTGGTTTTATTATTAGCAGTGATGGGTATATATTGACAAATGCGCATGTAGTTAATTCAGCAGATGAAATTACTGTGAAATTAAATGATAAAAGAGAATTTCGTGCTGAAATAATTGGCTCTGATCGTAAGACAGATATTGCTCTTATAAAAATTGAAGCTAACAATCTACCTAAGGTTACCCAAGGTGACCCAGGGAAATTAAAGGTAGGTGAGTGGGTTGTTGCAATTGGATCTCCTTTTGGCTTTGAGAATAGTGTAACTGCGGGCATTGTTAGTGCTAAGGGGCGGTCATTAGCACAAGAAAATTATGTTCCTTTTATTCAAACTGATGTAGCTATAAATCCTGGCAATTCAGGAGGACCATTATTTAATCTGAAGGGCGAAGTAGTTGGTATTAATTCACAGATATATAGTCGTACAGGTGGCTATATGGGACTGTCATTTGCTATTCCTATTGATGTTGCTACAGATATTTCTAATCAATTAAAGGCTACTGGGAAAGTAAGCCGTGGCAGAATTGGTGTGATGATACAGGAGGTAACTAAAGAGCTAGCTGAGTCATTTGGTCTAAATGAACCTAGTGGCGCTTTGGTAACTTTAGTGCAAAAAGGGGGGCCTGCAGATCAGGCAGGATTAAAAGCTAAAGATATAATTATCAGGTTTGATGGTAAAGTTGTAAAGATATCAAGTGATTTACCTCGTATTGTAGGAGCTACTAAGCCAGGGTCAGAGGTGTTAATTCAGGTTTGGAGAAATAATTCAAAGAAGATGTTGACGGTTCAGGTAGAGGAATTTCCGTCAGATGAGAAGATAGCTAGGATTGCAAATAAAGATGATAATAAATCTAATGCATTTAATCTTTTAGGGCTTGTGTTAAGAGAATTCTCTGAGGGTGAGAAGAGGCAACTCGAGATAACTAACGGATTATTAGTGGAAAGCATGAAACAAGGTGTAGCTAGTCGTGGTGGGATTCGGCCTAATGACATAATTCTAGGAATTAATAACCAAGACGTAACAACAGTTGGAAGGTTTGATCAATTACTTAGAAAAATCAAGGGTGGACGGAATATTGCATTATTGATTAGACGTGGAAATTCAACATTTTTTGTTACTCTAAAGCTTAATGTAAATAAAGATAAATAGTGCCTGATCTTACTCTATATATTCGGAAAGATTGCCATCTCTGTTTTGATATGATTTCTGGGTTAAATAAATTACAAGAGAAGTTCGGTTTTCATTTTAAATTAATAGATGTGGATAGTAATGTAATTCTAAAAGAAAAATATGGAAATTTTGTTCCAGTACTTAAGGGAGAGAATGGTGAGGAGATTTGTCATTTTTATTTGGATCCTAAAGCACTAGATGCTTATTTAGTAAAAATTCGCTAAAATATTAATTTAATTAAAAGAACGTGGAGTGGTCATAAGTTTTTGGAGCTAACCAGAAAGTAAAAAGGGCACAATATGTGCCCTTTTTACTTTCTATAATATTGGGTTTTATTTAGCATTCTTATTACTGGATTTATATTTTAAATGTTGCAAATTCGAAATTTCTCTATTATTGCGCATATTGACCACGGTAAATCTACTCTGGCTGATCGTATTATTCATTTATGTGGTGGTTTGTCAGATCGAGAAATGGAAACACAAGTATTAGACTCTATGGATTTGGAGCGTGAACGCGGAATTACTATAAAAGCACAAACTGTAGCACTTAAATATGTTTCAAGAGAAGGAAAGCCTTATCTGTTAAATTTAATTGATACCCCTGGCCATGTAGACTTCTCATATGAAGTTTCTCGTTCAATTTCTGCATGTGAAGGGGCATTATTAATTGTAGATGCATCACAGGGTGTTGAGGCTCAAACTGTAGCAAATTGTTATACCGCAATTGATCAAGATATTGTGGTTTTACCTGTATTAAATAAAATTGATTTGCCAGCAGCAGAACCGGAAAGAGTTATTGAAGAAATTGAGGACATTATTGGTATTGATGCTAAAGAAGCATTGCATGTTAGTGCTAAGACGGGTGAAGGTGTACAGGATATTTTAGAGAAAATAATAACAGAAATTCCCCCGCCAGAAGGCGATCCTGCTGCGCCATTGAAAGCTCTTATTATTGATTCATGGTTTGATAGTTATGTTGGCGTTGTTATGCTAGTAAGACTGATAGATGGAACTCTCAGGCCTAAGGATAGGATTTTATTAATGGCGAGTAAAACTGATTATTTGTGTGAAGAGGTTGGTATATTTACCCCAAAATCAGAGAGTCGGGAATCTTTAAGTGCAGGAGAAGTTGGTTTTATTATTTCTGGTATCAAAGAACTTAAGTCTGCCCAGGTCGGAGATACTGTAACTTTGGCAGAATGTCCGGCTATTAGCCCATTAGATGGTTTTAAAGAGATTAAGCCACAGGTATTTGCCGGGCTGTATCCAATTGAATCAAACCAATATGAGTCTTTACGTGATGCTCTAGAGAAATTAAAGCTAAATGATTCTTCATTACAGTATGATCCTGAAACATCACAAGCTTTAGGATTTGGTTTTCGATGTGGGTTTCTAGGGTTATTACATTTAGATATTGTTCAAGAGAGGTTAGAACGAGAATATAAAATAGAGCTTATAACAACTGCACCTACAGTAGCCTGCGAGATAGTTATGCGTGATGGTACGGTAATAGAAATTGATAATCCATCTAGAATGCCAGATCCCTCTAAAATAGAGGAAATACGTGAACCAATTATTGATGCAACTATTCTTGTTCCTCAGGAATATGTTGGTGCTATTATTACTTTATGCATAGGTAAAAGAGGCATACAGAAAAATCTGCAGTATATGGGGAGGCAAGTAATGCTTACGTTTGAATTACCTTTAAATGAAGTGGTTATGGATTTTTTTGATAAGTTGAAATCTACAAGCCGTGGATATGCTTCACTAGATTATGAATTTAAGGAGTTTCGTTCAGCAGATTTAGTAAAATTAGATATACTTATTAATGGTGAAAGAATAGATGCATTATCATTAATAGTACATCGTAAAAATAGTAATTATCGTGGGAGAGAGTTAGCACAAAAAATGCGTGGTTTAATTCCTCGCCAAATGTTTGATATTGCAGTGCAGGCAGCGATTGGAGCACATATTATTGCAAGAGAAAGTATTAAGGCATTGCGTAAAAATGTCCTTGCTAAATGTTATGGTGGTGATATTAGTAGGAAACGTAAATTACTTGAAAAACAAAAAGCTGGTAAAAAAAGAATGAAAAATGTGGGTAATGTACAAATTCCACAAGAGGCCTTCTTGGCAGTATTAAAGGTTGGAGATAAATAGGGAAAAGATTAAAGATTAGCTACGCAAATAAATAAGTAGCTTTTTTTGTTTAATTTATCAGGCATTATTTAATAAGGAACAAAATGAATTTTCCTCTTATTATGTTGATTCTATTGTTAGTTACTGGAGGTGTCTGGTTTTACGATTATTTTGTATTACGGCATAATCGTAAAAAAGAAAATGAAGAACCATGGTGGATAGAATATCCTAAAAGCTTTTTCCCAGTAATTTGCATTGTATTTTTTCTCAGGTCTTTTTTAGTTGAGCCTTTTAAGATTCCATCAGGATCAATGATTCCAACCTTGTTAGTGGGAGATTTTATTCTTGTTAATAAGTATATTTACGGTATCCGGTTACCTGTTATTAACTATAAAGTATTTGATATAAGTATCCCAGAGCGTGGTGACGTAATGGTATTCCGCTATCCTGAGAACCCTTCTATGGACTACATTAAACGAATAGTAGGGGTGCCTGGGGACTTAATAACTTATCGTAATAAACAATTGACCATTAATGGACACTTAGTGAATATGAAGCATACAGGTGAATATACTTATGTGGAATCAGGTATAAATTATGTATATAGTCAAAGATATGAAGAATTAATGAATGGGCATATTCATAATATAATTGTGAACCCTCAAATGCCTAGTGTACAGCTTGCAGGTGTTCGTCAGTTCCCATCGTATGAGAACTGTACTTATAGCTATTCTGGTTTTACTTGTAAGGTACCTGCTGGAAGCTATTTCACAATGGGGGACAATCGTGATAGTAGTAGTGATAGTCGGTATTGGGGTTTTGTTCCTGAGAGCAATATAGTTGGTAAGGCATTTATGGTTTGGTGGAATTTTAATGATCTCAGTCGTATTGGTCAATCTATTAAATAATTAAGCATAAGTTCTAAATTATAAGGAATATTATGTTGTTCAATGTTGGGTATAAAATATAAGGTGTGGAGTCATTCTTCTTAATTCTTTAGTTAATAATAGTATTTCTCATTATGATAATTTTGAAATTAACTAAAGTTTATAAATAAGATATCATCAAAAATATTTATAATTTTTGGTTAATGGTTCTAATTTCCATGATAATAAGACAACAAAAATAACAGAATTGTTTACAAACAATTAGTTGTAATCATATAAAACCCTATTAATAAATGGACAGTAACGTACTTTGTCAGAGAATTGGTTATAGCTTTAGTAATCCTGAATATTTATATCAGGCACTGACTCACCGTAGTTATAGCCATCTACATAATGAGCGTCTTGAATTTCTTGGTGATAGTGTTCTTAACTGTGCGGTAGCGGGGTTAGTATTCAGGAATTTTTCAAATCTTTCTGAAGGCCATTTGACTAGATTGCGTGCTAATTTAGTTAATCAAAAAGCATTATTTGGGTTGGCAAAAACGCTTGATTTAGGTAGTCAGGTTAGACTTGGAGAGGGAGAGCGTAAAAGTGGTGGATGCAATCGTCCGTCAATTCTTGCAGATGCTTTAGAAGCCATCTTAGGTGCAGTATACCTTGATGGGGGGTTTGTAAGAGCTGAGGAAGTTGTAACAACTCTTTTTACACCATTACTCCCAAGATTCTACGAACAAAATTCTAGTAAGGATCCTAAGACTATTTTACAGGAACATTTACAAAGTCATAAAATTATGTTGCCTAAATATTCTGTTGTTGTTACTAGTGGAGAAGATCATCAGAAAAAATTTCTTGTAGAGTGTGTTATTCCTAAGCTTAAAGTTTGTGTTACTGGAGAGGGGTCTAGTCGTCGTAGTGCGGAACAAGAAGCAGCAAAGAAAACCTATGAAAAGATAAACAAGAAATACAAGAATGAATAGTTTCCTTTTTATTTCTGAATACAGGTTTCTAATCCTTGATTAAGGATATTCTGAGATAATGATCACTAAAAATTTTCATACTGGATATATTGCTATTATTGGGCGCCCTAATGTTGGTAAATCAACCCTATTGAATTGTTTAGTTGGACAAAATATTAGTATTACCTCAAAAAAAGCGCAGACTACAAGGCATCGAATTAATGGCATTCTAACTGATGAGAATTCCCAGTTTATTTTTATTGATACACCTGGCTTTCAGATGCAGTATATGAGTCAGTTAAATAGTGTGATGAACCGTAATGTCACACAAAGCATATATGGTGTTGATGTCGTTATATTTGTGATTGAAGCTTTATGCTTTGATGAAAGAGACGAGCAAATTCTGAAATTTTTGCCAGTTGATAAACCTGTGATTCTAGCTATTAATAAGATTGATCGTATATTAGATAAATCAAAACTTCTTCCTTTTCTTGATAAGCTCTCTAACATATTCTCTTTTTCTGCGATGATTCCTATTAGTGCGGAGAATGGAACGCAAACTAAGGATTTGATAAAAGAAGTTCGTCCTCATTTACCAGAAGGATTGCCGCTATTTAGTGGTGAAGAAGCAACAGACCGTAGTGAGCGATTTCTTGCAGCAGAGCTAATACGTGAGAAATTATTTCGTTTGATGTGGGATGAGATACCTTATTCAGCAAGCGTTATTATAGATAAATTTACAAATAAAAGTGGACTTCGGAAAATTTTTGCTTCTATTATTGTAGATAGAGTGAATCAAAAGGCTATGATAATAGGTAAAAATGGTGCGGAGTTGAAGTTAATCGCTACTCAGTCTCGTAGGGATATGGAGAAATTATTTGGTAGTAGGGTATATCTTAAAGTTTGGGTAAAGGTAAGAAGTGGATGGGCTGATGATTTGCACACATTAAAGACGTTGGGTTATGAGTAAAATTATAAAAAATTTGGTTAAAAATGAGATAATTCTTAGAAAACAAATTTATGGCAGTTGATCAGCTACGACAAGATGCACAGCCTGCTTTTGTGCTACATACTTATCCTTATTTAGAGACTAGTCTTCTAGTAGAGACTTTTACTAGAAATTTAGGGAGAGTCCCATTAATAGCGAAAGGGGCAAAACGACCTAAATCTGCACTTAGAGGGTTGCTTGTGTCTTTTCAACCTCTGCAACTTACTTGGTCCGGAAAATCTGAATTAAGAACGCTTCATAAGGCAGAATGGCAAGGTGGGCAGAAACCTCTGCAGGGCATGGCTCTAATTTGTGGTTTTTATTTAAATGAGTTATTAATAAGGTTATTACATCGTGACGACCCTCATAAAAAGCTATTTGATTACTATCAAGAGACTCTGTCTGCATTAAATACACAGCAAGATTACATCCCTATTTTACGTTATTTTGAAAGGTGTATGTTGGTAGAACTAGGTTATGCTTTAATACTTAATGAAGATGTGGCATCAGGTAAGCCAATAAGTTTAAAAGAAAATTATTATTACGAAATTGAACGTGGGCCCATAAGAGTAAATGAGAAAAATAATAGTTTTTATCCTCAATTATGTGGAAAGACCCTATTAGATATGGAAAGAAATGATTACTCCGATACTGTTACTCGAAAGCAAAGTAGAATACTCATGCGTTATATTTTTAGGCATTATCTTGGTGATCAACCGTTATATAGTCGTCAATTATTGCGGATTATGTAGATATTATGATTAAGCTAGGTGTTAATATTGACCATGTTGCAACTTTACGGCAAGCCAGAGGTACACTTTATCCAGGACCACTTGACGCGGCTTTAGTTGCAGAATCTGCTGGCGCAGATTCCATTACATTACATTTGCGGGAAGATAGGCGTCATATTCAAGATGATGATGTAATGGCTTTACGTAAACGCATGAAAACTAGAATGAACCTAGAAAGTGCTGTGACTGATGAAATGATAGATTTTATTTTAGAGATAAAGCCAGGGGATGTTTGTTTTGTACCAGAGAGGCGAGAAGAGCTAACTACTGAAGGAGGGCTAGATGTTGCAGAGCATCTTGAGCAAATTAAAAATGCTTGTAACCGGTTGTCTAAAGCTGGCATTCGGGTTTCGCTATTTATTGATGCTGATTGTGCACAGATTAATGCAGCAGTTAAGGCAGGCGCTCCAGTAATTGAAATTCATACAGGGCATTATGCAGATGCATTAACTATAGAAGCAAGGCAAGCCATGCTACAACAGATTAGATTTGCTGCAGCATATGGGATTGATCAGGGTTTACAGGTTAATGCAGGGCATGGATTACATTATAATAATGTAGAACCTATTGCTGCAATACCTAATATTTCTGAGTTAAATATTGGGCATTCTATTGTTGCTCGAGCGTTATTTGTTGGTTTTGAACAGGCAGTGAAAGATATGAAGAAATTAATTATGGGAAAAGTATAATGATATATGGGATCGGAACAGATCTTGTTGAGCCATCACGTATTTCACGTTTATTAGATAGATATGGTGAGCGTTTTGCTAAACGTATTTTAGCACAGAGTGAGTGGAATGAATTTATACAGAGCGGAAGAAAAGCAATATTTCTAGCCAAACGTTTTGCAGCTAAGGAAGCATTTTCTAAAGCAATGGGAACTGGGCTACGGTACCCAGTTAGCTTGTGCAATATTAGAGTTGCTCATGACTGTATGGGTAAGCCTTATTATGATTTTCATCCTGAACTGAATATACTAATTAAGAATGAGGGGATTACTAGACATCATCTTTCAATGAGCGATGAGCTAAATTTAGCGTGTGCTTTTGTAATTTTGGAAAAGTAATGGCATTGGGCCCAGTTATGTTTGATATTGTAGGTACAGAACTTACAATAAATGACAAAAAAAGAATTCAACACCCTATGGCTGGCGGAGTTATCTTATTTACTCGTAATTTTTCTTCACTTAATCAATTAAAAGAATTAACCGCGGAGATTCATTCGTTAAAATCTCCTTCTTTACTAATTGCTGTTGATCATGAAGGTGGGAAGGTTCAACGCTTCAAGAATGGGTTCACACAGCTACCTGCTATGAGAGAGTTAGGGAAAATTTGGGATGAATCTCCTATTAAGGCATCTCGTTTAGCTCAATTAACAGGCTACGTAATTGCAGCAGAATTACGTGATGGTGGTGTAGACTTTAGTTTTACCCCTGTACTGGACATAGACTATGGAAGGAGCAACATAATAGGGAGTCGTGCATTTCATCGTAAACCAGAAGTTATATGGAAATTAGCTTATAGTTTGATGCAAGGTTTGAAATTTGGTGGTATGGAAGCAGTTGGAAAGCATTTTCCTGGTCATGGTTATATACGAGAAGATTCTCATATTGCAATACCAATAGATAAGCGTAGTTATAAAGATATCGAAATGAATGATTTAATTCCGTTCCAGAAAATGATTAGTTATGGTATTACTGGTATTATGCCTGCACATGTTATATACCCTAAAATTGATTCGCAACCTGCTGGGTTTTCTGGTGTGTGGTTACAAGAGGTTTTACGTACTTACCTTAGATTCGATGGTTGTATTTTTAGTGATGATTTGAGTATGGAAGGTGCTAGAGTTGCTGGCAATATAGTAGATCGTGCTGAAACTGCGTTTAAAGCTGGATGTGATATGGTATTAGTATGTAATGATCCCTATGCAACTGATAAATTGTTGTCAGAATTAAAATGGAACATGTCTATTGAGAGTCAAACTCGTTTAGATTGTATGAGAGCAAAGACTAACATTGAATCAGCAGGAAAATTGCATGAGAATATAAGGTTTATTGAAGCAGTGCACGAGGTTAAGAATATTGGGATTAGCACATAATAATTATTATTTTTATTTAAATTAATGTGATATTTATTGATTTATCAGTCGTTTATTTTATAAAATTAAGTGGTTTATATGCCAAACCTTATCTTTTTTTTATATAAAAAATGAATTCTTTATTAATTTCTGAGAGAGAAAGTAAAACATTTCCAGTCTGATCAGAAAAGACCTGGAAATCTATAGGCGATCCAGGATCAGTAGTTAATATTTTAAGTATTTGCCCTGAATTCATATTAGCTAGATATTTTTTTGATCGAAGAATAGGGAGTGGGCATTTAAGTCCTCGTACATCAAGCTCTTTATCAAAATGCATATGGTTAACTCTTAAAATGATATTACTAATAATTGAAAGATTATAAAACTATCTTTAGAAAGTAATCTACTAGATATGAGTAAATTATAAGAAATGAGCTGCGATAGAGAAATTAGTCATAATATATTTATATTAGATCACTATGTCGGCTAACTCATCATTTGATATTTTAGATAATTTATTACCAATCAGGGGTATATCTATTGGTGTGGCTGAGGTAGGGATTAGCCAGAAAAATCGTAAAGATCTATTATTAATTACGCTAGATAAAAATACTAAAACTGAAGCAGTTTTTACACAAAATAAGTTTTGTGCGGCTCCAGTAATAGTATCTAAAGAACATATGATTAAGAGCAGGAAAGAAAGTTCTTTAGTAGCGTCAAATATAGATTGTATTCGTGCCTTAATTATAAATACTGGTATCGCTAATGCTGGAACAGGTAAAGAAGGAGTTAGACATGCCCGATTAGTCTGTGCCGAGTTAGCCCAGTTGTTAAAGTGTGATGTAAGTCAAGTTTTGCCGTTTTCTACTGGAGTAATTATGGAATCATTACCAGTAGAAAAGATTATTTTAAATCTACCAATTGCATTAGCAAATCTTGGTCCAGACAATTGGTATTCTGCAGCAGAGACAATTCTGACTACAGATATTGTACCTAAAGCAATATCTAAGAAAATCAGACTTGGTGATTCAGTAATTACTATAACAGGTATTGCAAAAGGGTCAGGTATGATTCGCCCAAATATGGCAACTATGTTGAGTTATTTGGCTACTGATGCAGCAATAAGTCAGCTGCTTCTTAGAAGAATGATAAATAATGTAGTAGATAAATCATTTAACCGAATTACTGTAGATGGAGATACCTCAACTAATGATTCTTTTGTTCTAATTGCTACAGGGAAGGCTGGTAATAGAGAGATTATAGATGAAAGAAGCTCGGAATATATTGAATTACAAGATGCAATAACAGAAGTAGCTATATATTTAGCAAAGGAAATTGTTAAAGATGGAGAAGGAGCAACAAAATTTATAACAGTGAAAATTGAGGGTGGAAAAGATTTAGATGAATGTACTAGAGTTGCATATGCTATTGCACATTCTCCATTAGTAAAGACAGCTTTTTTTGCATCTGATCCAAATTTAGGGAGAATAATTGCTGCTATTGGTAATGCAGAGATACAAAATTTTAATGTATATGATTTAAAGTTCTATTTAGATGATTTGTTAGTATTTGAGAATGGTAAAGTGGCTGTTAATTATAGCGAGCAAGCAGGAATTTGTATTATGAGTAAATCAGAAATAATTATACGTGTTTTATTGGATAGAGGGGTAAGTTCTACCACTGTATGGACCTGTGATTTTTCCTATGATTATATAAAAATTAATTCAGATTATCGAAGTTGATTCGATAAGATATAAATAAAATCAAGAAGAATATTTATATCAATAAACTTATTTCTATTTATCTACTGTATGTCTATCCCTATTATTGAAGTAGTCGTTGCAGTTATAGTTAAATCCGATGGGAGTTTTCTTTTAACTCGTAGACCTAAAGGTAAGGTATACGAGGGGTATTGGGAATTTCCTGGTGGAAAAATAGAGTCTGGCGAATCACGTTTATCTGCATTGAATCGTGAGCTAATGGAAGAATTGGGTATACAAATAGAGCTTGCTTATCCGTGGCTTACTCGAGTTCATACTTATTCTCATGCAGTTATACGACTTTTCTTTTATAGGGTAGTAAAGTGGCATGGTTCACCATATGCAAATGAGGGACAAGGTTTAAGCTGGCAAATGAAAGACAATATTACAGTTTTACCTATGTTGCCTACTAATATCCCTGTATTACAGGCACTTAATTTACCTCATGTATATCAGATTACTAATGCTTCTAATTTAGGTATTCACGGTGCACTAAATAAATTAGAAAGTTTATTTAATCGAGGAATAAGGATAATACAAATACGAGAGCCGGAAATGAACAGAAAAGAGTTGCGCTCATTTGCGCAGAAAGTAGTTAATATTGCACATTGTTATGATGTAAGGGTTTTAATGAATGGAGATGCTATGTTGTCTAGAGAATTTGGAATGGATGGAGTACATTTATCTTCAGTTGAATTGATGGCTGCTAATAGTCGTCCAGAAGTTAATTTATGTGGTGCATCATGCCACAATATAGAGGAACTATTTCAAGCAGAACGCTTGAATATGGATTTTGTAGTGCTAGGGCCAGTATCATTAACAGTAAGCCATCCGGAAGCCATACCAATCGGTTGGAAGAAGTTTTCTATGCTCATACGTGATTTCTCTATCCCAGTGTATGCTCTGGGCGGTATGTGGTTAGAAGATCTTGCTATAGCCTGGGAACATGGTGGGCATGGGGTTGCTATGATGAGAGGATCCATATAGGATCCTTTACGGAATAGTTAAACGTGATTTAACTATTTATAGTGTGCAAAAAGCTAGTTCAAATTCTAATTTTTTTTCATATATTTTTGCTTTATGTCCTGGTTCAGCATTAAAGAAATGGATAGTAAGACCATATTTATTTGCGCTAATTTCTGGAATGCATGGTAAGGTCTCATTGATTTTTAGACGTAGTAGGTGTGCAGCACATTCTTGTCCCATTTTTTGGAACATTCCGTCATTAGATGTAAATTGGAAAACCTTCTCATTATTTCTAAGGATGCGGAGAATAATTTTGAAGCTATCTCGAATAGGAAATAAGGGTGTGATCCATTCATTAAGATTTTCACGACATATTTTGGGATCTAGGCGTAACCAATAGTGGTAGGAGGGTAGATCAAATTCACATGCGCCTCCAGGAATTCCTATGCGTTGTTTAATCCCCATTAGCCACTCATTTTCCCGTAAATTATCTCCTACTTTTCCAGTCATATTGAGCATTCCCTGAGAAGCAGTATGAATATCTTGTAATACTTGATTAAGCATTTCTTCTGAAACTTTAGGACTTTTACGTAAGGACTCTAAAGTTTTTCTTTGTCGTTCTAATTCTTGTAGTAAATCTGATTTAATATCAGCACGGCTAGTAACACTAAGAATTTCAAAAAGTGTGACAATAGCTGAATGGTGCTCAATAGGGTGCTCTTTATTTGAGAAAAATTCAATTTTTCTAAATAAATCTTCCAGTCGCAGCATAGTGCGGACTTTCTCATTTAGGGGATGTTCGTAGCAATTCACAGTAAAATATTCCAGCCTATACAAAATAACATGATAATTTTGCCCGTTAATAAATAATTTTACAAATGAAACTTATTAACAAATTGATACTTTATTTATTGTTTATTTAATAAATTAATATATTTTTTGTGTTGTATTTTTACTTTATTTCTTAAAGTAGACATATCAGCATTATTAACGATAATATCATCTGCTTTATTGATCCGCTCTTTACGTGATACTTGCGTTGCAATTATGGCACGTACCTCTTGTTCATTTTTTCCATCACGTAAAATAGTTCGGGTAATCTGGTATTTCTCATCGCAATCTATTACAAGTATACGTGTGATTTCTTCATTATAATTACCAGTTTCCAAAAGTAGTGGTACTGAAATTATAATGTATGGAGAAGAAGAAGTTTCAATGCGACGCTTTATCTCAATTTGGATAAGTGGGTGTAGAATTTCTTCAAGTTTTTTTCTAGAATGGGTATTAGTAAAAATTATGTTACGCATTTTATCTCGATATAAACTTCCATCCTTTGCAAAAAATTCATGTCCAAATTCTTTTCTAATACTTGGGATCGCAACTCCTTGTTTTTTCGTAAGTGTGTGAGCAATATCATCTGCATCTATAATAGTAACCCCTTCTGCAGTAAAAAGATTTGTAGCGCTAGTCTTTCCGCTACCTATTCCTCCAGTTAATCCAATTATTAAAGACATATGTTAAAGTAAATTAAGGTTGGTATGGTTTAACTAATTTCCCCAGAATAATGTAAAAGAACTACAACCAATTAGGTATGGCCTTAATATAAGAGAAGCATCATTTTTATACTGATTTATTATAATTATCCAATTCTATTATAGTACTTGATAAGGTTGACAGTAAGATTTTGGTAGGAAGTATATTCATACTTAGCTAATCTAATTAAGGTGAGCACTTGAAATCTTATTGTTTTATCTACATTAAACTTCTTTATTATTTTTTAAAGCTGGAATTGGGTATATTTGTACTACCTTAACTATTCTATGGTGAGTCTGGATTATTTCCATTGGGTGTCCCGCTATTTTAAGGCTTGTTCCAGCTTCAGGAATATCTTGAAAATGCTCAAGAATTAGCCCATTCAAAGTTTTTGGTCCTTGTAATGGAAGGTTGAGTTTTAATTTCCGGTTAAGATCTCTTAATAAGCTGCTTCCTTCAACTATTATGCTACCATCTTTTTGTTTTATATATGCACCTGATTGTACAGGAGAATTAGTTGTAAAGTCACCAATAATCTCTTCAATAATATCTTCGAGAGTAACAAGCCCCATCCATTCCCCGTATTCGTCTACTACTAACCCAACTCGTTCATGATTCTCTTGGAATAACTGTAATTGCGAAAAAAGAGGAGTACCTGAGGGTATAAAATATGGTTCTCGTATAATCTTCTCAAGTGATAGAGCAGTAATTTCTCCTCCACTCATTTGGTTTAATACTTTTCGTGCAGAAATTATCCCAGTTACATCATCTAGAGTTCCTCGATATACAGGGATACGGGTATGATGACATGTAAGAACTTGATTCTTAATTGTTTTATCTCCAGAGTCTAAATCAATTGCTTCGATTTGTCCGCGAGGAATCATTACATCATCAACTGTGGTTGATTCTAAATCAAATAAATTTAGTAATACGCTTTGGTGTTTTTTTCTAATAAAATGACCTTCTTCTAAAACAAGAATTTTGAGCTCTTCTAGCTCAAGCTTCTGTTTAGCATTATTTTCTTTAGGTTGTATTCTTAGAATAAAAAGTATAGCTTGAACGAATAGATTTACAAACCATACTACTGGGTAAAAAATTCTTAATAGTGGCGTTAATATGTAGCTTGAGATTAATGCAATACGTTCAGGATAGGTCGCTGCAATTACTTTTGGTGTAATCTCGCTAAATACAAGGATAGCAAATGTTACGGATACTGTTCCAAGGAAAATAGCAAGATCATTATGGCCAAAGGCAGTAGAGATGATTATAGCAACTAATGTTGCAGCTGCAGCATTTAGGAGGTTATTACCAAGAAGGATTACCCCTAGTAATCGATCAGTATTAGCTAGTAATTTAGTAGTTAAATTGGCTCCGCGATGTCCTTGTTTAGCAAGAAATTTTAACCGGTATCGGTTAATTGCCATCATGCTAGTTTCAGAGAGCGAGAAAAACGCAGATAGGATTAACAAAATAGCTACTGCAATTAGTAGTACAAATAACGGTAAATCTTCCAAAAATTTTTTTTATCTTAATAGAAAGGGATTCAGTATCAAAGGGCAGAAGAGTTTTGTCAAGGACTATAGTAGAGACTTGGACTTATCAGTCTTCTCTCAATTCTTTATGTTTTAGTTTAATTAACGTTGCAGGATTACTTCTAATACAAATTTACTGCCAATATAAGCAAGTAATAAAGCAATAAATCCTATAAGGGTCCAGCGAATAGCAATACGTCCTCTCCATCCATATAGCTGCCTACCAATTAATAAAGCAGCAAATATTCCCCAAGAAATGAATCCGAATAAAGTCTTATGGGTAAATTTTACCGGCTGACCAAAAACTTCTTCTGAAAAAACGATACCACTGATTAAAGTCAATGTTAGTAATATGAACCCTGCCCAAATTATACGAAATAATACTTGTTCCATAGCCAGAAGGGATGGTAAATTTGTTAGTACTGAAGGTATGGTAGGGTGATGTAGTCTCCTTTCTACAATCGCCATAAGTAAAGCGTGTAAAGAGGCAATAGTTAGTAGACTATATGCCAGCATAGCAATTAGAATGTGCGCTTTAAATGCAGGAAATTCAGTATTGGTCAAAGGGTGTGGTGATGGGAGTATAAGTGGTAACAGAACTGCTGCTGCTGCTACTGGTGCAATCATTGTTTGCATGATCTCAAGACGATAGAAGAAGCTTGAGAAACAGTAAATTATTGCAGTAAGCCACACAATAGATGATATAGCATTACCAAGGCCAAAGCTTAATCCATCACTAGAAAAAATGGACTGATATAGTATATAGCTGTGCAATAGAATCGGTATTAGAATTATATGATTTTCTTGGCTTATAGTAACATTATCATCAGTAGATTTAATCGGATTATTCCATTTGGTTCGCCAGAAATGCCAACCAATTAATCCATAAAACAAACTAGCTAAGAGATAAATTAAAATACTATACATTAAATTTAATAGACCAAGACAAGATTGACAGGATAGTCTACACCAATTTTCCATGAGAGGCATTTTACATGTTCAATAATCTTACAAATCGGCTTTCTAGTGTTATAAAGTCTGTGCGAGGAGAGGCTCGACTTACTGAAGAAAACATAAAAATCGTTTTACGAGAAGTAAGGATGGCATTATTAGAGGCTGATGTTGCGCTTCCTGTAGTAAAAGAATTTATATCGAGCATTAAAGAAAAAGCTATAGGTCAAGAAGTGATAGGGAGCCTTACTCCTGGGCAAGCTTTGATTGGTGTTGTGCATCAAGAGCTTATTTCTATAATGGGAAAGGAGAAAGCTGAGATTAATCTTGCTGTTGTACCTCCTGCTGTGATTTTAATGGCAGGATTGCAGGGTGCAGGTAAAACAACTAGTAGTGCTAAATTAGCAAAATGGTTATTAGAACATAAAAAGAAAAGAATTCTGCTTGTTTCGTGCGATACATATCGCCCAGCTGCTGCTGAGCAATTGGAAGTGCTAGCTAATCAAATAAAAGTAGATTTTTTTCCAGTTGAAATGGGTTGTAAGCCAATAGAAATTGCCACTACTTCGTTGGATTTTGCTCGTAGGCACCATCATGATGTTGTGATAATAGACACTGCTGGTCGTTTAGCTATAGATAAGCCTATGATGGATGAAATTAGAGAGCTAGAGGCCGTACTTTCACCTATTGAGACCTTATTTGTAGTTGATGCTATGCAAGGGCAGGATGCAATAAATATTGCTAAAAAATTTGCAGATTCATTACCTCTAACAGGTATCGTTTTGACTAAATTAGATGGTGATTCTCGCGGAGGAGCAGCCTTATCAGTACGGTACATTACAGGTAAGCCAATTAAATTTACAGGAGTAGCTGAGAAAATGTCAGGGTTTGAAGCCTTTTATCCTGATCGTATGGCATCTCGTATTCTTGGTATGGGAGATGTACTTGGTCTTATAGAGGAAGCCAAACGTAACGTAGACCATGATGAGGCAGAGAAATTAGCTAAAAAAATAAAATCAGGAAAAAAATTTGATTTAGATGATTTTAAGAAGCAATTTCAGCAGATGAGAAATATGGGAGGTATGAGTGCATTAGCAGATAAATTACCCGCCCAATTAGGACATGCTGTTCAAAATATTAAAATGGATGATAAGGTTATAGGCCGTAATGAGGGTATAATTAATTCAATGACCATTAAGGAACGGTCTAAGCCAGAGATTCTTAAAGCATCGCGTAAACGACGTATTGCTTCTGGAGCAGGTGTTTCGGTACAGGAAGTAAACCGTTTATTAGTTCAATTTGATCAGACTCGAAAAATGATGAAGAAAATGAATAAAGGTGGGATGGCAAAAATGATGCGAGGCCTTAAAGGAATTTTTCCTGGGATGTGATGGTGATTATCTAAAATAGTAGGCTACTCTGCTTTAGGGGCATTTCTAAGTCCTGTTATTCTTTTTCCTGGTTGAATATTTCTTGAGCTAAACCACCCAAGGTTCATTTCAAGAGCATATTTAGCTTTACTAGTAGCAGAATTTTTTGTTCTTGTATGGGGTAGCATATCAATAATATTAATTATTATACCTTCCTGATCAAGGAATGCGATACTTAATGGAATATACGTATTAACCATCCACATACTATGATAATCAACTTTAGGGAATACAAACAACATACCACTATTCTTATCTACAGTATTACGATACATCAGTCCTTTAATACGATACTCTTTTTTATAAGCAACCTCAGCAGAGATATTATATCCAGAGACTTCTAGTTGGATAATAGGCATCTCTCCATTAGCTGATAATGATAGAAAAGAAAAAAGAATAAATACAATAAATCGGTGCATAGGGTTGTTCTAATGTGTACCTGTACTTCCAAATCCTTTTTCACCTCTAATACTTTTCTTAAATTCATTTACTATATTAAAGTTAACTTGTATAACTGGTACCACAACAAGTTGTGCAATTCTTTCTAGGGGTTTGAGTTGAAAAGATATTTGACTGCGGTTCCAGCAGGAAACCATAATCTGTCCTTGATAATCCGAGTCGATAAGGCCTACTAAATTACCTAATACAATTCCAAATTTATGGCCTAATCCAGAGCGTGGAAGAACTATAGCTGCAAGATTCGGATTTGCAAGATGTATAGCAATTCCAGTTGGAATAAGACTGGTTTCTCCTGGCTCTATACTTACGGGTTTGTGAATACAAGCCCGTAAGTCTATCCCAGCAGAACCAGGAGTTGCATATGTAGGCTGTTGATCCAGTAAGCGAGTATCAATAATTTTTACTTCTATTTCTTCCATAAAATTATTTTCTCCATTTTTTATATAGTAGGGACACATGTTTTATTATATGTCTTGCTTGTTCAATTTTTGGTGCCTCTTGAAGTATATGCTTGCCTTCATTATCAAATAGGGTTAATTCACATTCATCAGAATTAATAGCATTTGGAACCAAATTAGCAACAAGAAGAGGTATTTTCTTCTTTTTTCGCTTAATTTCTGCATTCTTTTCTAGATTTTCTGTCTCTGCTGCAAATCCAACACAAAATGGTGGTTTGGTTAATTCTGCTACAAACCCAAGAATATCTGGATTAGGAGAAAATGTTAGTGATATATTACTATTCGTTCTTTTAATTTTTTGTTTCTTTTTATTAGCAAGAAAGAAATCTGCAACTGCTGCAACGCTTATAAAGATATCCGCATTGGAAACGTGGCTTTTTACTGCTGTAAACATTTCTTGTGCACTGATTACATTGATTAGTGATGTTGTAGCAGGAGGTTCAAGGTTTGTAGGTCCTGAGATTAGGGTGACCTTTGCCCCTGCTTCTAGTGCAGCATTTGTAATTGCATACCCCATTTTTCCAGAGCTTAAATTAGTGATACCACGCACTGCATCAATTTTTTCGTATGTTGGTCCAGCAGTAATAAGAATATGTTTGTTTTGTAATAATGGCGGGTCTATATACGCTAATATCTCTTGCACTAAATTTTGGGCCTCAGTCATACGCCCCATACCAGTTTCTCCACATGCTTGTGGCCCATCATCAGGGCCAAGAATTATTACACCATCACGTTGTAAGTTAAGTAAATTTCGTTGTGTTGCAGTATTTTTCCACATTTGAAGATTCATTGCAGGAGCAATAAATAAAGGGCAATTTCGAGCTAAACATAGCGTTGATAATAGGTTATCAGCCAAACCATTTGCAAGTTTAGCAATAAAATTTGCACTAGCAGGTGCAATGAGGATGGCACATGCATCACGAGAGTTGTTTATGTGTGCCATATTATTATTAATACGGCTATCCCATAAATCCGTAAGTACAGTTTTACCGGTTAGGGCCTGTAATGTAGTAGGGCCTATAAATTTACAGGCTGAGTCTGTCATTACTACTTGTACATCTAGATCTTCGTTTACTAAAATACGTGCAATTTCTGCTGCTTTATACGCGGCAATCCCACCAGTGATTCCTAGAATTATGCGTTTATTGCGAAATAAGGATAATTTGGACATAGATATTTTTTAAGAAACTATTCTTGGGAGGAGCAGTTTAACCTAACATTAATTTTAGTTTTGGGTATGATTTTAACATTCTGAATTAAATATATATCTTGTAACTTAGAGTTTATTATGTATATTCGTTGTAAGCATGTGTTTCATTTGTAGCAGTTTATGATTCATAGATAATAATACCAACTTTCAGAAGAAATCAGTATATAATGTAATATTATTATGAATTCTGGGGTATGTTGTTATGTCACGAATATGTGAAGTTACTGGTAAAAAGCCTATGTCTGGTAATCATGTTTCTCATGCAAATAATAAAAATAAGCGTCGTTTTCTTCCTAATTTGCAGCAACGTAGATTCTGGGTTGAGAGTGAAAAAAGGTGGATCAGTTTACGCTTATCTAATGCTGGATTAAGAATTATAGATAAAAATGGGATTGATGAAGTTCTGGCAAAAATGCGCTCTCATGGAAATAAGATATAGGGAAATACAATATTAAATATATAGGAATTACATTATGCGTGACAAAATAAAACTAGTGTCTTCTGCTGGAACTGGACACTTTTATACTACTACTAAGAATAAAAGGACTGCAGCAGAGAAATTAGAGATTTCTAAATTTGATCCTGTGGTACGAAAACACGTGAAGTATAAAGAGGCAAAGATTAAATAATATATATTTGTTGTTAGTATTATTAGGCATACCATCTCAGCCTACGTGAGAACTTCTCAAGTACCTCAATATTACTTTTTTCTGCACGATGGCACCAATCTTCTAGTTGTTTCACTAACTCATCTTTAGTAGCTGTAGAACGTTGCCAAACAGATATAAGTTCTTCACGCATAGTATAGACTTTATCTAGTGTCCTGGTTTTACTTAGAACTAAATTAAGTTTAGCTTTTTCATGTTCTTGTAGGGTATTAGAATCGGCTAATACCCATCGTTTTAGAGTATTATAATCTATACCATGTTGCAGAGCCTCTTTTCTTAAATGGCTTACCTCCTTAGCAAAAATTTTCTTTAAGGAATGAGCATATTTTGCTAATACCTCATAGCGGTGAAGAATCACTGCTTGTAGCGTATCTGAATCACATTTTGTTTTTGTAGTATTAAGTCGTAATTTAGGTGCCATCTTTTTTATTTTTGCTAGTCCCATTGACTTTAGAATGCATATATACATCCAACCAATATCAAACTCATACCATTTATTTGAGAGCCGTGCAGATGTTGCATATGCATGGTGATTATTATGTAATTCTTCTCCTCCAATAAGAATTCCCCATGGAATAATATTGCGGCTTGCATCTTCTGGCTGGAAATTACGGTAACCCCAATAGTGCCCAATACCATTAATAATTCCAGCAGCAAATAAAGGTGACCAAGCCATTTGTACTGCCCATATAGTTAATCCAATTGGGCCAAATAGAATTAGGTTTATAATAAGCATTATAGAAACACCTGCTACACTGTGTGGAGTGTAAATATTACGTTCTATCCAATCATTAGGGGTTCCTTGACCATATCTTTCCATTGTTTCCAAATTTTTGGCTTCTTTACGGTAGAGTTCTGATCCTTCTAATAATAATTTCCCAATACTTAAAATTTGAGGACTATGTGGATCATCAGTAGTTTCACATTTAGCATGGTGTTTACGGTGAATTGCTGTCCATTCTTTGGTAACCATACCTGTAGTAAGCCATAGCCAGAAACGAAAGAAATGGCTGGGTATGGCATGCAATTCCAGGGCACGGTGTGCTTGGTGGCGGTGTAAGAAAATAGTGATACTAGCAATTGTGATATGAGTAACAACCAAGGTAAACACTAAATAGCCCCACCAAGGTAATTCAATCAGCCCTGATATAATATGGATAAACTCCATTTGTATAAATTCCTAGTAAATTGAGATGCTGCAATCTAAAGCGAAATATTCATTTAGTCAAGAAATTATATAGCATATTTACGGCTACACATAGAAAAAATATATTTTTAATATGCAGCATTCAATATACTCATCAAAAATAAAATTAAATGATTAATCTTATTATATTAGCTGTATATATCAATTAATTACATTTGAATTTGAATGTAATTAATTGATATCTTAGAAAAGAAGTTAGATAATTGAATATTAATCTGTCTTTGAATTAGGCATAATCATTTTTTTTAGGATTTTCCATACATTTATTAAAATTATTTTTTGTGCGATTTTGTTAGGATGGATTCTATCATCTTGGAAATATTCTGGTTTGTCACCAAACCCTTCAAGCATAAATGGTACTAATTTGAGTGCATGGCGCTGTGCTATTTTTTGATAAATATTTGAGAATTTTTGTGTGTATACTGGTCCATAATTTGGAGGTAGATGCATACCGACTAATAATACTGATGCCTTATTTTTCTTACATTCTTTTATGATTCCTTCTAGATTATTATGTATGGATTTAATGGACATACCGCGTAATCCATCATTTGCTCCTAGTTCCAAAATAACAATGTTAGGGCGGTAACGATGAAGTGCTTGTTTAATTCGATTAAGCCCACCTAATGTTGTTTCACCACTAATACTAGCATTGATTATTTGGTAGACTAATTGTTCTTTTTCTAGTTTTGTTTTTAGTAGACTTACCCATCCAGTATTTTGTGGTAAGCCATACCCTGCTGACAGGCTGTCTCCATATACCATAATAGTATTAGATTTGGTGGGAGATATAGTAGTATCTATGCCGCTATTAGCTATACTAGAAGAAATACTTAATAATAAAATATTTAAAGTAATTAGAAAGGTTTTCATGACAGATAATTTAATTATAAAGCCTATTGTACAAGCAAT
>CAXGWP010000020.1:0-25670 GCA_964013575.1 uncultured Nitrosomonadaceae bacterium
CCAGGATGGAAAAGGTATAAAACAAGATTATAAGAAGGCGGAAAAATGGTATCTGGAAGCAGCAGAGCAAGGAGATATATATGCACAATCTACCTTAGGCTTGATGTATCAGGATGGTAAAGGTGTGAAACACGATATTAAAGAGGCAATGAAATGGTATCTGAAAGCAGCAGAGCAAGGAGATATATATGCACAATTTAACTTGGCTCTTATTTTTGAAAACGGTAAGAATGGTGTGGATCAAGATTATAAAGAGGCAATGAAATATTACAGATTAGCTGCTGAGCAAGGGGATGCTGGTGCGCAATTTAATTTGGGTTTTATGTATGGTAAAGGAGAAGGGGCATTAAGGGACTATAAGGAATCAGTTAAATGGTATCTAAAAGCAGCAGAGCAAGGGCATGCAAAAGCACAATATAATTTAGGATTTATGTATGTTAATGGACAAGGTGTAAAGAAGGACTACTCGCGGGCGCATATGTGGCTTGACCTTAGTGTAATTAATGGAGAAGATCTTGGAAATAGGGCTCTTGATTTAATTGTAAAAGAAATGACACCGGTTCAAATTGCTAAAGCAAAAAATATGGCAAAAGAATGTAAGCAGAAGAAATATAAGAATTGCTATTAATGTGGTTAATACCAGTCTACCAGACTAACATCTTAGAATATATAGTAATGGAGAAGTAGTACTTACCGCAGCAAAGAATTTAGAATTATTGCCGCGGTAAGAATCATTTAGCGTTTAAAAACGGAAATTATATTGCACGTAGAATAAATCTGGATTAATTCCAGGTCTTGTGTTCTTTACAAATGTTCCGGACCACATTTTAGAATAACCAACTAGAATATCTTGGTGGCGGTCAACATGTATATTGAAACGCACATCAATTTCATCCCCAACATGGCTGCCAGACTGGCCTGTTGCATCACGAAGAGTAGCAGCACCACCTGCGTTATATAAATAATCTTTCTTTTCTGCTAGGTAGTATCTGTGGTATTGAGAGATAAATGTAAGCCATCTCTGCGGATGTAGACTAAATTGTGCATTAAAATCATGTATATTTTGACGTCCAACCCGATCTAACCAGCCCATATAATAGTTTCCAAATGGAAATAGGTGGTTAAATGTACTACGGGTACCTCCCGTACTAGCATTGTCATCACCAGAAGCGTAGTCATAACGTATCCAAGCAGTAGGATTATATGGTAGTGGTATTCTGTAACCAGCACCAACAGCAACTGCACCAGCTGATATATCTTGGTCACCAGCATGTCTACCAAATTGGTACATACCTTCTAATTCAAACAATAGACGCTTATATGTGCCCACATATCTAGCACCAATGGTATGTATTACTGAGTCACCCGTTACACCATTTCGACCAACATCTGTTCCTTGATTATTCATTAGGCTCAAGTAATAAAGGTCTAAAGCATCACCCTTCTTAGGTTTATAAGTTCCCCATAAACCAACAAAATCTTTCTTCTTATTCCACTGATCAAATGCATTTGGTTGAGTCCTCATTGGGCGGACCCAAAAAGTATCTATATTAAATTTAGGTGTATGCCAGAAAGCTTTTACACCCTGGAATGTGCGTCTTGTATTTACCCAGTCTAATGATGAAATTAGCCTTTGTGAACCATATGTCAATTCTTGTCTACCAACACGTACGTATGCTTTACCACCTAATGCTTCTGCTACTTTTACATCCATGAAGATACTTAGCATATCATTATGATTACGATCTATGCCTAATGGTTGTAATTCATTACCCCAATGCCGAGCATCTAGAAATTCACCAAAGAACCTGATTTTATCTTGGTACCAAATATCAGTGTGTACTCTTATACGAGTCATATGAAAATTATTATTTTTTCCATTTGGTTTTAATCTTGCATCTGTTGCACGCATATGTCGATACCAGAACTGACCACCAAAAGATAAGGTAACATCATTACCAATTTGAATTCGTTTTAAAGGATCAAAAATATCTTCCTCATGTCCAGGTTTATCTAGATACCTAAAACTAATATCTGAAGCAGGAGTTGTTTGTAGGGCAAATGGAGCATATGGGCTAACAGGCTTAGTTGTTCGGTTTTTACCTGTTACAAAATCTAAAAAAGAATATTGTCCTGGATATTCTTTTGCCTTTGGACTTGGAGGAATTATAAATCCACCAGGACGAGGAGCTTTAGCAGTAACAGGAACGGTTTTAAGTATTTTTGCTGATTCTTCTTCTGTTGTAGTTCTAACCAATCCATTTTTAACAACTGATACAACGTCATCTATTAATGTATTGGTTTTAGCTAATGCTGGAAATGACAGCCCTATAAATGCAATTGGTAAAATAAATTTTATTAATTGCTTTGTAATCCTCATTAGGGATTTTTTATATATTAAATTATCATAAAATTTCATAAAGGGTTCCTGTTTTATATACTAAAACTGCTTAAAAATATTGCTGCAGATTCTCGCATAAAGTGATGTTTGTTACAATATATATGCCTTAAATATCTTGAAAAAAAGCGCGTAACTAGGGAGTTGTTACGCGCTTTGATTATAGACATACCTTTATAACGGCATTGAATATAAAGTAGTTTTACTATTATTGTAAGTGACAATTTGTCGCATATAGGTTGATAGAATTGTATTTAAAGAGACAATAAAGGATTATTTAATAGGATAATCAGATACAAATGTATTTTTTCTAGAAAATGGATGAAAAAAAATATTTTTTATTACTATTATATTTTTAGTTAAAATTATTGAAATTTTGGTAATTTAGCTACGCAAGCTTAAAGTAGTATAAATATAAAATTTTTTATAATTAATAAAATTATTTAGAATTGTAAATAAGGGTAATTATTTAAACTAACCTAGTTTAGGCATAATATAAATGCAATCTGGTAAATTTATAACACTCGAAGGAATTGATGGGGCAGGTAAAAGTACACATTTATCTTGGATAGAAAAATATTTATCTAGTATGGGAAAAAGAGTACAACTTACACATGAGCCTGGAGGAACTACTTTAGGAGAAAAATTACGAAAAATTCTTTTAGATTCTAGTGTAACAATACATCCAGAAACTGAAGCATTGCTTATGTTTGCTGCAAGAAAGGAGCACATGGATAAATTAATTCTACCATCGTTAGCTAAGGGAAACTGGGTGATTTCAGATCGGTTTACTGATGCTAGCTTTGCATATCAAGGTGGTGGGAGAGGAATACTTGAGAATAGGCTTGAAGATTTAGAATATTGGGTGCAAAGTACATTTCAACCAGATTTAACTCTTTATTTTGATGTAACAAGTAAATTAGGAAGGTATCGAATAGATAATAGGGGCGATAGAGCAGAAATACCTGATCGGTTTGAAAAAGAGCAAGGCGAATTTTTTGATCGAGTAAGGCAATCATATTTAAAGAGAGCGCGTAGATTCTCTGATCGAATTTATATAATTGATGGTAGTAAGCCAGTTGAAGATATTAGATTAAGGCTTAAAGAAATTATTCTGACTATTTGCTAATAACTTATATGTATCCCTGGCAAAATAAAATATGGAAAAGGCTTGTAATAAATAATGCGGCAATTGGTCATGCAATCCTTTTAAAAGGAAAGGAAGGTATTGGAAAGTTTGGATTTGCTAAGTCAATGGCGAAACTCCTACTTTGTGAACATTCAGAAATAAGAGATAGGGCGTGTAATAGTTGTTTAAGCTGTATGTGGTTTGAACATAATAGCCATCCTGATTTTAATCTGGTTGAACCTGATGTGTTGTCTATGTCATCTAGTGAATTTCGACCTAAATTAGGATTGGATCGCAAGGGTGAATCGAGTAAAACAAAATTAAAGAATAAGCCTAGTAAGCAGATTAGTGTTGAAAAAATCAGAGCATTAAGTGATGTGATTAATATGTCTAGCCACCGTAATGGTTATAAAATTATTTTAATACGGCCAGTAGAATCTATGAATATAGCTGCAGCAAATGCGCTATTGAAAAACTTAGAAGAACCAACGCCTCAAACGCTTTTCATTCTTGTAACCAATAATTCATATAAAGTTCTATCAACAATTAGAAGCCGGTGTAAGCAAATAAATATGCCAGTTCCTAGTTTTGATTTGGCAAAAATTTGGCTTCAAGACAAGGGAGTTAAGGATATTAACAAAACCTTAGCATTGGTTGGGAATTCTCCCCTTGCAGCACTAGAATATAGCACTGGAAAATACTACATTGGTCATACTAATTTTATAAATAATATCAGTGCTTTAAAAGGTTTTAATCCAATATCGCTTGCTGATGAGCTGCAAAAATCAGACCTTCCTATAACTGTTAATTGGTTGCAGAAATGGTGTTATGATTTAATGAGTTACCGTATATCTGGGAAAATTAGGTATCATACATATATGAAAAGTAGAATAGAAGAACTAGCTATAAAAATTGATATACTTCTACTTGCAGGGTACTTACGTAAATTAATAGACATGCAACAATTGGCACACCATCCATTGAACCCAAGGTTATTTTTAGAAGAAGTTTTAATATCATATGCTGAGCTGAGAGCATCAGCTAGGAATACAAAACCCAAATAGTGTTAAAACTATTAATAAATAATATGTTATCAATTTAATTTAATTATGTTTGTAGATTCTCATTGTCATCTTGATTTCCCAGACCTTGCTAATAACCTCGATGAAGTATTAAAGAACATGGGGAAAAATAGCGTTACTCATGCTCTGTGTGTGAGTGTTAATTTAGAAGATTTTCCTAGGGTATTAATGGTTGCAGAAAAGCACTTAAATCTTTTTGCATCAGTTGGTGTGCATCCAGATTATGAAAATATAACCGAACCACAGGTTGAGGAATTAGTTGCTTTAGCTAAACATACAAAAATTATTGCGATAGGGGAGACGGGACTAGATTATTCAAGGCTTACAGGTAATTTAGAATGGCAAAGAGATAGATTTCGGACCCATATTCGCGCAGCTTGTCAGTGTAATAAACCACTTATTATTCATACTCGTGATGCATCTAAAGATACATTAAGAATCATGAAAGAAGAGGGTGCGGATAAAGTTGGTGGTGTAATGCATTGCTTCACAGAAAGTTGGGAAATAGCACAGAAGGCTATAGAAATGAATTTTTACATATCACTTTCTGGGATAGTTACATTTAAAAATGCAAGAGAATTAAAAGAAACAGCTAAGAAAATTCCACTTGAAAGAATGCTAATTGAGACAGATTCTCCATATTTAGCTCCCGTACCTTATCGAGGAAAAACTAATCAACCTGCATTTGTAAGGCATGTAGCTGAAGAAATAGCTACTTTAAAGGGGGTTGATATAAAAAAAGTTGCTGAATCAACCACATTTAATTTCTTCCAACTGTTTAAAGATGCAAAAAACGTTTAAGTCACATTGCGAATGAATTATAAGTAATGTATAGCTTATGATTTTTAAATTACTGGTTAATAATGATTAATAGGACACTATATTTATTTCTACATCATTATAGGCGGTTCTAAAAAGATTGATAACAGTTCTAAAGGCAAAATTTAAATTCAAACTTGTGTCGTAATTTTTCTTAGGAAGTCGAGAATTATAAGGGACTGTTAGATTATGTCCGAACTGTAGAACAGAAAATTTCTGTCGCATTATGTAAAATATATGTGAATTATGTTTATTCAAATATATAATAAGTATATCAAATATATATTTGATTAATATATATATTATATTTATATATAAAGGAATGTAGTTACTGTCATTTTTTTTTCTTAAATATTATACGTATGTTTGTTCTTTGCTAAACATAATGGAATTTTTAGGGGGATAACTTTTCGGGATAAGTTGTCTTGGATAAATAGTTTGGTGAAAATATTTTGATTTAACTTGTAATAGGTATGAAAAATTAAGTGCGCCAACAAATAATAGTAGACGATTGATTATTAATATTTATATGGCGAATTATCAATGCTTTTATTAGACAAGGTTATAGGATATAAATAGATAAGAGGGTGTTTTTATTATTAAGCTGTAATTTCTTTTTTCCATTGAGTCAGTTTATCTACGATTTCTATTTCATTATATTTTTCCATATTTTGCTGATAAATATTAATGTAATTAATATAAAGCTCTCGTAAGCCCATGCTTATATGGTGTGAAGCCATATTTAGATCATGTGGCAGCGCATTATTTCTCCAAAAATATCCTAGCTCTATAAGTTTAACACTTGGACCCTTAAATCTATATTGGTAATAGCGTACAGACTCTTTATTACCAGCAATTTCACCAGTTTTTTCAAGATAAATAAATCTTGCAGGGAATAAAATGGTCTTAGTTGTATAAACGAGGCCTTTTTTTATGATACTTGAGCAGTCAAAAAATTCATTAACTCTTTCTTTAGTGGCTAAATTATTGATAGAAAATATAGCGCTGGCTATTTCCAGCTCTTTCTTTGTTGGTTTGATTAATAATTTTCTAATATCTTGGCCTGATAGGAGAAGGGCATGATTAATAAGGTCTAATCTGTCAAAAGGTGGATAGCGGCCACCTTCAATCTGGCCGTTAATTGATTCTATTGATCCCCAGAATACTGATATGTTATTTTTTACTCCAGGAAATTTTTTTTTAGCTTCTGTTAGTATGACTGTAATTCTCTTTTGAACATGATCTAGTGATCCTTTAAGTACTATACCTAAATCAATATCACTAGCTATTTCACTGAATCCTCCCCTAGCTAAGCTGCCCATAATATAAATAGAAACATTATTATTTTTAAAGGATTTATTAATTAGATCTGTTAAATAATTGATAATATTGATTATATCTATATTATTGGTTTTCATATTTGGTCTGTTGTTTTTTAATTACACATTAACTACAAAGATCATAAGAGACTTGAGATCATATAGGTTAGGCTTGATATATTAATTATAATTTAATGAAGATAGGATTGTAGGATAAAATTTTAGAAACGATATATTAATGAAGTTTTAAAAAAAAGAGGGCAGTCTATTTGACTCGCCCTCCTTATAAAATTAGTTTAGTTTCTATTATAATATCTAGTAAATATCGATACTAATTAGAACTTTTATTACTGCTATTAGCTTTAAGAGTCATTTTTTTTATCTGAGGTCTTTTCTTTCTTAGATTTATTTGTTGTTGCTTTTTTTTCCTTTTTAGGTTCATCTTCAGTTTTAGTTTTTGGCTCTATTTGTGGCTTGCTTTCAGAGGAAGGTGAAGCTGAGTCTTCTGGTTTAGAATCTACTTCTGCTTCTTTAGGAGTAGTGCTTTCTTCTTTATTTTGTTGATTTTCAGCCAGTGGTTCCTCTGTTACGGAAGTATTCTTTTTAGATAATGACCTTATATCCCAATCTTTTAGGAATTCAAATTTAGATTTTAGGAAAGATTCAATTTCATCATCTTTATATTCTTCTTTTGAAGAAATATTTTGACTTGAATCCTCATTAGTTTTCACATTAGAGCAAAAATAGTCTATAAAGCACGATTTTATGTCCTGCCACTCAAGCAAATAGCTGCTATTGATATTTTCTCTTATGCGTGAAGCTAAATTAGATGAATCTGTGTCTGAATGGTCTGAAATAGTTGATAAGATCTTGTTATTAATAGATTTTTGCTTTGAATCGCTCATTATTAGCTTTTTATAAAGGCAAAACCCTGTTATGACTCCTATGACCAACAATATTACTTCAAACATAATAAATTTGCCTCCTTTGCTGTTTAATTTTTATAAATATATCTTAAACGGTAACATTGACTTTGCTTCGGAAGTGCTAGAATTTTCTGCCTGAAGCATCGCGAAAGCGATACTGGTCAAAGTTTAATTAACATTCTTTTAATTTTTATTTGCTCTAATTACTCTTATATAGATATGCTTTAAGCAGGAATTTTAAGTGGATAAATTATATCTGTTTGTAATTTTTAGTCAAGGAGGATCAGACTTATGCAGTGTAAAGATGCTGAATAAGTGACCAGGTATCCTTATTTTTATGTATTATTTTATATTTAAGTAGTATAAGCTCTATATATATTATGCTCATAATACATATTATGTTAAATATGATTTTTTGAGGTACTTACCTATTTTATTTAAAGTAGAATCATTTTAGTGGTTGTTTTGTGTCTGTAGAACCAATGAATAATTGATTTTTAAGCTTTTTTAATTCATCTCTATGCTTTGCTGCTAATTCAAACTCCATATTTTTAGCTGCCTTAAACATTTTCTTTTCTTGTAATTTTATTTCTTTAGTGATTTGTTTCTCACTCATCGCATCATAACTTGATTGAATTTTTACAGACTTTAAGCTTTGTTCTTCACTTTCTTTATTGTAAATGCCATCAATAAGATCTGTAATCCGCTTATTAACACTTTTTGGTTTTATATTATTCAACTTATTAAAATTAATTTGAATATCTCGCCTGCGATTTGTTTCGTCAATTGCATGCCGCATTGATCTTGTTATTTCGTCTGCATAAAGTATTGCTGTACCATTTATATGGCGTGCAGCACGACCAATAGTTTGAATAAGAGACCGTTCTGACCTAAGAAACCCCTCCTTATCAGCATCTAAAATAGCAACTAATGAAACTTCTGGTATATCTAAACCTTCTCGTAAAAGATTTATCCCTACTAGTATATTAAATTTTCCTAAACGGAGGTCACGAATAATTTCAACTCTTTCAACGGTACCTATATCAGAGTGTAAGTACCTTACTTTCATTCCATGATCAGAATAGTATTCTGTTAGACTTTCTGCCATACGCTTTGTTAGTGTAGTTACTAGAACACGCTCTCCCCTTTTTGTTCGGATATTTGCTTCTGACATTAAATTATCAACCTGAGTAGAGGCGGGGCAAATTTTAATTTTTGGATCTATTAAGCCAGTTGGCCGGACTACCTGCTCTACTATTTGCCCACTATATCTTTTCTCATATTCAGCAGGAGTTGCAGATACAAAGATTGTTTGTGGGATAAGCTGCTTAAATTCATCAAATTTTAATGGACGGTTGTCTAAGGCTGAAGGCAACCGAAACCCATAGTTAACAAGATTCTCTTTACGTGACCGGTCACCTTTATACATACCATCTACCTGAGGAATAGTCACATGGCTTTCATCAGCTATTAAAAGGGAGTTAGGTGGCAAATAATCAATCAAAGTTGGTGGTGGCTCACCAGGGTTTCTACCAGACAGGTGCCGAGAGTAATTCTCAATGCCCTTACAGAAGCCTAACTCATTAAGCATTTCTAAATCAAAGCGTGTGCGTTGCTCAATACGTTGAATTTCTATAGCCTTCTTTTCTTCTTGATAAAAATTTATGCGCTCTTTAAGTTCTTCTTTTATTGTATTAATTGCACGTAATGTTGTATTTCTTGGAGCCACATAGTGGCTAGATGGGTATATAGTATACCTAAAAACTTTATTATGTTGACGGCCCGTTAGAGGGTCAAAAAGTGATATTCCTTCAATTAGATCGCCAAAAAGAGATATCCTGACAGCAGTTTCTGAATTTTCTGCTGGAAAAATATCAATTATGTCTCCACGTACACGAAATGTACCACGATTAAATTCGATATCATTTCTTTCATACTGCATTTCGGTTAACCGTTTTATAATTTTACTATGCGGTATTTTTTCTTCTTTTCGCACATGTAGTATCATTCCATGATAATCTACCGGATCTCCAATCCCATAAATACATGATACAGAAGATATAATTATGGCGTCATTTCTTTCAAGTAAAGACTTTGTTGCTGATAAGCGCATTTGTTCTATATGCTCATTAATGCTTGAATCCTTATCAATAAAAATATCACGTGAGGGAATATAAGCTTCTGGCTGATAATAGTCATAATATGAAACAAAATATTCAACAGCATTTTCTGGAAAAAAGTCACGCATCTCAGAATAAAGCTGTGCTGCGAGTGTTTTGTTAGGCGCAATAATAAGTACGGGCCTCCCTAAGCGTGCTATGACATTGGCCATTGTAAAAGTTTTACCAGATCCAGTTACGCCTAGAAGTGTTTGGAAAGATAGGCCATCATTTATTCCTTTTATTAATTTATTAATAGCTTCAGGTTGGTCACCTGCAGGCTTAAATGGTTGATGAAGCTTGTAAGAACTATTGGGGAAGGTTGAAATCACAGGTATAATTTAAATGCTTTTATATATTATTTTGTTTTAATTTTAACATGTAGATTATAGCTTATTCAGCATAAGGAAATTATAGTGGTACTTTCGAAACGTGTTCAGATGATCAAACCGTCACCTACCTTAGCTGTTACTGCTCGTGTAGCAAAGCTAAGATCCGAGGGTAAAGATATTATTGGCCTCGGTGCTGGTGAGCCTGATTTTGATACCCCACAACACATTAAAAATGCCGCGATTAAAGCTATTAATAATGGCTTTACCAAATATACTCCAGTTAGTGGTACAACGAGTTTAAAGAATGCAATTATAGCTAAATTTAAAAGGGATAATAATTTTGACTACACTGCAAAACAAATTTTAGTTTCATGTGGAGGAAAACAAAGTTTTTTCAATCTTGTTTTATCTGTAATTAACCCAGGAGATGAGGTTGTTATTTCAGCACCTTATTGGGTGTCATATCCAGATATGATATTGATTGCTGAAGGGGAACCTATAACTATTAATACAGGAATTGAACATAATTTTAAAATTACTGCAAAGCAGCTAGAGAATGCTATTACTCCAAGAACAAGAATGTTCGTAATTAATAGCCCTAGTAATCCATCTGGTAGTGTTTATTCATTAGATGAACTAAAGGCATTAGGAGAGGTGCTACGTAAATATCCAGAAATAATTATTGCTACTGACGATATGTATGAGCATATTTTATTATCTGGCAGTCAATTTGTGAATATTCTTAATGCTTGTCCAGATCTATATTCACGCACTGTAGTACTTAATGGCGTATCTAAGGCGTACTCTATGACAGGGTGGAGAATCGGATATTGTGGTGGACCTGAACATATTATTAAAGCTATGGGGAATATTCAATCACAAAGTACTTCAAATCCAACCTCAATTTCTCAGGTTGCAGCAGAAGCAGCACTAAATGGTGATCAAGGTTGTATAGAGCCAATGCTTAATGCGTTTAAGAAAAGGAATGTATTTGTTACAGATAGGATAGATCGAATTCCTGGTTTAAGTTGTTTGTTATCAGAAGGAGCATTTTATACTTTTATTGATGTTCGCAAGGCAATTGAAACGTTACATAGAAAAAATGCGATAAAAGATAGGAATGACATAGCATTTAGTGAATACTTACTAGATGAAGCTGGTGTTGCTGTTGTGCCGGGGATAGCTTTTGGTAGCGAAGGTTATATACGTATGTCTTTTGCAACATCAATGGATAATTTAAAAAATGCATTAGATCGTATAGATAAAGTATTAACTGAATAGATTTATAAATTTTATAAAGTATTAGTCATTTGGTTGACCGAGGTGATTCAAGCTATTAGTATATGCAATTTTCAATCCCTGATAGCTCAGTTGGTAGAGCAACGGACTGTTAATCCGTGGGTCGTAGGTTCGAGCCCTACTCAGGGAGCCAATAAATAGATAATTTATATTCATTTGTTTTATATAGTTTAAATAAGTATACGTTAATTATAAAAGATTTACTCTGACTAATTTTATAATTACTAATGAAATTAAGAGGTGTCTTATGCCGGTACAACCTATATTCATAGCGATCATTTCAGCTCTTTTCTTAATTGCAGCTCCTTCATTTGCGCGTACTATTTCACCAGAAGGGGCGCAAGTATATATCATATCGCCACTAGATGGAGAGGTGGTTACTAGTCCAGTAAAGGTAAAATTTGGTTTAAGGGGGATGGGAGTAGCGCCAGCTGGAATTGATAAAGCTAATACAGGCCATCATCATTTACTTATTGATGTAACACATAATCTTGCTCTAGATAAGCCGATTCCATCCAATATGAATCATAAGCATTTTGGTGGAGGTCAAACTGAAGTTGTAATTGACCTATCTACAGGAAAGCATAAACTACAACTTATATTGGGTGATAAAGATCATATCCCGCATAACCCTCCTGTTATGTCAGAAATAACTACAATCACTGTTAAATAATATATAGATTGGTATTTCTAAAGTAATAAATTACCATTTGATATATTAATAGGCATTAATCTAAAGCATATTTTTATTTGGCTACAACAACTGATAGTGTTCTAACAAGTAGTTTAAGTACTAGCTAATAGTAGAGTTAGCTAAATTTTTGCTGGCATAATTAATAATTGAAGAATTACAACTGTAATTATTAATATAGCCATTAAGACATATCTCTCTGATAAGATATTTTTACAGATCTCAAGAGTCCTATTAAATCCATATAATAGTATTAATAGCATAAATGAAAATGGGAAAAAAATTGTTATAAGAACTGCCTGTAGTATTTTTTTCCATACTGGGTTAAGTGGCATTTAATGTCTCCATTTAAATAAGGGCTAGACAAATATTTTGTATGTAATTAGGAAACTATTTCTTTTATATCCGATAATTCATTTTCATAAAATTTTGCTTTCCATGCCCTATTTTTATATTCAACTTCAACTTCATATTCTTTTTTATCGCTAGAAGATTGGATAATATTTTTTATTACGCCAGTCATTTTCATTGGAAGAATAAAGATATTCTGTTTAACTTTAAATTTATGTTTATCCATCATGAGGAAATTATATGGGTTATATTTTCAAATAATCATTTTAATAGGCTAATTTTTTTTGCCCGATGAGATTAAATTTTTATTATTAGTCTCTATTTGAAAAAAAAATTCATTTTCCTTAATCATGCCTAGCTCATTACGGGCGCGCTCTTCAATAGCAGCTGATCCTTTCTTAAGGTCCTGTATTTCTGCATCTAGGGCTTTATTACGAATTATATTTTCTTGATTAATTTTACTCTGTAGAGCTATTTTCTGATTAAATTCCCATACTCGATTCCAACTACCTTTGCCTTGCCATAATGAATATTGCAACAAAATTATCAGGACAAATAATATGAGCCCTAATATTTTCATTATTTTATTTGGTAGAAAGCATCTCGTCCAGCATATTTAGTTCCATTTCCTAGATCCTCTTCGATACGAAGTAATTGATTATATTTTGCTAGACGGTCTGACCTTGAAAGCGAGCCAGTTTTGATCTGAAGGGCATTAGTGGCTACTGAAATATCAGCAATAGTAGTATCTTCAGTCTCTCCTGAACGGTGAGAAATTACTGATGTATATCCAGCACACTTTGCGGTCTCAATAGCAGCAAAAGTTTCAGTTAATGAACCAATCTGATTTAACTTAATAAGGATGGAGTTGCCAATTTTTTGTTGGATACCATCTTTAAGTATATTTGGGTTAGTTACAAATACATCATCTCCTACTAGTTGTACTGAGCTTCCAAGTTTACTGGTTAGTAGTTTCCATCCTTCCCAGTCATGTTCACTCATAGCATCTTCTATGCTAATAATAGGATATTTTTCTAGCCAGTTAGAAATATATTCGATTAATTGTTCTGAATCTAAGCTTAGCTTATCAGAGGTTAGGTTATATTTTTCATCTTTAAATAATTCTGAGCTAGCAAAATCAATTGCGATAGCAATTTCATCCCCAGGTATAAACCCAGCTTGTTTAATCGCTTCAACAATTAAGAGTAATGCTGCTTCATTATTTTTAAGATCAGGTGCAAACCCACCTTCATCACCAACTGTAGTAGTCATATTTTTTTTATGAAGTATTTGTTTTAATGTATGGAATATTTCTGATCCATAACGTAATGCTTCACTGAAACTGGGTGCTCCAAGTGGAACAATCATGAATTCTTGTAAATCAATATTATTATTGGCATGCACACCACCGTTAATAACATTCATCATAGGTACTGGCATTGACATATGCCCTGATCCACCTAAATATCGATATAAGGGGATATCAGCATCAGCTGCTGCCGCCTTAGCAACAGCTAGTGAAACTGCTAGTATTGCATTGGCTCCTAGTCTTTCTTTATTTTTAGTACCATCAAGATCTATAAGAGCATTATCTATAAAGCTTTGTTCTATAGCATCTTGGCCCATCAAGGCCTCAGAAATTTCGGTATTTATATTCTTAATAGCTTTAAGTACACCCTTTCCGGCATAGCGTTGTCTATCATTATCTCTTAATTCAATTGCTTCTTTAGTGCCAACTGATGCCCCAGATGGAACAGCTGCTCGCCCTAATGCCCCTGATTCAAGCAAAACTTCTGCTTCTATAGTTGGATTGCCACGCGAATCTAAAATTTCTCTTGCAAAAACATCTACTATTGCACTCATATTATTTTCCCTGGTTACGAATCAATTTGTAAAATTATTTATTATTAGATAACTTAAAAATTTTATTTTTTTGCCAATGTTAAAGTTTTTTTAAAGTTTCTTGTATTACCTGAGATTCTAATTGCTGCCTCAATAAAAGATTTAAATAAGGGGTGACCTGTTTTAGGTGTTGAAGTAAATTCTGGGTGGAATTGGCAACCAATAAACCAAGGGTGTTCGGTTGTAGATAGTTCAATCATTTCACAAAGCGAATCTTCTGTTGATAGACCACTAGCATAAAGACCAGCTTCTTCTAACTTGGAAATATAATAGCTATTTACTTCATAACGATGTCGATGGCGCTCAGTTATTTTTGCTGTTCCATATATTCTTTTTGCCAATGAATTTTCCTTTAAGAAACAGTCTTGGCCTCCTAAACGCATACTACCACCTAAATCAGATTGGGAGTTTCGAACATTAATTTTACCTTCTCGGGTTTTCCATTCAGTAATTAATCCAATTACAGGGTAGCTGGTATTGGGATTAAATTCAGTGCTATGTGCATCATTCATAGCACTCTTATTACGAGCAAATTCTATGACTGCTAGTTGCATACCAAGACAAATCCCAAGATAAGGAATATGGTTCTCACGTGCATATTGAATAGCCATAAGCTTACCATTTATTCCTCTTTTGCCAAATCCTCCTGGCACGAGAATTGCATCTGTATTAATAAGATAATGTGTTCCATTTTTTTCAATATCTTCTGAGTCCACATAGTTAATCTTAATTTCACATTCTGTATGAATACCAGCATGAATTAGAGCTTCTGATAGAGATTTATATGATTCAGTTAGATCAACATATTTTCCAACAAGTGCAATTTTAACGACATGTTTTGGGTGCTCTAAGGCATGGACAAGTTTTTTCCATGTATTTAATTTTGCTGGTTTAGCAAGTATATTGAGCTTATGGCAGACTATTTCATCTAGCATTTGCTCATTTAGTAATACTGGGATCTTATATATACTATTCACGTCAACTGCTGAAATAACCGCCTCTTCTCGTACGTTCGTAAATAATGCAATTTTTCTACGCTCATCTGAGGGTAATACTCGATCAGCTCGGCATAATAAAACATCTGGCTGTATACCAATACCTCGCATTTCTTTTACAGAGTGCTGTGTGGGTTTTGTTTTTAGCTCCCCAGCAGAAGGAATAAAGGGTAAAAGCGTTAGATGAATAAAGCAGGTGGCCTCATAAGGATTCTGAATGGCCATCTGCCTGATAGCTTCTAGAAATGGAAGTGATTCTATATCGCCTGCTGTGCCACCAATTTCAACAATAGCTACTTGTGAATCAGCTGCACCAAGTTTTATATGTTTTTTAATTTCATCAGTAATATGTGGAATCACTTGTACAGTTCCGCCAAGGTAGTCTCCACGGCGCTCTTTTTTTATTACATTTTCATAAATTTGGCCAGTAGTAAAATTATTTAATTTGCTCATTTTAGCACTTATGAATCGCTCATAATGTCCTAAATCTAGGTCAGTTTCTGCTCCATCCTCAGTAACGAATACTTCCCCATGTTGAAATGGATTCATTGTTCCTGGATCCACATTAATATATGGATCTAACTTAAGCATAGTTACTTTGATACCACGAGATTCAAGAAGAGCGGCAAGTGAGGCAGCAGCAATACCTTTGCCAAGAGAGGAAACAACACCACCAGTCACAAATACGTATTTGGTCATGGACAAGTATGTTAACTCAAAAGAGGTGTGGGAACAAACTTGAAAAGACTTAATTTTATGAATTGAAGATTTTATTTTTGTTTAATATTAACTTCTGTACCAATATCAATTAAATTAAATAGCTCTAGTAGATCAGGATTGAGCATTCTAATGCAGCCTTTAGAGCCAGGTTCTCCTATTTTAATACTGTCAGGACTACCATGAATATATATATATCGACGCATGGTATCTACTGTACCTAAACGATTGAATCCTTGCTCACATCCTGAAAGCCATAATATTCTAGTTAAGATCCAATCACGATCTTGAAATTTTTTTTCTAAATTTGAAGAAAATATTTCACCAGTAGGTCTACGTCCAATGAAAATAGTATTAATTGGTAGGCCTGCACCAATTTTGGCCCGGATTATATGTTTTCCTAGCGGAGTGCAGAGGCTTCCTTGTTCCTGCCCTACCCCATTTTTAGCTGAAGAAATTTGATATGATTTAATTTTTAATTGATTATTATCAATAATATCAAGAGTTTGAAAATTAATATTAATCTCAATTATCATAAATTAATTTTCTAATTAGTTTTACGCTTATTAATAAAAAAATTTTTTAATAAAGAACTGCTCTCATCTTCTAAGAGAGTTCCGGTTACCTGTGTATGATGATTTAATTGCTTTTGCGCAACTAAGTCTATAACGCTACCACATGCACCTGTTTTAGGATCCTTGGTTCCATAAATTAGACGAGCAATGCGTGCATGAAATATTGCTCCTATACACATTATGCATGGTTCTAGTGTTACATACATTGTACAGTTTAATAAACGATAATTGCATAGATAAAGTGCCGCTTCACGTAATGCTATTATCTCAGCATGAGAAGTTGGATCAGAAGTTGTTATGGGCCGATTATACCCTCGACCAATTATAATATTGTCTCTTACCACAACTGCTCCTACTGGAACCTCACCCATTTCACCAGCTTGTTTAGCAAGGTCAAGTGCTGCATGCATAAAGTCGCTATCTTTATTTATCATAGATTATATAAGGTAACCTTAAATTTTTTTATTTAGAGGTTATATATCTGTTATGTACAAATTATTGAAGTTGCCGCACTCTTTCAAAAAAACAAATAGCTGCAGTAGAGGCAACGTTTAGTGAATTGGTTTTGCCTGGCATAGGAATATTAATTTTTTCATTAGCAGTTTGATATAGCATCTTTGATAAACCAGTTCCTTCATTACCAAACATGAATGCAACAGGTCCTTGTAAAGATAATGCATATAAGCTTTTTACATGTTTGACAGTTGTTGCAATAACTGCTCCTTTAAATTCTTTGGATATTTCTATTAATTTTGATCTCTCATAAATATGTAATAAAAAATGTGCACCCATAGCTGCGCGGAGAACTTTTGGTGACCACGCATCGGCACAGTCAGGAGACATATATATATCAGATGCGCCAGCCGCTGCTGCCGAACGCAAAATAGAGCCAAGATTCCCTGGGTCTTGAATTGATTCAAGCAGGACAGAGAAATTTTTTTTCTTGTTAAGAATAATATTATTTAATGCAGGTATCCTTATTAATGCAATAACTCCAGTGGGTGTCTTAACAGGTGAAATACTGCAAAATAATTTATCATTTAGTATGTATATTTTTACAGCAGTATTTTGAACTAAGCTTATTAACCCTATCACCTCTGGGTTTTTTAAGCCTGATTCATTTATAAATAAGCATTCTGGTAGCCCTATTTTCTCATAATAAAAATTAATTAGATGTATCCCGTCAAGGATAGTTAGGCCACTAATTTTCCTATTTTTTGGCGACTCATCTAATTTAACAAGCTGTTTAAAAATATTATTCTTCTTAGATGTAATATACTTCATTTAATATTTTCTCTGTAAAGAAATAAAGTCTTTTAGATTATAAAGTCTCTTCTATTTATTTGATACGTCAAACTTTTCTATGAAAATTTTTTTATATTGAACTTTTAAAATTTTTATATGTTTCTCACCTCCAGGAGTATGCAAGTATACTGTATCTCCTTCTCGTGATTTGATTAGAGCCTTAGCCATAGGCGATAACCAACTAATACCGTTTTTAGCTACGTTTATTTCATCAACACCTACAATAGAAACCTTCTTCTTTTTTCCTTCCGATTCCATGAAAATAACTGTAGCCCCAAAGAAAATTTGGGTTGTATCTACTCTTGGTGTAACTGGATTAACAATTACTGCTATATCGATCCGCTTAGTAAGAAAACGAATACGTTTATCGATCTCACGTAAACGTTTTTTTCCATAGATATAGTCACCATTCTCCGATCTATCCCCATTTCCTGCTGCCCATGAAACTATCTCTGTTACTTTTGGACGTTCTATATTTATAAGCCATGAGAACTCATCCATTAGTCGTGTGTAGCCATCTGGCGTAATATAATTCTTGTAATTAGTTAATACTTTTCTGTCAAAGAAATTATTTTTTAATTGCTGGGTTGCCATTAAATTATATGTTTGTGTGTTTTTAAATATATGAATAATAACTATAAATTCTTATAATTTTATATGTTAGGCTGCCTTTGTTGTGCTTATATTTTAATAATACAAAGAAAATAGAACTGATACTAATAATTAATTCATTTAAATTCTTACATAGAATAGAACCATAGAATTTATTGATAAGCTATAATTTTACTTTTTTAGAAAGTATGTGATGCTAAAAGTAACTAATTTAGAATGTATACGTGGTGAAATAAGTTTATTCAAAGATGTTAATTTCTCTGTTGAGCCTGGTGAGCTGTTACAAGTAAATGGTCCAAATGGAAGTGGCAAAACTAGTTTATTAAGGATGCTTTGTGGCCTAACTGCACCAGCTAGTGGAGAAATTTTCTGGTTTAATAATAATATTCGGTCTTTAGGTGAGAATTATTATAATTCTATTATTTATTTAGGGCATTTAAATGGAATAAAAGATAATCTTAATGCACTTGAAAATTTACAAATTTTAAGTGGTCTAGTAGGAAACAGAATCGAAGAGAATAAAGCTTATAGTATCCTACAAAAAATGGGGCTAAATGGGCGTGAAATGATACCAATTAAATCTTTATCTCAAGGGCAGCGTCGTAGGGTTACATTAGCACGCCTATTAGTAAGTAACACCGTATTATGGATACTTGATGAGCCATTGGTTGCACTTGATGCGTCTGCAGTATTGCTAATTAAGGATATATTAGAGCGTCATTTAAAAAAGGGGGGGATGATTGTAATGACAACCCATCAGGATATAAATATTTCTGCTATAAAAATAAAGCGGCTGCAGCTTAATTGATATGTTTTTATGGGTAATTCAGCGTGACCTTCTCTTGGCAATGCGCCAGAGATCTGACATATTAACTACTTTATTCTTTTTTATTATCGTAGTTAGCTTGTTTCCTTTAGGTGTCGGACCAGAAATGAATATGCTTCGTGCTATGGCGCCTGGAGTAGTTTGGGTTGCTGCTTTATTAGCATCAATGTTATCACTGGATAGAATGTTTTCAAGTGATAATCTAGATGGCACATTAGAGCAGATGATGCTTTCTCCTCAGCCATTATTTCTATTAGTGCTTGGTAAAGCACTGGCGCACTGGATAGTAACTGGAGTACCTTTAGTTTTAATGTCCCCTATACTTGGGCTTCAGTTTGATTTACAAATGGATGCATTGATTATACTTGGCATATCTCTACTATTAGGCACACCTGTATTAAGCCTTATTGGGGCAATTGGTGCCGCACTTACTTTAGGACTTAGGGGTGGTGGAGTATTAGTATCACTTCTAGTTTTACCCTTATATATTCCAGTTTTAATTTTTGGTGCTGGGGCTGTAGAAGCAATTTCTGCAGGGTTAGGTGCTAGTGCACATTTATCATTGCTTGGGGCTTTTTTACTGGCATCTCTTGTTTTAGCTCCATGGGCAACGGCAGCTGCTCTTAGAGTTTCAACTGATTAAAATAAATAAATTGAATATAAATTTTAATTTATGAGTTAAAATACTGGGTTAATTAGAGCTAATTTTAGCAATACCATGTATATAACCTTTCAAAATTTATAAAATATGGCAATTAACTGGTTCAAATATTCTGCTCCATCAAGTTTCTATTCTCTCGCTGGAAAACTTACACCAATATTTTTTGCTGTTGCGTCTGTATTATTTGTAGTAGGGCTCTATATTGGCTTTTTCGTTGCCCCTACTGATTTTCAGCAGAGCGAAGCTTACCGGATTATATTTATACATGTCCCTGCAGCATGGATGTCTATGTTTTTATATTTGATTATGGCAGGATGGGCTGCAATTGGCCTTGCATTTAATACTAGGCTATCATCTATGATAGCAACAGCTATAGCCCCAACAGGAGCCATGTTTACATTTTTAGCTCTATGGACAGGAGCACTTTGGGGTAAGCCTATGTGGGGAGCCTGGTGGGTATGGGATGCTCGGTTGACATCTGAATTAATTTTATTTTTTCTTTATATTGGATTTATAGCGCTTCAAGCTGCTATAGATGATCCTCGTCGAGCTGATAAAGCTGGAGCTATTTTGGCGCTTGTTGGTGTAATTAATATTCCGATCATTTATTTTTCAGTAAAATGGTGGAATACCCTGCATCAGGGTGCTTCTGTTAGTCTTACAGAATCACCTAAAATGGCTACAATAATGCTTACTGGAATGCTTATTATGAGTATTGCTTGCTGGATGTATTCAATTGCTATGGTATTGATGCGCACACGAACTATTATTTTAGAGAGGGAGCGTCATACTGCTTGGGTTGGTGAGCTACATAAGGAGGGAGAATAATAATGGCTTGGGCAAGCTTATCAGACTTCTTTGCTATGGGGGGATATGGGTTTTATGTATGGGGCTCTTTCCTAGTATTTTTTATTTGCCTGGCTGGTGAAGTCATATTGATATTAAATCGTAAACGAACTTTGTTAAAACAACTTAGTCTGATTTATAAAGCAACTAAAAAAGAACAGGATAATGAAACCAAGACATAAAAAGCTAACAATTATTATTATAAGTGTTGCAGCTTTAGGTCTTGCTGCAACTTTGGTGCTTAATGCCTTCCAAAGCAACCTTGTTTTTTTCTTTAGCCCATCACAAGTAGCAGCTAATGAGGCTCCAAAGGGAAAAAGTTTTAGAATTGGAGGGCTAGTTGAAGAAGGGAGTGTTAAAAGAGAAAATAATGGAGTTACTGTAAACTTTGTAATAACTGATACAGCAAAGGTTATTCCTGTTGTTTATACAGGAATTCTTCCTGATCTATTTAAAGAGGGCAAGGGAGTGGTTGCTCAAGGAAAGCTATCTTCTGATGGGGTTTTCCGTGCAGATGAAGTGCTGGCTAAACATGATGAAAACTATATGCCTCCAGAAGCAGCAGAGGCACTTGAACAAGCAAGCAAATCACAGGAAACTGTGTTACAGGAACCATTATAAATAAAATAAATCTAGGGTAGTGATAGTATATGTGGTTTGCCAGTATCTTTTTCTACAAAACATCTAACTTTAATTATAAATTTTATACACCATATTATTATGATTCCAGAAATCGGTAATTTTTCTTTAATTCTCGCTCTGTTACTGGCAATAACGCAAGTTATTTTTCCTATATCTGGAGCTGCTCGTAGTATTCCATCTTGGGTTGCTTTAGCGCGCCCTGTTGTGCAAGGTCAATTTATATTTGTTGCAATTGCTTTTGGTTGTTTAGCCTATTCATTTATAAATAATGACTTCTCGGTTTTAAATGTTGCTCAAAATTCTAACTCTAAATTACCAATTCAATATAGATTTGCTGCAACTTGGGGGTCTCATGAGGGGTCATTACTATTATGGGTCTTGATGCTTAGTTCTTGGTCAGTCGCTGTTAGTGTATTTAGCCGGCATTTGCCAGATGATATGGTGGCAAGAGTGCTAGGAGTTATGGGTATAATCAGTGTAGGGTTTCTATTATTTATGCTTTTTACATCAAATCCATTTGAAAGAATTATTCCTGCGGCTTTTGAAGGGAGTGATCTTAATCCTCTCTTACAAGATGCAGGTATGGTAGTACATCCACCTATGTTATATATGGGTTATGTTGGATTCTCTGTTGCTTTTGCTTTTGCTATTGCTGCATTAATAAGTGGACAGATGGATGCAACCTGGGCGCGTTGGTCACGACCATGGACAACTATAGCATGGGTATTTCTTACTATAGGTATAATGCTTGGTAGTTGGTGGGCCTATTATGAATTAGGCTGGGGGGGCTGGTGGTTCTGGGACCCAGTAGAGAATGCATCTTTTATGCCTTGGTTAGTTGGTACGGCACTAGTACATTCTTTAGCAGTTTCTGAGAAAAGAGGTAGTTTCAAAAGCTGGACTATATTACTTGCTATTTCTGCTTTTTCATTAAGTTTACTTGGAACTTTTCTTGTTCGCTCCGGCGTATTGACTTCTGTTCATGCCTTTGCTACTGACCCTACACGTGGTATTTTCATACTTTCGTTTTTAGTTGTAATTATAGGAAGCTCATTACTTTTATTTGCTTGGAGAGCCCCTAAAATTGGACTTGGTGGAAGCTTTGATTTAGTGTCAAGGGAATCTCTTTTACTAGCAAATAATCTATTATTAATAGTAGCAGCAAGTAGTGTTTTACTTGGAACACTATACCCATTAGTAATGGATGCATTAGAGCTCGGGAAAATTTCAGTAGGTCCGCCTTATTTTGAGTCAGTATTTGTGGCCCTAATGGCACCAGCAATTTTTCTTATGGGGCTAGGGCCATTAGCTCGTTGGAAGAAAGCAAGTTTACCTGACCTTACAAAACGTTTGCGCTGGGCATTTGGAGTCAGTATGATAACCGCCCTACTCTTACCATTTATTATGGGTGAGTGGAAACTAATGGTGAGCTTTGGTTTATTATTATCTTTCTGGGTCATTACTAGTATATTTGTAAGTATATGGCAGCGCATAAAAAATAGCAGCCACAAAGGACTATTTATGAAACTGGCAAAACAGTCAAGGAGCTATTATGGGATGAATTGTGCTCATTTTGGTATCGCTATTTTTATCATTGGTGTGACATTGGTCAATGGATATGAAACAGAGAAAGATGTACGTATGGATATTGGCGATACAGTTTCTATAAGTGGTTATACATTTAGGTTTAATGGAACAAATGAAGTACCTGGTCCTAATTATCAGGGAATAATAGGAGATATTGAAGTTTTAAATGAAGGAGAAAAAATTAACCTTATGCATCCTGAGAAAAGAACATATAACGCATCTGGGATGGTTATGACTGAAGCTGCTATTGATACTGGCATATTTCGTGATTTATATGTAGCGCTTGGTGAACCTTTAGGAGATGAGTCTTGGGTCGTACGTGTTTATCATAAGCCATTTGTAGACTGGATTTGGTTTGGGTGCTTATTAATGGCATTTGGAGGCGCACTTTCAGTATCTGATAAGCGTTATCGTATTAAAGTGCGCAAATTATCTGAACAAAAAATCGAAGATAAAAAGAAAGTAACTGACTCCTTAATTACAGAAACTAAAAAAGCATGATTCGATATTTAATTCCATTAATTGCATTTGTAATATTGGTATCATTTTTACTTGTAGGGCTTAATTTAAATCCACGTAAGATTCCATCTCCATTAATAGGAAAACAAGCTCCTGTTTTTAATTTGCAGCAATTGCATGAGCCAGAAAATTTCTTTAAATCAAAAGATAATTTAGGTAAGGTTTGGCTACTAAATGTATGGGCTTCTTGGTGTGCTTCTTGTCGCGATGAGCACCCTTTGTTAGTTCAATTAGCAAAATCAAATGTAGTCCCGATTTATGGCCTTAATTATAAAGACAAGAGAGATTTAGCGATGCAATGGTTGGATCGGCTTGGCGACCCCTATACTAAAAGTATTATGGATCCAGAAGGTAGAGTAGGAATGGAATATGGAGTATATGGTGTTCCAGAAACATATGTAATCGACAAATCGGGCATCATTCAATATAAGCAAATTGGTCCAGTTACTGTTGAAATTCTAGAAAAAACAATTATGCCGTTAGTTAAGGAATTACAGGGATGAGTCTTAATTACTTACATAATTTATTTAATAATAAACAATTCCTATTACTGTTTATTATATTAATTGGAATCCCTTTAAGTCATGCAAAAGAGGCTCTACCTGTAGCTGAAAACCCAGAAATAGAGAAGCGCATGATTGCTCTAACTGAAGAATTAAGATGCTTAGTATGTCAAAATGAATCTCTTGCTGGTTCACGGTCTGATTTTGCAAAAGATATCCGTCGTGAAATACGAGAACAATTACTTGCAAATAAAAGTAATAAGGATATTACTGATTTTTTAGTTGCTCGCTATGGGGATTTTGTACTTTATCGACCTCCAGTTAGGACAAATACTATGGTTCTTTGGTTCGGACCATTTATTTTTCTTTTAATTGGATCATGCCTATTATATTTTTATCTTAAAAAGAGAAAAAAATCATTAGAAGAAGTACCACTTACCAATAAACAGCTTGAACAGGCTGAAGATTTATTAAAAGAAATTAAAAGTGGTGACCATAAATGACTTTATTTTGGGTCCTTGCTGGAATTTTTATAGTTGCATCATTATTATTTATCCTTCCTACCTTATTAAGAAATAAGGATAGAGTCACAGGCATTGCACGTAATTCAACTAACGTTAGCATATATCAAGATCAAATATCAGAGCTTGATAATGATTTAAATAATGATATTTTAAACAAAGAACAATATAACCAAAGTAAGCATGAATTACAACAGCGTATGATGCTTGACATGCCTGATAAGAATCAGGCCTCAAGAAAGATAATAAATACAAAACAAGGTATTGCTGCTCCAATTGTAATTGCAATGATCCTTCCTGTATCAGCAGTATTTTTATACCTATTATTAGGTAATACTAAAGCACTACTGCTAAAACCTCCTGTAAAACAAATGGAGATAATTGGGAATAATTCTGCACCAGAAGGAGAAGGCCATCAAGAGATTGCATCTATGGTTGATAACCTTATAAAACGGCTTGAGAATGAACCAGATAATTTAGAAGGATGGAGGATGCTTGGGAGGACCTATGCAATTATGGGTCGTTTCTCTGAAGCACGGGAAATCTATGAAAAATTACTTTTAAAATCACCTGATAGTCCAGATGCGCTAGTTAACCTTGCAGATGTTTTTGCAATGACCCAGGATGGTAGTTTAATGGGGAAACCTGTCGAATTAATAAATAAGGCTCTAAGTATTGATCCGGAAAATCCTAAAGCATTGGCACTAGCTGGTACTGCTAAATTTGAGCAAGGTGAATTTATAAAAGCGGCAGGGTATTGGGAAGAGTTACTTTCAGTTATTCCTGAAGAGTCTAAATTAGCAAAATCTGTTTCTGGGAGTATCAAACAAGCCAAGGCATTAGCATCTAATAATCAGTCTGATTCTGAAAAGAATAAGGAGACAGTAAACAAAATACTGCCTCCGACAATATCAGGAATTGTTAATATTAGTCCTGAATTAGCAAATAAGGTTT
>CAXGWP010000021.1:0-25224 GCA_964013575.1 uncultured Nitrosomonadaceae bacterium
CCGGCCTGTCACGCCGGGGGTCGCGGGTTCGAGTCCCGTCCACTCCGCCATTAATTGCATATAATAATAAGATTATATAAACTATATTAATTAGTTTTCATAGTCTGCACCTATATTTATCCCAACAAGGAAATTGGGCTATTAGAAATAATTGGGGCTAATTATGGGCGAACGTAAGTTCGCCTTTTTTATTGATAAGTATTTTGGACTTATGTAATGTTTGATTTTGTTCACAAACGTAAACGCGTTGTTCAAGTTATTATGGTAATTGCTGTATTACCATTTTTATTTTGGGGGCTAGAGTCATACCAAAGTTCTGACGGTAATGACTATATAGCAATTATTTCTGGTGAAAAAATTTATAGGCAGGAATTTGATCAGGCATTACGGGATCGATTTGATTCTATGAGAAGCTCCATGGGGGATAGTTTCAATGCTTCTATGTTAGATGATCCAAAAATAAGGGTATCGGTTTTAGAAGATTTAATTCAAAAAAGATTGCTAAATATTGAGGCAGATCGCCTTAAGATTACTATTTCTGATTCTCAGTTAGTTGATATCCTACAAGGTATTTCAGTATTTCAGCAAGATGGGAAATTTTCAAATGAATTATATAGAGAATTATTACGTAATAAGGGATTGGATGTAGTAAAGTTTGAATCTAATATCCGTCAGGATATGATGAGACAACAAGTGGTAGACGGGTATCTAAAAAATGGTTTCATTTCTAATACAGTAGTGAAAAATTTAATACGTTTAAGTGAAGAGAAACGTGAGATTAATAGCCTTCAAATTGATCCTAGTGAATTTTTATCAACAATCAAACCAAATGATAAGGAGATTAAGAAATATTATAGTAAACATCAGGATGAGTTTAAGCGATCTGAAGAGATAAAGGTAGAGTATCTTGTATTATCAGTAGATAATTTAGCTGAAAAAGTTGTGCTTGAAGCTAATGAGGTTCAAAATTATTTTAAAAAGAACAAGTCTGAATTTATTCAGCCAGAGCAACGTCAAGCTAGCCATATATTATTTAGCGCCCCTTCTACTGCATCAGATGAAGATAAAGCAACAGCTTTATCTAAAGCAGAAGCATTACTGGTAAAGATAAAACAGGATCCACAAAAATTTTCTAAATTTGCACGAGAGCATTCCCAGGATGCTGGGTCAGCAGATAAAGGAGGAGATTTAGGATTTTTCAGTCGTAACACGATGGTTAAGAATTTTGAGGATGAAGTTTTTCAAATGAAACCGGAAGAGATCCGTGGGCCTATACAGACAGACTTTGGTTTTCATATTATTAAACTATCAGCAATAAAATCTGGAAAAGATGTAAGTTTTGATGAAATAAAAGGTGAAGTAGAAGAAAAAATAAGAAAGCAGAGAGTTAGCAAGGGCTTTGGGGATAAGGTAGAAGAATTTCGGAATATAGTATATGAGGAGATTGACAATTTTGGATTGGCTGCAGAGGCACTTAAATTGCCTATTAAGAAGAGTGGTTGGATTAGTCGGGCAGGTGGTGAAGAGTCATACTTTACTGATGCAAGATTATTACAGGTAATGTTTTCAAAAGATTCTATTGAGAATAAACAGAATTCTGAAGTTATTGAAATTGCAGAAGATACTTATATTTCTATAAGGGTTATTGAACATAGGCCGGCAGCAGTACTTTCAATGAAAGAAGTTAGAGAGAAAATAATTAATATCCTTGTACGCCAGAAAGCATCTGATTTGGCAGTGGAAGATGGAACAGATAAATTGACACAGCTTCAGAGAGGAAAGAAAGATATAGTTACATGGGGTTCAAATATGACAGTTTCTCGTAATAATACAAATGGCCTGGAAGAAGAGGTAATTCGTGCTATTTTTAAAATTAAACCATTTAGCTTCCCTGCATATACTGGGGTTATTAATTCAGAAGGAGGATTCTCTTTAATTCGAATTAATAATGTGATTGATGCGGCATCTCCAGATGAAGAAAAGATTAAGACTTTTAGTAAGCAGTTGCAGCAATTATATGCTCAGGAGGAATTTTTATCGTATCTCTCAGCAATTAAGCAGCGGGCAGATGTGAATGTTATAAAAGGGAGAATTGAGAGCCAGCAATAATCAGATTCTTAATTATGGTTATTCAATAAGATCAAAAGCAACATTGTTAAATCCAGCATCTACATAAGTAATTTCACCAGTAATCCCACTTGCAAGATTGCTGCATAAGAAAGCAGCAACATTTCCAACTTCCTCAATGGATACATTTCTTCGTAGTGGAGAAACTTTTTCAGTATACCCAAGTAATTTCCCAAAATCTCCTATCCCTGAAGCAGCAAGTGTCTTAATTGGGCCAGCAGAAATCGCATTAACTCTTATTCCTTTTGGACCTAGACTTGATGCCATGAACCTAACATTTGCCTCAAGGCTAGCTTTAGCAAGCCCCATGACATTATAGTTTGGCATTGTTCTTTGTGAGCCAAGATAGCTCAATGTCAAAAGAGATCCATTGCTATTCTCCATTAATGGGAGCCCTGCTTTTGCTAAGGCAGCAAAGCTAAAAGAACTAATATCATGAGCTATTTGGAAAGATTCACGACTTAAACCTTCTAAGTAGTCACCAGTTAAAGATTCACGTGGGGCAAAAGCAATAGAGTGTATGATGCTATCAAGGCTATCCCACGATTTTGTCAATTCTTCAAAGCTTCTATTAATTTCGTTATCATTTGTAACATCACAAGAAAAAAGCAAATTACTTTCAAATTCAGCTGCTAATTTTTCTACGCGTCTACGTATACCTTCCGCTTGATAAGTAAAAGCAAGTTCTGCCCCCTCTCGTTTCATTGCTTTTGCTATACCATAAGCAATAGAGCGATTACTTAGTAACCCAGTGATTAGAACACGCTTCCCATCTAGAAATCCCATATTATGTCCTTGTGAATATTCTGATAATTTAATTAATTATATCTTAGGAATCTATTATATTTAAAGAGCTAGAATAAACTATTAGAAAAAAGATTCTTTCTTTCCCTATGCTTAAGTATTTACTTTAAAATATAAAACAAATGAAGGTGCTATTTATATATTTGCTATCACTTTCTATAGCATTATTATCTGCTTGTAGTAGTGATTCTTGGAATAATCCATATCCAATCTCTGCTGGAAATGGAAATATACTTTATAGCGCTTTTTCTGAGCGCCCTAAACATCTTGACCCAGTGCAGTCATATAGTTCAAATGAAATCCAGTTTACAGCACAGATTTATGAGCCACCACTACAATTTCATTATTTAAAACGTCCCTATAAATTGGTTCCTCTCTCCGCATCTGAGATGCCCGTAGCACAATATTTTAATTTGAATGGAGAAAGATTGCCTGAAGATGCTGATAACGGGGAAATTTCTTATACGATTTATGAAATTTCTATTAAACCTGGAATTCGATTTCAGCCTCATCCTGCCTTTGTAAGAAATGAAAAAAAAGAATTTATTTATCATAATCTATCAGCTAAAGATCTAGCAGAGATATATGAGCTTAAGGATTTTTCTTACACTGACACACGTGAATTAACTGCTAAAGATTATGTTTATGAGATTAAGAGACTGGCACACCCTAGGCTACATTCACCTATCTTTGGTTTGATGTCAGGTTATATTGTTGGTCTTAAAGAATATTCAGATACCTTAAAATCCGCAGTCAATTCTCAATCTGAGGATGTAAGTGCTGGTGCTTACCTAGATTTGAATAATTATCCATTAGAAGGGGCGCAGGTAGTAAACTCTCACACTTATAGAATTAAAATTAAAGGGAAGTATCCACAATTCATGTATTGGCTCACAATGCCATTTTTTGCGCCAATTCCATGGGAGGCAGATCGCTTCTATGCCCAGCAGGGGCTAGTAGAGAAAAATATTACACTTGATTGGTACCCGGTTGGGACAGGTCCTTATATGCTAACTGATAATAACCCAAATTTAATGATGGTATTAGAAAAAAATCCTAATTTTCATGGGGAGACTTATCCTGTTGGAGATAATTTAGAATCAAGTTTACTAGTAGATGCAGGTAAGCCATTGCCATTTATTGATAAGATCATGTTTTATCGTGAAAAGGAAAGTATCCCTCGTTGGAATAAATTTCTACAAGGGTACTATGATGCATCTGGGATTAGTTCTGATAGCTTTGATCAAGCCGTACAAATTACAGGGCAGGGTGAGGCAACTGTAACACAGGAAATGAGCGCGAAAGGAATTCGATTAGAAGAGGCTATAGCGACTTCCACATACTATGTTGGGTTCAATATGCTTGATCCTACGGTCGGCGGACTTACAGAATCTTCTAGGAAACTACGTCAGGCAATCTCTATTGCAGTTGATTATGAGGAGTTTATTTCGATATTTGCCAATGGTCGTGGTATCCCAGCACAAGGGCCAATTGCGCCAGGAATCTTTGGTCACAAGTATGGTAAGGAGGGAATTAATCCAATTGTATATAACTGGAAAGATAATAGACTAAAGCGTAAATCTATAGAAACTGCTAAGAATTTATTGGCAGAAGCAGGTTATCCTAATGGGATAGATATTAAAACTAATGCTCCATTAGTACTGTATTTTGATGTCACGGCGAGAGGTCCTGAAGATAAATCAAAGCTAGATTGGATGAGTAAACAATTTCAAAAGCTTAATATTCAGTTAGTAATTCGAAATACAGACTACAATCGTTTTCAGGATAAAATTCGCCAGGGAAATGCGCAAATTTTTGAGTGGGGATGGAATGCTGATTATCCGGATCCTGAAAATTTTCTGTTTTTGCTTCATGGGCCACAAAGAAAAGTTGGTAATCATGGTGAGAACGCTGCTAATTATGATAATCCAGAATATAACGCTTTATTCGAGCAAATGAAAAATATGGAAGACAGTTCTGAGCGCCAGAAAATCATTGATCAGATGCTCAGGATTCTTCGTAAAGACTCACCCTGGATTTGGGGATATCATCCTAAAGATTATGCTTTGTACCATGAATGGTATACAAATGTTAAACCTAACAAAATGACCCATAACAATATGAAATATCACCGTATAGATTCCAATATGAGAGAAGAGAAACGACTCTATTGGAATAAACCAGTATTCTGGCCTTTGGCATTATTTCTGATAGTGTTGATAGTAGGGTTGATTCCCGCATTCATTATTTATCAGAAGAAAGAGCGTGGAGCAGGAATTAATAATTTAGAGAAACGAGGTGATATTGGTTAATTACATTATACGTCGTATATTGTATGCGATTCCTATACTGATCGGTGTGAATCTAATTACTTTTACACTGTTTTTTGTGATTAATACTCCTGATGATATGGCACGGATGCATCTTGGCATCAAACGAGTTACCCCAGAGGCAATTTTTAAGTGGAAGCAAGAAAGAGGGTATGACAAATCATTAATATATAACAGTGAAGAGAGAGGTACTGATAAATTCACCAATACAATTTTTTTTGAGAAATCTACTTCAATGTTTATCTTTGATTTTGGGCGTGCAGATGATGGACGTGATATTGCTCATGAAATTAAAACGCGTATGATACCAAGCCTTGCTATTGCACTACCAATATTTATTTTAGGATTAATCTCTTATATTACCTTTGCATTAATAATGGTATTTTTTCGTGCTACTTATATTGACCTTTGGGGAGTAGTTCTATGTGTTGCAATAATGTCAATCTCCCTTTTATTTTATGTGATTGGTGGACAATTCCTAGTTAGTAAGCTGTGGCATTTAGTACCTATTTCAGGATTCAGTGGGGGATTAGATATAGGTAAATTCTTAGTGCTGCCAGTAATCATAGGTATATTTAGTGGTTCTGGTGCAAGCGCACGTTGGTATCGTACAATTTTTCTGGAAGAAATAGGAAAGGATTACGTTCGAACTGCACGTGCTAAGGGCCTTCAGGAAAGTATCGTGTTATTTAGACACGTGCTTGGAAATGCCATGATTCCAATTCTTACAGGTGTAGTAGTGCTAATTCCTTCACTTTTCATGGGCAGCCTCATATTGGAATCATTTTTCGGTATTCCAGGTTTAGGTAGTTATACTATTGATGCGATTAATTCTCAGGATTTTGCTGTTGTTCGGGCTATGGTTTTTCTAGGGTCATTTCTTTATATCATTGGGTTGATATTAACTGACATTTCTTACACGCTAGTTGACCCAAGGATAAAGCTAGAATAAATATTCTTAATAGATGCCATGCCTTTTAAACCTGTCATTCTTTGGACCGATTCACTTATCTACCTTCTTTTGATAGTAGTAATGTTTTTTGCTTGGTATGTTCGGCGTAATGAGCATCTCCTTATTCTATGGAAGAGAGTAGGCCATAGTGTGAGCGGCATGATGGCACTTACTGTATTGATGCTATTTATCTTAATTGGGTTATTAGACACTGTACATTTCCGACCTGCCTTAGATAATAATGGTGCCAGTACTGAGAAAATATATGATGCTAAGGTATTAAGTCTATTTGATATCATTGCTACACCATTACGTACAAATATTGAGAAGAGCTATTCTGCACCGTTCGCAGCATATCTCTATAGCAAAGAAATAATTGAGCTTCCTCAGGGAGGACAAACACGTGAGTTTCCTCGGCTGAAATTTGGTGGTTCGCACTTACAGAATCCGGAGAAGGAGCTTTTTGCTGATATTGCTTGGCGTACGGTAGAGGGTTTATGTTTGGGTTTTTTAATTTGGGTTATATCTGCAATTTTGTTAGTTAAGTTAATGGCATATAAAAATGCTATGAAATTTAAGCTAATGGTTTCTATTATCTTGCGTAATGAAACAGAGATTCCTTGGAAGTATATTTTTATTATGTCTGCATTATTACTTCTAATATTTGGCATTACACTTTCTCTATCTACTCATTATCATATATTTGGAACTGATAAAGTAGGGCAGGATGTTTTTTACCAAGTGCTGAAAAGTATTCGTATTGGTTTGATAATTGGAACAATTACTACACTAATGATGATACCTTTTGCGCTTATTCTTGGCATTACAGCTGGGTATTTTAAAGGATGGATTGATGATGCAATTCAATACCTTTATACCACATTAAGCTCAATTCCAAGTGTTCTGCTAATTGCCGCTTCAGTATTAATGATGCAGGTCTATATAGGGACACATCCGGAATTGTTTGACACAATGGCTTCACGCGCTGATATTCGATTGTTATTCCTTTGTATCATACTTGGTGTTACAAGTTGGACGGGACTATGTCGTTTATTGCGTGGAGAGACTCTCAAAATACGTGAGATGGAATATATCCAAGCATCCCATGCATTTGGAGTTTCTCACTGGCGCATAATTATTCGTCATATACTTCCTAACGTGTTGCATATTGTATTGATTGCTACTGTTATGGAATTTAGTGGTCTTGTTCTGGCTGAGGCTGTACTGTCTTATATTGGTGTTGGTGTAGATCCTTCTATGATTAGTTTTGGTACTATGATTAATTCAGCTCGTTTAGAAATGGCACGTGAACCAATGATTTGGTGGGCTTTGCTTGCCTCTTTTGGTTTTATGTTTACTCTCGTTTTAAGCGCTAATTTATTTGCTGATGCGGTACAGGATGCATTTAACCCAAGAGTAAAAACGCAGCGATTTATTACCAAGTAAATTATATTATGTTGAACTATTCAATTGAATAAAAATCAATTTGATGCGACAGTAATTTGAATCCTATATTTCTATGATTTCCCTGCTACAGATCAAAAATCTTAAGACTATTCTTCACACCAGCACGGAACCGGTACATGCTGTTGATGGACTTACACTTCATATTCAGAAAGGCGAAACTTTTGCCTTGCTTGGTGAGTCTGGTTGTGGGAAATCTATGACAGCGCTTTCAATTATGCGATTACTACCAGAGGTGGGTGAAATTATTTCTGGTTCTATAGAGCTGGATAGAGAGGATCTGTTACAAAAATCAGAAGCATCTATGCGTAATATTCGTGGAAAGCACATTAGCATGATTTTTCAGGAGCCGATGTTAAATTTAAACCCAGTATTAACAGTTGCCGAGCAAATTAAAGAGGTTTTGAAACGACATCTTAATTTGCGCGGCATAGAATTACAAGAACGCATAATAGAAATACTGCATCAAGTAGGAATTCCTGATGCAACAAGGCGTATGAATGAATATCCATTTCAATTTTCTGGTGGTATGAAACAGCGGGTAATGATTGCTATGGCACTTGCTTGTGAGCCAGCATTATTAATTGCAGATGAGCCGACTACAGCGCTTGACGTTACTATTCAGGCTCAAATCTTAGATCTAATGCAAAAATTGCAGCGAAATAAAGACATGGCTATCTTACTTATTACCCACGATCTTGGGGTTGTAGCGGAAATGGCAGACCGAATTGCAGTTATGTATGCAGGTGAAATTATAGAGACAGCTGTTTGTAATAAATTTTTTAATTCTCCAGCACATCCATATTCTAAGAAACTATTTGCTGCTTTACCTGGAGGATCCAAAAGGGGACAGGGATTAGCAATGATTAAGGGAAGCGTTCCATCTCTATCTAGTAAATTTATTGGCTGTCGGTTTGCTAATCGTTGTGAATATGCTTGGGATTTATGTAAAACAACAGTACCAGAATGGAGTGAGATAGTTAAAGGGCATAAGGTAAGGTGTCATTTGTATAGAAGAGATGTTAAGGAGAATGTTAAGAAACAGTTAATAGCAGAAAGGTGTACTCCTAAAATAGATCTTGTAGTTCATGATACTACTGGTAGTTCAGAACTATTAAATGTCACTAATTTGAAAGTTCATTTTCCTATATATAGAGGCTTAATAAAAAGAGTGGTAGGAAGTATTAAGGCAGTAGATGGAGTTTCATTTTCTATCTCACAGGGTAGTACAGTTGCACTAGTAGGTGAGTCAGGTTGTGGAAAAACTACGGTAGGGAAAAGTATTTTACAATTGATTACACCTACTGCAGGTAGTGTCCAATATGATGGGACAGAATTAGTAGGTCTTGAGCGTAAAGAACTTCGTAGGAAGCGCGCTGAATTTCAGATTATTTTTCAAGATCCTTATTCATCACTTAATCCTAGAATGCGTATTATTGATATTTTGAAAGAGGGAATGAATGCACTAAATATTAAAAATAATACGGATCTAGGAAATCGAACCAAGAAGATTGATTTTTTAGGCACAGAAAAAATAGATCTTTTATTAAAACATGTTGGGTTGCCGCTGGAATCTAAATGGCGCTATCCACATGAATTCTCTGGTGGGCAACGGCAGAGAATTGCTATAGCTCGTACTTTGGTAGTTAATCCTAATCTTCTAATTTGTGATGAGCCCACAAGTGCACTTGATGTTTCTGTACAGGCTCAAATTCTAAATTTACTTAAAGAATTACAAAAAGATCTTAGCATTTCATACCTATTTATTACACACAATATTTCAGTTGTAGAATATTTGGCAGATAAGGTTGCAGTGATGTATCTTGGAAAAATTGTGGAATATGGTAGTGTAGATGAGGTATTAAATACCCCTAAACATCCTTATACTCAGGCATTACTATCCGCAGTGCCAGTAATTAAATCGGAATCAAATCGAAAGATAATACGCTTGCATGGGGATTTACCTTCACCAGCAAGCCCGCCCTCTGGATGTCATTTTCATCCACGTTGCCCAAAAGCAATGCCTATTTGTTCTGGAAGCTATCCCGCCGTAACTAAGTTTAGTGAAACGCATACCGCATCTTGTTATTTCTATGACAATAGTGTTTCATGAAGAACCTTTAATGAAGATCAGAAAACACATTTGAAATAATGGTATTTACTTGAACTCATATTAGACTTAGATATTTTCTGAGCATGACGTTTAGATTTTGCACACTGTGTATCTGCTAATTTCTTTGCTTCTATTTCATTGTAATCAGAAGAATCGACAATAACTGATCCGGGTTTTGTTTCCGTTATTTTAACCTGAGGCTTAGCGCACCCTATGAATTGCGATATTACAAATGCACCGACTAAATATATTATTAATTTCTTCATATATTTTGTTTATATATTTAAATTTCTCTATTATTTTTTTCTCGCTATAATTACACCATCTCTTGTTGGATTGATAAAAGAATCAAATTCAGGATCATCAAAGATTAGTTTATTATGCTCCATAATAGCCTCTGTCCATCCAGGTACTAGATCGATATAGTCTTTTACTGCAACCCTGCCATGCCATAGTACATTATCTGCAATGTACAGACCACCAGGATGGATTCTATTCTTAGCCAGATGCCAGATCTCAGGATATTGTCCTTTATCAGCATCGTTGTAGCAGATATCAAATGATCCTTCAGTTTTAGAAAATATTTCTTGGGCATACCCAGTATGGAAACTAATTCTATCCCCTAGCTCAGCAGAATTAAGATATTTTTCTGCTTTTTCTTTGTTTAAAGGGTCACCATCACTACAAATCACAGTGCCATGCTTACCTACCGCTTTAGCAAACCAATATGCAGAATAACCATATCCACTTCCGAACTCGAATATACGCTTTGCATTTATGGATTTTGCCATTGTTTCAATAAAAGCTCCAACAAGTCGACCAATAATAGGGAAGTTATTATTATTGGCTTCTTCTTCCATTTTAGTAAGTATTGAATGTTCTGTATGGGCTAATAAGGTGCGCATGTAGTCTTCAATAGCTGGGCTCACAGGGTCTAGTACTTTTGGGCTAGACATAGTCGGGCATTGAAGTTTAGTCATATATTAAAGCTCCACTTAATAATAAATTAGATAAATATTAATTATTGAACTTACGCTTAGAAAGTAGTGTAGTCAGTATAACCGTAATCTTGATTAGAATCGAGATGGAGGATTACAGTTTCATTATGGGTGGGTGTTAATAGAAAATCTATTCTTTAAGATATATCCTGAATTATAGGGTGTTAAATTATCTATATATTATATGGCAGAAGATTTAAATAATTACACAAAATTAATATTTTTTTTGGATAAGCATATATGGGGATTCATTCCTTTCTCGCTTGATAATCTTTCCAGGACCATATTCAATAACATGATTATTTTTTAGAATTATAGAATAATCTGTTCTACTCCAAGATAAGCCGCTAAATATTGACCACCTGTTAATCATAAGATCTGTATATTGAAGGGCCTCATACTCTCCATTACGATGAAAGCCATTAGGATGCCCTGCAGCAATTATAACCTCTTCTTTTGTTATGCCTTCTCGGATATTCCTCATGCTGTTTACAGTAGTGCATGACGTAAATATTAGAATAATAAATAAGGAAAGAATAATAGACTTCATAAGTTATGACTCCGTGAGAGGGTTACTGATTTTGTATGCATCTTTCTGAATTCTGTTAATGTACCAGATTCGAAGAATTTTATGCTGTAATTTTGTATTTTATAGATGTAGCAATGGGAATAGCAATTTTTTATTAGTAATTTATTTATGAAATAATTGGGTATCAGTAATTTCTATAGTCCTCAGTGTCGATTTAATTCCAAATTAATCCTGATACTACATAAATAAAACAGTAGCTGTAAGCGCTGTCTTTAGCTTATTGATGGCTAAAGTTTGGTTCGCATCATATAAAGCTAATATTCCCGTTATTAGGTTCTTCTTATCAATCTTTTATTATTAGTTAGTACAGTAGTTAATATTCTATATTAGGGACCATAGCAAATAATCAGAATAAATTATTTGCTGCTTCATTTCATAACGATATAAATGCAACAGGTCTGAATATTTGCTGAGAGATTATTCAATATTTTGGATTTGTTCACGCATTTGTTCGATTAATATTTTAAGTTCTATAGAGATTTTAGAAATATCACTAGCTGCTGATTTTGAGCCAATTGTATTAGCCTCTCGATTAAGCTCTTGCATTAGAAAATCTAGGCGTTTACCAACTACACCGCCTTTAGTAAGTATTCTTTCTATTTCATCGAAGTGAGTTTCCAGGCGACATATTTCCTCATCAATATCAACTTTATTAGCAAATAATACTAGCTCTTGTCGTATACGATCATCTTCACTATTTATTAGTGCATCATTTAGTTTAGTTGATATTCTTTCTTGATATGATGCTACCAATGCGGGTATAAGGGGTGCAGCTTTAGTTGTTAACTGGCGCATACTTGTCAGTCTTTTAAGAAGAATTATTTTTAATTTTTCACCCTCGCGGGCACGTGCAGAAATCATATCACATATAGTATCTTCTAATAATTCTTTACAAAGGTTACATAGATCATCTGTGGGAAATATTTCAGTTTTTAGTATATTAGGCCAGCGGATGATATCTGCTACACTTAGGTCTCTTGCATCTGGTAAAGCGGTTTTTACTATATCATTTAATTCTAGTAATTCTTGTAATAACTCACTATTAATTTTTTGCTTATCTTCATTATTAAATAGCTGATTAAAGTTTATATGGCATTCTATTTTCCCACGGCTTAATTTAGAAGTTATAATTTCACGTATTGATGGTTCTAATAGACGGAATTTTTCAGGAAGACGTAATTGAATATCAAGATAGCGATGGTTAATTGAGCGTAACTCTAGATTTAAAGTGCCTTGGGAATGTTTTTTAGCACCTATTGCATAGCCAGTCATACTATAGATCATAGAGAGTTATCCGCTTAGAAATTATGAATACGTTAAAATAATATACATGCATATGTGAGCTTTATTAATAGAAATTATATGTATACCATTTAGTCATCTCATGCTATAAATTATCAACGTACTATATACTATCATAAGGGTACTGATAACTATGCGACCTAGTAATCGAAATCCAAATCAGATTAGACCAGTTAAAATAAATCGACATTATACTAAGCATGCGGAAGGTGCAGTATTGATAGAGTTTGGCGACACAAAAGTGCTTTGTACTGCCAGTATATCTGAAAAAATACCATTATTTCTTAAAGATAAAAGGCAGGGATGGCTAACGGCGGAATATGGTATGTTACCCCGCTCAACTGATGAGCGTATGCAGCGAGAAGCTTCTAGGGGGAGGCAATCTGGACGTACTATGGAAATCCAACGTCTTATTGGGCGGGCATTACGCTCAGTAGTAGACATGAATAAATTAGGTGAGAGAACTATTCAGATTGATTGTGATGTAATTCAGGCAGATGGTGGAACTAGAACTGCTAGTATTACAGGGGCATTTGTTGCATTGCATGATGCAGTAGATACGTTATTAGATAAAAAACTGATAAAGAATACACCAATTCTAGATCATGTTGCGGCAATATCAGTTGGTATTTATAACGGCACTCCAGTATTAGATTTAGATTATATTGAAGATTCTAGTTGTGATACTGATATGAATGTAGTTATGACTGGAGGTTCTGGTATAGTTGAAATTCAGGGGACGGCTGAGGGGGCCTCATTTAGTAGAACGGAATTAGATCATATGTTAGATATGGCCCAGCATGGCATCTTAGAGCTAATTAAAATTCAAAGAAAGGTCTTGGAAATTATTTAAACTAATTCTACTCATGAAAAAAATAGTTATTGCCAGTAACAATCAAGGGAAAATAAAAGAGTTTTCTCATGTATTTAATTCTTTAGAGATTCAAGTATTTCCTCAGTCCAAATTTAATGTTGTTGAAGTAGAGGAGCCATATCAAACTTTTATAGAAAATGCTTTAGTGAAAGCGCGTCATGCCAGTAAACAAACGGGTCTGCCTGCATTAGCAGATGATTCTGGGATTTGTGTAGATGCTCTGAATGGGAAGCCGGGAGTTTATTCGGCACGTTATGCGGGAGAGCCTAAATCTGATCAGCGTAACAACCAACTTTTGATTGAAAATTTAAGGACTAAACAGGACCGTAGTGCACATTATTATTGCATTATCGTTTTGGTTCGTTATGCTGATGATCCACAACCTATCATAACTGATGGAAGTTGGCATGGTAGGATTATTCTAGAGCCAAGAGGTAATTCTGGATTTGGTTATGATCCCTATTTTTACCTTAAAGATTTAGAAAAAACAGCTGCTGAGCTTTCTATTGAAGATAAAAATCTGATGAGTCATCGTGGAAAAGCATTAAGAAGATTAAATAGATATCTTAGTGAAGAGTCAATAGATAATATTGTAAGTGTTTGAAGTAAATAGACTTGTAATGCTTTGCATAAAATGCTTTTATTGCCAAGTATAATTTGGCTATGGCCTCTATAATCTCTCCCTCTGAAATACTAAATTTTAAATCTCCAAAGTTGAAGCAACTTCCACCCCTGGGACTTTATATTCATATCCCATGGTGTATGAAGAAATGTCCGTATTGTGATTTTAATTCTCATCAGATTAAAGGGAATATTGATTTGATAGAGCATGATTATGTATCAAGATTAGCCCGTGATTTAGAGATTTCTTTACCTCAAATATGGGGGCGTAAAATTAATAGTATTTTTTTTGGTGGAGGCACACCAAGTTTATTTAGTGCACAATCAATTGATTCAATACTTACTACAGTTAGAACATTGCTACCCCTCGACAATAACATTGAAATTACGTTAGAAGCTAATCCAGGAACATTTGAATCAAATAAATTTTACGATTTTAGTACTGCAGGTATTAATCGCTTGTCTATTGGCGTACAAAGCTTTAATCCAATATACCTTTATAGCCTTGGTCGTATTCATGATGATAAGGAAGTTTATAACGCAGTAGAAATTGCACAAAAATATTTCAATAATATTAATTTAGATCTGATGTATGCGCTTCCTAATCAGACAATTGAGGATTCTGAAAAAGATATTGAAACTGCATGTAGTTTCAATGTTCAGCATATTTCCGCCTATCATCTTACACTAGAGCCAAATACATTTTTTCATCATTATCCACCGCCTTTGCCAGATGATGATTTGTCTGCAAATATGCAAATAATGATTGAGGAAAGGCTTGAGAAAAGTGGTTATATAAATTATGAGACTTCAGCATTTGCGTACCCAGGATATAAATCAAAGCACAACTTAAACTATTGGCTTTTTGGAGATTATCTTGGTATCGGAGCAGGCGCACATAGCAAGATTAGTTTTGCGGACAGGATAGTGAGGCAGATGCGATATAAGAATCCAAAAGAGTATCTTTCTAAGAAAATAGTCGATATCAGTTCTTCAAGTACTCTTTTACAGGAACAACATGAGGTGAATAGGCATGAAAGGTGGTTTGAATTTTTAATGAATGCTTTGAGACTTACAGATGGGTTCGAAATAGCGTTATTACAGGAACGTACTGGGCTATCAATTACAGGTATCCAACAACAGTTAAATGAAGCTGAGCAGCGTGGATTGATAATACGCAGTCATTCCCATATAGTTCCAACTCATATTGGGAAGCGTTTTCTTAATGATTTGTTACAAATTTTTCTCCCAAAAGTATAAATTTTATTAAAATATATGAATTTGGAATCAGTTTTTTTTGAAGACTAAGTCCCATACTTTATGACCTAATTGTAAACCACGCTGTTCAAATTTTGTTAATGGGCGGTATTCTGGGCGCTGTATAAATTCTCGTGCTGTGTTGGTTAGACTTAGTTCATTGCTCATTATTTCTAGAATTTGATCCGCATAATTACCCCAATCCGTCGCTACATGTATATAGCCACCTATTTTTAGGTGCTTACACAAGAGTGATATAAATTTTGGTTGAATTAGTCTTCGTTTATGGTGGCGTAATTTAGGCCAAGGATCAGGAAAAAAAATATGAATTCCATCAAGATATTCTTGCAGAAACATATTGCTCAATACTTCTACTGCATCATGTTGGATAATACGTAAATTAGTTAATTTAAATTCTTCAATTTGCTTCAATAAACTACCCACACCTGGTGTGTAAACTTCAATTGCAAGATAATCATTTTGTGGATGAGATTTGGCAATAGAAATGGTTGTTTCGCCCATACCAGATCCTATTTCAAGGTATCTTGGGGCTTTTCTTCCATAAATTCTCTCAAAATTAAGAGAATCCTTTATGTAGGGCAAGCCATATTTTGGGAGCAAATCTTCAAATGCACGGCGTTGCGCATTTGATATTCGACCTTTTCGAAGTACAAAGCTACGAATAGCATTCTGTTGTTGTGCCATTTAAAATAGAAAAAAATAACTCATACAAATTTATCTTTAGAAATTGTATTATTTATTGGTGAGCTAGGATTAGCATTATATGTTGTTCTCTTTTTCATTCTGCCTGCTAAGAAAGCGTTACGTCCTGCTTCTACCGCTTTTTTCATTGCTGAGGCCATTAATATAGGGTTCTCTGATGCTGCAATTGCAGTATTCATTAGTACTCCATCACAGCCTAATTCCATTGCTATGGTCGCATCTGAAGCTGTTCCAACTCCAGCATCAACAATAACTGGAACGTTAGAGTTATTGATAATTATTTCTAAATTCCATGGATTTAGGATGCCCATACCAGAACCGATTAGTGATGCTAGTGGCATTATTGCAACACAGCCAATATCTTCTAGTTGTTTAGCAACTATAGGGTCATCTGAGGTATATACCATAATATTAAACCCTTCTTTTATTAGAGTTTTTGCAGCTTTAATTGTTTCTAATACATTAGGGTATAGTGTACTTGGATCTCCAAGTACTTCTAATTTCACAAGATTGTGTCCATCAAGTAATTCACGAGCAAGTCGTAGAGTACGTATTGCATCATTAGCTGTGAAGCATCCAGCTGTATTAGGTAGCAGGGTAAATTCTGAAGGTGGAAGTAGGTCTAATAAATTTGGCTCATTAATATTTTGACCAATATTAGTCCTACGAACTGCAATGGTTACAATTTGGGCCTTGCTTGCATCAATTGCTTCACGTGTTTGAGTAAAGTTTTTATATTTACCTGTTCCGACTAGAAGTCGTGATGAATATTCTTTGTCATGAATAATTAGGTTAGACATTTAATTTTTTAGCGTAGTTTACAGGGATAAGGAATATGTAATAATAAAAGGAATCATCCTCCCCCCACAGCTACTACTATTTCAAGTTGGTCTCCGTCTGTTAGAGTTTGTTCCTTATATTTACTACGCGGAACGATCTGTCCGTTATGCTCAATAGCAATGCGTGTTTTATTTAGCTCCATTCGTTCTAACAATTGAGTTATATTCAATGTAGCATCAAAATGCTGCGTCTGACCATTTATGATGAGTTGTATCATTTTAAAAGAAATCCTGGGCCAGTTGAAAATGAGGAACCAATAAATTTTATTTTAGCATGCGAGTGTATCTGAATGGTAGAGTTGAATTTTCTTGGACCTACGATGGCTATGTTTAATTTTTATAAGTTATAGAGTTATCTAATTAATTTTGACTAATAAAAAAGATTATTATTTTTCATCTCAGCTAATAAATTGGCAGAGAAAATATGGTAGACATAGCCTTCCTTGGCAGAATACGCGTGATCCATATGCTATTTGGGTATCTGAAATTATGTTACAGCAAACTAGGGTTGTTACAGTAATTCCATATTATAAAAGATTTTTAAAGTGTTATCCTAATATTGTTAGTCTTACATTAGTAACTCTTGATGAGGTTTTGGCTCTATGGAGCGGCTTAGGTTATTACTCACGTGGGAGAAATCTTTATAAGACAGCACATTTAATTGTGAAAGAATATCAAGGTAAATTTCCCTACGAAAATAATCATATAAGGAAACTCCCTGGCATAGGTCGATCAACTGCTGCTGCAATACAGGTATTTGCATATGGAAAACGATATGCAATACTTGATGCTAATGTAAGGCGTATTCTTAAGAGATATTTTAGTATTAAGGGTTACCATATAGAAAAAATATTATGGGAAAAAGCAGAAGATTTATTACCAGAGATTAAAGTACGTGGTGATATAGAATCATATTCACAGGGACTGATGGATTTAGGGTCTATTATCTGTACTAAAAAAAATCCAAAATGTACTATATGTCCGATTCATTTTAGATGTGCTGCATTTCAGGGAAATAAAATAAATGAATTCACTATTATGGCGAGGCCTAGGAAGGCTATAGTGATTAAAGAAACTATGATGCTAATGATAATCATACAAAAAGAGATTCTTTTAGAACGACGCCCGTTAGGGGGAATTTGGGGAGGGCTTTGGTGTTTTCCAGAAATATCAGTGAATGAGGATATTTTATTATATTGTAATCAAAAATTTGGGTTAAAGGTTAAGCAACTTACTCATCTGCCTCTAATTAATCATTCTTTTACACATTTTAAATTGAGAATTTATCCGAAATTAATGTTATCAAATTCGAAGAAATTATTGGCTAATAGTGGTAATCTAAAATGGATAACTTTTAATCAAGCACTAGAACTTGGAATTCCAGCGCCAGTGAGGCGATTATTAAATTTAAGCATAGATAAACTAAAGTGATGGAAACTTCTAAGGACTGGAGAAATAAAAAGAGGTCTGAGTTGCTAGCCCTTAGGAAAACAATTACTAATAATGATCGCATGCAATGGAGTAAGAAGATAACTAATTTATTAGAGAACAGTTTTCCAACATTATATAGTAGCTCAATTGGTTTTTATTGGCCGTGTCATGGAGAGTATGACCCATATACTGCAATGATTTCATTACAAAGGCATGGTGCAACAATCGCCTTACCTGAGGTAGAAGGAAGGAAGAAGCCATTATGTTTTCGTAGATGGTGGGATGGGGTACCGATGAAAATTGGTGCTTATAATATTCCTGTTCCTGACAATACTGAATTAGTAATATTAAATGCAATGATAGTCCCTATGCTTGGCTTTGATCAAAAGGGGTACCGACTTGGTTATGGAGGTGGTTACTATGATCGTACAATTTTTAGTATCAATCCGCGCCCTCTAGTTATTGGTGTGGCATTTGAGATTTCACGATTAGATAACATCTATCCTAATTCGCAAGATGTAGCAATGGATTTTATTGTTACTGAATTAGGTGTTTATCAGGTATCTAAGAAGGGAATATCATTAATATCTATAAATAAGTGTGCAATAGAGAGCTTATAGCTAGGAAGTATTTTTAATACATTAATAAAATTTTTAAATATTTTATTCCCCCCAGCGTGGAATAAGAGAGTGTTCTATATTTATATGATCAAGTATTCTTGCAACTACAAAATCTACTAGATCTTGTACGCTCTTTGGGTGATGATAGAACCCAGGGTTTGCAGGCAGTATAACGGAGCCACAACGAATTAATTTTTGCATATTATCTAGGTGAGTGGCTGAGAAAGGTGTTTCACGAGGAACTAGTATAACTTTTCTATTCTCTTTCAACATTACGTCTGCAGCACGTTCTATTAGATTTTGTGCTAGCCCTGAAGAAATTGCTGCTAATGTTCCCATAGTACAGGGGCAGATAATCATAGCATCTGCTAGATTAGATCCAGATGCTACAGGTGCAAACCATTCTTTCTGTCCAAATATACGTAACTGACCTTTTTTTGTTTTAAAATGATTATTTAAAAATTCTTCTGTTTCTTTTATACGAGAAGATAGAGTTAACTTAATCTCTTGCTGAGCAACAATTTGTGCAGCCTGAGAATACATTAGAAAGACATTATTTTTACTATCTAATATTTTTTCTAAAAGTCTTATACCATAATGCATACCAGAGGCCCCAGTAAATGCAATAGTAAATGTTCGTGGTGTAACTATCATTTTATTATGTCTCTAATATTCTTAGTTTGCATTTCTTGTTCATGACGATCAAGAAAACTTTTAGTACTGTCCATGCCACGTGATTGTAGGATATAGTTACGTACAGCTGCTTCAACTAGTACAGCTAAATTCCTTCCTGCAGCAACAGGTATAATTACTTTACGTATATTTATACCCATAATCTCCTCATTAACATTGTTAATAGGGAGACGTTCAAGTGTATTAAAATCGGAGCTGTTAGCTTTCTGTAAATGCACTATTAGATCTAAATTTTTTCTTCTGCGTACTGCAGTTTCGCCAAAAATAGTACGGATATTTAGCATGCCAAGTCCACGCACCTCAAGGAAATCACGTAATATTTCTGGGCAATTACCTTCTAATGTTTCTGGGGCTATACGATTGAGTTCTACTACGTCATCTGCAACAAGGCCATGTCCACGACTCACTAATTCTAGTGCAAGTTCACTTTTACCAACACCACTTTCTCCAGTAATCATGATGCCCATTCCTAATACATCTAATAGGACACCGTGCATACTATCTGATGTTGCAAGTACACGCCAGAGATATGGGCGTAATTGCCACATTACTTCTAGGCTTGATCGTTCTGCACAGATGAAAGGGGTATGAGTAGATTCAGCTAATATACTCAATGATTCAGGTATGGATACGCTACCAGCAGCTATGATACATGACATACCGCTTTCGGCAAGCTGTTGCATATTATTCTTTAGTGTTTGAGAATCAATTCGATTAAGATAATCAGCTTCTTCTTTGCTTAATACTTGTATCCAGTTTGGGTGGATAAAGTTTAGGTGGCCAATTAAACCCTGATTAGTTTTAGATATTGTTTCATCTATAAGTTTTTTATCACCATCTTTTTCACCTGATTTCCAGGTTAGTCCAAGCTTTTCTCTATTCTCTTCAAATAATTGAGTTATACTAATTTGATGCATCCGGTGTCCAATTAGAAATTATCTTATGAGTATCTTCAGAGTTTTCACTTGTTAATAGCAGTTCACGAAAACCTTTAATACTAAACATTTGCGCAAGTTCGCTTAAGATTTGTAAATGCTGATCAGTTGCTTTTTCTGGTACAAGTAGAATACAAATAAGATTTACTGGTTTCCCATCTGGAGCATCAAATAATATTGGATTTTTCATTCTAACAAATGCTGCAGTGGCCTTATGTAAGCCTTTTATTCTTCCATGTGGGATTGCAACCCCTTGTCCTAACCCAGTAGACCCAAGTTTTTCTCTTGCAAATAGACTATCAAATACCTTGTTTCTTGCAATATGTGAAGTATTTTCAAATAATAACCCTACCTGCTCAAATACCCTCTTTTTGCTTGTAGCATCTAAGTCCATGATTATATTTGATAGCGGTAATAGTTCTGTAATAAGGTTCATATCAAGACTTGATTTTAATTAATTAGATCTAAAAGTTTTATTAAGATAAATAGAATTATTTGTTTCTAGATTAAATGTTAAATATAAGAATATTTTTAGCCTTTTTATGGCATATATTTCTTCCTGGAGTTAACAAAAATAAATTATTATAGGATTTGGTGCTTAGATGTAGTATTATTGCGATAATCTGTATTTTTTTCCTTATATTTCAATATCTTACGGTCCAATTTATTAATCAGTCTATCAATAGATGCATACATATTAGCACTGTTTGTTTCGACAAAGATATCCTTTCCACGAACATGTACATTAGCTTCTGCATTCTGATTTAAATTTTCTACAGATAGCGTCACATTAATATCCATAACATGGTTAAAATGACGTTTAATCTTAGTTATTTTTGTATTAACATACTCTCGCATAGCTGGAGTAATATCAATATGATGACCAGTAAGATGTAGATTCATGATAGCTCCTTAAATTAAGTTAATTCTCATATTAAGTATTACTATTTAATTCAAGTATAAATTGTTATGCTAAATTTATTAGTTCCTGTAATTTAATAATAAAATACTATAATCACAAAAGACGGGAAATTTATTCATAAGCTTATAGCTATAATAATTCTTAGTTAAATTATATCAATTGATCTTTGACTCTATAGTTTGAAATGTTCTCCTAAATATACCTTTCTCACACTTTCATTACAAATAATTTCATCTGGTACGCCATTAGCTAATACGTTGCCTTCACTAATAATATAGGCTCGATCGCAGATTCCTAATGTTTCTCTAACATTATGGTCTGTAATAAGAACGCCAATATTACGTTCTTTCAGAAAATTAATTATTCGTTGAATATCAAGAACTGCTATAGGGTCTACTCCTGCAAATGGTTCATCTAGCAGTATGAAGCGTGGTTGTGTTGCCAGTGCTCGGGCAATTTCAACGCGACGGCGCTCTCCACCAGATAGGCCTTGTGCTGGATTATTTCTTAGGTGGCTAATATTGAGATCTTCTAATAAATTATCAAGGTGTTGCTCTATCTCATTAGTATTATAATCCTGTAATTCTAGTACTGCACATATATTATCAGCCACAGAAAGGTGCCTGAAAATTGAAGCTTCTTGTGGTAGATAGCCAAGCCCTAGAAGGGCACGGCGATGTACTGGCATTTTACTTAAGTCAAGACCATCTAATGATATACTTCCACTATCAAGTGGCACTAGCCCTACGATCATATAGAAGCAGGTGGTTTTGCCGGCACCATTAGGCCCTAGTAAACCAACGACTTCTCCACTTGAAACAGAAATGGATACTTCTTGGACTACATTACGAGATTTATAACTTTTTTTTAATTTATTAGCTTTTAATTCATTCATTCTTGTTTTTTTTCTTGGGTTGTATGACTGCATGCACCCTTTTCTTAGGGCCAGATACCCCTTGATAGTTCACTTTAAAAAATCCTGTTTCAGCTTCATAAGATATATATCCTCCATGTACTTCATCAGCTCCACGCCTTAGCCTTGCTTGCTTAAAGAATTCTACCTTTTGGGCTTTGTTGTCAAATTTCATGCGTTCACCCCATCCCTCTACATATTCATTTTTACCTTCTCTTTTTTGTCGGTAGCTTACTAAGTTTCCATAGGCTATGAAATTTTGGAATCCATCTTTATCTTCCTCTATTACCATTTTGTCAGATCTGATTACCATAGTTCCTTGAGTTAATACTACATTTCCAGTAAAAACACTTACTCTATTTTTATTATTTGAACGCCCAGTATTTTCAACTGTTGCACGATCAGATTCTAAATGAACTGGTTTGTCGCGATCAGCACGCTCTGCAAATGTAGAATCTGTGAATAAGATTCCTAAGAGAAAAAAAATAGTAACAAGTTTCATAATTTACAGTTATTGTACAGCACAAGAAAATCCTTAGTGAGCCTTATTATGTGCAAACTTTACTTTTGACAATAAATGAATAGTTTGTGTTCTATTATCAATTTCTACTCCAATTGCATTAATAATATTATTATTCTGGATAATAGTTACAGGTTTATTTGTTTTTGCAGTGTCGTTATCACGATTGATATGTAGATAACTAGTAGTCATAGTTGTTATTTTATTCTTATTTTCATTTCTATTATTACCACTATTATCGTACCGTATTACTTTAACATTGCCATGTAGATAGATATCTGCATCGCCAGACATATTAGCTTTGTCAGCCTTTGCCCGCATTCCAGATTCATTAACTTTAGAATTTATAAGTCGAGGTTGCTCAAAATATGTTGTGTTATCGGCTATAAAATGGAACATTCTTTTTGCTAAAAGATTCTCATGATTTCCGCTAATATGATCCACACTATATGCGGAGAAATTTTCCATTATGTAATCTGGGTTTTCCTGAAAAGACTCTTCTTTCTCCCTTGTTGATTGCCAAACAGTTTTATCTGCCCAGAATGTGGCAAGTGCAATTAAAGTAATTAGGATGAGTGGGAATTTATTAGGTAAGCCTTTAATCATTTCAGGTATTTATTCAATTGGGTTTCCAATGTGCCTTGTGCAAGCATTATTATTTCACAGACTTCACGGACTGCACCATAAGCACTTTCTGATTTTGTAACATAATGCGCGTTATTTTTAACTAGAACTGGTGCATTTGGAACAGAAACAGCAAGCCCACATCGGGTCATTATTGGTAAGTCAATTAAATCATCACCGATATAAGCACATGAAGTCATATTAATTTTTAATTTCTTTACCAGAGTTTCGAATGTTTTTAGTTTATTTTTTTTACCCTGATATAGCATAGATATATTTAAATTTTCAGCACGTAACTTTACACAACGTGATTCTCTTGCTGTAATAATTGCAAGCTCAACACCACTTTCTTTAAGCATTTTCATACCATGCCCATCTCTACTATTAAAAGCTTTAATTTCTTCTCCGCTATCTTGTAGATATAGTGACCCATCTGTAAGGACACCATCAACATCAAATATCACAACTTGAATATTTTTTGCTTTCTTTATCACATCATACATTTATTTCTCAGCAAGAAGAAGTTTGAAAATGCCACTCAATGACATTACAAAAATAGAATTCTAATTTTTATAATTTCCAATAACACAACATTATGATATGGCTATTCAATTTATTATTTTAGCGTGAGAAGGTGTTATTTGGAAAGTATACTAAACATCCTAGCTATCTTTTGTTATGGCTAAAATTAGCCATTTAATAGAAAGTGTTGCCAATTTTCATAATGTAATGAAAAATATACTTAAAAAGCATGAATTTGGGCAATATTTTTATATTAAAAGTTAAGAATTTTTCTTAGACCTTTAGTATCGTAAGGTGAATAGGTATAATGCAGATCTTTTGGGTCGTTAGCTCAGCTGGTAGAGCAGCGGACTTTTAATCCGTTGGTCGCGAGTTCGATCCTCGCACGGCCTACCAAGAAAAACAAAGAGTTACAGGTTTATTCCTGTAGCTCTTTTTTTGTTAAATATATCAAATGCTACCCAAATGCTACTAATAGTTCATATGTACCATATTTATGTGAGTACATAGTCTATCTTATATATTTATCAGTTTTACTTCATATTTCCCACCAATATTAAATTTTCTTGTTACTTTTATAGCTATGAGAAGTGTGCTTAATTAAGTTCTAGTCTTTAGTTATTTTCGAGAAATTTGTAATATTAGATTCATATAACTGTAATGTAATTGTAATGTAATTTAATTAATATAAGGCCATATTTTTTTGATACTGCAGTACTAAATTATGTGTATGAACGTTAATTGTGAAAATTAATTCTAATTTAATCTTCATTGTGTTTGTTGGATTGAATCTAACTTCATCATCTTATGCAATTGAACTCTTCGTTGATACAAAAACCAAGCAAATATATACAGAATCTGGTCCAAACCGTGAAAGACTTGGAACATTTGAACGAGTTGAAGATAAGCCAACTCAAATACGGAATCAATCAACTCTAGCTAAAAAAAGGAGAAGGAGAGAGAAAGAAAAAATTAAAGCTGTAACCGAACAACTGGCAAAGAAAATAGATTTACTTGAGAAAGAGATTCAAAAATATAAAAATACTAAAGT
>CAXGWP010000022.1:0-22912 GCA_964013575.1 uncultured Nitrosomonadaceae bacterium
AATGCTACTAGATAAAGCGGAGTTAGCTATTCATAGAGCGGAAGCTATAAGACAATGGGAAGAGAATCACTACTTGAAAAAGAGTGAATCGGTTGTGAATGGTATTGTATCAATGCATAAAGATACCAATGAACCTTGTACTAAGAACCCTTGTTACCAAGCCTTATGGTTACAGGACTTGGGCATAACTATGGAGAGAATAGCATGAGCCACTCTAAATCATTAATATTATTGTTCTTACTAATGGCATTCGGTGTAGGGATGCTAGGTTATGTGATACCTGAAATACATATTTGGGAAGCAACCCATAATTACCCCTTTGGTAAGTTATGCGATGTATTTAATAACTGTTAATCGGGTATGATTGGTTTTATTAACCTTTTTAGGTGGCGGGTGTAGGTGTCTAATATCCCGACCTGCCGATGCTACCTGGAGTCTGGAGCCTACGCAGAGTGGGCTCTAGTCTCTAAATTTTAAGGGAGATGGTGTGCATGTATAAAATAGATCTAGACCATCATGTATGCAAATGGGTTGAAGAAAAATACATGGATCATTGGATAGAGTGGCATGATCACTTGTATGTTTTGTATGATAAAGGGGATAATGATCTTATAGAGTCCCATTTAACGGAAGAACCCAAGTTTAGGCCTAGAGTATCTCGTATAACAATGGACTAGGAGGTATTATGAACAGCAAATTCTGTAATTTACTTGAAGAGCTTCTTAAAGAATACGATAAAATTGTTTATAAACAAAAGAACTATACAAAAACATATGACATGCAGTACTTGGAACAATTTATATTAGCCGTAAGAGAGTGGACTATTAATAACCACGCCAGGAAAATAAGTTTAGGAGAACTAGACGAATTGGTAGACAAGATGGCTGAAGAACTTGAAGAGTTTCGTGCTCATCAACAACCATGGCGATGGTACAAGAAACGTGATAGGCTATAGATGCTATGTGGATACTACTAATGATAATATTTAACCAACCGTACCAGATTGACTATATTAAAGTATTGGGGGATTACCCCAGTAAACAAGTATGCGTTCAAGAACGAGGCAGGGCTATAGATAGCCTTACAGGTGACAAACATAGTCCTGTTAGTTTTGGATGCGTAAAAATTCTTCAGGGTAGAGGAGGTCAGAATGAAGTGGGTTCTAGCAAAAAACATAACCTCTAAAGAACATGGGATGGAACAATTGGTTGCAATGGGAGATCCCTTTGGGCGTATGGTAGTGTTTAATTCTAAAGCAGAAGCAGAAGAATTTGTAAATCAAGCTATTGTAGAAGGTGCTTTAGAACATGACGAAGAGCCGACTCTTATAATACCCGAAACAGAAATGTTATAAACTAATAACAAAAAGGAGGACTAATGAAATTTTTGCCGAGTTTGAATACCATTGAAAGATCTATAAGAATGGCGCCAGTTATTAAAGATCTGTTTGCTATTGACGAACATGTTCCACCTGATTCAATTAAAGAAATTAATAGATTGAAAAATGCACTACATGATAAAAAAGCTGAAATATGTGCATTGCGGGAGAAGATAGAAAAGTTAGAAGCTTGTAACGAAGAACTACAGGAAATCATTGAAAATTATAACGAAGCACTCTTTAATGAAAATAAGGAGGATAAGTAATGGATTTATTTGATATGGATAGTAGACCAGGAAGATTGTTTGCATGGATAGCACTACTGCTTACAGTTGTATATGTTGGTGGGCATTTTATAAAAGCTTATGCTTGGGACGGGTTTATTGAATTAAACTCGGGATACAGCAATGTATTTTCCCCACAAGAAGATATAAAAGTTAATGCATTTAATACAAATGATACAAGAAAGACTGTTGAAGACAGCGGGGTACTGATACCTGGAGGAGAGATACAAGTTACTGATTCAGAAGGAAATGTACATGACATGGAAGTTATTGTTGTTCAGGAAATTGAAGGTGGCCCGGTCAAAATACAAGGATATCTTCAAGAAACAAACGAGTACTATGATTTACAAATGAACCTTAGATAATAATCTATAAGGTTTAAACCATAGCTCCCAAGACGCCAGTCTTGGGGGCTTTTTTAATGTCTAATCGAGGAGAGCGATTTATGACTGATCAATATACATTAGAAACAACATGGTCTACAAGACTTACTGATAACATTATAATTGAAGCCATCCAAGATGAAATACCGCAAGAGATGGAGTCCAATATTCTTGGGGCTATTTCTTCCATAGGTACAAGTAAAACTACAGACGATAAAGAAATATTTATTAAGCTCTTTTCTTTAGTTCTTAAAGACAGAGTAGCCAGACCTATACAAGCCTTAGCCATTCAATTGGGTTTTAGTAATGATATTAAGTCACCTCCTCATGCATTTGATTGGGGATGGTTATTACTTAAAGAATGTGTAGACAGTGGGTTATATACATTAAGGCGTATAAATAACGAGTGGTATGTATTTCCACTCTTTACTTTAAATGAGGATATTCAACATAAATTAGATAAATTGCAGTTTCTACCACCTATGAAAAAGCGTCCAAATGATTGGAAAAACAATCATAATGGAGGATGGGTATGGGAACATAAGCATTTGATTCTTGGAAGTAGACTTAATAGACATGATAAGCCTTTAGCTTATGATGTTATTAATAAATTACAATCTATTCCTTGGGAAATTGATCCCTCTACATATCTATTTGAGAAAGAAACCAACCATTCAATCAATAAAGCTCAATTCTTAAAAGTTATTGATGAATATATTGGAAAGCACTTCTATTTCGTATGGAGATATGATTCTAGGGGAAGAAGCTATTCTTCAGGTTACCATCTTAATTTACAAACAAATGAATATGGTAAAGCACTCTTATCTATGCATAAGAAAGAAGTAATTACTGAGCTTCCTAATTTATACATAGCTATTGCGAATCATGCAGGAAAAGATACTTTGACTTGGAAAGATAGAGTCGATTGGGTCGCTAAACAAGACATAGAGAACATAAAGTGGAAAGAACCTATCTTAGGGCGTAAAGCTTTAAGAGCATTAAATGATACAATAGCAGGTAAACCCACTGGATATGTTATGAGTTTAGACGCCACGTCTTCAGGAATCCAAATTATGGCTGTTATCTCAGGATGCCGTGAAACAGCCAAATTTGTTAATTGTATAAATCCTAATAAAAGGTATGACCTGTACAATGAGGTCACTAAAATGATGAATAAGGAGCTCTCAGAACGGGTTAATAGAAAAACAGTCAAATACGCAACAATGACTTACTTCTATAATTCTGAAGCAACGCCTAAACGACTATTTTCAACAAGACAATTACAAGTATTCTATGAGGTACTAAAAGGCTTGTTGCCAGGCGCAGAACATGTAATGAAAGCTATCAATCAATGCTGGAACTACAACAAAGACTATCATTCTTGGATTATGCCAGATGGTCATACTGTATATGTACCTGTAGTAGATTCTATTACAGCTACATATAGAGATTCTGAGTATGGAGCTATACCGTTACGATGGGATCAACAGATTAAATCAAATGATTTCAGATCTCTATGCCCGAATGTGATTCATTCTATTGATGGGTATGTAGCTCGGGAAATGATCCGTAGGTGTAAATTCCAATTAAGCCATGTTCATGATTGTTTTGTATTTAATCCTAATCATTTACAAGAAGTAGCAACAACTTATAAGACCATAATGGCTGAAATAGCTAAGAGTGACTTATTTGGTAATATATTAAGACAATTAACAGGTAAAGGTGGATTAAAGGTACATAAAAATAACAATAGTTTAGATGTAGACATCTTAAAAAGTGAATACATGCTCTCCTAAACATTGGGTTGTTCGAGCTCTCACCTCTCGAACAACATAAAGGGGATTCTACCCTTATTGATCTCCCCGAAAGGGGAGGTCATTTTTTTTTTATACTTAACATTATAGTACTAAAGTAACTATAGTGAACTATTAACTAGGAGAAGTTTAATGTCGTATTTTGTGGTAAAATACTGCGAATTAAAGGCTTGTCAGCATTGGAGATTAGGAAATACTTGTACTAAAGATGGTCTACCCATTGCTGAAAACCTTAAATATGTGGCGGATTTACATGATAGTTCAATCTGCCAAGTTAGGAAGCAAATTAACGAATATAGACTAGAACATTTACTGGAGGAACCAAAATGAGATTAAGTTGGCATGAATTAAATGACATCAAAAACAAAATTTTAAAAGATCTATACGGTAATAAAAAAGAGGAATTACACAAGAAATCGGTAAATATAGCAGAGAGAAATAGGCTTATCTGGCTAAACCAGTACAAACATCTTTTAGACGAACTTCCAAACGATATGGTCACTCGGCATAAAGAATATAAAGTAAGAGTGACATATCCATGGGGGTGTAACCCTGAAAAAGTTGACTATCATAAAAGAATTCATGAAGCATGGGAGTGTAAATTTAATAAAGACGAAGTTAATCCCGTATCAGATCATTACTATGCGGCAGAACAAGACTTACATACTGATTTAAAAGCAGAAACAGAAGAATTATGTATAGATATGCTGGCATTAAATGGGGAAGAGCATGAAATGTCTCAATACCTTAGTCAGACTACTAACAAGTTTACTGGATCCCAACAATTACGAAAAGTATGGCCGAAACCGTTTCATAAATACTTGCCCGTTGAGCCACCGAGAGCAAAAAGGAAACAGCCAGAAGAAGATCCAAATTTACCAACAGTTCCAGATGGTCTTAACGAACGATTAACAACTAACTTATTGGAGGACAGTTAATGTTTGAGGTGAATGCAGTTGAATTAAGAGAAGCCCTAATTAGAGATTTTCGAATAGGTCAAACTCCTATGGTAGCTTCTAGTCCAGGGATGGGCAAATCTGACATTATTCGTGATATTGCCAAGCTATTTAAACTCAAAGTAATTGATTTTAGAATATCTCAATGTGAACCAGTAGATATGCAAGGATACCCAGGCACTATTGATGATGTAAATAATCCAGTTTTAAAAAGGATGACTTTTCACATTCCAGAATATTTTCCAATTACAACAGATTCAATACCAGAAGGATATGAAGGTTGGTTGTTATTTCTGGATGAGTTTAATTCAGGAACTAAGCAAACGGAGGCAGCAGCATATAAATTAATTTTAGATCGTGAAGTATATAAACATAAACTTCATGACAGATGTTTAATAGCCGCAGCAGGAAATTTAACTACAGATAGAGCAATTGTAAATACACAAAGCACAGCTACTACGTCTAGATTACATCATTATCGTATGAGAATTGATCATAACGTATGGATTGACTGGGCTAACAAAAATAATATAGATCATAGAATTATTTCATTAATTAAGTTCAAACCTGAGATTTTACATAAATTTGATCCATCAACAAATGAATTAACGTTTCCGTGTCCACGTACCTGGGAATTTGCATCTAAAGTAATTTCAGGAGAAACATCTATAGATCAAATTAACAAGATACGATTAGCAGGTACTGTTGGAGAGGGTGCGGCAGTAGAATTAGCTACATTTGCAGAAATTTATCAATCTTTGCCTACAATTGAACAAATACTAAAGGATCCAAAAACAGGATGGAAAGTTCCAAAAGAACCAAGTGAAAAATACGCAGTCACTACGTTATTAGCTCATAATTGTAATATTGATACTATTGATAAAATAATTATAGCAAATAAAAAATTATCTACTGAGTTTCAAGTAATTACTCTAAGAGACATTTATAAAAGAAGTCCTGAATTAAAAGATCACCCAGTTATTAAAGAATGGAAAGCAGAATACGCTAGCGAATTATTCGATACCTAAAAGGAGGCAACATGAATTTAAAACCAATGTTAGCAGGAAAAGCTACAGACGATCAGCTTAGAGAACTATTTAAAAAATTTGGAAAGCTACATGCATCACCAAAATTAGATGGTATTCGTTGTATGATACAAGATGGAGTGGCTTTATCTAGATCATTGAAACCAATTCGTAACAAGCACGTTCAATCGTTACTAGGACGAAAAGAATTGACTGGTTTAGATGGAGAATTAATTGTAGGTGCTCCTACAGATGGTGATGTTTACCGCAACACCTGTAGTAAAGTTATGAGCGAAAACAAAGAGTTTAAGTTTACATTTTGGGTATTTGATACATTTCTCTACCCGACTATGCCTTATGCAGATCGTATGGACATAGTTCATCAATTATGCCCACAACAAACAGGATTTACTAATATACTCAGTTATGAAACTGTTACGAACATGGGACAGTTACAGGATTATGAAACGGATTGTTTATCAGTTGGGTATGAAGGAGTAATCCTAAGAGATCCAAGTGCTTTGTATAAGCACGGCAGATCTACAGCTAAAGAAGGTGGCTTAATTAAAGTAAAACGATTTAATGATTCAGAAGCAAGGATCCTTGCTATGGAAGAACAAATGAAAAATAATAATGAGAAGAAGGTTAACGAATTAGGAAGAGGTCAACGTTCATCTCATAAAGCTAATAAAAGTCCTAAAGGTACTCTAGGAGCACTTGTAGTCAAGGATGTATATAGCGGAGTTCAATTCAACATTGGAACAGGTTTTAGTGATAACGTAAGAAATCAATTGTGGGAACATAAAGAAGATTTAATAGGCCAAACTGTTAAGTACAAATACTTTGATATTGGTGTTAAGGAAGCTCCAAGACATCCAGTATACATAGGAATGAGAATCCCGGAGGACATGTAATGTCTACAGATTTAGAAGGTAAGTTACTTAAAGCGAAAATAGAGTTAATGACTAGGTCAGCATTCATATCTACAATTGCTTTAAGCATGAAGCACGTAATTACAGATCAATGTAAAACAGCTGACGTTAGTGGAACTACTATTCGTTATAATCCAGAATTTATTGAAAAACAGACTACTGTACAATTTGCTGGCTTAGTAGCTCATGAATGTTGGCATGTAGCTTTTCAGCATTTAGCTAGAAGAGGAAATAAAGACCCTTTGATTTGGAATTGTGCAGGTGACTATATTATTAATCACATGCTTACAAAAGCAGGATTTGACATACCTACTGGAGGATTACTAAACAAAAAATATGATGAAGAATGGACTACAGAAAAAGTTTACGATGATCTTATTAAGGAAGAAAAGGAATTTGATCCAGGAGAACTAATGTTAGATCTACGGGAAGACGATGGAGACGAAAAGGAGTGCCTTAGCAGACATTCTGACGTTACCAATATTATTGTTAAAGCCCGTACTCAATCACAAATGGCAGGACGAAGTAGGGACGAAATTCCAGATGAAATACTGAGGATCGTAGATGAATTAATAAATCCTAAACTACCTTGGCAAGTACTATTACAAAAATTTTTAGATAGACGCATTAAAGAAGAGTATTCCTGGCAAAGACGAAATCGCAGATACAGTACAGACTATATGCCTAGTTTACACAGTAATGGTTTAGGACATCTAACATTTGCTATTGATACCAGTGGTAGCATTGAAGATAACGAACTTCAAGAAATGCTCAGTGAGATTAAAGGAATACAACAAGTATTTAATCCTGAACAGATGACAATTATTGATTGTGACTCACAGATTCATCAAATACATAACGTAGACCAAAATACAGATATTATGGAATTAGAATTTGCTGGAGGGGGAGGAACAAGTTTTCAACCTGTATTAGATTATGTCGAAGAGCATCCAACACAAGCTTTAATCTATTTTACGGATCTATTTGGTGAAGATGATCTAAATCCAGTAAATTACCCAATTTTATGGATATGTAATTCTAATCATCAACCCGCACCAATTGGGGAAACTATTTATGTCGACCACTACAGTAATACTTATTAAAGAATCAGCATTAGAAACTAAAGACATTCGCAGTTATTACTTAGATCCTCTAAAAAAAGAAGGAATATTACCAGGTTCTGTATTAGTACTTCCTCTCTTATACAATACTCCAAATAAAATAATCGCTAAAACTGCTAAAGCCTATTTAATAAAATTAAGAAGTAAAATACCAGATACCGTCACAAAGTTAATTGTTGCCGACAGTAGTTATTTTAAATTTATTACTCGAACTAGCAAGATATCTGAGCATTACGGCACAACTCTCAAAGGGGCTATTTCTAAATACGTCAACTATGATTGCGTATATGTTCCAAATTATAAATCTTTATTTAAACAACCAGAAAATGCTCAATTAATAGCTTTAGGACTTAAGGCCATTGCAGGAACATCTAATAGTGTTTTGATTAACTCAGCTGAATATGGATTTACTTATGGAGAAGACAGAGAAATTTTAGATAGTTTATATCAACATTCATTACTAACAGTAGACATAGAGACTACGGGCTTAGAACTAGATACTGAACTTATATCTATTGCGTTCGCTTGGACTAAACATGATGGAGTAGCAATTGATCTATCTATTAACGGAACATGGTACCTGAAAAAATTTATAGAAACTTATCCAGGCCGTATGATATTCCATAACGGATTGTTTGACGCCAAAATTCTTATACGAAATTTATGGATGAAGAATGCAACAGATTATGCAGGAATGCTGGAAGGACTACAGTACTTTAAAGACTTTGATGACACCATGGTAATGGCGTACTTAGCTAAAAATGCTACTACTCCTGTATCTCTTGGATTAAAAGATATAGCTTTAGAGTATGTAGGAAAATATTCTCTAGACGTTACAGATGTTGCTAAACATACAAAACAAGAAATTTTACAATACAATTTAATAGATGCTTTGGCTACGTTCTACGTTTATGAAAAATATAAAAAAGAACGACACTCTAGACCATATAGAGAAATATTTAAACCCAGTTTATATACTTTACTAAAGATGATGTTAGTTGGATTACCAATGGATTCAGATCGTGTAGATGAAGTACATAATATTTTACAGGCTAAAGCGAAAGTACTACAAGAACAAATACAAGAAAATAAATATATAAAAAAATTTAATAAAGAACTTCAAACACGAGCATGGGAATTAGCCAATTCCCAATTAAAAAAATTAATTAAACCTTTTGATGACTTCACAGACATACAATTCAATCCAAGTAGTCATAGTCAACTAGGTAGTTTATTATTTGACTATTTAAAATTACCAATATTAGATAAAACTAAAGGAGGTGCCCCAACAACAGGAGGGGACATACTTACGGACTTAACTAATCATACGACCGATAGTAGTATTTTAGATCTTTTAGAATCTATAAAAAAGTTGGCTGAAGTAACAAAAATTAATGGAACATTTATTAAAGCATTTATGAAAGAAAAAGATTTCCTACATGGCAATCTTAAATTAGGAGGTACACAATCAGGGAGATTAGCTAGTAACTCGCCTAATCTAACTAATCTTCCCGCTCATGGCGCCATGGGTAAGTTAATAAAAAGTTGTATTGTTGCTCCTCCAGGATGGCTCTTTGCAGGGGCTGATTTTGATGCACTAGAAGAAAAAATAGGCTCTATCTTAAGTGGAGATCCTAATAGGATTAAAGTCTACACCGAAGGTTTAGATGGTCATTCTATGAGAGCGTATAAATATTTTACAGATCAAATGCCCGACATAGATCCAAATAATATTTATAGCATTAACTCTATTAAAAAGAAGTATCCAGAACTAAGGTTCGATTCTAAAGCTCCCACATTCGCTCTGCAATATATGGGTACTTGGCATACTCTTCATAAAAGATGCGGGTTTTCCAAAGAGAAAGCTCAAGAAATAGAAAAAGCATTTCATGACCTTTATAAAGTATCTGATGAATTTAATTTAAAAAATAAAAAATTTATGGAGAAGCACGGATACGTAGAATGTGCATTTGGATTAAAATTAAGAACTCCAATTATATCTCAGTGCATTCTAGGAAATTCCAGAACTCCATATGAAGCAGATAAAGAAGCTCGTAGTGCTAACAATGCAATAACCCAATCTTGGGGAATGCTACTTAACAGAGCTATGAATGCGACTAATACACGAATAGAGCAAGCTGGTTACGGTATGAATATTTTACCGTGTAATATGATTCATGATGCAGGGTACTTTTTAGTACAAAAAGAACCAAAATATATAAAATTTTTAAATGATGTACTAATTGAAGAAATGGAATGGAATAATGATGAAATTATTAGATCTAAAGACGTTCCTATGGAAGCTTCGCTAGAAATAGGAAAGTCTTGGGATACCTTAGTTCCACTAAATAACAATGCAACTATAGAGGAGATAGAAACATGCACCAAAGTGATGCCGAACAGTTAATTGCAGCTATTACCCAGCTAACTACAGCACTCGAAATACAGTTAAGTGAACTTAATGACGAACTAAACGATATTAAAGAACATGTAGGAATGATTTCAATACATCTTATTGAGATTAAGAACTCTATATAAAGGAGATTAGAAGTGTCTTTTCAATTTACCCAGGATCAAATAACAGCAATTGATAACATATGTAGTTCATTCACAAGTAAGTCAGTAAATAAGTCACCTATCATTAATGTATTAACAGGAGCGGCAGGTACTGGCAAAACTACAGTAATTGGTGAAGTTATCGAAAGATTAAGAGGTATAGATCCTTTAATTAAAATTTCATTATGTGCAACAACTCATAGGGCTGCACATGTATTAGAACAGGTAGTAGGAGAAACTGTATATACGGGACATGGACTATTTAAATTACGCCCTAGCGTAGGAAAATCTGGCCGAGAAGATCTTACAAAAGTAGGCATATGTGAAATACCATTTGAATCTATTGTTATAATAGATGAGGCGTCCATGATTGGTAACAAATTTTTAGAAGCAATTGTAGATATAGTACAGCATAGAAATCTAAAAATGCTGTTTGTTGGAGATCCGTTTCAATTACCACCACCAGTTGATAGGTGTAGCATATTTGATGGATCTTTAACTACATTCCCATTAAAACAAGTACACAGGCAAGCTGGAGGAAACCCAATTCTTAGTAAAGCTACAGAATACCGAAAGTTCTTGGAAAATGAAGCACCAGAACCTATATTAGAAACTTGTTTAAATTCGCAAGGAGAAGGAATTCATATATTACCTCATAAACAATTTGTAACTAAGTTTGTAGAAAAATATATGGACTATACAGCAGGAACAGATGTAGATGTTCCTTTATGTACATATACAAATGATTCAGCAATTAATTACAATAGCATGATACGTAAAGCGGCATATTTTCTAGAAGAAAACCTAGAACCTTTTTATAAAGGAGAACGATTAATTGCTAATAGTGTTGTTATGGAAGGGAACAGAACTATACTGACAAATAACGAAACAGTTCATGTATGCGACTACATACAAGCAGAACAGTGCGAAATTCCTGGATACATAGTTACAGTAAAAGGTGAATTTAATACGTATTCAAAAACAGATATGAAGAAAGTATTCAGTCCTGTATCCAAATCTGCTGCAGATACAATCCTTAAAAAGTATAAAGATATAGCGATTAAGCATAAAACCAAAGACAATTGGGTTAATTTTTATAAACTAAAAAATTCATTAGCAGATCTAAGACCACCGTTTGCTGGTACTACCCATAAAGCTCAAGGAGGCACATTTCCAGCTGTTTTTATAGATAGATTAAATATAAATAAATGTAGGAATCCAGCTACACGAGCACGATTATTTTATGTAGCTCTGACTAGAGCAACTACTAATGTATATATCAATAGTTAGGAGAAGTCATGGGATACGTTAAAAGTATGCTTCCAGACGATTGGGAACCACCGTATTATGGAAGATATTTAGGTGATAATATTAAATACTTGTGTATAGGCAGTGAACAAGTTGAAGCTGAATGGCTACCTAGATGGTATAAAGTACCAGAGGAAGAATGCGTATATCGTAGATATAGTAAGCTATTTGGCGGAGTAAATAAACATGAATATGCTAACTGTAATCTTATTGAGTTAGTACCATTACCTAAAGGAAGTGACTATGAGCAAAAACTTAAAGAACTTAAAACGGAGAAACTACTAAATGGCAATGACATACGGTAGCATTGATAACTCAAAAAATAAAGTAACCTTAACTTTCACAAAAGGAGAATCATTATTTATACAAGAAGCATTAGAGAAGCTACATAGTAATTTAGTCCAACACATCAAAGAATATGGTGATGATGAGGATGGTGGTTACGATGCAGAAATTAGAGTAATAGATAAAATAATACTAAAATTTGCAACCGCATTTCCACTTAAGAGGAGATAGTTAATGGCATTTAAATATACAAATAAGAATAATCTTACATTACCATTAGCAGTATTTTTATTGAACGATACATATGCTTATGATGATAGGCCTAATGCTATTAGTGCTACTAGTTTATTAAAACCTTTGCGTGAACTAGTGCTCTCTATGCAACATAAAGATCTAAATAAAACCGTAGATATTGCCGACATGGGTGCAGCTCGTATGGGATCTGCTATACATTCTGCTTGTGAAGCAGCATGGAAAAATGAAGATACGGTAAGAGAAGCTTTAAGAACATTAGGTGCAGGAGACAGTGCTGTAAGAAACGTAAAAATAAATCCTACAGAAGTAAAACCTGGAGATATGCCAATATACGTAGAACAAAGAGTAGAAAAAGAAATAGATGGATTTATTATTTCTGGTCAATTTGATTTAGTATTAGCAGGAACTGTAAATGATTATAAATCTGCTACGGTTTGGAAGTATATTTATGATAGTGATAGAGATAAATATGTTAAACAAGGCAGTATTTATAAATGGCTTAATCCAGATAAAATTACAGAAGATATTATTAATATTAATTATATTTTTACGGATTGGTCACCATCTAAAGCTAGAGAAACAAAGGACTATCCTCCATTTAGGACAGCCCATAAATCTTATCCATTATGGAGTGTTCAAGAAACAGAAAACTGGATCAGTAGCAAATTACAACGAGTTGAAGCACTACTAGATCAGCCCCAAAATTCCAGCATTTTTCCTGAATGTACTGATGAAGAATTATGGGCAACTGATGAAGTATTTAAATATTATAAAAATCCAGCTAAGACAGATAGATCAACTAAAAACTTCGCAACAATGGACGAAGCATTACAACGAAAATCTCAGGATGGAGATGTAGGTATGATTCGAACAGTTCCAGGAGAAGTCAAAGCATGTCGTTATTGCTCAGTGGTAGAAGTATGTAGCCAAGCAAAAGATATGCAAATGAGTGGGAGGTTACATTTATGATTAGTGGAATTAGAATTTACTCACCAGATGGAGTATTAAAGGAAGAAATTCCAAAGGAAAAAGCCCTAGAGTTATACAATGAAACAAATAAAGAAGATTGGTATTTGTCTCCGACTGAAAGAAAACATTGGGATAACATGATTACCAAAGAATCAAAACCCTATGAAAAAAAGGGTTTACGGCCTTGGATTAAACGAACTCATAAAATTACTAAAAAATACAATATTAAATGTATTGTTTGCCATAAAGAAGTAGTAAAATCTAATAAGTGCGCTAAGTACTGCGGCCACCAATGCTATAGAGTTTCACAAAGAAAGTCCTCATGGGAGAGATATCAACGAAAAAAAGGCGTATCTACGTCCTAGCTTTGATAGTGTTCTATACATAACCATGAAGTTTAGTGCCAACACTTACGCAGACGTAGGTGCGTCTTAATTTTAGAGGTGAGGCTATGATCGAAATTATGAGATTTAAAAGATTAGTTTCAGATATAACTATTAAGAATTTATCACAAAAAGAGTATGTAAAAGAAGTAGACAAGTTATTTAACGAAGTATTTGAGTGTCCTGATAAGTTAGAACCCAAGCCGAATCACTTACCTGAAAAAGCTCGTAGAATAATACAACAAAAATATGGCCTAGGTCGATCAGAGAGTTAGTTAATCTGCCCTTGTAGCTCAAATGGCAGAGCAACTGAGTCGTAGAATCGGTGCGTGGAGGTTCGATCCCTCCCAAGGGCATACTTTATAGGAGAATTGCTATGGATAAAGACGAGATTGATAATGAAATCAAAGAAATAACAAAAGGTGTTATTCCTGAAAGAAAGAAACATAGAGCAGAATATCAAATGACGTTGGGTAGTTTAATAAAAGCGTTAAGGAAAGAAAGAACTGGTTTACCAGTTATTATTTCTTCCGTCTACCATGGGTATGAGGATAGATACCCAGCTAATCCTCATAGCTATCATGGATATTCAGAAGATTTGGCATTTGAACCTTTAAGTACTCCGATAACTGTTGCAGAATTTCTTACAATGTGTGAATCAATTATTAAAAATAGTTCCTTTCAGATAGGAAATGCTTTTACAATTAATTCCCCTGTCTGGATTTCGAAACAAGATACAGCTAGTAAAAATGCTATTGCCGATGTTGTATCTAATGTCAATCAAGTAACTTTAGTTACTAAAGAAATAAAGGAAGAGGAGGTGAGTAATGGCAGGTAAACAGAAAGAATATTCATATGAAATACAACTAAATTGGATGGGTGAATTTTTTACTTGCGATGGTCTTTTGGCGACATCAAAAGAAGATTTAATCAAACAAGTTAAAGAAAATTTTTATGAAGAATATGGAATTGAATTAGCTGATGCAGATATAGCTAATATTAAATCATATAAGAGGAGGTGAGTGATGAAATTTGTTTACAACGATGGAGGACGAAAACAATCTGGCTACAAAGGAACGGCTGGCGATTGTGTTACCAGGGCAATCGCAATCGCAAGTGAGTTACCATACCAAGAGGTCTATGAAGCTATGGCACATGGTAATTCTACTCAACGCAAATCTAAGCATGATACAAAGAAGCGTACCCGAACCGCTAGAAATGGCATAAGTACGAGCCGAAAATGGTTCAAGGACTATATGGCTTCAATAGGTTTTAAGTGGACTCCAACAATGCAGATTGGGTCTGGTTGCAAAGTACACCTCAAACCTGATGAGTTGCCAAAAGGCAGACTCATTGTTGCTGTCTCCAAACATTACACAACAATGATTAATGGAGTTATTAATGATCTTTGTGATCCATCGAGAAACGGAACAAGGTGCGTCTATGGTTATTGGAAGAAAGGAGGTAGGTGATGCCACTAAGTAATCAACAACAATTAGAATATGTAAAAAGCTACTTACAAAATTTACAAGAAAGAGATGTAGAAGCTGCTGAAGAAGAAGATGTACAACTCTCAGTAGCTATTCATTTTTTAGAAGAAGTAACAGAAACAGTAGCAAATATTGATTTCAAGGAGACTAAAGATGAAAGATAATGAAATGACAGACGACCAGATAATAAAAAATAGAGAAGAAAAATATGGGCCACCTTTAGATTGTTTTAATACTTGGGCAAAAATATGTACAGCCTTAGATAATTACGCAAAAGAATCTCCTTGGGAAAATAAAGCTCACCTATATGCATTAAAGATGGCAGCGTTAAAAATGGTTAGATCTGTTTGGAATCCGTCTACACTCGATAATTATCCAGATGGTAGAAATTATTTCTCTATCGCTCAGATGTGCAGTAGAGATGCAATTGCTAAGGGGAAAGGAAAACATGAATGAAAAAATATCATCCGTTTTCCGAAAAAATAGTCAATATCTTAGCTCGAAAAGTTAATAATGATAACCGTCATTTCTTTAGAGTATTAACAGCTTATTATTTATCCAAAGTAGCATCAATGATGAGATGTAATATTTTAACAAATGACCGAGACGTCATTCCAGTTAACACTTATGTATTAAACTTAATGGTATCAGGAACAGGTAAAGGGCATTCAACTAATATTCTAGAACGTGAATTCGTAGCACATTTTAAAAAAGAATTCCTAAATACTATTTTTCCTAGAAAAGCCGAAGAAAATATGCAGACATTAGCTCAAGAAAGAGCGGAATGGCGAATTAATACTGGACAAAGTTTAGTTCCACTAGAAGAAGAATACAATACGCAATTAGCTAAATTTCAAGCCCACTTTGAAAGATTAGGAGAATTGGCATTTAGCTTTGATAGCGGAACTTCTCCAGCTGTTAAACAAATGCGAGAAAAATTATTACTTGCTTCAGCAGGATCCATGAATCTAGAACTAGACGAAGTTGGATCAAACTTGTCTGCAAATGTAGATGTATTAAATGTATTTTTAGAGTTATACGATGTAGGACTAGTTAAACAAAAACTCACAAAAAATACGAGTGAGAATATTAGATCAGAGGAATTACCTGGTAATACACCTACTAATCTAATGATGTTTGGTACACCTACTAAATTATTAGATGGTGGACGAATAGAAGAAGAATTTAAACAATTCTTAGAAACAGGATACGGTCGTAGATTACTGTACGGATACACTATAGATAATCATAGGACTAAGTACGCATCTGCACAAGAACGGTATAAAATGATGGTAGACGAAAATTTAGCGAAAGAAATGCTAGATATACAAAGAACCTTTACAGATTTTGCAAAAAGGCCTTTTAATCCTATTTTACGCATGTCTGAAGAAAATTCGATCTATCTAATTGAATATCAAATGAAATGCGAAGAACTCGCAGACGATATGAAAGATCATATGGCCATCCATAAGGCTGAAATGATACATCGGTATTACAAAGCTAACAAACTAGCTGGAGCATATGCGTTTACCGACAATAGTACGGAAATTACTCAAGATCACTTAGATTATGCTATTAGCCTAGTTGAAGACTCTGGAGAAGCCTTTCATACATTAATGCGAAAACAAGGCTCATATGAGCGTTTAGCTCATTATTTAGCTGATTGTGATAATGAGGTAACTCAGCATGAATTAATGGAAGAATTGCCATTTTATAAAGGCACAGAGCTACAGAGGAAAGACCTAATGACATTGGCTACATCCTTTGGATATAGGAATAATATCATAATCAAAAAGCGAACATTAGACGAAATTGAGTTCTTTATTGGCGAAACTCTAGCCGAGACAGATCTTAATAAATTGACAGTAAGTATTAGTAAAGAATTAGCTTATAACTACAAAACAGACTATCCGCCATTTGACTTATTACATAAATTGACTACAGCAGATGGCTATCATTATGCTGCTCATGGATTTGTAAATGGACATAGAACTACTGAAAATGTCATAGCAGGATTTGATTTACTTATTCTGGATTGTGATGGGGATGTTTCTATGTCTACGGTTAAGGTGTTGTTGGAAGATTATACATTTCTAATGTCAACAACTAAGAGACATACATCTGAAATAAATAGATTTAGACTTATTTTACCCTTGTCTCACAGGCTTAAATTGTCTCCAGGGGACTACTCTAAATTTATGATAAATGTGTTTGAATGGTTACCTTTTCCAGTTGATGAAGGAGCCAAAGACATAGCTAGAAAATGGGCTTCTTTTCCTGGAGTTTATGAATATAACCAAGGAAGCGTTCTTGACGCCACAATGTTTATCCCAGAAACTAAAAGAGCCGATGAAACAAGGGCTCAAATTACAACAGATGGGGTTAATAATATTGAGAGATGGTTTTACAATCATACCTCAACAGGCAATAGAGCTAATCACTTGTATAGATACGGAATGGTACTCATTGATGCAAAATTACCATTAGGAGATATCGTAGAAAAGTTAGAAGCATTTAATAGTAGATTAGATAATCCTTTACCAGAAGAACAATTTAGGAATAGTACAATTAAATCCATTTCTAAAGAATTCACAAAAAGGAGGGCAATTTAAACTTTACCGAAGGGGCACAAAAATGAGAAAAAAATATAAGAATAAGAAGGAACCTAAAGTAGAAGTAATAACTAGAATGCCTAGTATATTACATGCACCACAAACACAGGCATTAATAAGTCATATTCAGAATCTTAAACCTATTTCAGCCGAAGATGCAAAGCGATTCCCACATAGAGTATGGGATAGAGCAGTAATAGATACATTAGCAGGTGGGGACACACGAGGTAGTAAACCCGGTAATAAGAAAAAATATTTAGAAGAAGCTAGAAAATATTGTTTTGCACAACACAGTATACTGCTTACTGCTGTTAAGAATGTGGGCTTACGAAGACTAACTAGTGCAGAAATGATAGTTAAGGGCGAAAGAAATAGAGATAAAAGTAATACTAATGAGCGAAAAGATGCTCATATGATTAAGAATTGCGTAAGCTCTACAGAATTATCTCCAACTGATAAAAAGAAACGTGACGCTTTATTGTTAAATCTAAAAGGACGGGAAATTATGAGCCGACCGTCTACATTTCAAGCACAATTACAACATATACAACAGAATAATAAAAGCTTACCACTAGGAGGCAAAGATGGTATAGCAGCATTAGAAGTACTTAAACGAGTCTTACTTGAAGAGAAGGAGAAAAAATGATTAATAACCATTTATTACTAGTATCAGGCAAATCTGCTTCAGGCAAAAGTGCTAGCTTGATAGACTTAGATAAACCTGAAGGAGTTATGTATTTAAATTGTGAAAATGGAAAAAAGTTACCATTTAAAAGCAAATTTAAAGAATACATTGTTACTGATCCCGCTCAAGTATATGAAGCTTTTAAAGAAGCGGAAAAAAATGAAAAGTTAAAAAACATACATACGATAGTAATTGATAGTCTTACGTATCTTATGGATATGTATGAAAGTACTAAAATAGTACCATCTACAAATAGGCAACAGTCATGGGGAGATTACTATCAGTATATGAGAATATTAATGTCTCAAATAGTAGCTAAGTCTACTAAAAATGTAGTATTTCTAGCACACAGTTCAGATGTGTTAAACGAAGCCGAACACGTTACCGAAACCAAAGTTATGGTTAAAGGGGCTTTAAAAAATATCGGTATAGAAAGTTTCTTTACTACGGTTATATCCACAAAGAAACTATCTTTAGAAAAGTTAGATGATAAGAATGCTAACTCTCCATTATATAAAGTTACTGATGAAGAGAAAGACTTAGGATTTAAATATGTATTTCAAACTAGAATAACTAAAGACTCAATACATGAACGGATCCGATCTCCTAGAGATATGTGGACTACAAAAGAAACATATATAGATAATAATTTACAAAATGTAATTAATAAACTTCATGAACATTACAAATAAGGAGAACTATGAGCCATCCAGGAAATGACACAATTATAGACAATAAACGAGATACCATTACTATAGATGCGTCAAGAATCAAATTAATAGATGATATGGTTTATGTAGCTACTAAAATGGGAATTGGAGTAGTACAAGAAATTGCCGCAGAAACTCTAAATAGAAAACCAGGTATGTCTGTTAAAGAGTTTACAAAAGTACTAGACGAATACCTAGAAAAACAAGAAGAATTAAAGAATCGCCACTAGCCATGGTGTTTTAAGAAGGGAGCATAAGCTCAATCAATCACTTTAAACTAAGGACATAAATTATGAGTGAATGGGAACTACCAAAAAATGTGGAAACGCAATCCATAGAACGTGTAGGTGGAGGCGGATTTGCATGGGAATCTGGTGTATATGATGCAACTGTTAAAATGGTTTATCTTAATCAGTCTGCATCTGAAGCCGTAAGTTTTAATATTATTCTGGAAAATTCAGAAGGTAAGGAGCTAAGAGAAGCCTTCTGGATTAAATCAGGAAAAGCTAAAGGGAACAAAACCTACTACACAAAAGATGGTAAAGATTATCCACTTCCAGGATACTCAATTGCTAATTCTATGTGCGTAGCAGTTTCAGGAGATCCATTAGCAAAATGCATGGATTCTGCTGAGAAAAAGACTGTTAAAGTTTGGGACTCGGAGAAAAAACAGGAGGCACCTGCCGAACGACCAGTACTAATGGGGCTAGTTAATAAGCCAGTTAAAGTAGCTGTTCATCAAGTTATAGAAAATAGGCAAGTGAAGAATGAGTCTACTGGAAAATATGAACCAAGTGGACAGACCCGGACTGTAAATGAATGCAAGTTCTTTGGTAACAAAGATGGCAAAACTGCTGAAGAAATTATTAATAAGACTGAAGCAGTTAAGTTTGATAAATGGGCTGAAAAGAATACAGGCTCAGTTATTAATAAAGCAACTAATACGCCTAAAGGTAGTAATTCTGCTGCAAGTATTATGGGTAGTACACCCACAGACCCAGCAGATTCACTATTTGCTAACTGATGTTAGTTGTAGGGATAGACCCAGGTACTAATGGAGCAATCGCTGTACTGGATTCTGCGAATCCAGACAGCGTTGCTCTACTTAATTTAAAGAATAATGAAGTTTGGTACATATGGCACTGGCTAAATGACCTAAAATTAGTAGAAAAGAAATGTAGAGTATGGGTAGAAGACGTACATTCTATGTATGGTATGTCAGCTAAATCTAATTTTGGATTTGGTAGAAATTTTGGAACCGTACTTACGATTGGAGAGTTACTTACAGGAACTTTTCCGAGAACAGTTACACCTAAAATATGGCAAAAATACATAGGAGTAACTGTCAAAGGTAAAGCTATCAAAAAAGACGTAGCTAAGATAGCTAAAGGCTTATACCCTAACGCTGAACTATATGGTAAGAGAGGTGGTCTATTAGATGGCAGAGCCGATGCATTAATGATTGCCTATTATGGATTAAGACATAGACGATTATGAAAGAAAAATCATTTACTATAAAAAATCATATAGGAATATTTGATAATTATTTTTCAGATCAGCTTTGTGATAATTATATCCAGTATTTCGATAAGCTAAAAATGATTGATCGAAACACACTTGAATTTGTACAAGATCAACATCAAAGTCTCGTAACGAGTTTATATGGAAATGATTTGGATATTAGCTCACTAGGAATTGTTGATTTTCATAAAGTATTTTGGAATGACTGTTATCCACAATATGTTGAGGCATATCCGATTATTAAACAATTTCAAAAACATGCAATTTTTGATTTAAAGATTCAAAAAACTGAAAAAGGCCAAGGCTATCATGCATGGCATACTGAAATGATGTCAGCAGCAACTCGTGATAGGTTCGTAGTCTTTTCATTATTTTTAAATGATGTAGAAGAAGGAGGAGAAACGGAATTTTTACACCAAAGTGTAAGAATCAAAGCTATAAAAAACAGATTTATTTTATTTCCAGCAACATACACACATGTACATCGAGGCAACCCACCGTTATCAGGAACAAAGTATATTATAACAGGATGGGTTGAATTCGGATCTCATGATTAAGGAGGAAGAATGAAAATAGAAATAGATATAGATATTGAATCTATAGTAAGAGAAGCACTAAAGAAAAAACAATCAGCTGGTTTAAATTCACTAATTGAAGAAGGAGTTTCTATACCCGTAGAAGCTCCTACTAATAGTAGATCTAAATGGGAGTATGGCCGTAGAAATGGAAGACGTAGATCTCCCGAAGAAATGGCATTACATGAAGAAGAAAGGAGACTTGGACGTAGACTAACTCCAGAAGAAAAGGGGGCAGTTAAAGGAAAAGTTTCTATTGAGGACTCTATTGAAACAAAAGTAAAAGAAGATACTATCAGGAAAGATCGGATTCAAAAATTAGCAGAAGAGGGTTTAGCTGCAGCATCTAAAGAACTAGAAGCAGAGCGACTAGACAAAGCACCCGAAAGCGGTGAAAAAGTCATAGACACAGAAATTCCAAAAACGGAAGATCTAACTAAGTTAGATTCCCTGTTCTCATGACGCACTTAAAAAGTATTTTATATACGATAGTAGCTGTTATAGTTTTACTTGCTAGTCTCCTATTATTACCAGTAGCTATAGTAGTAATAGGAGGAATAGTACTGTACTTTGTTATTAGAGTATTATTGTGGGAACCGCCAGAAGAAGATTCTAGATTCTAATTTACCCACTTAGCTACATCCATAATAGTTTCATACCCAGTTACATTATCAGCTTCGTCAACTAAATTAAAAGTCTGAAATACATTAGGTGAAAATTGACCACCTAGCCAAGAGCTATTTATATTAGCTAAAGTAGGTACTCCTGTAATCTCCTGGATTACAGCAGAAACACCTACAGCTGTAGGACTAGTTTTTAGTAATTGTCTAGATGCTCTAGTATTACGTAAGTAGTACGAAAGGAATGCAGTAGCTCCGATAACGTCAAGAGCTTCCAGTACAGGAATCAACGCTTCATCAAACAATACAAAAGCGGTAAGTGCATCATGCATTGCCGTGCTAAAATCTTGTCCTTTAACATGCATAGCATGTTCCATCATTACATACCTGCCCATAAAGTCAGTCATCTGAACTAATTGTCTAGCTGCTTGTAAAGGAGCACTACCCTTAGTCATGAATGCCCATGATGCGATAGTTTGTAAGCTTTGTGGAATTCTATCACCAACCTTTTTAAATTTTCCTTTAAAAATAGTACGTTTCATACGATTCCAATAACCATCAATCTGTGCTTCATTTACATCCTCAACAATTAATGAATTTAAACCAGCTTCACTCATTCTATGGAGTTTATTACGTTGAATTCTATCCATTAATCTACGTGCTTTAAAAGCTTCTGGGCTATTAACTCTATCCAAGCCTTTAGTTTCGATAGTGTGCATTAGTTGAGCATGTTGAATATTATGATCTTTATATTTTATATATTCATTAATCCCCTCAATAGTTTTCTTAAAGATAAAAGAAAGAGGAATTTTACGCATCAATAGTTGAAAAACATTAGAACGTAGATTTCCAAATACTACAGCAGGCATGGTTAGTACTATCCGACTTTTACCATAACCTACTGTTTGTCTAAGTGCGTAATGCATTAATCCAGCTATTTGTTTACTTACTTGAGCAAGCCAACTATCTCCTTCAAACACTTTCATTTGAGTAATATCAAGTTGCCTATATCCAAATACTTTATCAATAATATCTTCCCTAACCATAAAT
>CAXGWP010000023.1:0-22635 GCA_964013575.1 uncultured Nitrosomonadaceae bacterium
GGTCTTCTATCTGATAGCGATCATATATTAGAAGTGGCCCTAGTAATAACAGATGCTCAATTAAATATAATGGCTGAAGCACCTGTTCTTGTAGTACATCAATCAGATACAGTGCTTAACAACATGGATAAATGGAATACATCTACCCATTCCAAATCTGGCCTAATTGATAAAGTAAAAGCATCTAAACTCAACGAGAGTGAAGTTGAAGAAAATATGCTTGTGTTTTTGCAAAAATATGTTCCACCAAACATGTCTCCAATGTGTGGTAATACTATCTGCCAAGACCGTCGCTTTCTAGCCCGTACAATGCCAAAACTAGAAGCATATTTTCATTACCGAAATCTGGATGTAAGTACGCTAAAAGAATTAGTTAAACGATGGAAACCAGAAATTCTTTCAGGGTTTACTAAACAAGGTAAGCATGAGGCTCTATCAGATATTTATGATTCTATTGCAGAATTAAAATACTACCGAGAATATTTTCTTAGATCAGAATAAATCTCTCTATCGGACTTCTTTAAAATAATTAATAAGACCATTTGTAGAAGAATCATGAGAGTCTATTTTCATTTCGTCTTTCAATTCACCCAAAATTTTTTCTGCAAGCTGTTTGCCACGTTCAACACCCCATTGATCAAATGGATTTATATTCCAAATTACACTTTGAACAAATACTTTATGTTCATACAATGCAATAAGAGATCCTAGTGTTTTAGGATCTAATTTCTTAAATAAAATTGATGTAGTCGGTCGCCCTCCAGGACAAATTTTATGCGGAATTATTCTTTCATATGAGCACTCTCTGAATTTTTCATCTGACAACTCTGCTTCATACTCCCCATAGATATCACTTTCCTTCTTACCACACATCATTGCCTCGGTTTGAGCAATAAAATTAGCTAGCAACAAATTATGCTGGTCATCTATCGGATAATGACTAATACATGGAGCTAAAAAATCTGCAGGAATAATTTGTGTCCCTTGATGTAATAATTGATAAAAAGCATGCTGTCCATTTGTTCCTGACTCTCCCCATACTATAGCTCCTGTAGCATAATCCACTTCATTACCACAACTATCTACTTGTTTACCATTACTTTCCATTTCTAATTGCTGCAGGTAGGCCGGAAAACGATGTAAAGATTGGTCATAAGGTAAAACTACATGAGATTTATTCCCGAAAAAGTTGATTTGCCAAACCCCAATGAGCCCCATTATAACTGGTAAATTTTTTTCCATAGGAGTAGCAATGAAATGCTTATCCATTTCTCTAGCTCCTTTAAGCAATGAATAAAAATTTTCCATTCCAATACTAAGTGCAATGGGTAAACCAATTGCTGACCATAACGAATACCTTCCCCCTACCCAATCCCAAAATTTGAACATATTACTGACGTTAATCCCAAATTTCTCAACTTCAGTACGATTTGTAGAGACTGCAACGAAATGATGTTCAATATCTTTTTCACTACCACCTTTAGCTAAAAACCATCTGCGAGCCATACGTGCATTAGCCATAGTTTCTTGTGTAGTGAAAGACTTAGATGCAATAATAAATAACGTAGTTTCAGAATTTAAATTTTTTAAAACTGTTGATATCTGAGTCCCATCAATATTAGAAACAAAATGTGAAGAAATATGTTTTGCACTATAAGGTTCTAATGCTTCAGTAACCATTGTTGGACCCAAATTAGAACCACCAATTCCAATATTTACAATATCAGTAAATACTTTCCCTGAGTAACCTTTTCGTTCTCCATTCCTAATAGAAGTTGTAAACGTATCCATCTTTGCTAACACATTATGGACCTCAGGCATGATATCAATACCATTTATTATTAAGGATTCTTCTCTCCTTAATGCAAAATGTAGGGCTGTACAATCCTCAGAAAAATTTACCTTCTTCCCACTAAATAGATCGGAAATTTTTCTCTCTAATCCTTGATGATTAGCAAGATCCAACAATAAATTAATTGTATCCTGACTGACCGGATGCTTTGAATAGTCTATTAAAATATCATTAAACTGCAAGGAGAAATGTTTAAACCTTTGAGGATCTTGAATAAATAATTCAAACAAATCCTGCTGTGCCATAACTGACTGGTGAGCCTTTAGTGATAGCCATGCATTCGATGTTGTTAATATGGACATTTTTTCGTACTTATTTTAGATAGTTATGCTGCAGATTAACTTATATTAGCGATACCAATTCCTATATCGCATACAGATAATATTTATATATTCTTTCTAATATTTAAAATATCTGTAATACTTGTTCCCTCCTAGAGAATTTAGCTTTTAAACCTAGAATTCCTCATAAGAAAATTCTTAAAATAATTATGAAAAAATTTGTACGATAATTAATATAATTAATCACAAGATTAATCAAAAACACTAAACAAGAATATAAGGCTATCTTCCATAACGTAAAATATTCGAAACTAGTGTATTAAAAGTTTCTTTCTTTTGCTCCTCATCAGAATATTTTCCTTCTATATTAGAGTTATTATCAGCTATTTCTTCACAGAAATCACAGTAGTTATGCCAGTCCTTATTGTAATTAGGTATATCTTCTTGGGGAACATGATGCCTGAATCCTTCAATTATACCCTGCATCGCAGATAACCTTTCACCTAAATATACATCTAAACTATCAGGCCAATTAATTGGTTCTGGGTAAACACCAGATAAAACTGAGTGTATATCGGACCGGAATCTCTCTACGGCAGATGCATGACGCTTACGATTATAAATTTCAAATATCCCAGCACAAATAAGGGCTAAAGCCATCAAAACAAAGGGCCATGCAGGGACTTCTGTAAAATATCCTGCTATTTGATTAAAAAATGTATCCATATTATTCTCTTATGATCTAGTTAATATTATTTAAACTTTCATAAATCTAGCTGCAACTATATTTTCCTATAATTTTCTATTTTTTGCTTCTTTATTTCATGAAACTTTATATCATGTAACGGTCGCCAAGTTAAAAATAATAGAATTCTAGGTAAAGTCAATATATTATTTTTTACTTTATAGAACATTATGTCTTTTTGGCTAACAAATCATTCAATTTTTCCTCCTATAGAAGACGCCTTAATTGAGCCTAACGGCTTACTTGCTGCTGGTGGAGACCTTTCACCAGAACGCATCATGATGGCGTATCGTTGTGGTATTTTTCCTTGGTTTAATGAAAATGATCCTATCTTATGGTGGAGCCCTGATCCACGTATGGTTTTATTTCCTAACGAGCTTAAGATTTCGCGCTCTTTACATAAAATTCTAAAGAAAAAGGATTATGAAATCAGGGTTGATACTGCTTTTGAAGATGTTATAAATTCTTGCGCCGCACCAAGAAAAGAACAGCCGAGCACATGGATCCACTCTGATATGATTACAGCCTATATAACCCTATATGAAATGGGACTAGCCCATTCAGTAGAAACCTGGATAGATGGCAAATTAGTAGGGGGACTATATGGTATTAGCCAAAGAAAGATATTTTTTGGTGAATCAATGTTTACAAAAGTTAATAATGCATCAAAAATTGCATTCTGCTTCCTAGTTAGGCAATTGAAAAATTGGGACTATAGTGTGATTGATTGCCAAATGAGAACCTCTCACCTTGCCTCTTTTGGAGCACGAGAAATTCCAAGAAATAAGTTTCTTCGCATATTAAAGGAATCAGAAAAACATCCAAATCATATTGGAAAATGGAGTTTTAATAAAGATTTAATTAATAACTATCCTCATTAATATTACTTTATAAATTTTATGAGTAACACAAAATAACCTTTATCTATAATAAGTCCTTTCACTCATGAATTGATAGACCAAATAGAATATTGTATTTTAAAAGCCATGCACACTCCCATACCTTAAGGGATAATTGAATCTAATTTTTACTTATATTAATTCTGAAAAATAACAATGAGATTTAGCGTTCAATCGACCGAATTCTAGCAGCACGTTTTTCTGTTAAATTTGCCTCTTCAATTTGATTGGTTTTTCGTTGTAACCACGCTAAATTTTCTAAACCAATAGCAACATCAGGATGATCATCACCAAGAGATTTTTCCCAAATTTCTAAGGCACGCTTAAGAAGAGGTCTAGCCTGAGAATATAACATTTGTACAATATATACTGATGCCAAATTATTTAAACTTGTTGCAACAATTGGGTGCTCTACTCCAAGCTCTTTTTTAACAATTTTTAATGCCCGCTTATATAGAGATTCTGCTTTTTCGTATTTTTCTTTTTTCTCGTATATTAAAGCTAACCCATTTAGACTTGTAGCAATACTTATATGATCTAACCCATAAGTCTTCTCATTAATCTCCACTGCTCTCTTATAAAGGCGCTCAGCTAATTTAAATTTATCTGTTGATACATAAAGTGAAGCTAAGTTATTTAGACTCATAGCTACATCAGAATGGTCTGACCCAAGTATTCTTTCTTTAATACTAATTGCACGTTTATGAAAAATTTCTGCTTCTTCATGCCTCCCCTGCGCATGAGAAAGTAATGCAAGATTGTTAAAATTCATAGCAACATCAATATGATTTATACCAAGAGATTTTTTATTAATTGAAAGAGCTCTCTTCAAAAGAGGCTTTGCCATAGCATACTTCCCTTGTACACGGTATACTTCTGCAAGATTATTTAAACTTGCAGCAACATTAGAATGACTTAAACCAAAATTTCTTTCTGCAGTTTCCAGGGCAGTTTTAGCTACAATAATTGCACTAGCATAATCTCCCTGAAAATATAATTTCTCCAATTTTTCATTAAGAGAATTTAATTCTGATCCTGCATAAACAGATACACTAGAAGAAAAAAAAGTAATAACAAATAAAATATTTAATATTTTCATAAATAACTTTCTTTAATTAGATAAAATAATCAATATATATTTAAAATTAATTTTTACTGAATTTAAACTAATCATAATGTATCGTCTTAAAAAGAATTAACCTCTAATCTAATAATGCAAAAATAAAATTAAAGTTCTAAATATTCAATCATCATTCAAGGTTATAATTAGAATTATGCTTTATTCTTCACTACGACCACTACTTTTCAAATTAGATCCAGAAATTACGCATAGAATAGCACTAAGCACACTAAAATATGCGTACAAATTAAAGCTATTTCATGAACAACCAATTGATTGTAAACATCATAAGATTATGGGGCTTGATTTCCCTAATCGCGTTGGATTAGCTGCAGGACTCGATAAAAATGGAGCACATATTAAGGAACTTGCCGCATTAGGATTTGGCTTTATTGAAATAGGAACTGTCACACCCCGCCCTCAACCAGGAAATCCTAAACCACGCTTGTTTAGAATTACACAAGCTAACGCATTAATCAATCGATTAGGGTTCAATAATTCTGGCATAGATACCGTTTTGCAAAATATCAAAAATGCAAAATACCAAGGGATACTTGGGGTAAACATTGGTAAAAACATAGACACTCCAATCGAAAAAGCCTGTGATGATTATTTAAAATGTATGAGAAAAATATATTTCTGTGCTAGCTATATTGTAGTAAATATTTCTTCACCAAATACTCCAGGCCTCCGAGAATTACAGAATAAGGAAGAACTTGATCTTTTATTAAATAAATTAAAATCTGAACAAATAAGGCTTGCAGATATTCATGGAAAATATACACCTTTAGTTATAAAAATTGCTCCTGATCTTGAGTTAGCACAGATAACCTCAATTTCCATGTTGCTTATTAAATATAAAATCGATGGTATTATAGCTACAAACTCAACAATATCCCGTAACAAAATTAATCATCTTCCGAGCTCATTAGAATCTGGAGGCCTAAGCGGGTCTCCACTTACAAAATTAGCAACCAATATTATCTATCAATTAAATAGTATACTTCAGGGAGCCATACCTATAATCGGTGTAGGTGGCATTATGTGTTCATCTGATGTACAAGAAAAGCTAGATGCTGGAGCTAGTTTGGTACAAATATATACTGGATTAATTTATCATGGGCCCCAACTAGTTCACGATGCTGTTAAGATAGCTTGCAAATAAATATTATAGCCTTCCAAAGATGCTAACTGAGAAAATTAATTCATTACTACCACAAACTCAGTGCGGGAAATGTGGATTTGCAGGATGCAAGCCATATGCCGAAGCAATCGCAGAAGGACTTGCAGACATCAATCAATGCCCACCTGGCAATGATAAAGGCATACAAAAGCTAGCTAACTTATTAGGGGTGAAACCTAAACCATTAAATACTGCACATGGGTCACCAAAACCTGAATCAATAGCCTTCATAGATGAAGAAATTTGTATAGGGTGTACTTTCTGCATCCAGGCATGTCCAGTAGATGCTATTGTTGGAGCACCTAAAAAATTACATACTGTAATATATTCAGAATGCACTGGGTGTGAACTATGTGTGGCCCCATGTCCAGTTGATTGTATAATAATAAAACCAGTTAAGAATAATTCTAGAGATAGAATTAATGGTACATCTAGAATAAGCAATAAAGACATTAAATTTACGAATAATCTTAAAAAAAGAACGCCCAATTATTTACGAATGAGATATGAAAGAAGACTTGAAAGATTAGAGCGCGAAAGAAAAATTCTATCTAAGAAGTTTATAAAGCAAACGAAGAAAATTAACCTTTCTAGCTATATTGCAACTATAAAATCTAAAAAAAATACTAAGCAAGATAATAAAATCAAATAACTAGTATTAGTTGCTTATATGGGCTATCTTTCCATGTATTACATATGAATTCATCTAAGCGATTTGAAATATTTTCACGACTTAGGGCAGCAAATCCAGAACCAACTACTGAATTGGTTTATGGTTCTCCATTTGAATTATTAGTTGCAGTAATGCTATCTGCGCAAGCAACTGATAAGAGTGTAAATATTGCAACAAAATTATTATTTGAAGAAGCAAACACACCAGAAAACATTGTTTCTCTTGGAGAAATTAAATTACAAACATATATCAAGCGTATTGGTTTATATAGGAATAAAGCCAAGAATATTGTAAAAACTTGTAATCTTCTCGTACAAAACTTTAATAGTTGTGTTCCACAAACTATAGAAGAGCTTGAAAGCCTACCTGGCGTGGGCCACAAAACTGCAAATGTGATTCTAAATACCGCATTTGGCAAACCTACCATTGCAGTAGATACTCATATTTTCCGTGTTTCTAATCGAACTGGCTTAGCAGTTGGGAAGAATGTATCCGAAGTTGAATTAAAGCTTCTAAGATTTGTACCTAAGCAATTTCATCAGGATGCTCATCATTGGCTAATCTTACATGGAAGGTACGTATGTAAAGCACGAAAACCTGAATGTAGCAAATGTATTATTGAAGATATTTGCGATTTCAAAAAAAAAAATTTGACAATTAATACCCCAAATTTAAACCATATACCTTAAATGTATAAATTATCTAGGTACCAATCTCGAAAATTCTTTTTTGATACTTGGCATAAGTATCAGAATAAAGAATCACTCTCTGATATGGAGAAAATTACACTAAATGTCATTCTATTGCACCCAGAATACCATTTTATATTTAACAATACAGACAGTTATCATGATAAAGACTTTCCTCCTGAAATGGGAAGCACTAACCCATTTCTACACATGAGCATGCATATTGCTATAAAAGAACAAGTTTCTATTGATCAACCTACTGGAATTAAAAAGAGGTTCAATCGTTTACAAAAGAAAAATAATGATGAACATAAAACAACACACGAAATTATGGAATGCCTTGCCGAAATGCTATGGCAAGCTCAACGTAACCAGAGCGCTCCTGATGTATCAATTTACTTCGAATGCTTAGATAAATAAAATAATAGGGTACGAAAGTACCCTATTATTCCCCGAAGCTAATATCAACCTTATAGTTCTTTATCTCTTAGTTTTCAAACCACTCTGGCTAGAAAAATAAATTGCTAGGTTCTCAATATCTTCTGTACTCAGAGCTGCTGCCATACCAGCCATTATTGGATCTTTACGCTTTCCTGTTTTATATTCAATTAAAGATTTCTCAAGATAAGTTTTATATTGCCCAGCAATTTTTGGAAAAGCTGGACTAGGGCTATTTCCATCAGGGCCATGACAAGCAGCACATACTTCTGCTGCTTTTTTCTTACCCGCCTCAATATCAGCTGTAATACCAGGCCCTGAAATTAATAAACATATCACACCAAATACGGTAATCGCAAAATTTTTCATTATAGGTTCCTTATATTTATATCTACATTACTTACTAGCATAATAAGCAGCCAAATCTTCCATATCTTTTTTAGAAAGACTTGCTGCTATTGCTCTCATGCTAGGATGGCTACGGGCACCAGTTTTATAAGCTTGAAGAGCTTTCACTAAGTAACCCGAATGTTGACCACCAATTTTCGGAACGTTATATACTTTTGGGTAAGCTGTACGGTAACCATCTATCCCGTGACAACCAACACACATTTGCGTATTACCCTTACCTTTAACTGCATCTCCCTCTGCTTGCGCCACCCCTGAAATTACTAAAAGTGACCCGCATAGCAGCATCTTTACTGTTGCTAATTTATTCATTATGCCTCCCTGTATAAAGCTATAAAGCAATTCTATTAAGTAGTATTACTCTTTACTTGCCTAATTTTATAACAACACTACTAGGCTTAATTAGTATTTTATTATACTGTTTTTTCCTATTTGCTTGCAAATTCTACCTTCATCTAGTTAGCTTTATTTCTTCACAAAAATATCTATCCTATTAATTGAATTTAATCTATTACTAACTATGAGAATCTTTTTCAAATTTTAATTTCTTAGCTTCTAATTCATCCCATCTAGTAAGGTGATTTGCGACTTCCTTTTCTAAACTAGCGAAACGAGTTTTTAGTCTTATCATTTCATCAGGCGCATCGCGATAAATAGCAGAATCACTTAATTTATTAGCAATATTAGCCTGTTCTTTCTCTAGCATCTCGATCCTTGCAGGTAACAGCTCTAATTCCTTTACCTCATTAAAATTTAACCTGAATTTAGAAACCAATTTTGACTGCTTTAGTTTACTAGAATCTTTCTTCAGAGATTTTGGGCTCTTATTATTAGAACCATTTACAATATTCTTTGTACATTTCCAATCTTCATAACCTCCCATATATTCTTTTAATATTCCATCACCCTCAAATACAATCACTTGAGTTACCACGTTATCTAAAAATGACCGATCATGACTAACTAGAAATATTGTCCCCTCATAGTCTTGTAATAATTCTTCAAGTAGCTCCAGTGTTTCAATATCTAAATCATTGGTGGGCTCATCTAGTACCAATACATTTGTGGGGCGTGAGAATAAATTTGCTAGTAAGAGGCGGTTACGTTCTCCGCCTGACAAAGTTTTTACTTGTGATCTGGAACGTTGCGGTGGAAATAAGAAATCTCCTAAATAACTGATAATGTGCTTTCTAATTTTACCAATCTCAATAAAATCTGAACCTTGACTAATAGTCTCAATTAATGTCGCTTCCTCATCTAATTGATCTCGCATTTGATCAAAATAAGCAATTGTTAACCTGCTTCCTAGTCGAACTGTACCAATATCTGGATCTAATCTACCCAATATTAATTTTAATAAAGTTGATTTACCGATACCGTTTGGTCCTAATAATCCCACACGATCACCCCTCATAATACGACAAGAGAAGTCACTAACTATTAATTTATCACCATATCTTTTATGTATATTTGTCAGTTCTGCAACCATGCGACCTGATTCTATTCCTTTGCTTATATTAAGACTAACCCCAGCAACCTGCTCTCGGCGAGCCTCTCTTTTTATACGTAATGCTTTTAGTCGACGCACCCTACCCTCATTACGAGTTCGCCGTGCTTTAATTCCTTGCCTGATCCAAGCCTCTTCTTGGGCTAAAACTTTATTAAATTTCTGATTATGTTCAATTTCTATTTCTTTAATTTTAGCCTTTTGCTTCATATATTCAGCGAAATTGCATCTAAATGTCGTTAAAATGCCTCTATCAAGCTCCACTATCCTTGTTGCCACATTTTCTAAAAACCTCCTATCATGAGTAACAAATAAAATACTTCCTAGAAAATTATTTAGTAAATTCTCCAACCATTCTATAGATGAAAAATCCAAATGATTAGTAGGCTCATCAAGTAATAAAACATCAGGAGATAAAACAAGTGCACGAGCTAATGCAACTCTTTTTTTCTGACCGCCTGATAAAGATTCGACTATAACCTCTTCTGGTAGATTAAGCTTAAGAAGAATGTCCTTTACTCTCTTTTGTATCTGCCAACCACCCTGGGAATCTAGTGCGCTCTGCAACTCTTGTAATCTGAGAAGAAGCTCATTCATGTTACCTTCATTTCTACTTAATAAATTAGAAACTGCATCATAATCAGAAAGTATTTTACTAACCTTACCTAGCCCCTTAGAAACTTCCTCAAATACCGTACAAGATACCTCAAACTTTGGTTCCTGAGGGACATAAGCTATCTCCAAGCCTGGTGCCTTCCAAACTGTACCATCATCAGGTTGAATTTCATTAGCTATGATACGTAATAAACTTGATTTGCCTCCACCATTTTTTCCTATCAAAGCAATCCTTTCACCCAAATCAAACTGAAGATCTGAGTAATCTAATAGCTTATGGTGACCATAGGCCAGAGAAATTTTGTTAAGACTTATAAGAGGCATAATAAACCTATAAATTTCGCTCTATAAGAATTCATCATTTAAGTTAGATCCTAAAAAGAGTGTGAATATAAATTATAAATAGCTATTTTTCCATATGTAACTTAGCTCTTTATAGACCCATAATACATACATATTATTTTTAGCTATATTAGGATAAAAAATTACCACTCATTACAACACCTAGGTGAATATCTATGTAATTAAGTTTTATAAATTAAATTAGTTCCAAATTGCATATAGTAGATAAAGTCTTATGATAAAATATATAGTTAAAAAGAATTAAAGATTTATCTTGCAACATGCACTGATAAAGACATTAAAACAAATGGCTATAAAGAAAAAAAATCTACTCCGTCTAGTTATTTTTTGTAGTATTCCATTACTTGGAATCGTAGCTGCATTTGGCATTTCAGCTAATGAGTCTCTAAAAAATATACCTATTCAGCGAGTTATTCTTGATTTACCTCTTTTACACCTTCCTCAAATTAATGAGAAAAATATAGTATTCTGGCAACAAGAACGTATCCAAAAAAATGACCGCGTAGCATCACTACTTACACGACTTAAAATAAATAAAGAAGACAAATTAGCTTTTCTACATGATGCCCGAAATATCAAAGCTATGCGCCAATTAATACCAGGAAAAACTATTCATGCACAAACTTCTGCTACAGGAGAACTATTAACATTTAGATATTTCTCAGGAGGAAGTAAACAATTAGTTGTAAAAAAAATTAATGGTAATTTTATAGAGGATAAGACTCAATCTAATATAGAAATACAAATTGAGATGAAGCTAGGGGTAATAAAAAGCTCATTATTTGCGGCTACAGATGGTGCAAATATACCCGATGGTATAGCGACACAAATTTCTGAGATCTTTGCATCTGACATCGATTTTAATCGTGACCTACGAAAGAACGATCGCTTTAAAGTCATTTATGAACGACGATATAATAACGGTGAACCTATAGGTGTGGGCAAAGTACTTGCTGCTGAATTTACTAACAAAAAGAAGACCTATCAAGCCGTTTACTTTGAATCAAATGACAAGGAAAAAGGCTATTATACTCCTGACGGTAAAAACCTTAGACGAACATTCTTACGTTCACCTCTTAAATTTTCCAGGATAAGCTCTAAATTTTCTCATTCTCGTTATCATCCTATATTAAAAAAATGGCGCTCACATAAAGGTGTTGACTATGCTGCGCGTAAAGGTACGCCGGTAAGAGCCACTGCAAATGGGATAGTAACTATTTCTAGAAAAGAAAGAGGATATGGCAACCTAATCGTTCTAAAACATCGAAGACCATATTCTACAGCCTATGCACATTTATCTTCTTTTGCCAAAGGCATACGTAAAGGTAAACGAGTTACTCAAGGTGATATTATTGGCTATGTAGGCTCAACTGGGTTAGCAACTGGGCCACACCTACATTATGAATTCCGTGTAAATGGAATACAACGGAACCCCCTTAGTGTTGTAATGCCAGCTGCAATACCTCTTTCTGCAAAAAATTTACCTATATTTAAGAAAAATACAAAGCCATTAATAGCCCGCTTAAATATATTGCGAGATACAAATCTTGCTTCACTTGATTGATTAATTATGAAAATTAATAAGATATATAATAAAGGCAACTCGAACTGTACCTATTACATAGGAATAATGTCAGGAACTAGCCTCGATGGAATTGATGTTATATTAGCAGATTTTAGCTCGCCGCATCCATCCCTTCTATATACCTATTACCAACCATATGATAAAAAACTACGCAGCCAGATATTAAGCCTTCATAAGCCAAATAATAATGAACTTCATCTTGCATCAATGCTAAATAATAAACTAGCCAATTACTATGCCCAGGCTGTGATCAGCTTACTTAATAAGCACAATATCAAACCACAAAATATTAAGGCTATAGGCTGTCATGGCCAAACAATACGCCATTGTCCAGAACCAAATAAGGGATATTCAATCCAACTTGGGAATGCATCACTACTGGCTGAGCTTACTGGCATTACTGTTGTAGCAGATTTTAGAAACCGTGATATAGCTGCAGGAGGACAAGGCGCACCACTTGTACCAGCATTTCATAAAATATTATTTCAAGATCAGAAAATTAATCGTGTCATTGTAAATATTGGCGGGATCTCTAATATCACCGACCTATCTTATAATAAAAAAATTATAGGTTTTGACTGCGGTCCTGGTAATTTATTAATGGACTCATGGTGCCAGCGACACCTTGGAACGGCATATGATAATAACGGTATGTGGGCAAAATCTGGAAAGGTAATTCCAGGATTATTAGAGAAACTTATGTCACTTAATTTTTTTTCAATTTCTCCACCAAAAAGCACAGGCAGAGAAATATTTAATCTCTCCTGGCTTGAAAGCCACCTATCTGGAAATGAGAAAATTGAAGATGTACAGGCAACCTTACTACAACTAACGTGTATAACAATTACTAATGCAATTATAAATTGGCTCCCAGATACTGCAGAAATCTATCTATGTGGCGGTGGGGCAAGAAATGCAGCATTATTTTCTAAAATAAAAATTCTTCTTCCTGATAAAAAAATAGCCTTAACAGATGTACTAGGTATAGATGCTGATTCGCTTGAAGCATTCTCCTTTGCTTGGTTAGCCAAACAAACTATACATGGCATCCCAAGTAACATTCCTTCTGTTACTAACGCTAAAGGAGAAAGAATTCTTGGAGCAATCTATCAAGCTTAATTTAGGGTACTACTAATAAAAAAAGAGGTAAAACTAAGTATAGCCATCTTCTATAAGCTATTTATGCTGAAAAAGAAGAGCCACATCCACACGTACTAGTAGCGCCTGGATTCTTTATAATAAATTGAGCACCTTGTATATCTTCCTTGTAATCAATTTCTGCACCAATTAAATATTGGAAACTCATTGGGTCAATTAATAATTGAACACCATTCTTCTCCATAACAGTATCATCCTCATTAATTAACTCATCAAAAGTAAAACCATATTTAAACCCAGAGCAACCTCCACCACTTACAAATACCCTTAATTTAAGATCCATATTACCTTCTTCTTCTATAAGCTTTTTAACCTTATTTGCGGCACTATCAGTAAAAATAAGTGGATCCGATACTGGATTAGCTGAGTTTTCCTCAATTTTGGAATTCATATTAAAATATTTAAAAGTTAATTTAAAATTACATACTATTATTAGAATAATACTGATTAATTACTATAAACATTTTTATAGCTTCCTTATCTAATTCAGAAATACCCTAACCAGAAAGCCTATCTTCAATAATTACACTAATTTTAATCTAAAACAATAAAACATTAATACTATATAAATTATAATTATTAACCATCTCTAGTACCATAAATATTTAGGAATGCCGAAATTTGTAAATCCATGTCCACACAAATTATCTTTCTACCTAAATATATTTACGGTATCAACGCAACTTGATTGATACCAAGCATCTCATTAAACCCAAACATAATATTCATGTTCTGAACTGCCTGCCCTGCAGCACCCTTTACTAAATTATCTGTTACAACCAAAATAACAACAGTATTCTTTTCCTGTGGACGATGTACTGCAATACGACAAAAATTAGATCCGCGTACTGAACGAGTTTCTGGGTGGCCACCAGATGACAATACATCAACAAATGGTTCATTTACATAGCGATTCTCAAATAATCTCTGCAAATCAATGTTTTTAGTAAGATTTGCATATAAAGTAGCGTGAATTCCGCGAATCATCGGAACCAAATGTGGAACAAAAGTTAGGTTAACTAACTTTCCTGCAAGATTAGATAAACTTTGCTGTATTTCAGGATGATGTCTATGACCAGAAGCCTTATAAGCCTTAAAATTATCAGAAGCTTCTGCATACAATGTATGAATCTCAGCATTCCTTCCAGCGCCAGAAACCCCCGACTTAACATCAGCAATTAGATGATCTAAATCTATAACTTTAGATTCAATCAACGGCAAAAAGCCAAGCTGCACAGCAGTAGGATAACAACCTGGGTTTGCCACTAATCTTGCTGCCTTAATTTTTTTACGATTGATCTCTGGTAGTCCATATACAGCCTCCTCTAATAAGCTTGGACTATCATGTTTCATACTATACCATTTCTCCCATGTAGAAACGTCCTTGATACGAAAATCAGCAGCCAAATCTATTACCCGTACACCAGCATCTAATAAATCTTCTGTTTGTTGCATTGCCACACCATTAGGTGTAGCAAAAAATACCACATCAAATTTTTGTAAATTTACTTTATCTGGATTACTAAATTTCAAATTTACCTTCCCACGTAAACCAGGAAATAACTCTTCTACTGATGTCCCAGCTTCTTTTCTAGATGTAATTGCCTTTATTTCTACTTTAGGATGCTGCGACAATATGCGCAATAATTCCACACCAGTGTACCCAGTCCCACCTACAACTCCAACTTTAACCATAATATTCCCAGATTATCTATTAATTAGATTCAAATAAATTTATCTATATTCTTATAAAAATCAGGCTTATTTATTATAAAGCAACAAACAAAAAAAGCCGCCATAAATTGGCGGCTTTTTTTGTTACTTTATACATTATCGCTTAGAAAACTGCTTCGCTCTACGCGCTTTTCGCAAACCCACCTTCTTACGTTCTACCTCACGAGCATCTCGTGTAACTAACCCGGCTTTCCTTAAAACTGACCTCAACTCCCCATCAAAATCAATCAATGCACGTGTAATCCCATGACGTACTGCCCCAGCTTGTCCTGATTCACCACCACCTGAAATATTTACCATAATATCAAATGCAGTTAAATTTCCAGTTACTTCAAGAGGCTGACGGACAATCATTCTACCAGTATCACGTGAAAAAAAATCCTCAATAGACTTCTGATTTATAGTAATCTCACCTTTTCCTGGTTTAATAAAAACACGCGCTATTGCACTCTTACGCCGACCAGTACCATAATTATAATAAGAAATACTCATGTTACCTTATTAAACTCCTATATCAAGTTGAATAGGTTGTTGTGCTGTATGCGGATGCGATGAACCAGCATAGATTTTTAATTTTTTTAGCATAGCGTAACCAAGTGGGCCTTTTGGTAGCATGCCCTTAACAGCTTTTTCTAATGGCCTACCAGGAAAGCGCGCATGCATTTTACCAAAACTGGTTTCATAAATTCCACCAGGATAACCACTATGACGATAATAAAATTTGTCTTCTAATTTATTACCTGTAACACGTAATTTATCTACATTAACCACAACAATATAATCACCAGTATCTACATGAGGAGTATATATTGGTTTATGCTTACCACGTAACCTACGTGCAATTTCACTAGCAAGACGACCCAATATTTTATCGGCTGCATCTATTACAATCCAATCGTGATTTACTTCATTTGGTTTAGCGGAGAATGTTTTCACAAGGCAATTCTTATATATCTAAATTGAGCGACTAATTCTATGACAGCCCCCCTTAAAAGTCAAACTTGAAGTGCCTTAAGTATGTATATTTTAATATTTTTTCAAAATTAGCAAAAATAAATTCTATGAATATAATATCTTCACATTTTCAGAATGAAAATGTGAAGATAGCGATTGCAAAAGATTATCATGTAAATTTACACGCCATTCTTCACCTAATTCTATTTCACAAGCTGCATCTTGATTTTTATAAGCTATTGATACAGGACAGTAGAAGCTTCTATTTTGACTATCAAGCTCAGATGTATTCCGATAAGGATCTAATAAGTCCCTTAATTTAGTTACATTTAATGAGGTATTACAATTAATCTGAATATTCTTTGCATAACAAGACCGAGCCCCTGCCAAATCAAAAATCTTATTAGCAATAATTCGCAATCCACCACTATGCGATTCACTATCTCCCTTACTACTAATCTTTGTTTCCACTACCAATAATTCATCCTCCTTCAACCAGTTCCAATTAGCATCAAGTAATTCACTATAAACAACTATCTCTACACGTGAATTACCATCATCTAATACTATTACACCCATTTTCTTACCACGTTTGGTCACCTGAATTCTAATAGAATAGATAATACCAGCTAAAATCTGTGTATCTTTTTTTGGACTTAATCTATCCAAACGAGTTGACAAAAATTTCTTTAATTCCTCTGCATAAAAATCAAAAGGATGCCCATTTAAATAAAACCCTAAAGCTATTTTTTCATTTTGTAACCTTTCTTTATCACTCCATTGAGGAGCACTAACCAACCCTGTACTTTCTAAAATCGCCTCATCCCCACTAAATAAACTTACCTGATTTACCGCTCTATTAATTTGTTCAGCTGATTCCAATGCAATTCCAATTGATGCCAATAATTCCGCTCTATTTTTATCTATAGAATCAAATGCACCTGCTCGAACTAATGACTCTAATACCCGTCTATTAACAATCCTATTGTCTACACGCTGACAAAAATTAAATAAATCAGTATAAAATCCTGCCTGGTTGCGTTCTTTAACAATAGCTGTAATAGCAGACTCCCCTGTACCTTTAATTGCACCTAGCCCATAACGTATTGCTTTTCCATCAACAGGAATAAAACGATAAACAGATAGATTAATATCTGGTGGAAGAATAGAAATATGATTAGCAATACTATCTTCTGAAAGGAGGTGTATTTTATCAGTATCATCCATATCAGAAGATAAAGTTGCTGCCATAAATTCTGATGGGTAATGAGCTTTGAAGTAGGCCGTTTGAAATGCAATTAAAGCATAAGCCGCTGCATGCGATTTATTAAAACCATAACCCGCAAATTTTTCCATTAATCCAAAAAGCTCTGCCGCCTTACTTTTAGTCAGTCCATTTTTAATGGCCCCTTCAACAAAAATATCCCTTTGTTGTTTCATTTCATCAACTTTTTTCTTACCCATTGCTCGACGTAATAAATCAGCACTACCTAAACTGTACCCACCTATAACCTGAGCAATTTGCATTACTTGCTCTTGATAAATCATTACGCCATAAGTTGGACTAAGTATTGGCTGCAAACGCGAATCAAGATATTCGATACGTTTACCAAGCTTTCGCTCAGTAAACTCTGGAATTAAATCCATTGGGCCTGGGCGATATAAAGCTACTAATGCAATAATATCTTCAAAACAGTCAGGCCTAGTTTTTTGCAATAAATCTTTCATTCCACGAGACTCAAACTGAAAAACTCCTACAACATTTCCCCGCCTTAATAATTCATAAGTCTTTGAATCTTCAAGAGAGAGTTTTTCTAGTGAAACAAATTCATGATTTACCGCTTCTGATTTACAATTGCTCTGTAAATCTTTATCAGCAGAAATAACATTTCTATTAGTTTCTGTTTCAGATTTTCTATATCTTATGTGTCTAATAGTCCAATCAAGTATAGTTAAGGTTCTTAACCCCAGAAAATCAAATTTTACTAAGCCTATTTTTTCTACATCATCTTTATCTAACTGGCTTACCACTGAATCAGTAGATTCTGAACAATACACAGGACAGAAATCAGTGATCCCTCCTGAAGCAATCAATACCCCGCCAGCATGCATACCAACATTTCGGGTAATACCTTCAAGACGCTCAGCAAGTCCTAACAATAAGCATACTTCTTCTTCTTGTGCAAGTTGATTTAATTGTGGTTCTATTTCACGAGCCTTCTTTAATGTCATACCTATTTCAAATGGCACAAGTTTTGCCAACTTATCAACAAAATTATATGGCAAATCTAGCACCCTACCAACGTCTCGTATTACTGCCTTAGCTGCCATTGTCCCAAAGGTAACAATCTGTGAAACACTTTCATGTCCATATTTCTGTTTCACGTATTCTATTACCTTCTCCCGTCCATCCTGACAAAAATCAATATCAAAATCAGGCATAGATACTCGTTCAGGATTAAGGAATCTTTCGAATAATAAATCATAACGCAAGGGATCAAGATCAGTAATGCCAAGAGAAAAGGCAACAAGTGACCCTGCACCTGACCCTCTTCCCGGACCTACAGGGACAGAATTTTGCTTCGCCCAATTGATAAAATCAGCGACAATTAAGAAATATCCAGCAAATCCCATTTGTACAATAGTAGTAAGCTCAAAATCTAAACGTGCACGATATGCCCCCATCTTGATATCTCGGTTGCTATGATCAGGAAATAACAATTTCATTCTATTATCTAGACCATCTAAAGCTTGGTTATATAGGTATTTTTCAAGACTCTCATTATTTGGTGTGGGAAATAATGGCAAACGATTAGTCCCTAGCTCCAAGAATTGATTACATCTCTTCGCGATTTCCACACTATTAGCCAAGGCAACGGGAACATCTGAAAACAATTTCTCCATTTCAGCTTGAGTCTTAAAATACTGTTGCTTTGTAAATTTTTTTACTCTTCTAGAATCACCTAACACATACCCTTCAGCAATACAAACTCTTGCTTCATGAGCTGAATACTCATCTGGAGATAAGAATTGTATCGGTTGAGTAGCAACTACTGGAAGATCTAGATCTGAAGATAACGCCAAAGAATTTTGTAGGATTATTTCTTCATCGTCACGCCCTACTCGCTGTATCTCAATATAAAAATGACCAGGAAACAAATCTGACCATTCTTGCGCTAGTATTTTCGCGCGATCAAAATTATCCTGTATGAGAGCCATATTTATTTCGCCATGACAAGACCCAGACAAAGCAATCAATCCTTGCGTCCCAAGCTCATTCTTATTAAACCAAGATTTTTTAATCTCTGCTTGCCCCTGATACTGATTCTCACGGTAAGCACGTGATAGCAAACGGCATAACAACAGATACCCTGAATGGGATTTACATAACAATAAGATACGAGAAGGTGTACCACGATCATTTTCATTTGTAATCCATACTTCACAGCCTATAATTGGCTTAATACCATTACTACGCATAGCCTCATAAAACTTTACCATACCAAATAAATTAGATAGATCAGTCAATGCAAGTGCTGGCATGCTATCAGCAACAGCTTTTTCAATAGCATCATTAATACGTACAATTCCATCTGAAATAGAATACTCACTGTGCATACGCAAATGAATAAATGTAGGAACTTTATACATAATGTTAGAATAATAGGGAGAACTTAATATCTTAAAATTTAAATAAATATTTATATATTCATTACTTATATCTAAATTAAACAACTGACTCTGATTTTTATTCTACACCATGTTTAAAACTCCTGAATTATTACTCCCTGCTGGATCTTTAGAAAAAATGCGAGCTGCATATTCTTTTGGAGCAGATGCAATTTATGCAGGCCAACCACGATATTCAATGCGTGCTCGAAATAACGAATTTGGTTTAGAGCAATTATGTACCGGTATATCTGAAGCACATAAAATGGGGAAGAAATTCTATGTTGCAAGCAATATAGCCCCCCATAATGCAAAAATTAAGACTTACATTAATGATATGGGTCCGGTTATAGAGCTAAAGCCTGATGCACTTATAATGTCTGACCCTGGGCTTATTATGATGGTAAGAGAGAAATGGCCTGAAATGCCAATTCATCTTTCTGTACAGGCAAATACAGTAAATTATTCTGGAGTTAAATTCTGGCATAAACAGGGGCTAACCCGTGTAATTTTATCTCGCGAATTATCACTTGATGAAATAGAAAAAATTCGACAGCAATGTCCAGAGATAGAACTTGAAGTATTTGTTCATGGTGCCCTATGTATTGCTTATTCTGGCCGTTGTTTATTGTCTGGATACTTCAATCATCGTGATCCCAATCAAGGAACATGCACTAATTCCTGCCGCTGGGATTATAAAGTTAAATCAGCTAAAGAAAATGCATGTGGTGATATTGAAGAAATAGAAAAGATTGATTTTGATTTTCAAAAACAAATAACAGAACCAGCATTCACTGACCACAGTAATATTAAACGTCATCCGGCTGCAGAAAAAATCTATCTCATAGAAGAAAAAAAACGGCCCGGTGAATTAATGCCAATTATGGAAGATGAACATGGCACTTATATTATGAACTCTAAAGACCTGCGAGCTGTTGAGCACGTTGAAAGACTCACAAAAATTGGTATAAATTCCTTAAAGATTGAAGGCCGAACTAAATCGCTTTATTATATTGCTCGTACAGCACAGGTTTATCGCAAAGCGATAGATGATGCTGTAGCAGGGCGATCTATGGACCCATCTCTGCTAGGTGAATTAGAAGGACTTGCAAATAGAGGTTATTCTGACGGATTCTATCAACGACATCATACAAGTGAAGCTCAAAATTATTTACAAAGCCATTCAAAATCAAATCGTAGCCAATATGTAGGTGACGTTACTAGTTTTGATATATCTAGTGGAATGGCTGAAGTATTAGTAAAAAATCGTTTCCAAATAGGTGATAAACTAGAAATAATCCATCCTTCTGGCAATAGAGTAATTGAACTTACTTACATGCAGAATCTTAAAGGTGACTCAGTAAATATTGCACCAGGCAGTGGATATAAAGTCAGAATTCCTATGAAAGGTAACTTTGAAAAGGCTTTAATAGCAAGATTTCTTTAAATTTTAAATAATATAATCCCAACCAAAGTGAATAGGCTATTTATTCAATTACATTGCTTATTAAAAAATCTAACTACCCTTCTAGGTAACCAAATGAATTTCCCTGGGAATGGAGGGCTTAAAAAACCAACATGCCCACCCTGCTTAGGAAATTCTAACAGAACTGCACAAGAAACATCATTTTTTGTAGGCAAGACAGATGAAGGCATGAATGGATCATTACGGGCATTAATAATCAGTGTTGGCACTTGAATATACTGCAACCAAGGTTTACTACTAGAATGAGCCCAATATTCTTCAGTATTAGAAAAGCCATGCAACGGTGCAGTTACTAGATTATCAAATTGATACAAAGTAGAGCATCTTTTAATTGCTATACCATCAAGAATTCCAGGAAATTTCTCTATCTTTTCAAAAGCTTTTTTCTTTAATGTACTAAGGAAATGCTGCGTATAAAGTTTATTAAATCCTGAATCTAAAGCTTTTCCAGCTGCTATTAAGTCTAATGGAACTGAAATTGTTACAGCACCATCAATCACATCACATGCTTTTTTACCTTGTTCTCCAAGCCATTTTAACAAAGCATTGCCACCCAGAGATATACCAACCACATAAAGTTTTTGATTTGACCTAAAGAGTTGATGTCTCTTTCTAATTTTATTTATTATCCCATCAACCTCATCTGAGTCACCAGCATGATATGCACGTGGCAATCTATTTGGAATACCAGAGCAACCACGGAAATGTATAACAGCACCCCGCCATCCTAATTCTTGTAACAGTTTCATCATACCTATTGCATAATGACTAGATGATCCGCCTTCCAACCCATGAAACATTATAACCAGTGGTTTGCTATTATTAGTGCTATCTATCCAATCAATATCTACAAAATCACCATCATCTAATTCTAGCCGCTCACGCTTATAATCTAAAATAATTGATGAGTGAAAAAAAAAGGGATAAATAGTTTGTAAATCTCCCCCAGGTAGCCAAAGGGGAGCAGCATATGGATTATACGATAAGTCTAACTTCAAAATATAATTTTATTATTGTTAAGATATGAGATTTAATTAATTAAAATAACAGCCTAATAGATACTCCTTACCACATAAAAGCACCTCTTATTAATCTATAAATTATACGCACAGAATTTTAAAAGACAAAAAGTTGCCGCAAGGACCTGGAAAGTGTAGTATTGTAATAGCAAATAAGAGTACAGATGAAATTCTTATTTCACCATATACTTACCTATAATCACATTTATATTGTTAATAATTTACTATTTTGACTTCTACATTTGATTTTATTCGCC
>CAXGWP010000024.1:0-20723 GCA_964013575.1 uncultured Nitrosomonadaceae bacterium
TTAGAAAGGTTTTCATGACAGATAATTTAATTATAAAGCCTATTGTACAAGCAATTTCGTTAACTAAATATGTTAGAAGTAGTGAAACTGTACTTACTATTCTGCAAGATATTAACTTGGAAGTGAATAAGGGGGAAGCTATATCAATTGTGGGAGCGTCTGGGTCAGGAAAATCTACTTTATTAGGGTTACTAGCAGGTCTTGATACACCCTCTAGTGGGAAAGTGTATCTGAATGGAGAAGATATTTTCTCATTGAGTGAAGATGGTAGAGCAGAATTACGTGGTCATTTGCTTGGTTTTGTATTTCAGTCATTTCAGCTGCTTCCAGTGTTTACAGCACTTGAGAATATAATGTTGCCACTAGATTTAGTAGGGGATAGTAATGCACACCAAATAGCACTAGAAATACTTGAGAGAGTAGGATTAAAGGAACGTATTAATCATTATCCAAAACAGCTTTCAGGAGGAGAGCAGCAGCGCGTAGCTATTGCAAGGGCATATGTTACAAATCCAAAGCTACTATTAGCTGATGAACCCACTGGCAATTTAGATTTATCTACTGGTAATCAAATTGTTGACCTTATATTTGAACTTAATCGTGAGAGGGGCACAACGCTTATCTTGGTAACTCATGATAAAAATATATCTAGTCGTTGTACACGACAAATTCGGTTGAATGGTGGAAGAATTGGAGAATAATTGGTTATATCAACTAAATTTATAGATGTGAAAGATACATTATGAATCTTTTTAAGCTTTCTTTACGTATGCTATATCGTGATTTGTATGCAGGTGAGCTACACATTCTTATATTTTCGTTAATAATTGCTGTGGGTGGAATGACCACAGTAGGCTTCTTTACTGACCGAGTGCATTTAGCTCTATCCCGTCAGGGAAATCAACTACTTGGCGCTGATCTTGTTATCGATTCTGATCGGCCTCTTTCAACGTCATATATTAGAGAGGCAAAAAAGGTTGGGTTGAGCACTTCTACTTCACTTAAATTCCCTAGCATGGTAGTTAAAGGAGATAAGAATATTTTGGTTGGGATAAAGGCAGTGAGTAATGGCTATCCATTACGTGGCGAATTACGTATTACAGATAATGTTAGTAAGGCGATTCCATATAAAAATGATCATGTTGCTTATGATATTCCGTCTCCTGGTTCAGTATGGGTAGGCGAGAAGCTTGCGGCTCGGCTTTCGTTAGCTAAGGGAGATGTACTTGAGGTTGGAGACGCACGTTTAGAAGTAGCTTCACAGATTACTTTAGAGCCAGATTATTCAATTGGTTTTATAAATATCGGGCCACGGTTATTGATTAATGTAAACGATCTCCCCAAAACTGGTTTAATACAGGAAGGAAGTCGTATTTCATATCGTTTATTAGTTAGCGGGAATGCTGAACTGATAGGGAATTTTAAGAACTGGGTACAGCAGCATTTAAAATCAGGAGAAAGAATACAAGGTATTCGTGAGGCTCGTCCTGAGATTAAAGCAGCGCTCGAACGGGCAGAAAAATTTTTAAGCCTTGCTGCGATGGCAAGTGTAATTTTAGCTGCAGCAGCAATAGCTCTTGCAACTCGAAGGTTTATTACACGTCACTTAGATGGTTGTGCAATTATGCGTTGCTTGGGTGTAAAACAGAATGAAATCTTATATCTATATTTGTACCATTTCTTTATATTTGGACTTGTTGCAAGCTTTATAGGGTGTTTGCTAGGGATTCTTTCACAAGAAGCTTTAGTTTATTGGCTTTCTAAAATTATAGAGGTTGAATTGCCTTGGCCAAGCTTATTTCCATTTATACAAGGGATATTAGTTGGCCTAGTGTTGTTGCTAGGTTTTTCTCTTCCTCCTTTACTTAATTTACGTAATGTACCTGCATTAAGTGTTTTACGGTGTGATATTAGAACTGTTAGTGCTCATAGTTTGGTAGGTTACGTTTTAGGCCTTACTGCATTGTCAGTACTATTTCTTTGGAAAGCAGGAGATGTGCGTCTTGGGTTTACGGTTATGATTGGCTTTATTGTCGCCATATTTATTTTTGGATTACTTGCTTTTCTTTTAATAAAGATTATTTCAGGCCTGAGTAGTACAGTAGGAGGAGTATGGAAATATGGGTTAGTTGGTATATGGAGGCGTGCTAGTTCTAGTCTTGTGCAAGCTGTGTCTCTTGGGTTAGGGTTGATGGGCCTTCTGACTCTGATGTTAATTCGAAGTGATTTACTACAAAATTGGCAAACTACCCTGCCACCTGATACACCTAATCATTTTTTAGTAAATATTCAGGAAAATCAGTTACAAAAATTGGAGGAATTTTTTAAGAGAAATGAGCTCCCTAAGCCATCTATATATCCAATGGTAAGGGGACGGATAATTTCTATTAATGGAAATAAAGTATTGCCAGAAGACTACACAAATACAAGAGCGCAAAGATTACTGAGGAGAGAATTTAATCTTTCGTGGGCGAATGATATGCGAAGTGATAATCAGATTATAGAAGGGAAATGGTGGACAAAAGGATTCAAGGAAAAAGAAATTTTGTCTATGGAGGAAGGTGTTGCAAAGGCATTAGGGATAAAATTGGGCGACACATTATCTTTTGATATTGCAGGTAGTATTTTTTCTGTTGTTGTAAGTAGTATACGAAGAGTAGATTGGGACTCATTTCGTGTTAATTTCTTTGCGGTAACGCCTCCAGGCATATTAGATGGATACCCTACTAGTTATATTACAAGTTTCTATTTGCCACAGAATCAAATGGATATGATGAATAAATTGATAATCTCTTTTCCAAATTTTTTAGTTATAGATGTAGGAACTGTTATTAAGCAAGTACAGAAAGTTATAGGGCAGGTAACTAAAGCAATTGAATTTGTTTTTTTGTTCACATTATTATCTGGATTAATAGTATTGTATGCAGCAGTCATTTCTACCCAAGATGAGCGTATTTATGAGGCTGCAGTATTTCGTACTTTGGGGGCAAAGCGTAGCCAATTATTTAGCACATGGATAATTGAATTTTTAATTCTTGGTATCTTATGTGGCTTATTTTCTTCGATGGGGGCAAGTGCATTAGGATATGTTATTGGAAAGTTTACATTAAATATTCCTTATACATTTAATATTTGGATATGGTTTATAGGTTTATTATTTGGAGTGGCAGGTGTAGTAATATCAGGTATGTTGGGGACACGTAGTGCATTATCAAATCCACCAATGATGGTTCTTAGAAGGATAGCCTAGTAAATTGATTTTTTTGATAATGTATTAGATTTAGTATATGTGATATTAGCATTATCAAATTTTATATATGAGTTATATTGTAGTTTCTGCCATGAATAGGTTTTTTATCACATTGATATACTGCTTATTTTTTATTTTAATTGCTAAATTATCTATAAATTATTGAATATATAGGATTGAATGTAAAAAATGTATCTTTTATCTCTGTGCATACCCACATATAATAGGGCTGATTATCTAGAAAAAACTTTAAAATCTATATGTGATCAACCTGAATTCAATAGTACCCATGATATTGAAATTGTTATCTCTGACAATAATTCAAATGACCATACTGATTATGTTTGTAAGAAATTCATTGAGGCATATGGGGATAGAATAAAGTATTTTAGGAACTCGACTAATATATTAGATTTTAATTTTGAGTGCGCATTATCTAGAGGCTCAGGGGCTCTATTAAAACTAAATAATGATACGCTTATCCATAATAAAAACTCTTTAGTAGAAATATTAAAAACTATTCAAAATAATATAGATAAAAAGCCAGTAATCTTCTTTTTGAATGGAAAGGCGCGATCTGGCATTGAACATAAATTTAATGATCTAGATTCTTTTTTGGCTTGTATTTCTTTTTATTCTACTTGGATAGGAGGGTTTAGTATCTGGAAGAATGATTTGGAGCAATTTGATAATTTTAGCAGATATGCATCAAAACAGTTAGCGCAAACTGATGCGCTGTTAAGGTTAGTTGACAGAAAACGAATATCTATTGTGAATGACAAGAAATTATTCAAAACAGCACCTATTACTCGTGGAGGATATAATTTCCTGAAGGTATTTCTAACCAATTATATAAATATACTGGAGGAGTGTGTAAAAGAAGAGAAGATTAGCAAAAAAATTTTCTTAGATGAAAAACTGAAGCTATTAACTCACCAAATTTGTCCTTGGGTTGCTAGATCTCAACAAAAGCATAATGCTACCTACGATGTTTCAGAGCATTGGGATTATTTGTTTAGATATTTTGCTAATGACCCTAAGGCTATAGCCTTATATTGTGTTAATTATATTCGTTATAATATTAAATATTTCTTTATGAAGAATATACTACCATACTGGAAGAACTAATTAGGGTATATTAGTAAGAATAATATTATTCTAATTTAGCTGTATTTGTAGTTTTTTAAAGTCTTTTTACGCACATAGCAATTATCAACAGAGATCATAGCATATTGTTTCTATTCTAAAATGGTATATCGTCATCCATATCTCCAAATCCACTGCTAGTATTATTTGTAGATGAATTACTATTTGTGGTAGTTTCTTTAGGAGGTGTAGCTTTATTATTCTTATTTTCTCCCTCGTAACCACTTCCTCCTGGCCTATTACCTAGCATTCTCATTTCGTTTGCTATGATTTCTGTTGTATATCGATCGGTTCCTGCTTTATCTGTCCATTTGCGAGTTTCAAGTCTACCCTCAACATAGACAGAATTTCCTTTTTTTAGGTATTCACCTACGATCTCAGCAAGCTTTCTATAAAAAGTTATACGGTGCCATTCAGTTTTCTCTTTCTTCTCACCTGTTTTATCTTTCCATGTTTCAGAAGTTGCTAATGTGATGTTAGTAACTGCCTCACCATTAGGCATATAGCGGATTTCTGGGTCTTTACCAAGATTGCCAATTAATATTACTTTATTTATTGACGCCATTTATACCTCCCTTTCTAGTATTTGTGCAACTTTTGCTTCATCAAATCCATGCATATCTACTTTTAGATATGCAACCCTTTCATTTGCTAATACTAATGCTTCATGTACACCATTTAAAGAGACTAGCTCATGTGATAATTTATTCGCTTTACCTGCTTCCATTTCTTTTATATGGTATATTTTTGTGCGTACAGCTGCAGGAGTTTTCATAGTAATAGCAAGTATTAGCCATAATGCCAGTAGAATGCTACAAAATGCAAATAATGCTGAACTACCATAATATTCATATATATATCCCCCTGCAGTTGCTCCAGTAAATGTCCCTAAGAATTGGATGCTACTATATATTCCAATAGCTGTTCCTTTTGCATCTATTGGCGAGATTTTTGAAATGAGTGATGGTAGGCTAGCTTCAAGAAGATTAAATGCAGCAAAGAAAACTAGCAACGCAACTACCATGCCAGGAATGGAATCAAGAGTGAGGGCCAATAGACTTTGGCTGACTAATAAAGTTAATACTGCTAGCGAAAATACTGGCTTAAGTTTAATTTTTCTCTCGGAGTAGATAATTATTGGAATTATGAGCAACATGGAAATAAATAATACTGGTAAATATATCTGCCAATGATCATCTATTTCTAATCCAGCCTTTCTTAGTGAAGTTGGAACTATAAGCCAAAGTACCATAAGTGTTGCATGTAATGTAAACACACCAAAATTTAGGCGCAATAATTCAGAATCCTTTAGTACATTAGCGAATCTTCTTGGGGCTGCTTCAGTATCTGAATGGAAGCGGGAGAATTGAGGATTAGGGATAATCTTATAGACTACTAATATGGCTAATATTGCCAGAACACCAGTCATGATAAAGATCCCTGGTACTCCTATTAAGTTATTTAATGTAGGTGCAATGATAAGTGAGAGAGCAAAGACAGTGCCAATTGTCATTCCAATTGAGGCCATTGCTTTTGTACGGTGTTCTTCACGGGTAAGGTCTGCAGCTAATGCCATTATTGCTGCAGAGATTGCACCAGACCCTTGGATAATACGGCCAAGTATTATCCAATAAATGTTATCAGCAGAAGCGGCTATAAAGCTTCCTAGAGCAAATAGGATTAAACCAAGATAGATAACTGGTTTACGCCCTATATGATCAGATAGCCAACCAAAAGGGATCTGTAGTATGGCTTGAGTAAGTCCGTAGGAGCCAAGTGCAATACCAATTAATGTGTAATTATTTTCTCCTGGTAGGCTCTCTGCATAAAATGCAAAAACTGGGAGAATAATGAACATTCCAAGCATTCGTAATCCATAGACTATTGCTAATCCAGCAGTAGCACGGATCTCAATTTGAGACATTTTATCAGGAGGAGAATAGTTAGACATCAATCAAATTAGGAAAATAATAGAAAGTTGGGTATATTAGCAGGTTGCTAAGTGGTTAGGTAGCCAATGGAACTTATCAAAATTCGTGGTGCGCGTACTCATAATCTGAAAAATATCAGTATTGACCTGCCGCGCAATAAATTAATTGTAATTACTGGATTGTCAGGATCAGGTAAATCTTCGCTTGCATTCGATACTCTTTATGCTGAAGGGCAAAGGCGTTATGTTGAATCTCTTTCAGCTTACGCCAGGCAGTTTCTTAAATTAATGGAGAAGCCTGATATAGATTTGATTGAGGGACTTTCTCCTGCAATTGCAATAGAGCAGAAAGCCACTTCTCATAATCCCCGTTCCACTGTTGGAACAGTAACTGAGATTCATGATTATATGCGTTTATTATTTGCACGTATTGGTGATCCACAGTGTCCAGATCATGGGACTACTTTAACTGTCCAGAGTGTTTCGCAGATGGTAGATCATGTATTACAGTTTCCAGAAGATACTAAATTAATGATTCTTTCCCCACTTGTAGTAGAGCGAAAAGGGGAACACATAGATCTATTTGATGAATTATGTGCACAAGGTTTTGTTCGTTTAAGGATTGATGGGGAAATTTATGAGATTGATAATCTACCAAAATTAAAAAAAACGAAGAAGCATACTATAGAAATAGTAATTGATAGATTGAAAATTTCACCTGATAGTAAGCAACGTATTGTAGAGTCATTTGAAACAGCATTGCATCATTCTGATGGGAGGGCACTTGCTGTAGAAATAGATTCAGGTCGCGAACATTTATTTTCTGCAAAATTTAGTTGCCCAATATGTAGTTATTCTTTATCAGAGTTAGAGCCAAGATTATTTTCTTTTAATAATCCAATGGGGGCCTGTAGAAGGTGTGATGGTCTTGGTCAGATTGATTTCTTTGATCCTAATAGGGTAGTTGCCTTTCCTCATCTATCATTAGCATCAGGCGCAATAAAAGGGTGGGATAAGCGTAATCAATTTTATTTTCAAATTTTAATAGGCCTTTCAAAGCATTATAATTTTGATTTAGAGGAACCATTTGAACAACTTTCTTCAGATATTCAAAATATTATTTTACAAGGGTCAGGAAAAGAAAAAATTCTATTTTTTTATTTAAATGCAAATGGGACTAAGACTAAGCGAGAACATGTTTATGAGGGTGTTATTCCTAGTTTGAAGCGTCGTTATAAAGAAACAGATTCATCAACAGTTCGTGAAGAGTTAGCAAAATATTTGAATTCTCATACTTGTCCAGAGTGTAAAGGCACTCGACTTTGCCGTGAGGCTAGGCATGTCAAAATTAGCGGAAAAACTATTTTTGAAATTAGTGCATTGCCACTTAAATTAGCAATAAGTTATTTTGAACAAATGAAGCTTAGTGGATATAAACATTCCGTTGCTGAGAGAATAATTCAGGAAATTTCTAGTCGTTTACACTTTTTAAATAATGTTGGCCTTGATTATCTATCCTTAGATCGCTCTGCAGATACATTATCAGGGGGTGAGTCACAACGTATCCGATTAGCAAGTCAGATTGGATCAGGGCTCACAGGTGTTATGTATGTTCTAGATGAGCCTTCTATTGGATTACATCAACGTGATAATAAGCGCCTTTTAGACACTCTAAAGAAATTACGGGATCTTGGTAATAGTGTGATTGTTGTAGAGCATGACCGAGATGCAATACTTTCTGCTGATTATCTTGTAGATATGGGTCCTGGAGCAGGTGAACATGGTGGATTTGTTGTTGCTAAGGGAGAGCCAAAAGCTGTTTCTAAGAACAAAAACTCACTTACTGGAAAATATATATCTGGTGGATTAGATATTGCATTGCCTAAAAATAGAGTCAAGAAAAAAGATGACCGTAGATTATTAATTATGAAGGCTTCAGGTAATAATTTAAAGGATGTGAACTTTAGTCTGCCTATAGGTATGTTTATTTGTGTTACAGGAGTATCTGGTTCTGGGAAATCTACACTTGTAAATAACACTCTTTACAATGCTATGGCACAACACATATATGGTAGTAGTGTAGATCCCGCTCCTTTTCAATCTATTGAAGGGACATCATTTTTTGATAAAGTTATTAATATGGATCAGAGCCCTATTGGTCGAACTCCGCGTTCTAATCCAGCAACATATACCGGTTTATTTACGCCTATTCGCGAGTTATTTTCAGGTGTGCCTCAGGCACGTGAGCGTGGTTATAATCCTGGTAGATTTTCTTTTAATGTGAAAGGTGGTCGATGTGAATCTTGCCAGGGAGATGGTTTAATTAAAGTAGAGATGCACTTTTTACCAGATATTTATGTAACTTGTGATATTTGTCATGGTAAGCGTTATAACCGTGAAACACTTGAAATTAAATATAAGAACAAAAATATTTTTGAAATATTGCAAATGACAGTTGAACAGGCGCATGATTTTTTTCATCAAGTCCCAATTTTAGCCCGCAAGTTAAAAACTTTACTAGATGTTGGTTTAGGCTATATTAAACTGGGACAGTCTGCAACAACACTATCTGGTGGAGAAGCTCAGCGAGTCAAGCTATCTCTAGAACTTTCGAAGAGGGATACAGGTCGAACTATGTATATACTTGATGAACCAACTACAGGGTTACATTTTCAAGATATAGATATGTTGTTAAAAGTACTGCATAGATTAAGGGATCATGGAAATACAGTAGTTGTAATAGAGCATAATTTAGATGTGATTAAAACGGCAGACTGGATTGTTGATCTTGGGCCAGAAGGAGGTGACGCTGGTGGAAAAATTATTGTTGAGGGGCCTCCAGAGAAAATTGCAGAGTATAGTCCTAGTTATACAGGAAGTTATCTTAAAGAAGTTCTTGTTTCAGGAAATGTGAAGTAAACTAGTATAGTTAACTATAAAAGGAAAAAAAATGGCATCTATTCTAGTAGTAGAAGATGAGCCAGGAATTCAAGAATTAATTTCTTATCGTTTACACCAGGCTGGACATGAAACATTCTGTGCAAGGGATGCAGAGAAAGCTATTGAAGTAGTGAATGATGCATTACCTGATTTGGTATTACTTGATTGGATGTTACCTGGAATGAGTGGGATTGAATTTGCAAAGATTTTGCGGAAAGCACCTAGAACTAAGAATATTCCAATTATTATGCTTACTGCTCGCGTAGAGGAGAGTGATAAGGTCTCTGGATTGGAAGTGGGGGCAGATGACTATATTACCAAACCATTTTCTCCTCGTGAATTGGTTGCAAGGATTAAGGCAGTTTTAAGAAGGCGTTTGCCAGAGGTTGTAGAGGAAGTTATTGAAATTGATGGATTAAATCTTGATCCGGTTGAGCATCGTGTTACTGTAAATAACAATGAAATAGTTTTAGGTCCCACAGAGTTTAGATTATTAAATTTTTTAATGACTTATCCAGAACGAGTACACTCTCGATCACAATTACTTGATGGGGTGTGGGGAGATCATATTTTTGTTGAAGACCGAACAGTTGATGTGCATATAAGAAGGTTACGTAAAATATTAGAACCTGTTGGTAAGGATGGATTAGTACAGACTGTCCGAGGTTCTGGTTATCGATTTTCTGTTAAAAGAATGTAGGTTATGGTGTGATATAAAATGATAATTTTGTTTTATTCTGAGGAATAAGTTACTTGTACCATTTTTCAGGCAACTTAATAATTATAATATTCCTTACTGCAGTAGCTGTAGGGTTATGGCTGATTTTTGATTTTACTACTGCGTTATTATTTTATAGTGTGTCATTGTTGTTAGTTGTGATCTATCATTTGTATTATTTAACTATATTAGGTAGGTGGTTACAAACTCAAGATCCTGTATCTATTGACTTACCTGATTGCCCTGGAATATGGGGTGATGTGTTTGCACGGCTAGTTAGACTTATTCGGACTCAAAGCCAGAGCCATAAACAAATAAGCCAAGCATTTGAACGCCTCAGGCATGCAACTTCAGCAATGCCTGAGGGCGTGATTATTCTAGATGAAGTTGATTGCATTGAATGGTGTAATCCAGTTGCTGAGAAACACTTTGGTATAGATTTTAAAAGGGATGCCGATCAGAAAATAACCTTTCTATTGCGTCAGCCACAATTTGCAGAGTATTTATTAACCCATAATTACAGTGAACCTCTAGTAATTAGACAGGCAAGGCATCAAGAATTAATTCTTTCTTTACAGCTTGTTCCATATGGACGTAAACAGAAATTATTGATAAGTAGGGATATTACAAGGCTCCAAGGGGTGGAAATAATGAGAAGAGATTTTGTTGCTAATGTTTCTCATGAGTTACGAACACCCTTGACAGTAATTGGTGGGTTTTTTGAAACAGCTTCTGATGAGAATTGGATTTCATCTGAAATGGGAAAACGAGCTCTTATTCTTATGACTGAGCAGACTAGGCGTATGCAACGTTTAGTAGAGGATTTGCTAACACTTTCACGGCTTGAGAATACACAAAATCAGGTTCAAGAAGAAAATATTAATATTAGTGAGATATTATATGAATTATATCATGAAGCAGAGTCTTTAAGTGCAGGGCGTCATCATATTAACCTTACTCTTGATACCGATGTAAAATTACGAGGAAGTGTAGATGAATTAAGAAGTGCATTTAGTAATCTTGTGAGTAATGCCATACGCTATACTCCTGATGATGGGAAAGTTGATTTAAAATGGAGCTATGAGAATGGTAAAAGCGTTTTTACTGTCCAAGATAGTGGTATTGGTATTGATAAAGAACATATTCCTCGCTTGGCTGAGCGCTTCTATAGGATAGACCTTAGCCGCTCAAGAGGAACTGGTGGTACTGGCCTAGGGCTTGCAATTGTTAAGCACATACTAAATCGTCATCAGGCACATTTAGAGATTATTAGCGAGCCAGGGAAGGGAAGCTCTTTTAGAGCATGGTTCCCAGAGAATCGATCAGTAGTTATAGAAAATGGGTAAATCTTATATATCAATAATATTTTTATTCTTATAATGTTTAAAAAATTAGAGGACTTTGTTGGTAATACTCCTTTGGTAAGACTTAATCGGTTGCCAGGTAAAACTAGTAACATTCTTCTTGCTAAGCTTGAAGGTAATAATCCTGCAGGATCTGTAAAAGATCGTCCAGCTTTATCTATGATCTTAAATGCACAGAAGCGTGGAGAGATTAAGCCGGGAGATACTTTGATTGAAGCTACTAGTGGAAATACTGGAATAGCTTTATCAATGGTTGCTGCGATGTTAGGTTATCGAATGATATTGGTGATGCCTGAGCATCTTAGCATAGAAAGGCGTCAGTCTATGAGTGCATATGGCGCTGAAATTGTATTGAATTCAAAAGAGGGCGGGATGGAGGAAGCTAGAGATATTGCAGAGCGTATGCATAAATCAGGGCATGGGGTTATTCTGAATCAATTTTCTAATTTTGATAATCCATTAGCACACTATAAAGGTACTGCACCAGAAATCTGGAATGATACTAAAGGTAAAATCACTCATTTTGTAAGCAGTATGGGGACCACTGGTACAATTATGGGTTGTTCAAGATACTTTAAAGAAAAAAATTCTGAGATAAATATTATTGGAGTACAGCCTAAAGAAGGTGCCCAAATTCCTGGGATCAGAAAATGGCCAGCAGCATATTTACCAGGAATTTATGATTCAGAACAAATAGATAGAATTATCTTGGTCTCCCAAGAAGATGCAGAGGAACATACTAGGAATCTAGCCATAGAAGAAGGGATTTTTGCAGGGGTCTCATCGGGAGGAGCCTTGGCTGCAGCTCTTCAGGTTTCTGCTAATACAGAGAATTCTGTAATTGTTTTTATTGTATGTGACCGTGGTGATCGGTATCTTTCAACTGGCATATTTATAAATAAATAAAATATTAATACATGTATTACGTAGCTTAATATTATTTCATTTATAGGCCAGAATTTATATTAATTATGTAAGGTAGTAATAGAAGTAACCATTGATTCTTGAATCAGATTTTTAGTGATTGAATTTATTTAGAGAGGGTATATTTGAACCCAGTTCTTGTTTTTGATATTGAAACAGTGCCTGATATAGATGGGATAAGAAAGCTTTATGGAGTTGGTTCTGATCTTTCTTCTAAAGACATTGCTGAGATGGCATTTCAGTCTCGTCGGCAAGTGACTGGAAGTGATTTCTTAGAGTTGTATTTACAAAAAATTGTTGCTATTTCTTGTGCACTACGTAATAGAAATGAATTTTCTGTGTGGTCATTGGGTGATTTAGAAGATTCTGAGGCAGATCTTATTAGGAGGTTCTTTGAAGGTATTGATAAATATACTCCTCAGTTGGTATCTTGGAATGGGCGTGGTTTTGATTTTCCCGTTTTAAATTATCGTAGCATGATTCATGGTATTAGGGCACATCGTTACTGGGAGGTTGGTGAAAATGATCGAAATTTTAAATGGAATAATTATCTGAATCGCTATCATTCGAGGCATCTAGATTTAATGGATTTCCTTTCTTTACATCAGCCACGCGCAAATGCCTCATTGAATGATATGTCTCAATTGATAGGTTTTCCTGGAAAATTAGGAATTGATGGCTCTCAAGTATGGGAAAAATATCAGGATGGGGAGATTGTGGAAATACGGAATTATTGTGAAACTGATGTGTTAAATACTTATCTTATGTTTCTGCGTTTTCAGTATATTCGGGGTATTCTAAATGACGAGGAATATATTTATGAAGTTAATTTAGTTCGTACTACCTTAAAGAAATCAACTGAATCACATTGGAAAATATTCTTAAAACAATGGAAGGATGAGTAATTAATTTGAAATGTTTATCTGATCAAGGTAAATATATTACAATGACCAGATAAATAAGATTTCAATTTTAGTCTCTTTGTCCTGCAAATGCCATTAATAAATGTAGTAAATGTACAAAAAGATTAAAAACATTTAGGTACATGCCTAGCGCTGCCATTACATAGTTTCTTTCACCACCATTTACAATTCTACTTACGTCATAAAGAATAAACCCTGAAAATAATAATACTGCAATTGCTGATATTCCTAGAGATGCTGCTGGTATTTCAAGAAAAATATTTGCAACCATTGCTATTATCAATAAGATCATTCCTGCAAATAGGAAGTTTCCCATAAATCCAAAGTCTTTTCGTGTTACTGTTGCATACCCTGCTAAAGAAAAAAGTATAGTAGCAGTTCCGCCTGCAGCAAGTCCTATTAATTGTGGGCCATTACTAAATTGTAAGGCTGCGTTCAGAAGTGGTCCTAGGAACCACCCTAAGCAGAAAGTGAATGCAAAAAGTAAAATAATTCCCCATATGCTGTTTTGTGTTGCTCTTATTGCAAATATAAAGCCAAACATTACTGCTAACATTACCACCATGCCCATAACTGGAGACTGAGCCATAAAAGATAAGTTTGTACTCATTCCAATCATTGCGCCAATGATTGTTGGTATCATGGTTAAACCTAGCATCCAGAAGGTGTTGCGAAGAACCTTATTGCGGATAATAGAAAGCTTTACCGATTGAGTTTGGTTTGGGTATTGTAGTTCAGGCTGCATATATTCTCCTTGGTTTTCAGATTACACTAAACATATAATATGTAAGACTACTAATATTCTTGAAAAGTTGCAATATTTTGTGAAAATTGTAAAAAATCTTTTATTTTAACTATATATTGGGGTAGCTAAGAGTCTTATCAATAGATGCTAGGGTAATAAACCCTAATAAGGTTATATTATAATTAATAATCAATTATTTATGTATTTTATTGGTTTTTATGGTATCTAACAATATGTTCAATTTGGCAAATTTTGATCATATTAAGCCTAGTTATTTATATTTTATGAGGAACTAGTATGGATGTTTCAGATGCTATTAATTTACGGCGCGCCATCAAATCTTTTGACCCTAATCATAGGATGAGTGAGGGGGAGATAAATCAACTGATGTCACTTTCTTTACTTTCACCTACTTCTTTTAATATTCAGAATTGGCGCTTTGTATTAGTAAAAGATCCCAAAGTGCGAAGTCAAATAAGGGCGGTATCTTGGGATCAGCCTCAAGTTACAGACTCATCATTATTAGTTATTTTAACTGCAGATCTCCAATCTTGGAGCAAGGAACCTATACGTTATTGGGAGGGTTCTCCAAAATTAGTTCAGGAGTTTATTCTTCCTGCAATTGAGAAATATTACAGTGGACATGATCAAGTGCAACGTGATGAGGGGATGCGGTCATGTGGTATTGCAGCAATGGCTTTAATGTTAGCAGCAGAAGAAATGGGGTATGCTTCATGTCCAATGGTTGGTTTTGATTTTGAAAGAGTAGGAAAGATCATTAACCTTCCAAAAGATCATGTTATATCAATGTTTGTAGCTATTGGGAAAAGCACTAAAGATGTATGGCCTAGAAGTGGAAAATTAACACTGGATGATGTAGTGGTTATTGATCGGTTCTAGCAATAATCGGCATTATTAAGAAAAATAAATTTTTAATTACTCTAATGTCTTTAGGTTAGCCTGAGCATCAGCATTGCCTTGTGCAGCAGATTTTTTATACCACTCTCTAGCTTTAGTGTTATCTTTTTTTATACCTTCTCCTAAATGGTACATTGCGCCTAGGTTATTCTGAGCATCAGCATTTCCTTGAAGAGCTGCTTTCCGGAAAAAATCTACTGCTTTAGCCGCATCTTTAGTTAAGCCACCTTGCCCTGTTGCATACATTAGACCTAGATTAAATTGTGCATCAGCATGTCCTTGAAGAGCTGCCCTATGAAACCATGCTGCTGCCTTAGCAGCATCAGTACTTAATACTTTCCCAGATTCATCTTTAGATATAGCCTGTCCTGTAAAATACATTACACCTAAAGTAGTTTGTGCTTTTGCATCTCCATTTTGGGCATCTTGCTTTAATTTTAAAAATTTTTTTTCTAAATCTTGATTATCTGTTGATCCGCTTGGTAATATTTCTGATTCAAGCTTAGATTTCTCTTCTTTAGATAGTCCGTCTGTTAATGATGATGGTAGCTGTCCTTCAAGCGTTATTTCGTTGCCTAATGGGACTGTTTCTTTTATTTGATTTTTATCATCATTTATCTCATTGCTACAACTAACAACAGTTAATAGAAGAATAGAAGTTAAGGAAATCGTAAAAATATGCATGAATTGTCATCCTCGATTTAATTATTAAACAATGGGATTAATGATCTTTTATCTACATGAATTTATATACTAATGCTTCATAAATATCGGTATCAGTACCGGAAGATCTATAGACTATAGTACATATCAAATTCTATCGGGTGAGTTGCCATACGAGAACGCATAATTTCTTCCATTTTTAGTTCAATATAAGCATCTAGGATATCGTTGGAGAATACATCTCCACGTATAAGAAAATCACGATCACAATCAAGGTTATTAAGAGCTTCTTCCAGAGAAATACTGGAGTTGGGAACCTTTGCTGCCTCTTCAGGTGGAAGGTCATATAGATTTTTATCCATCGGGTCACCTGGATGGATTTTATTCTGTATGCCATCTAGTCCAGCCATCATTAAAGCAGTAAATGCAAGGTATGGGTTGGCAGTAGGATCAGGGAAACGTACCTCAATTCGGCGTGATTTTGGATCATTAGTATGAGGTATACGTACAGCAGCAGAGCGATTGCTTACTGAATATGCAAGGTTACTTGGAGCTTCAAAGCCTGGAATTAAGCGACGATAGGAATTTATACTTGGGTTAGTAATCGCATTTAGAGCTTTAGCATGTTTGATTATTCCGCCAATATAAAATAATGCTATTTCTGATAAGCCGGCATATCCATTCCCAGAGAATAAGTTTGTATCTTCTTTCCAGAGAGATTGATGTACATGCATACCGGATCCATTATCACCAATAATAGGTTTTGGCATGAAGGTTGCTGTTTTTCCATAGGAATGTGCAACATTATGTACAACATATTTAAGTATCTGAGTCCAGTCAGCACGCTGTACAAGACTACTAAATTTTGTTCCTATCTCGCATTGGCCCGCAGTAGCAACTTCATGGTGATGCACTTCTACTTCAACACCCATTTCTTCCAGAATAAGGCACATCGCAGAACGGATATCTTGTAAAGAATCAACTGGAGGGACAGGAAAATATCCATTTTTAACTGCAGGACGGTGGCCAATGTTACGATTTTCATATTTTTCTTTTGAGCTCCATGCAGCTTCATTAGATTCAATTCTTACTGCACAACCAGATAAATTGTTATGCCAAGTTACAGAGTCAAAGATAAAGAATTCAGGTTCGGGGCCGAAATAAGCAACATCTCCTATACCGGTTGATTTGAGATAGGCTTCGCCTCTTTTTGCTAGTGATCGTGGATCACGGCTATAGCCCTGTCCATCTGAGGGTTCAACTACATCACAGGTAAGTAGTAGAGTTGGTTCATCCATAAATGGATCAAGATTTGCTGTTTTATGGTCAGGCATTAATAACATATCTGAAGCTTGAATACCCTTCCAGCCTGCAATTGATGATCCGTCAAATGAATGTCCGTCCTCAAATTTATCACTGCCAAAAGCATGTGCTGGAATAGTTACATGATGTTCCTTACCTCGAGTATCAGTAAATCGTAAGTCAACGAATTTTACTTCATTATCTTTTATCATTTTCAAAACATCAGCTACTGCCATTTTTTTCTCCGAACTAGATTTAGAAATTAACATAGTATAAGAACTAAGGAAAATAACAAATATTGATTATATCAGGATAAAAAAAAATTACGTTTGGAGTTTTGGAGTAAATTAAATATCGTGTCATAAAGGAAAACTTATTTGATATTGGGTATATTAGCTAAATATTATATTTAGTATGTAGCTATTGCAGAATATTGTTTCTATTAGTATTCTTAATTATTAGAAAATTTGGGGTCAATTAATATTTTTAAATTTTAAATTCTTGGAATATATATGGGAACAATTACAGAAATTCTAAATAGAGCTAAACTAAGGACTAAAGATATGGGCTTGCCATATGAAGGAGCATTACTCCCTAAAGAAGCACTTGTACTTTTGCAGGAAGATTCTAATGCTAGATTGGTTGACGTACGAACTCAAGCAGAGTGGTCGTGGGTAGGGAGAATTCCAGGTGCAGTTGAGATTGAGTGGCAAATTTTTCCAAGCATGCAAGCTAATCCTAATTTTCTTGAGCATCTTTCTCTGAAAGTGCCAAAAGAATCAGCAGTATTATTTATATGTAGAAGTGGTGTTCGTTCGAACAAAGCTGCTATAGCTGCTCTTGAATCTGGTTATTCAAATTGCTTTAATGTTCTTGAGGGTTTTGAGGGAGACAAAGACTCAAGCGGGCATCGTGGCATACAGGGAGGATGGAAGGCTGCAGGGTTACCATGGGTACAGAGCTAAGATTTTATCTTTAAAAAATATCTTTCAAATATAATTCAAAGATCACTCCATGATTCCAGAATATGCTATGAATAAGATAATTAAGCCAAAAATAATACGATACCAGGCAAAAATCATAAAATTATGATTACTAATGAAGCGTAATAACCCACGTACGGCTATAAGTGCGCTAATAAATGAAGTAATAAATCCAATACTAAATATACCCAGATCACTAAATTTTAGCAGTTCTTGATGTTTGAAGACATCATAGAATGTAGCAGCAAACATGATAGGGATAGCAAGGAAAAAAGAGAACTCTGTTGCTGCTTTTCGCGATAAGCCGCAGAATAACCCTCCAATGATAGTGGCACCTGAGCGAGAAGTTCCCGGTATTAACGCAAAACATTGTATTAACCCAATTTTTAATGCGTGTTTCCAGCTTATATCTTCTATTCTTGTAATATCTGCAACGTATTTTCTTTGCTCTGCCCATAGAATTATAATTCCACCAAGAATTAGAGCAACTGCAACTGGTATAGGATGAAATAGATATTGTTTGATGATATTGATGAATATTAAGCCCAAAATTGCGGCAGGTAAGAATGCAATAAATAGATTTAATACAAATTGATTAGAATGTGTATTTGAACCAATGCCAATTAATACATCATTAATTTTGCTACGATATTCCCAGCAAATAGCTAATATAGCACCTAGCTGGATCACTATTGTAAATATCATACCCTTTTCGTTATTAAAATCTAGTAAATCACCTACTAGTATAAGATGGCCGGTAGAGGATATAGGTAAGAATTCAGTAAGACCCTCGATGATACCAAGGATAAATGCTTTAATTAGTATGAGAAGGTCCATGTGATTATCTTAAGAGTAAACATAAGCGAGCACATATGAGGATATATCTAAAATATACAATTAAGTCTTATTTTTTAAGTAGTATTATGTTTTGCTATAAACTCTGGCCCCTTTTTTTAAAAACTCAGTAGCTTTTTCTTCCATACCTTTTTTAAGAGCCTCCCCCTCATTTATTCCAATATTTTTAGCATAGTCTCGAACATCTTGAGTAATTTTCATAGAGCAAAAATGTGGTCCACACATTGAGCAGAAATGAGCAAGTTTAGCGCCATCTTGTGGAAGGGTGGCATCATGAAATTGTCTTGCTGTATCTGGGTCTAGACTGAGATTGAATTGATCATCCCACCGAAATTCGAATCTAGCTTTAGATAACGCGTTATCTCGAATTTGTGCTCCGGGATGTCCTTTTGCTAGGTCAGCGGCATGTGCAGCAATCTTGTAGGTAATGATTCCATCTTTTACATCTTTCTTGTTTGGAAGTCCTAGATGTTCCTTTGGTGTGACATAGCATAGCATTGCTGTGCCATACCAGCCAATCATAGCTGCACCAATAGCGGAAGTAATATGATCATACCCAGGAGCTATATCTGTGGTGAGCGGGCCTAGTGTATAGAATGGTGCTTCATTACAATACTTTAATTGTAAATCCATATTTTCTTTAATGAGGTGCATTGGAACATGTCCAGGGCCTTCTATCATTACTTGCACTTCATGCTTCCATGCAATTTTAGTTAATTCTCCTAGGGTTTTAAGTTCTGCAAATTGTGCCTCGTCATTAGCATCATAAATTGAACCAGGACGCAGACCATCACCTAATGAGAAGCTTACATCATAAGATTTCATAATTTCACATATTTCTTCAAAGTGAGTATAGAGAAAACTTTCTTTATGATGTGCAAGGCACCACTTAGCCATTATTGAGCCGCCCCTGGAAACAATACCAGTCATACGTTTAGCTGTCATAGGGACATAGGCCAGCCTGACTCCTGCATGAATAGTGAAATAATCAACTCCTTGTTCTGCTTGCTCAATTAAAGTGTCACGAAATATCTCCCAAGTTAAGTCTTCTGCCTTTCCATCAACTCTTTCTAATGCTTGATAAATTGGTACAGTTCCAATTGGAACAGGGCTGTTGCGAATTATCCATTCACGTGTTTCATGGATATTTTTTCCTGTAGATAGGTCCATTACTGTGTCCCCACCCCATCGTATAGCCCATGTCATTTTCTCTATTTCTTCTTGAATTCCAGAACCAAGAGGAGAATTACCTATGTTGGCATTAATTTTTACAAGAAAATTACGTCCTATAATCATTGGTTCAGATTCAGGATGATTAATGTTTGCAGGAATAATGGCTCGACCTTTTGCCACCTCATCACGTACAAATTCTGGTGTGATAAATTTTGGTGGAGGCATTTCAAAATTATTACCTGAATGCTGACGAGAAAGTATGTTTTTATGTTGTGCAATTAATTCTTCACAATGTTGATTTTCTCGGATTGCTATATATTCCATTTCTGGTGTAATAATGCCAAGACGAGCGTAATGCATTTGTGTCACATTTGCTCCATCCTTACTACAGCGAGGGTAGCACTTTAGATTGAAGCGCATTTTTTTAAATTTTGGATCAGAATGGTGTTTCCTAGCATATATAGAAGCAGGTTTAGGAAGAATTTCACTATCATCACGTTCTTCTATCCATTTTTCTCTTACCCTAGGTAGGCCAGAACGAATATCAATTCTTTTTCTGGGATCAGTATAAGGTCCTGATGTATCATAAACATATATTTTTGAATTTTCTTCAGGGCCAGAATTTGAGGGTGTGTTAGATTGGCTTATTTCTCTCATAGGCACTTGGATATCAGACCGAGATCCCTGTACATATATTTTGCGAGAATTAGGTAGGGGCTTTACTGCTGCATCATCTACTTCAGCAGTTTGGTTAGAAAATTCTATGGTATTAAAAACTACAGAATTCATGGTATATACTCCTTTAAGTTCTTTCTAGGGAGCATGGGCGGTGATACCAGCTTCCCTACGGCGGCATTACCCGTGTCAGGTATTAAGGGACTTTCTCACC
>CAXGWP010000025.1:0-18754 GCA_964013575.1 uncultured Nitrosomonadaceae bacterium
TAAATTTTGGAACATGCCTTGTATTTGTGATGTAAGGTCTTCCATTCCAGGAGGTGCAAAAATCTCCATTTGTGTTTGTGTAGCTGCCACCTCTATTTCAATTTCTTTATCATTAAGTTTACCTTCACGTAACTTTTTTCTAAATTTCTGCCGAGTGGTATTATTTTCTTCTTCGCTATCAGTTTGTACATTTAGCTCTCGTGCAGATGGTAATAGTACATCTAGGATACGTTCTTCAGCATCATCTTCTGCTCTTGGTCGTATAATTTTTGCTTCTTGTTCTCGTAATTGTTTTATGGAGGACTCAACTAAGTCCCGTACAATTGAATCAACATCACGCCCAACGTAACCAACCTCAGTAAATTTCGTAGCTTCAACTTTAATAAATGGGGCATTTGCAAGTTTAGCTAATCGACGAGCTATTTCAGTTTTTCCTACTCCTGTAGGGCCTATCATTAAGATATTTTTTGGGGTAATTTCTTGTCTTAGTGGATCTGCAACTTGCTGTCTCCGCCAGCGATTTTTAAGTGCAATAGCAACAGCTTTTTTAGCAGAGTTTTGGCCAATAATATGCTTATCAAGTTCTTGTACAATTTCTTGTGGGGACATTTGGGACATAGGTCTTATTATTCGTTAAAATATTAATAAATATAGAAATAGGTTTATAAGTACTAGCTTTAGTTATAACTTAATCTGATTTGATCATAGAGCATTATAGGACTTCAATGTTATGGTTTTGGTTTGTATAAATACAAGCATCCCCTGCGATAGAGAGTGATTTTTTAACGATTTCTAGGGCCTCTAGATCTGTGTTCTCAAGAAGTGCGCGAGCAGCCGAATGAGCATAGCTACCCCCACTACCAATTGCAGCAAGACCTAGTTCAGGCTCAATTACATCACCTGATCCAGTTATAATAAGCGTGGTTTCTTTATCAGCTACAATCAGCATTGCTTCTAAGCGACGTAAAACACGGTCAGTGCGCCAGTCTTTTGCTAGTTCTACTGCTGATCGCATTAGGTGACCATGATGTTTTTCTAGTTTTCCTTCAAAACGTTCGAATAATGTAAAGGCATCAGCGGTACCACCTGCAAACCCTGCAAGAATTTTTTCATGATAGAGTCTCCGAATTTTGCGAGCACTAGCTTTTCCTACAACGGTGCCCAGGGTTACCTGGCCATCACCGCCAAGTGCAACTTGTGAGCCCCTTCTTGCTGAGAGTATGGTTGTCATTAATTTGATCCATTGAGTTGTTGATATTTAATAAGCATTTAATTATAGCGTCAATTAGTAGAGAAAAGTATTTATACTGGTTTATTCTTTTTTCTTTGCCCTTGGGTGAGTAGCATCATAGACTTTTGCTAGATGTTGGAAATCAAGGTGGGTATAAATTTGTGTAGTACTAATATTTGCATGCCCTAGCATTTCCTGAACTGCACGTAAATCTGTGCTAGATTGTAATAAATGAGAGGCAAAGGAATGCCTTAACATATGGGGGTGAACGTTTATGTTGATCCCTTGTTGTAATGCTCTTATTTTCAGGCGTTGGCTAACTGATCGTGAACTGATACCTGTACCATTACGCGAAAGAAATAATGCAGTCTCTCCTGGTTTCAGTAATGTTTCTCGTTGCTTTATCCACTCTTTTAATGCTTGAATTGCTTGGTTGCCAACTGGAACAATACGAGTTTTATTGCCTTTGCCGTGAATGCGCACCGTATTTTCTATAAAATTTAAGCTTTTAGGGGTAAGGTTGGTGAGCTCTGTTAAGCGTAAGCCAGAAGAATAAAATAATTCAAACATTGCTTTATCACGTAATGTCATTAAATTGTGGGCTTTAAATTTTAAGAGCTGTGCAGTTTCATCAGGGGATAGAACATGTGGTAGAGGTTTTGTAGATTTTGGAGCACGTAAGCCTACGCAAGGGTTATGAGTGTATCCATGGTCTCGCGTTAAATACTTATAAAGGCCGCGCCATGCTGATAACATTCTTGCTAGGCTTCTTCCAGAGAGTCCTTTGCTATGGAGTTGAGCTACAAAATGGCGAATATGGTGGATTCTTAAGTGGCGAAGAGGGGTTTTTGTAGCGAGTTTCAGTAGAACAGAGATATCATGTTTATAGCTAGCACAAGTTAGTTGAGATAATTGTCTTTCATTTATAAGATGAGAGATATAACTATCAATTTCTGAAGGTGGATTTTTATCAGATACCATATTCGTTTTTAAAATCTCGAATATTCTTCTTTGATTCTTTATTAGTCATAATCTGTTTTATTATATCGTGAAATAAAAGTACTTATGATCTCCCCTAGGCGTTTTAGGTAGAGTGTTTCCATCTTAGGGTGGAATCGTTGATGATCTTCACTTGCTAAAACTAATAGACCAGTAGCTTTCTTTGTTTTTAGGGGAATCATTGAGAAAGAGTGCAAATGGTCAGTGCCTGCACTAAACCAGCATTTAATTTCATCGGGTAACTGGGGTCCACAATATGGATCAAATAAGTTGTTAGTAATTGTATGGACCTCTTTATGAGTACTAATAAACCTAGATATTTCTGGGTTGTCAAAATTTATGCTCCATAGTCGTATTTCTGTATGTGATATTGAGAAATTATCAAGTAGTATTAGATTAAGTTGATTTAGCAAATCAATTAGAGTTGTGATAGTAAGGAATTTTATAGCTAAATTATGCATCTTTTCACCAATAACATCATTTTCCTTACCAAATTTAATTAACTCAAGAAGTTTATTTTGTAGAATTTTATTTTGATCTCGTAAAGCTATAGTTTGTCGTTCACTTATAGGAATGGCATTGCCACTATGAGGGTGTGGAATATAAATATCAGATAGCATATCGCTATATTCAGTAAAAAATTGTGGATTTTGTTTAAGGTATTGGGCTACTTCCTCAGAATTGAGCTTCATGTTTCTCCTTTAGTTAAATTTATAGTTCAATCTCTCCATCAAATACAGAAGTAGCTGGCCCTGTCATCCAGACAGGGTTATTTTGTCCTTCCCAAGAAATACTTAAATTCCCCTCAACAGTACTTACCTTAACTGTTGAATCTAATAGTCCTCGAGTAACTCCTGTTACTACAGCAGCGCAAGCCCCGGTTCCACAAGATGGAGTTTCACCGACACCTCGTTCATATACTCTCAAATTGATATGTTTACGGTTTAGTATTTGCATGTATCCCGCATTTACATTTTTTGGGAAACGCGAATGATTTTCTATTAAAGCCCCTTCGGTTAATATTTGTGCTTTGTTTATATCTTCAATAACTTGTACTGCATGTGGATTACCCATTGAGAGGACACTTAATTCTATTTGTTTCTTATTAATATTTAGTAGATATGTAAGTTTGCGTTCATCTGCTATAAAGGGAATTTCTTTGGGTTCAAATTTAGGTATACCCATATTTACAGTGATTTCACCATTTGCTTTTAATTTAGGAATAATAATTCCATTAAGAGTTTCTACTCGGATTTCTTTTTTTTGGGTCATTCCTTGGTCGTATATATAGCGTGCAAAGCAACGCGCACCGTTCCCACATTGTTCTACTTCATTACCATCAGCATTAAAAATACGGTAATAGAAATCAGCATTACCCCTCGCCTTCTCTATTAATAATATTTGGTCACAGCCTACTCCTATCCGACGGTTTGCAATGTAACGTAATTGTTCTGTACGGAGGTTTATAGATTGATTTATACAATTAATAAGGACAAAATCATTTCCTAGACCATGCATTTTAGTAAATTTATATTTCATATTTTAATCCATATATATAAAGATAGAAGGATAAAAGTTAACTAATTATAAGCTGTTCTAATAATATGTATTATCTGATATCCTTTTGGATTCGTTAAAATTTAACTAGAAATTAATATGAGTGAATATTTATTTACTTCGGAATCTGTATCTGAGGGTCATCCAGATAAAGTTTCAGATCAAATTTCTGATGCAATTTTAGATGCAATTTTAACTCATGATAGTGATGCTCGGGTAGCCTGCGAGACTTTGTGTAGTACTGGTCTAGTTATTATATCAGGTGAGATCAGCACTCACGCTTCTGTGGATTATAATAAAATTGCCCGTGAAACTATAAAACGTATTGGTTATACTAGCTCGGAGATCGGTTTTGATGCACATACTTGTTCAGTCTTAACTGCATTTAATAAACAATCATGTGATATTGCGCAAGGTGTTGATCGTAATAAAGGGCAAGAATTAGATCAGGGTGCAGGTGATCAGGGGTTAATGTTTGGTTATGCATGTAACGAGACTGCTCAGTTAATGCCTATGCCAATTCATTATGCTCATAGGCTAGTAGAGCGTCAGGCAGAAATAAGAAAGAGTGGGCAGCTGCCATGGTTACGCCCGGATGCTAAATCTCAAGTCTCAGTTAATTATAGAGATGGTAGTCCAGAGAATATTGAAACTATTGTGATTTCTACGCAGCATGATCCAGAAATATCTCATGCAGATTTAACTGAAGCTGTAGTTGAAGAAATTATTAAGCCAGTTCTTTTAGAAGAAATACGAAATAGTAATATTCGTTATCTTGTCAATCCTACTGGACGATTTGTTATTGGTGGGCCAATGGGTGATTGTGGGCTAACTGGGCGGAAGATTGTTGTAGATACTTATGGCGGCGCAGCACATCATGGAGGAGGAGCTTTTTCTGGTAAAGACCCCTCTAAGGTTGATCGTTCAGCAGCATATGCTGGACGTTATGTGGCCAAGAATATTGTAGCAGCTGGGATTGCTAGTAGGTGTGAGGTGCAAATAGCATATGCAATTGGTGTTGCTAGTCCTGTTTCTTTGATGGTTAATACTTTTGGTACAGGTAAAATTCCTGATGATAAGATTGTTCAATTAATTGAGAGGAATTTTGATTTGCGACCACGTGCGATTATTCAATCACTTAATTTATTGCGTCCAATTTATCTTAAAACTGCTTCTTATGGTCATTTTGGGCGAGATGATCAAGGATTTACTTGGGAGGTAACTGATAAAATTGAACAATTAAAGGTTGATGCTGGTATTAAGAATTACGTGTAATCTTAAAATAGTAGTGTTATTTTTATCAACTTTGATAAGTTTTTATGTTAAGAAGCATTATTGTAGAAGCATGAATCATTAAGTAAGTTTTTGTTAAGTCTTTAAGGGTGTTGTGTCAACGCACTTAATTATTTGAGGAGTTTTTATGAGCGTTGAGTTAAATACTGTTAATGTCAAAGCCACTGAATATAAAGTTGCTGATATATCGCTTGCAGGATGGGGTCGCAAGGAAATTGCAATTGCAGAAAATGAAATGCCTGGTTTGATGCAGCTACGTGAAGAATATATAGGTACAAAGCCTTTAGAGGGGGCTCGCATTGCAGGTTCTCTTCATATGACTATTCAGACTGCAGTATTAATAGAAACTTTAGTTAAATTGGGCGCAGAAGTACGTTGGGCTTCATGTAATATTTATTCAACCCAGGATCATGCAGCAGCAGCAATAGCAGCTCAAGGTATTTCTGTATTTGCTTTTAAGGGTGAATCATTAGAAGAATATTGGGAGTATGCTCATGAAATATTTAATTGGCCTGGTGAAGAGCAACTGAGTGCGCCTAATATGATCCTTGACGATGGTGGTGATGCGACACTATTGCTTACTCTTGGAAGTAAGGCAGAAAAAGATCCATCAGTCATTGCGCACCCGGATAATGAAGAAGAAGAAGCATTATTCGCAGCAATTAAAAAAAGATTGAAGACTCATTCAGGATGGTATTCAACGAGATTGGTTAGTATTCGTGGGGTAACAGAAGAGACAACTACTGGAGTTCATCGTTTATATGAGATGCAAAGGGGTGGAAAGTTACCTTTTCCTGCTTTTAATGTAAATGATTCAGTTACAAAATCAAAATTTGATAATTTATATGGTTGTCGAGAATCATTAGTAGATGGGATTAAGCGTGCAACTGATGTAATGGTTGCAGGTAAAATTGCTTTGGTATGTGGTTTTGGAGATGTAGGTAAGGGATGTGCTCAATCTTTGCGTGGACTTGGAGCTACTGTATGGATCACTGAGATAGATCCGATTTGTGCTCTACAGGCTGCAATGGAGGGCTATTGTGTTGTTACAATGGAAGATGCCTGTGACCAAGCTGATATTTTTGTTACAGCAACTGGTAATTTGCATGTTATTGGTCATGATCACATGCTAAAAATGAAGGATCAAGCAATTATTTGTAATATTGGTCATTTTGATTCAGAAATAGATATTGCTTCTGTTCAAAAATATCAATGGGAGAATATTAAGCCACAGGTGGATCATATTATTTTTCCAACAGGTCGCCGGATAATAGTGTTGGCACAAGGACGTTTAGTGAATTTAGGATGCGCTACGGGCCATCCATCGTTTGTAATGTCCTGTTCATTTACAAATCAAGTACTAGCTCAAATAGAGCTTTGGAGGAATGGAGATAGCTACCAAAATAATGTATATGTATTACCTAAGCAGTTAGATGAGAAAGTTGCTCGTTTGCATATTAAAAAATTAGGGGTTAACCTCACTAAATTGACTGATGAGCAGGCTAAGTATTTAAATATAGATAAAAACGGACCTTTCAAGCCCGAGATGTATCGGTATTAATGTCCCATTAGTTGTAGGAGTGCGGAGAAAAAATAACGTTACTAATATTAACTTTTTTCGTATTTTTTATATTTTTGGGGATAGCAAAAATGGAATCACAAAGACTATTCAAGCGTACTTTTAGTTTTGAATTTTTTCCCCCACAAACACCAGCTGGAGTGGAGAAATTGCGTATTACACGTCAACAGTTAGCGCAATTTAACCCTAAATTTTTTTCTGTAACTTTTGGTGCAGGTGGCTCTACACAAAACCGTACGTTTGAAACAGTTTTAGAAATTCAGGATGAGGGGTATGCTGAGGCTGCCCCTCATCTTTCTTGTATTGGTTCTACTAGTGATAATATTCGTTCGCAACTTCAGAAATATTCTGATAGAGGTATTAGTTCCTTGGTTGCGTTACGTGGAGATATTCCTTCAGGTATGGCTCAGCCAGGAGAATTTCGTTATGCGGTAGAATTAGTTGAGTTTATACGTAAGGAATTTGGTAATACCTTTCATATTGACGTAGCCGCTTATCCAGAATGTCATCCACAGGCAAAATCTTCTCAGGATGATTTGCAGAATTTTAAGCGTAAAATAGAAGCAGGGGCCAATTCAGCCATTACTCAGTATTTTTATAATGCAGATGCATATTTTAAATTTATAGACGCTTGTGAAGCTGCAAATATTAATATTCCTATCATACCAGGTATTATGCCAATCAATAAGTTTACTAGGTTAGCTAGATTTTCAGACGCTTGTGGTGCGGAAATTCCACGTTGGTTTCGAAAAAAGATGGAAGGATATGGTGATGATAGTGCATCAATTCGTGCATATGGATTAGATGTTGTAACTGATCTATGTAGGCGGTTGCTTGAATCGGGAGCACCAGGGTTACATTTTTATACGATGAACTCTTCAGAGTTGACAACTATTATATGGAGTAGGCTAGGATTATAAGGAGAAATTGAATTAGCCAAATAGGTGCAGTAATTATAATTTCCGTACCTATTTAGCTAGATTATATTTAGGTATTTTTTATTGGAATGGTGTTAAGTGGGTTTTCTTCATAAATTTTGTATGCTGCAGTTTGTGCTGTTCCAAAATTAATTTTCTTTCCCATATCTGAAAAAACTGTTTCTAGCGCATTTAAACATAATATAACATTGTCTATTTTACTTGAGTAACCCATTAAGCCAAATCTCCATATTTTTCCAGCAAAATCACCAAGTCCTGCTCCAATTTCAAGATTATACTCAGTAAGTAGCCTGCGACGGACTTCTTTCTCATCTATGCCTTCAGGTATATATACAGAATTTAATTGTGGTAGGCGATATTTTTCATCAACTAAATATTTAGTTCCGAGGGTTGTTAATCCTGCTTTTAATGCCTTATGATTTCGTTGATGTCGAGCCCAGGAATGCTCTAATCCTTCTTCATAAAGCATAACGAGAGATTCATGTAGTGCGTAGAGTGCATTGGTTGGAGCGGTGTGGTGATAGGTTCTAGTTTCACCCCAATAACCTAGTACTAAATTTAGGTCCATAAACCAACTTTGTACTTTTGTTTTACGGTTCTTAATTAGATCTACAGCACGTTCTGAGAAGCTTATAGGAGATAAACCTGGTGGGCATGATAGACATTTTTGACTACCAGAATATATTGCATCTATTTTCCATTCATCAACTAGTAGTGGGGATCCACCTAAAGAAGTGACTGCATCAACAATTGTCAAACAGTTATTGCGTTGTGCAATTTCACAAAGTGTTTTTGCATCTGAAAGCGCACCTGTTGATGTCTCAGCATGAACGAAAGTAATAATTTTTGTGTCAGGATTCTGTTTTAGAGTATCCTCTAATTTTTGTGGATTAACAGGCTCCCCCCAATTATTATCTACTACGATCGCTATACCACCACAGCGCTGTACATTTTCTATCATTCGTGAGCCAAATACACCATTTCTACAGACAATGACTTTATCTCCAGGATTTACCAAATTGACGAAACACATTTCCATTCCTACTGATCCAGGTCCAGATACAGGAAATGTCATCAAATTTGAGGTTTGGAAAGAATATCTAAGCAGACTCTTTAACTCTTCCATCATGTCTGTGAAGACTGGGTCAAGATGCCCTAAAGTTGGGCGAGCCATGGCAGATAGGACTCTTGGGTGAGTATCTGATGGACCAGGCCCCATTAGGGTACGTTGTGGCGGGTAGAATGTATTGATGTTTTCTTTGGCGCAGAAATCTGTAGAAGTCATAAATGATCCTAAATGAAATTATGTATCTGATTAGTTAAATAAAATATTTTGATTTTACCAAGTGAAATAATAATTTGCTATTAACAGTATTGAATTGGTCTATAGATAAACTTAGTACAGTAAATATATTGTTTTTTATGCTTGGTTTTAATTTTATATCGTTAGAAATAAGGATATTATAATAAAAAATTATAATGATAGGATAGTTTAAAATAAAGACAAATTATAATAATAGAGTAACTCCAATTATGTTTTTACCAATTTAGGGTGTGTTTGTATGCTCATCAAGATACCAAAACCTAAAAGCATTGTTACCATAGACGTTCCACCATAACTAATAAGTGGTAGTGGTACGCCTACTACTGGTAGGATACCAATAACCATCCCTATGTTAACAAAAATATAAGTAAAGAAAGTTAAAGTTATTGATCCTGAAATAAGTCGTGTAAATTGTGTTGAAGCATTGGCAGTAATGACCATACCTCGGCCAATTACGAATAGATATAATAATATCAGTATAGAATTACCTACGATTCCAAATTCTTCTGAGAATACTGCAAAAATAAAATCAGTACTTTTTTCAGGGAGAAAGTCTAAGTGGGTCTGTGTGCCATTCTGCCAGCCCTTTCCAATAATGCCTCCTGATCCTATTGCAATAGTTGATTGTATAGTATGATATCCAGCCCCTAGTGCATCTTGTGTCGGGTCAAATAAAGTCATAACACGTTGTTTCTGGTAGTCATGCATCATTGACCATAATAATGGGATACTAGCTGCTACAGTAGCTATTAATCCAGTTATGATACGCCATGATAGTCCCGCAAGGAATAGTACATAGAAGCCACTAGAAATAATTAATAAGGTAGTTCCTAGGTCAGGTTGGCGTAGAATTAGTATTGCTGGGATTAATAGAAGTGTTGTTGCTATTATATAATCACGTAGCCGTAAAGTTGCCTCATGTTTATCAAAATACCATGCCATCATAAGCGGCACAGCAATTTTCATTAGCTCGGAGGGTTGGATACGAGTAATGCCTATATCTAGCCACCTTCTAGCACCATTATTAATTTCACCAAATATAGCTACACTAATTAGAAGAATTAGGCCAATTATATATACTGGCAAAGCAAACCTCATAATGTGTTGGAGTGGAATATTGGCAACTAGCCACATGATAAATAATGCTATTGCCATGTTAATTGCCTGATTAGTTATACGTGTTAAATTTCCTCCTGTAGCACTGTAAAGTATTGTAAGGCCAACTGCCATTATTAGAAGAATACCAAATAATAGGAGGCTATCTATATAGCGTGTTAGGTAGTGCCATAGGCGGAAGGTTTTATTCATATTAATCTTTTATGCTTATATCAATAGATTTTTCTTTTTTGGTATTAGGTAATTTTCCAAGCAGCAGATGATCCATAACTTGCCTTGCAATTGGAGCAGCAGTAGAACCGCCATGACTACCATTTTCTACTAACACTGACAATGCAATACTTGGGTTTTCTGCTGGAGCATAGGCTATAAATAGCGCATGATCACGATGACGTTCATTTATAGTATTTTCATCATATTTTTCCCCCTGCTTTATACTGATTACCTGAGAAGTTCCAGTTTTACCTGCAAAAGTATAGCCCGCTCCGGCTCCTGCAACTGCTGCTGTGCCTCCTGGCTTCGTAACATCTATAAGTGAATTTTTTATTATTTGTAGGTTTTTTGGATTCAGATTTATTTTATATAATATTTGTGGAGCTCTTTCAAAGATTTCACCAGATCTGTTATTTTTTATTTGCTTAACAAGGTGTGGGCGAAATGCAGTTCCTTTATTTGCAATTATTGAAGTGGCAAAGGCAAGTTGAAGAGGGGTAGCTAAGTTATATCCTTGGCCGATACCAACAGAAATAGTATCACCTGGCCACCATTTCTGTTTATGGCGCCTCATTTTCCATTCACGTGAAGGGAGTAAGCCGGAAGCTTCTCCTTGTATATCAATACCGGTTTTTTTACCTAGACCAAATTTTCTTATGAAATTAGCAATATTGTCTATTCCTAGCTCATTTGCTAGTTCATAGTAATAAGTATCACATGAAACCACTAGTGATTTATGAATATCTACTTTACCATGACCACCAGCTTTCCAGCACCGATATTGGGTATTACTGTTGGGCAAGTGAAAATAACCTGGATCATTTATGGAATACTCAGGTGTCCGTAATTTAAGCTCTAGGGCAGCAAGTGCCATAAATGGTTTGAATGTAGATCCTGGGGGATAAATACCTTGTAGTGCACGATTATTAAGTGGCTTGTCTATAGAATTATTGAGTTGATCCCAGCTTTTAAAATCGATACCATTTACAAAAAGATTTGAATCAAATCCAGGCCTACTGACAAATGCAAGAACGTCACCATTGTTAGGGTCAATTGCTACAAGAGCGCCACGTTTGTTTCCAAAGGCGTTCTCAGCAGTTTCTTGTAATTTTGCATCTATCGTTAATGTTATATCATTACCAGAAATTGGTGGTGTTCGCGATAAAACTCTTATTTTACGCCCTTCTGAATCAGTTTCAATTTTTTCAAATCCAGCTATACCATGTAATTCTTTTTCATAGCTTTGCTCCACGCCAACTTTTCCAATATGATTTGTTCCTTTGTAGTTTGCCAAATTTTTATTAGCTTTTAGTTTTGCAAGGTCTTTTTGGTTAATACGGCTTATATATCCAATTACATGAGAAGTACTTTCACCTTTTGGATAATGTCGGAATAAGCGAGCTTTTAATTCAACACCTGGAAAACGATATTTGTTTGCAGCAAAACGTGCCACCTCTTCTTCAGATAAGCGGGTCCGAATAGGTAAACTTTCAAATTTATTACTTTCTTTCATAAGTTTTTTGAAGCGTCTGCGGTCTATTTCTTCAATAGGAATAATGGCGCCCAATTCATTTATGGTGGCTTCAAAATCATTTAGTTTGCCGGGTATAAATTCGAGTGTATAGGCAGAATAATTCTGTGCTAGAACGTCACCATTACGATCTAAAATAAGGCCTCTATTGGGGGCTATAGGGGAAATAGAAATACGATTAGCTTCTGCAAGTGTATGGTAGCGGTCATTTTCTAAAACCTGTAGATAAAAGAAGCGTCCAAAAAGAATTAGAAATAAGAATATTACTAAGCCCGCACTAATAGCCAGCCGCTCATGGAATTGATGCAATTCGCTGAGATGGTCACGGATTTCTACCCTGCGGGTCATAGTGCATTCTGACCATGTTTTGAACCATGAGGAATTTCTAGTAGGATTGAGATTATCGGCCATAATAGCATGCCAGTAAGGCTAGCAAGAAAATAATCCCAACCTGGAAAATCGGATCTTCTTAAAAGCTCAGTTAGGAGTATGATAGATTGAGTAAAGAGTAGCAATATTCCAATTTGAGGTATTTGTTTTAATAGCCCAAATATATGTATACGTCGGCGCAGTAATAATGCAATGAAAATCATTATACTGTAAGCTAAAGCATGTTGCCCAAACATACTGCTATTAACAACATCCATCAATAAGCCCATAATAAAAGCAATACTTATACCAACGCGTTCTGGTTGATATGCGCCCCAGAATAATAGTACTAATGCAACAAAATCCGGACGTAGTATTAATAGGTAACCTTGTATAGGCAGCAAATTTAATAATAATCCAATTATTAGGCTAAGGGTTATAAACCAGCTTTTTGCTGGAAGAATAATTTCTTCTTCAGAATAATTATAAGTTTTTGTCATTTTATTTTGATTATTTATTTTCAAAATACATACCAGTTAAGTTTTCTTGATTCTTTAAATTAAATTGTGGAGATAGAATTAGAACTTGTCTATTTCGATCAACTCCAGCAATAGTTTTGCAAATAATTAAAGCGAAAGTAGAAGATGTATCACGCATTACTTTAGTGACTAATGCTACTGGTAAGCCAGGAGGGTATACACCACCTATACCAGAAGTAATTAGTTTATCTCCTTTTTTGATATCAATATTATTTGCCATATAATTTAATTCAAGTGTTTTATATTTTCCTGTACCAAATGCTACTGATCGTATACCATTTCGTAAAACTTGAACTGGTACCGAATGACCTTTATCAGTTATAAGTGTGACTTCAGAAGACCATGGATAGGTACGCGTAATTTGTCCTATTACGCCTAAATCATCTATTACAATTTGGCCATTCTGAGTGTCATTATGGAGGCCTTTGTCAAGTATAATTTTAAGGTTAAAAGGATCACGTGGAACAGCGACAATTTCCGCCATGATAGCTTTAATTTCATTTCTCTCACTAGCGTTTAAAAGGTTACGAAGGTGTGCATTCTCATTTTTAAGAGCCAAAAGTTGATGAATTTTCCCTGAGTCAGTAAGGTGTTGTTGTTTAAGACGTGAATTTTCATCAGCTAAATTTTTAGCGACAAGAGACTCATCTATCAGGTCTGTAATTGTGGTTGGTATGTAGGCAAGATTTCGTATGGGGTATAGTGCTACAGTAATAATTTGCCGAACTTCATAGAGATACTTGAAATGCGTATCAATTACCATCAGTATTAATGATAGTTGAACAAAAAAAATCAGCCGTATTAGTGAGCTGGGGCCGTGTTTAAAAAACTGTGGGGTTGTTTCCATTACATGTTTGATGTTACAGGTTTCTAGCTAATATTTAGTCCATAAGTATTAGCATGTTAATACTAGGTGTCTTTTAATCACTGGCAAAGATGCTAACCAATTGATCTAGGTTTTCTAGTGCAATACCTGAGCCTCGTGCTACACAAGTTAGGGGGTCTTCAGCAATGATTACTGACAGGCCGGTTTCTTCCATTAATAGCCGATCAATATCATGTAGTAATGCGCCTCCTCCAGTTAATATTAGCCCATTTTCTGCAATATCTGCACCAAGTTCTGGTAAGGTAAGCTCAAGAGCTGATTTTACAGCACTGACGATACTATTTAGTGGGTCAGCTAATGATTCTAAGATCTCATTACTTGAAACAGTAAAGCTACGTGGAATTCCTTCTGCAAGGTTACGCCCTTTAACTTCTAATTCTCGCACTTCAGATCCAGGATAAGCAGAGCCAATTTCTTTTTTAATTAATTCAGCAGTAACTTCTCCTATTAACATTCCATAATTCCGGCGTATATAATTGATAATAGCTTCATCAAATTTGTCACCACCTACTCGTACAGAATTTGAGTATACAATTCCCCCTAATGAAATTACTCCAACATCTGTAGTGCCTCCACCAATATCAACTACCATTGAGCCAGTTGGGTCTTCAATTGGCAAGTTAGCACCAATAGCTGCCGCCATTGGCTCTTCAATCAATTCTACCTTGCTTGCTCCAGCTCCATATGCTGCCTCTCGGATAGCGCGGCGCTCGACTTGAGTTGAGCCATAAGGCACACATATTACAATGCGTGGGTTAAAAGAGAAAAGACGGGCTGGATTCACTTTTCTAATAAAGTGTTTAAGCATTTGCTCTGTAACAGTAAAATCAGCAATTACACCATCTTTCATTGGGCGTATGGCAGTTATATTGCCAGGAGTACGTCCTAGCATTTGTTTGGCAGCTAGTCCGACTTGCTGGATTACTTTTTTACCATTGGGGCCACCATCCTGTCGTATTGCTACAACTGATGGTTCGTTTAGTACAACCCCATGACCTCGAACATAAATTAGAGTATTAGCAGTGCCTAAATCAATTGCAAGGTCGTTTGAAAAGTAATTCCTGAAATTGGTAATAAGATTTGTCATGAGAGCATAATTCGTTGATGGCTATGGTGTTAAAATTACTCAAAAAGAATGCGCTTAGAACATTGATTATCATGCCAGTCATATACGTAACTTTATGATATTCTATAGCATCGATTTTAATCTTAACTTTATGATACTCTATTATGTTTTTGAACGTAAGGGGGGCTTTATTAGATGGCACTGACTCTTGAAGACGTAAAACGTGTAGCAAATCTTGCTCGAATTGAAATTAGTGATGATGAAGCTCGTTCTACGCTTAATAATATAGCGGGAATTTTTTCTTTAATTGAACAAATGCAAGCAGTAGATACATCTAGAGTTATTCCTATGTCTCATGCTCAAGATGTTGATCAGAGATTGCGTGAGGATCAAGTTACTGAATTAGATCAATCTGAATTATTTCAGTTACAAGCTCCTAAAATAGAATCAGATTTATATTTAGTGCCCAAAGTTATTGAATAAAATTATTAAAATAAATACAGCACAATACTTTATTTATTCCTATAATCTTCCAGTTTTTATATATCATGTTTAATTCAAGTCTAAATAAACTTTCGACATTGCTTGCAACTGGGAAGGTTTCGAGTGTTGAATTAACGAAAGATTTTCTTCAACATATTAATTTTCTAAATAAAAAATATAATGCTTTTATTACAGTAAATGAAGAAATAAGCTTAGACCAGGCGCGTATTGCTGATGCAATGATTTCTTCAGGAAGGGGAGGATCATTAACTGGTATTCCTATTGCCCATAAGGATATTTTTTGTACTAAAGGGTGGTTAACTACTTGTGGGTCAAAAATGTTAGCAAATTTTGTTTCTCCATATGATGCACATGTAATTGAGAGGTTTAATAAGGTAGGCACAGTAAATATTGGCAAAACAAATATGGATGAATTTGCTATGGGGTCTAGTAATGAGACTTCCTTTTATGGGCCAGTAAAGAATCCATGGGATGTTAAGTCAGTACCTGGAGGTAGTTCCGGGGGATCCGCTTGTGCAGTTGCGGCACGTATGGCGCCAGCTGCTACTGGTACTGATACAGGTGGGTCTATACGCCAGCCAGCATCGTTATGTGGTGTTTCTGGTATAAAGCCAACTTATGGGCTAGTATCAAGATATGGCATGATTGCTTTTGCGTCAAGTCTTGATCAAGGAGGAGCAATAGCAAAATCAGCTTCAGATTTGGCGCTAATGTTAAATGTTATGGTGGATTTTGATATTCGTGATTCAACAAGTCTGCAGCATGATACTGAAGACTATACAAGAGACTTAGAGAAATCATTATCAGGTATTCGTATTGGGCTTCCAAAAGAATATTTTATTGAGGGGATAGATGATGATGTAGCGCAAGCAGTAGACTCAGCTGTTAAAGAATATAGTAGGCTTGGTGCAAAAATCATTGAAGTTTCATTACCAAATACTAAGCTTTCAATTCCTGTCTATTATGTATTGGCTCCGGCAGAAGCATCAAGTAATCTTTCTCGTTTTGATGGAGTGCGTTATGGTCATCGTTCTGAAGAATATATTAATCTAGATGATATGTATCAGAAGAGCCGCGCTCAGGGATTTGGTGAAGAAGTAAAGCGGCGTATTCTAATTGGTACATATGTATTATCTCATGGATATTATGATGCTTATTATATAAAAGCACAAAAATTAAGACGCTTAATTGCTCAGGACTTTTCTAAAGTATTTAAACACTGTGACATAATTATGGGGCCAACCTCCCCTTCTGTTGCATTCTCTTTGGGAGAGAAAAATAACGACCCATTACAGATGTATTTATCAGACACATATACTGCAGGAGCTAGCCTGTCTGGATTGCCTGGGATGTCTATACCAGTCGGGTTTGGTAAGGGAAATAGGCCAGTTGGGCTGCACATTATTGGTAATTATTTTTCTGAAGCAAGAATATTAAATGTTGCCCATAAATATCAGCAGGTAACGGACTGGCATACAAGAATGCCAGATATAAATAATTCTAAAAATTAAAGATAATAATATGAAGTGGGAAACTGTAGTTGGTCTTGAGGTGCATACTCAACTTTTGACGAAATCAAAATTATTTTCTGGTGCTTCAACACTTTTTGGAGGTAAGCCTAATTCTCAAGCTTGTGCAATTGACTTAGCCTTACCAGGGGTATTGCCTGTATTAAATCGTGGTGTTGTTGAATTAGCTATTAAATTTGGTCTGGCAATAGATGCAAAGATTAATTCCCCATCAATTTTTGCACGTAAGAATTATTTCTATCCAGACTTACCAAAAGGTTATCAGATTAGTCAATATGAGATACCAATAGTTGAGGGTGGGTATATTAAGGTGCATACAGGAAAAGATAATGAGGGCTATGAAAAGATCATAAACATAACTCGTGCTCATCTTGAAGAAGATGCAGGAAAATCATTACATGAAGACTTTAATGGTATGACAGGTATTGATTTAAACCGTGCTGGTACTCCTTTACTAGAGATTGTTTCAGAGCCAGATATGCGTAGTAGTGAGGAAGCAGTGGCTTTTGCTAAAGCAATACATGCTTTAGTAAGATGGATTGGTATTAGTGATGGAAATATGGAAGAGGGCTCATTCCGCTGTGATGCAAATGTGTCGGTTCGTAGATTAGGAGATAAGAAACTTGGTACTCGTAGAGAAATTAAAAATTTAAATTCTTTTCGTTTTTTACAGCAAGCTATTGAGTGTGAAATTGAGTCCCAAAAATATACTCTTGAAACAGGAGGTTCAATTCAGCAGGCTACAGTACTATTTGATTCTAATAAGCGCGAAACTCATGTCATGCGAACTAAAGAAGATGCACATGATTATCGTTATTTTCCTGATCCAGATTTACGGCCCTTACGAATATCATCTGATTGGATAGAAGATATTAGGTCATCTATGATAGAGTCTCCAGACTTATGCTTCTCACGTTTTATAGATTCTAAAATAGCGCCAAATGGTAAGTTAACTTATGCATTATCCAAATATGATGCATCAATTTTAACTACTGATATAGATACAGCTACTTATTTTGAAGACGTAGTAAAAATTATTGGTAGAGAAGAAGCAAAGCTTTGTGCCAATTGGGTAATTGAGGGAGTTATCGCGCATTTAAATCAAGATAATAAAAATATTATAGATTCACCAGTTTCACCTCAGCAGTTAGCAGGGTTAATTTTACGAATTTGTGATAACACTATTTCAGGTAAAACTGCTAAAGATATATTTAATGTAATGTGGGTTAGTTCATCTGATATTTCGGCAGATATAATTATTAAAGAAAAAGGACTGAAACAGATCTCAGATGATAGTGAAATTACTCAGATTGTAGATAAAATTATTTCTAAAAATTCTCAACAAGTAACTGATTTTTGTCAAGGAAAAGAAAAAGCATTGAATTTTCTGGTTGGGCAAGTTATGAAAGAAACTAAAGGCAAAGCAAACCCATCCCAAGTCAATGCAATTTTAAGGGAAAGAATCGAAGAAAAATAAACGTAAGCGCTGCGAACAGTTTCATTATTATAAAAAACTGTTCGCAGTAATGGCCGCTTATTTTAGTTCCTAGGGGCGTGATCCTGATAGTGGAAAAGGCCAAGGGGCTGGCGTTATTTCCGGTTTTTTCTTAGCAGCTATTTTCTTTTTAGTAGCAGGTTTTTTCTTAGCAGCTACTTTCTTTTTAGCAGCAGGTTTCTTCTTAGTAGCTACTTTCTTTTTAGCAGCAGGTTTCTTCTTAGTAGCTACTTTCTTTTTAGCAGCAGGTTTCTTTTTAGCGGCTACTTTCTTTTTAGCAGCAGGTTTCTTTTTAGCGGCTACTTTCTTTTTAGCAGCAGGTTTCTTTTTAGCGGCTACTTTCTTTCTAGCTGCTGGTTTTTTCTTAGCGGCTACTTTCTTTTTAGCTACTGGTTTTTTCTTAGCGGCTACTTTCTTTCTAGCTGCTGGTTTTTTCTTAGCAGCTACTTTCTTTCTAGCTGCTGGTTTTTTCTTAGCGGCTACTTTCTTTTTAGCTACTGGTTTTTTCTTAGCTACTACTTTCTTTTTAGCTACTGGTTTTTTCTTAGCGGCTACTTTCTTTCTAGCTACTGGTTTTTTCTTAGC
>CAXGWP010000026.1:0-16664 GCA_964013575.1 uncultured Nitrosomonadaceae bacterium
CATAAACTTCTGACTACATATCCTGATTGTGCTCAGGCATTGGCTAAATATAGGATTAATCCTGGTAACGTAGGTAAAGGTAAAAAGCGTGATGTGCAATTTGCAACTATGATTGAAACTGCATGTAAATACGATAAGCCTATACGGATTGGTGTTAATTGGGGTAGTTTAGACCCTGAGTTATTAGCTCGTATAATGGATAAGAATGCAGGGTCATCGGATTCAAAAGATGCTAGTTATGTTATGCGTGAAGCTTTAATTACCTCAGCTTTGGAGAGTGCCGCTAAAGCAGAAGAGATAGGGCTAGGTCGAGATCATATTGTTTTATCTTGTAAGGTTAGTGGTGTACAGGATTTAATTGCAGTATACCGAGATTTGGCTGCAAGCTGTGATTATGCGCTACATTTAGGGCTGACTGAAGCAGGAATGGGTTCGAAAGGTATTGTGGCGTCTACTGCAGCTTTATCAGTTCTATTACAAGAAGGTATTGGTGATACCATTCGCATATCTTTAACACCAGAACCAGGTGGGGATCGTGCCCGGGAAGTAGTTGTAGCACAAGAAATATTGCAGACTATGGGACTGCGTGCTTTTGTTCCAATGGTTGCAGCATGTCCAGGTTGTGGCCGAACAACTAGTACTTATTTTCAAGAGCTTGCAGAGAGTATTCAAGACTATGTGCGTGATGAAATGATTCTTTGGCGTAAGCAATACGATGGAGTGGAAAATATGACATTGGCTGTAATGGGCTGTGTGGTTAATGGGCCTGGAGAGAGTAAGCATGCAAATATTGGTATTAGTTTACCGGGTTCTGGAGAAAGGCCAGTAGCACCAGTTTTTGTAGATGGTAGAAAATTCGTTACTCTGAAGGGTGATAATATTGCAGGAGAATTCCGTGAGATCGTAGAAAAATATGTACAGACAAAATTCCAAAAGAAAGTAGCTAATGGTTAAGAAGATTCAGGCTGTTCGTGGGATGAATGATACCCTTCCTGAGCATGGGTATATTTGGGATTTTTTTGAACAGACTATTCATAAATGGATGGCTGCATATGGATATAAGAAAATTCGTATGCCGATTGTTGAATATACTGATTTATTTATTCGTTCTATAGGTGAGGTCACTGATATTGTTGAGAAGGAGATGTATACCTTTCTTGATCGTTTGAATGGAGATAGTTTAACTTTACGTCCTGAAGGTACAGCCTCTTGTGTACGTGCGGTACTAGAACATAATTTATTATATAAGGGGCCTCAAAGATTATATTATTCAGGGTCAATGTTTAGGCATGAACGTCCTCAGAAAGGAAGGTATCGTCAATTTCATCAGGTAGGTGTTGAGGCATTAGGGTATTCAGGCCCTGATATCGATGCAGAGCTTATTCTTATGTGTGCAGATTTATGGGAAAGATTGGGTATTTCTGATGTGTGTTTACAGATTAGCACTTTAGGTAGCATTGAATCGCGTAAATTACATAGGTTTAAATTAATAAAATATTTAGAAAAAAACTTAGATTGTCTTGATGAAGATGCCCATAGGAGACTATACAAGAATCCATTAAGGGTACTTGATAGTAAAAATCCAGAAATGCAGCAAATTATTAATGATTCCCCTAAAATATTGGATAGCTTAGATAAAGAATCACTGAAGCATTTTGAGGGGTTGCAGCGTATATTGATTGAGCAAGGTATTAAATTTGAGATTAATCCTAGATTGGTAAGGGGTTTAGACTATTATAATCGCACTGTGTTTGAGTGGGTTACTGATAAGCTTGGTGCACAGGGAACGATATGTGCTGGAGGAAGGTATGATGGTTTGGTTGAGCAGATAGGTGGTAAGCCAACATCTGCTTGTGGCTTTGCAATGGGAATAGAGCGCTTATTGGCTTTGATTGTAGAGCAAAAAAAGGATATACCATTCTCTGTTCCTGATGTTTATGTAATACATCAGGGTGAGAATACAGCTAAAGAGGCTTGGAAAACAGTGAGTCATTTGCGTAATCAAGAACTTAATACAATTTTACATTGTGGGGGTGGAAATTTTAAGGCACAGATGAAAAAAGCAGATTCCAGTGGTGCACGTTTTGCTTTAATTATTGGAGAGGATGAAATAAAGGATGGAGTAGTGAGCCTAAAATATTTGAGAGCAGAAATAAAGCAAGTAAAGGTAGAATTGATAGATGCAATAAAATTAATTAAAGGTATTTAAGATAAGAATATTTTTTAATCTGTTTAGGAAGAGAGATGGCAACATACGACTTAGAAGAGCAGGAGAAAATAGATAGTTTAAAGTCCTGGTGGGAGGTTTATGGGACAACAGTAATAATAATTTTAGCAATATTTATTACTGGGATATCAGGTAGTAAAGCATGGAAATATTATCAGAAACAACAGTCTGATCAGGCTGTCGAATTATTTATTTCTTTACAGGGGATTTCTGAGGCTGGGGGGGCTAAAAAAATAAAAGATGCGGCTACTTTGCTGATGGATGGCTTCCCAGATAATGGTTATGCGTCTCGTGCTGCTCTAATTTCAGCTCGAGCTAGTATTGATGTAAAAGATATAAAGAATGCAAAGAAAGCATTGCAATGGATATTGATAAATTCTAAAGAACCGGAGCTAAGAGATATTGCTCATCTTAGGCTAGCTGGGTTGCTATTAGACGAAAAAAAGCATGATGAGGCATTGAAATTATTAGAAAATGAGCATAGTGAATTTTTTGATAGTTTATATGGTGACTTGGAAGGAGACATTTATGCAGATAAAGGAGATGCTTCAATGGCAATTTCTGCATATAAAATTGCGATGAGTAAGATTGATAAAAAAGAAACTCGCTATAAAATTATTCAGATGAAAATTGATGCATTGAATAAGTAGAGTAATGGTCATAATTAAGCTGGTATTAAATTTCTTATATACTATATTACGATACTTTTATTTGGTTCCAGTTGTAATGATATCTTTTGGATGTGCGGATGTTGGTGAGCTTGTTGATTATGGTGTGAATAGTATTTCAGTACCAGTTTTCGAGTCAGATAGTAAAGAAACGGAATCTAATATAGATCAAGAAGATGCATCTAATAACAAAAATATAAATTCAGAAGAGATTAGCTATCCCTTTGAGAGTGAATCAGAAACAAGTGATAGTAATGAGATAATTGATGCAGAGGAGATTGCTAGTGTACCCCCCTTATGGGAAGGAGATGTTGGTTCAGATACTAGCTATTATAGTGAATTCTCAGCACGGGATGCCTTGGCTGATATTATTAGTCTTACTTATCCAATAGGGGTAAGCGCTACAGCACCAACAGCATTAGTGCCGGCATTTTATAATGATGCAATATATGCAGCTTCTCCAGGTGGAAATATTACGCGTTTTGATCCTGTGACAGGGGATGAAGTTTGGAGTATTAATATTGAAAATAGATTATCAGGTGGAGTAGGAGTGGGTGAAGGTTTAATTCTGGTAGGAACTATAAAAGGAAAGGTACTAGCGTATGATACTAATGGTGATCAATTGTGGGAAACGGTAGTAACTAGTGAAGTTTTAAGTCCACCTCAGGTAGATAATGGTGTAGTAGTAGTACGTACTGGGGAGGGTAGAATTTTTGGTTTAGATGCAGTGGATGGAAAACGAAAATGGATCTATCAGGGGAGTATTCCTTCTCTTACTGTAAGGGGATATGCTGGGGTTCTTGTTAAAGGAGGTGGTGTATTTGTTGGTTTTCCTGGTGGGAAATTAGTGGCAATACAATTAATGAACGGTAAACTAGCATGGGAAGCTGCAGTATCAAAACCACAAGGTGTAACAGAATTAGAACGTATTACAGATGTTACTAGTCTACCAGTTGCAGATGACCAGCAAATATGCGCTGTAGCTTATAAAGGTCGTGTCTCATGTTTTGAAGTTATGAATGGGAATCCAATCTGGACGAGGGAGGTGTCAAGTAGTGCTGGCCTAACTATGGATAATAAATATGTTTATGTAAGTGGAGATGATGGTGCTGTAATTGCTTATGATAAAAATAATGGGAATGTTATATGGAAGAAAAAGATACCAAAAAAGAAAGCTAATACTTTTGGTAATATAAGCTGGGTTGAGCCAGGTGATGGTCGTGGGCGCGGAACGGTTGAAAATGAATATACTGGAGAAGAGTCTAATTTTTGGGATTTCTTAAAGGATTTCGATTTGATGGAAGAAGGTGAGGATGACTGGGAAAAAAGTGATAGGCCTGATCTGCGAGGTGGAGGTAGTGGTGCTTTTGGGAAATATGTAACAAATATTATGGGTAAAAGCGCGAGAGATCTCATTAATAGATTGTCTGCACCTTTTGTTTATGGCTCACAGGTGGTGGTAGGAGATTCTCAAGGATTTGTAACAGTTCTTAAGAATGATGATGGCTCTATTATTTCCCAATCGGGGACTGATGGAGGCGCAATTCGTACTCGTCCAGAGCATGTGCCTAATGGTTTAGTAGTTCAAACTATTAATGGTGGACTTTATACATTCGGTATACAGTAAATTCAGTTTGATTAAATTTTTTAATATAGAAATAGTTCTCTCTTTAAAGGAGAGAGAAAATAGATGTTTTCTATAGAGATGATTTAGAAAAATGAAACCTATTCTTGTATTAATTGGCCGCCCCAATGTAGGCAAATCTACTCTTTTTAATCGGTTAACATGCAGCCGTGATGCAATTGTAGCTAATGTTCCAGGATTAACGCGTGATAGACACTATGGTCATGGAAAATTAGGTAATAAACCGTATTTAGTAGTGGATACAGGTGGTTTTGAACCCATAATAAAAAATGGAATACCACATAAAATGGCAATACAGACATTACAGGCAATTGATGAGGCTGATGTAGTGTTATTTATTGTCGATGCAAGGCAGGGTATAACGCCTCAAGATAGAATTATTACTAAGCAGCTTAGGAAAACAGGAAAAAATATTATTTTAATAGTAAATAAATCCGAAGGTATGGTATCCACTGTTATTACTGCTGAATTTTATGAATTGGGATTAGGTGTGCCTTGTGCTATTTCGGCTGCGCATGGAGATAATATTAGTAAATTACTAGAATTATCATTAACAAACTTTCTTGGGAATCAAGTTGGTTTAGAAGAAGATAAGCACCCAAAGATTGCTGTAATAGGGAGACCTAATGTTGGAAAGTCGACATTGATAAATACATTGCTAGGGGAGGAACGTGTAATTTCCTTTGATCAGCCTGGGACTACTAGAGATAGTATTAGCATTAATTTTGAACGTAATAAACGTAAATATACTTTGATTGATACTGCTGGCTTACGTCGTCGCGGGAAAATTTCTGAGACAATAGAAAAATTTTCAGTAATTAAAACTATAGAATCAATAGAGAACTCTAATGTGGTAATACTTGTATTAGATGGCAGTAGTGAGATTTCTGAACAGGATGCCCATATAGCAGGATCCATATTAGATGCCGGACGTGCAGTAATCTTGGTAGTAAATAAATGGGATGGGTTGGATATTTATCAACGTGAAACTATTAAGCGTGATATTTCAAGGAAGCTATCATTCCTTCTTAATTTTGCTAGTGTACATTATATATCCGCGCTGCGAGGTAATGGCATGACGGGGTTGTTTCCATCTATTGAGTCGGTATATTCGTCTGCGATGGTGAAATTATCTACCCCAAAGCTTACACGTGTACTTTTAGGAGCAATAGAGAAACAACCTCCGCCACGTTATGGTATATATCGTCCTAAGTTACGCTATGCCCATCAAGGTGGATCTAATCCTCCACTAATAATAATTCATGGTAGCGCTTTAAAATACATATCGAAAACATACCAGCGCTATTTAGAAAATTCATTTCGTTTAGCGTTTAAATTAGAGGGTACCCCGCTACGGGTTGAATTTAAGGCAGGTGATAACCCTTATGAGGGGAAGAAGGCTGAAGCACTTAATGATTCTGAAGTGGCACGTCTTCATAGGAAACGCCGCAATAACAAGAAGAAATATGGCCGCTAATCTAACAAATAGATTTTATAAGTTATTTTAGATTAGTGTAAAAGCTTTTCTGTATATATTTACTCTAATAGAAAATCAAGGTATTTTTAATGTAGAGTTCTTGGTACACTCAGAGTAAATTCTGGGATTGATGCATCGAAATGTAGACCATCCTCTGCAACCATTTGGTAGCTGCCTTTCATTGATCCAACAGGAGAAGAGATAGCGGTACCACTTGTATATTCAAAGCTGTCTCCAGGTTTTAGTAGTGGTTGTTCTCCTACAACACCTAATCCACGTACTTCTTGAGCGTCATTACCCCCGTCTTCAATAATCCAATGACGGCTGATTAATTGCGCTGCAACCATACCAGTATTTGCAATGGTAATGGTATATGCAAATACATATCGGTCTAAAGTCTCATCTGATTGTTCAGGAAGGTAGGTAGTACGTACAATTATGTCTATTTCATATTTTTCCATATTATTAATTAGTGTATATAATTAGTATGTTACAGTAAGGATAAAGTTATGAAAAAACTCATATTTTAAGTAGGATCGATTAATTTTATCATATTAAGTCAAAGTAGATAGCATTAGAGCTGTATTTGAGGTTAAAATGTCGTTCCTGTTTCTAAGTCTAAGAATATATTTTATGTCAAATTATCTTATTGCCCCAAGCATTCTTTCTGCAAATTTTGCTAAGTTAGGTGAGGAAATTAATGATGTCCTTGATTCTGGTGCGGATATTATTCATTTTGATGTGATGGATAATCATTATGTCCCCAATCTAACGATTGGGCCTCTTGTATGCGAGGCAATTCGACCATTAACAGATGCAATTATTGATGTTCATTTAATGGTAGAACCAGTAGATAGAATAATCCCTGATTTTGCAAAAGCTGGGGCAAATATTATTTCCTTTCACCCTGAAGCCTCTAAGCATATAGATCGTACGATTGGGCTTATTAAAGAAAATGGATGTAAGGCTGGACTGGTATTTAACCCTGCCACTCCTTTACATTATCTTGATCATATACTAGGCAAGATTGATCTTATTTTAATAATGTCAGTTAATCCTGGTTTTGGTGGGCAAAAATTTATTCCTGAGGCATTAAATAAATTAAAATTTGTACGTAATTGTATTGATGCTAGTAATAAAAAAATATTGTTAGAAATAGATGGTGGAGTTAAGGTGGATAATATAGCTGAAATTGCACGTGCTGGAGCAGATACATTTGTTGCTGGTTCTGCAATTTATGGCTCAGGTAAAAGCGAAGATCCTCATCGATATGATACGATATTATCTGAATTAAGAGCAGAGTTGGCTAAGGTCTAATCATAGTAGATATTAGGATAAATTAAGATTATTTTTCTTGTATCTTTATAAGTTAATGGATAAGAGAGATTCTACCCAGCCTGTATCTTCCTCAATAGAAATTAAATTTCCTTTGGCGGTCAAAGTTGTAATGATCGACTTAGATGGCACTTTACTTGATACTGCTGGCGATCTTGCTATTTCAGCTAATATAATGCTAAGAAAATTAGGAGCTGTAGAACTTCCACTTGTAACAATTCAATCTTATATTGGGAAAGGGATACCGAATCTTGTTAGCAAGTGTTTGGCTAATAGTTTCAGTAATACACTAGGGCCTGAGTTTCTTGCTAAGGCATTAAAAATTTATGAGCAAGCTTATACAGAAAATTTATGTAATATGACACGCCCTTATCCAAAAGTAATTGATGGATTAAGAGTATTTAAGAAAATAGGTTTTCGCTTAGCTTGTATTACTAACAAGCCTGAGGCTTTTACTCTTCCTTTATTGCGTGATACCCAATTATTAAATTATTTTGATATAGTTTTATCTGGGGACAGTTTGCCAAGAAAGAAGCCAGATCCAATGCCTTTGTATCATGCTTGTGAGTTTTTTGAGATTCTTCCAACTGAAATGTTATTAATTGGCGATTCAGTAACTGATATTAAGGCTGCAAGAGCAGCAGGATCTTATGTGTTTTGTGTTCCATATGGCTATAATGAAGGAAAGGATGTGCATGAATTAGACTGTGATAGAGTTATTCCATCTATTTATGAAGCAATAGGATTGATTAAGAATCCAACATAGACTAGAGGAAATATATGATAGAAATACACTTAGACTTTATTTAAGATTATTTGATTAACTGCATCTGGATTCTTGGCATAATTTATTCTATTTATTGATATTCTAAGATGACTGAATTAGAGTTTTTTAATCTTGCCAAACGTGGCTATAATAGAATTCCAGTTGTTTTGGAAACTTTTGCTGATTTAGATACTCCCCTCTCAATATATCTTAAATTGGCTAATCAGCCTTATTCTTATTTGCTTGAATCGGTCCGAGATGGGGAGAGATTTGGACGCTATTCTTTTATTGGTTTGCCTGCCTCAACTAGGATTGAAGTAAGGAATAACTCTATAAAGATTATTAATAACCAGGGATTAGAGCAGATAGAAGCAGAGGATCCTTTAGCTTTTATTCATGATTATTTGTTACGCTTTAAAGTTGCCCCGTGCTCGGGGTTGCCACGATTTTGTGGTGGGTTGGTGGGGTATTTTTCCTATGAGACAGTACGTTATATAGAGAAGAAACTTTCTGGTCATATTAATCCAGACTTATTAGATTTACCTGATATATCATTACTTTTATCTGAAGAATTAATTGTAGTAGATAACCTTTCAGGTAAATTGTATTTGATTGTTTATACAAATCCAGGTATCCCAGATGCTTATAAAGAAACAAAAAAACGTTTGAGAGTATTACTTGCAGATTTACGTAAGCCAGTAGAAATCCCATTAGAAATACCAGTCAGGCCATCTAAAGTGGTTTCTGAGTTTAGCGAGTTAGATTTTATCCAAGCAGTTGAGCGTGCAAAACGATATATCTTTGATGGTGATATCATGCAAGTAGTTTTATCGCAGCGTAGTAGTAAAGTCTTTAAAACGTCCCCATTAGCTTTATATAGAGCGTTACGTAATTTAAATCCCTCGCCATATATGTTTTATTATAACTTTGGTGATTTTCATGTTGTAGGTGCTTCTCCAGAGATTTTAGTACGGCTTGAAAGTGATACTGTAACAGTACGTCCTATTGCAGGAACTAGACCACGTGGTGATACGCAGAATGAAGATGAGGAATTAGCTGCTGATTTATTGGCTGATCCTAAGGAATGTGCTGAGCATCTAATGTTAATGGATTTAGGACGTAATGATCTTGGTCGTGTTGCAGAGATAGGTTCAGTCAAAGTTACTGAGAAGATGAAAATTGAGAATTATTCTCATGTTATGCATATTGTTTCCAACGTTGATGGAAAACTGAAACCTGGATTGAGTGCAATCGATGTATTACGTGCAACTTTCCCAGCAGGAACTGTTAGTGGAGCACCAAAAATTAGAGCTATGGAAATTATTGACGAATTGGAAAATTCTAAACGTGGAGTTTATGCAGGTGCAGTGGGTTATTTGGGTTTTAATGGTGATATGGATATTGCTATCGCTATTCGTACGGGTGTTATTAAGGATGAAAAGCTATATGTGCAAGCAGGTGCTGGTATTGTTGCTGATTCTGTTCCAAAGAATGAATGGATTGAAACTGTGAATAAAGCAAAAGCACTTCTAAAGGCAGCTGAAATAGCAGAATGTGGTTTGGATAGTAAAGTAGAATAATAAATTTTATATTAGATAAATAATTAGGGTCTCCAGTATGCCCATTCTAGCAATTTATCCATTGCATGCTGTGCTCTACTGGAATTAATATGGTTCACAAAAAAAATAATAATTATACGTCTGCCTGATTTATCTATCATGTAGCCAGCCATTGTTTTTACTCCGTTAAGTGATCCAGATTTTATGTGAGCCTGGCCAGAAAGATCGGTATTTATTAGCCTTTTATTCATGGTCCCGTCTACTGCTAAGATTGGTAAAGATGAGATAAATTCTGGCATCACTGGACTTTGAAATATTTTAAGTAAGATTCTTCCTAAATGGCGCGTACTAATCCTTTCATGTCTTGATAATCCAGAGCCGTTTTCTATTTTAAATCCTGGAGAATTTAGATCTCTAGATTTAAGCCATTGTTTGATTATTTTATTCGATTTGCTTAATGTAGTAGGTTCATTATCTAATTTTGTTCCTAAAGTAAGGTATAGTTGGCGTGCGGCAGTATTATTACTATATTTATTAATATCTCGAATTATTTCTATAAGTGGCGGAGATTGGTAGATCTCGAATGGTGTGTTGTCTTTTGGTACTAATCCAGAATATATTTCCCCATTGAATTTTCCACCTTGTTGTTTCCAAAATTTCTTGAAAAGGGCTAATGTATATGTTTTGCTATCATGTAAGCTTAATAATAAGGATTTCTCGCCACAAGAAACAGAGTAATTTCCATTTAGTGTGACTGATGCGCGGTGATAGTTTTTAGTATTAACACTAATGATGGTATCAAAAGTATCTCTCCATTTATTACATGCCTCCTGGGTAAGTTTTAAATTATTATTTAAGCTAATAAATTCAGTATCTGGACTTATAATGATATGAGTAGTATCATTTTTGAGGTTCGGGGTTATACGTAATTCAGTTGCCCGGTAATTTATTAAATGAGCTTCAGGAGAAGTATTGTAAGCCCGATAGGGCTTGCCATCGAAGGCTGCAGGGTTTTCAGTGGATATATTGAAATAGCTATTATCAATTATAAGATTCCCAGTAATTTCTTTTAGTCCTGTATGGTAAATTCTATTGGTAAATTTCCAGAAATTTTCTAGATTAAGCTTTGGGTCCCCGTAGCCCTTTATTATAAGGTCACCTTGTAATTTCCCTTTTTTTAGTTCGCCATTTAAATACACTTCTGTTTTCCAGGTAAAAGCTGGCCCTAATAGCTCAAGCCCTGCAAAGGTGGTGACAAGTTTCATCACTGATGCAGGGTTCATTGGTTTATCAGAATTAAATGAAATAATTGGTTGATTAGTATTGACTTCTTGGATATATATACTGGTTGAAGATTCGGGAATATCATTTTGGATAAGTGCCTGTTTAACTGTGTCAGGTAAGTCTTGTGAGAAAACAAGCAAAGAATATGTATTAATTATGAAGCCTAAGATAGTAGCGAATTTAATTGGGCTCATATATGGGTTTGTCTAAAATTTAATGAGGCAATATTTATTAATATATGCTTTTAATATGAATCTAAAATTTGTAGGGTTTTATCTACAAGAAATTTTATTTCTTTCTTATTAATAATATAGGGTGGCATAAAATATACAGTATTTCCTAGTGGGCGAAGTAATAATCCTTGATTTATTGAATGCTGAAAGAAATTTTCAGAGAAATGAGGATTAGTATCTATCACTTCAAATGCCCAAATCATTCCACAGTTACGGAAATTTCTTACTTTATCATGTGATGCAATTGGCTTAGATATATTATTTAGATATTTAATTTTTGTATGGTTAGCCTGAATCGGTTCATTCTGTTCAAATATATCTAGTGTAGCAAGTGCAGCTGTACAGGCGAGGGCATTACCAGCGTGAGTATGTGAATGCAAGAATGCACGTGTAGTTTCTTTGTGATAGAAAGCTTGATAAATTGATTCAGAAGTTAGTACAGCTGATAACGGCAAATATCCGCTAGTCAGCCCTTTAGCAAGACATAAAAAGTCTGGTGTAATATTGGCTTGTTCGCAAGCAAACATAGTTCCTGTTCTACCAAAACCTACAGCAATTTCATCAGCAATTAAATGTACTTGATATTTGTTACAAATTTCACGGGCATATTTAAGATAATCCTGATGGTACATTCCCATGCCTACTGCACCCTGAACTAGTGGTTCAATAATAAATGCTGCAGTTACTGTATGATTCTTAGCTAGGTATTTCTCTAAATGATTTGCAGCACGTAGCGCGTAATTCTTGGGAGATTCTCCTTCCTTAGCATATCGCCAATCTGGAGTTTGAATTCTAGTGGATTTACGTAGTAAAGGAGTATAAATCTTGCTGAATATCGGGACATCAGTGACAGATAATGCCCCTAGGGTTTCACCATGGTATCCATTTTGAAGGCTAATAAAATTATTTTTTTTAGGTTGGCCATGATTATGCCAAAAATGAAAACTCATTTTTAATGCAGCTTCAATTGCAGAGGCCCCATCACTACTATAAAAGCAATGATTAAGTCCTTCAGGCGCTAATTTGGTTAATCTTTCTGATAGATTTACCACAGGTTCATGTGTAAAGCCTGCAAGCATTACATGCTCGAGCTTTTCAAGCTGTTCTAGAATAGCATTATTAATATAGGAGTTTGTATGCCCAAATAGGTTGACCCACCATGAGCTAATAGCGTCAAGATAGCGTTTTTTATTAAAATCATAAAGCCACACTCCTTTGCCCCGCTGAATAGAAATAAGGGGTAAATTTTCATATTGTTTCATCTGAGAGCAAGGATGCCAAACAGAGTGCAGACTACGATCCATTAAGTTTTTATTAGTCATATACTTGAAATTCTTATGAACAGCCCATATTATTAATAGTTATAGAAATAGTGCTAATTTATGTTCCGTAGCGGGAATTACAGAAATCCGAATAGGTCGAAATTATTAGCCATTGATTTAATTGTACTTTATTTAAACAGGAGAAAGAAGCATGAAAATTCGTCCCTTGCATGACCGCGTTATTGTCAAGCGGCTGGAAGAAGAACTTAAAACAGCATCAGGTATTATTATCCCAGATAGTGCCGCAGAAAAGCCAGATCAAGGTGAAATTATTTCTGTAGGTAACGGAAAGGTTGGGGATGACGGTAAAATTCGTGGGTTGGACGTTAATGTTGGTGATAAGGTGTTGTTTGGGAAATACTCTGGGCAGTCTGTGAAAATCCAGGGAGAAGAACTCCTAGTAATGAAAGAAGAGGACATTATGGGTATAATTGAGGGATAATTATCCCTTTTCTTTATAGGTGCTTACAACATTTTTGTAAATTAGGAGAAAGATTATGGCAGCAAAAGAAGTGAAATTTGGTGATTCAGCCCGTCACAGGATGGTATCTGGAGTCAATGTTTTAGCAGATGCAGTTAAGGTTACTCTTGGCCCTAAGGGCCGTAATGCAGTTCTAGATCGTTCATATGGGGCACCTACTATTACAAAGGATGGTGTTTCTGTAGCAAAAGAAATTGAGTTGAAAGATAAATTTGAAAATATGGGGGCTCAGATGGTTAAGGAAGTTGCTAGCAAAACTTCCGACATTGCTGGTGATGGTACAACTACTGCTACTGTATTAGCTCAATCAATAGTTAGAGAAGGTATGAAATTTGTTGCTGCTGGAATGAACCCAACAGATCTGAAGCGTGGTATTGATAGAGCCGTGCAAGCCACAGTTGGAGAGCTTAAGAACCTTTCTAGACCATGTACTACAAGCAAGGAAATTGCACAGGTAGGTAGTATTTCTGCAAACTCAGATAATGAAATTGGGAAAATTATTGCAGATGCAATGGAAAAGGTTGGTAAGGAAGGAGTAATTACTGTTGAGGATGGTTCTGGTCTACAGAATGAGCTTGATGTTGTTGAGGGGATGCAGTTTGATCGTGGCTATCTTTCTCCTTATTTTGTCAATAATACAGATAGGCAAATGGCTTTATTAGAAACCCCTTATATTCTATTACACGATAAGAAAATTTCTAATATCCGAGAGTTGTTGCCATTGTTAGAGCAAGTAGCAAAAACTAATAAACCTTTATTAATTATTGCTGAAGATATTGATGGTGAAGCACTAGCGACAATGGTGGTTAATAATATTCGTGGAATTTTAAAAACCTGTGCTGTAAAAGCTCCAGGTTTTGGTGATCGTCGTAAAGCTATGCTTGAAGATATAGCACATCTTACTGGTGGCACAGTAATTGCTGAGGAGGTAGGTCTGTCGTTAGAAAAAGCCACATTGAATGAGTTGGGACAGGCAAAGCGGGTAGAAGTTGGTAAAGAAGCAACTATAGTTATAGATGGCGCCGGTGAAGCACAAACTATTGAGGGTAGGGTTAAGCAAATAAGAGCCCAAATAGAGGAAGCTACCAGTGATTATGATAAAGAGAAATTGCAAGAGCGAGTAGCGAAATTAGCTGGCGGTGTAGCATTAATTAAAGTAGGTGCAGCTACTGAAGTAGAAATGAAAGAGAAAAAAGCCCGTGTTGAGGATGCTTTGCATGCAACTCGTGCTGCTGTTGAGGAAGGTATTGTTCCTGGTGGTGGTGTAGCACTATTACGAGCCTGTGGCAAAGCAGCGGACGTAAAAGGTGAAACAAGTGATCAAGATGCAGGTATTAAGATTGTTTTGCGGGCATTACAGGAACCTTTGCGTCAGATTGTTGCCAATTCTGGAGATGAGCCTTCCGTAGTAATTAATAAGGTTATGGAAGGTCAAGGAAACTTTGGATACAATGCAACTACAAGTGAATATGGTGATATGGTTCAAATGGGAGTTTTGGATCCTACAAAGGTTACGCGTTCTGCCTTACAAAATGCTGCTTCTGTTTCTGGTTTAATACTTACTACTGATGTTATGGTTACTGAGCAGGCAAAAGAAGAGTCTGCTGCACCTGCAGGTGGCGGTGATATGGGTGGTATGGGAGGAATGGGCGGTATGGGAGGAATGGGCGGTATGGGAGGAATGGGTATGTAGGATTTAGTATCTATATATTTAAGAGAGATAAAGAGCCCTGCTTCGGTAGGGTTTTTTATTGGGATAGGAAAATTTAATTGTATCTTATATTTTGAGCAGACGAGATTTATAAATTCCTGTAAATTAAGATTTGTTAAGATGAGTTTTACCTCTTAATATCGAGGTAATTATTAATTATAACCAGAAAATTACTATTAATATATTTTTATGACGCCAGATCAGTACTGTCAAGAGAAGGCCGTTAAAAGTGGTTCAAGTTTCTACTATAGCTTTCTTTATTTGCCAAAAGAGAAACGTCTTGCAATTACTGCGCTTTATGCATTTTGTCGTGAAGTTGATGATGTGGTAGATGAGTGTACGGATGAATCTGTTGCACGAATAAAACTTGCTTGGTGGCGGAAAGAAATTACTTCTATTTATAGTGAAAGTAAAGGTAATGAATTGAGTCACCCAGTAGCAAAAGCTTTAGCTAAGGTAATAAAAACAATAAATCTTGCTGCTGATAAGTTAATTGAAATCATAGATGGTATGGAAATGGATTTAAATTATAATCGGTACCCGGATTTTAATGCATTGCAACTTTATTGTCATCATGTGGCAGGAGTAGTGGGGCAATTGTCAGCTGAGATTTTTGGGTATCATGATATTAGAACATTGGAGTATGCTCATAATTTAGGACTCGCATTTCAATTAACAAATATTATACGTGATGTAGGTGAGGATGCTCGTCGTGGCCGAATATATTTGCCAGAAGATGAGCTTATTCAGTTTGGGGTATCTAATGAAGATATACTTCATTCGCGTGAATCTGATAATTTTAGGAAGCTAATGGAATTTCAGATAGAAAGAGCTGAACATTACTATGCTGAAGCGTTTAAGCTTTTGCCTGAAAGAGATCGGAGAAATCAAAGACCAGGATTTATAATGGCGGCTATTTATAGGGCCTTGTTGGAAGAAATTAAGGAAGATGCATGTCAAGTTATGCATCAGCGTGTAAGCTTAACTCCAATACGTAAGTTGTGGATAGGATGGAGAACGTGGATTAAGGGATAATATTATAGTTGATTATTTTTTAAATTTATTAGTATAAAGAATCTTAAAATTTGTTCTTTGAGTAAAGCCATGTGTTTATGTGTGATATTACAAATTATAGGCCAGGTAAGAATATTCTTAAGGATCGTGTAATTCTTGTAACTGGTGCAGGACAGGGTATTGGGCGTGTTGCTGCACTGGAATATGCTGAGCATGGTGCTACAGTGATTTTACATGGGAGGAAGGTTGATAAACTGGAAAGTGTGTATGATGAAATAGAGTCTAAAGGAGGAGCAAAGGCAGCAATCTTCCCATTTGATTTAGAGAAAATTGATGGAAAAGATTTTGAGGTGATTGTACAGGCAATAAAATCACAGCTAGGTAGATTGGATGGGATTTTACATAATGCAGCATTTATGCCAAGTCTTACGCCATTAGAGGGACAAACTTTTGAGCAGTGGTTGGCTCTTTTACGTATTAATTTGGTCGCACCAATTTCTTTGACGCGTGCTTGCTTTCCATTATTAAAGGCCTCTCCTGATGCCAGCGTTATTATGACATCAGATACACATGGGCATTGCCCTACAGCATATTGGGGTGGGTTTGCTGTTGCTAAGGCAGGTATAGAAGCGTTAGTAAAAATTCAAGCTCAAGAATGGGAAATACATACAAATTTGCGTATTAATGTATTAATCCCTGGAGCTGTACATACTTCACAAAGAACAAAAACCCATCCGGGTGAGGTTAAGAAAAATTTAGTTCATCCAAAAGAGTTAATGTCAACCTATTTATATTTAATAGGGCCAGCTAGTAAAGGAGTTACTGGAAAAATTCTATTTTGTCAAGAACATAAATAGCATATCTGTGGAAATAAGTATAAGAAGGTATAATTGTTTAGAATGAAAGAATGAAAGAATGAAAGAATGAAAGAATGAAAGAATG
>CAXGWP010000027.1:0-15546 GCA_964013575.1 uncultured Nitrosomonadaceae bacterium
GTTGGTGCAGGTGTTGTGACAAAAATTATTGAATAGCAGTTAATTATGGAGGGAGGAGTCAGGATTAAGTGTTAATAGCATATATCATTGAACCCCGAATCTTCAATCCTGAGGTTAGAACATGCAGAGCCAGAAAATACGAATTCGTTTAAAAGCTTTTGATTACAGGCTAATAGATAAGTCTGCGATGGAAATTGTTGAAACTGCAAAGCGTACTGGAGCAGTGGTTAAGGGACCCATACCGCTACCAACGCGAATTGAGCGGTTTGATGTGCTGCGTTCCCCGCATGTAAATAAAGCTTCTCGTGATCAATTTGAGATCCGTACACATTTACGTTTAATGGATATTATGGATCCAACAGATAAGACTGTGGATGCATTGATGAGGCTAGATTTGCCGGCTGGCGTAGATGTAGAAATAAAATTATAATACTTGATTGTGAATTAACTAATTTAGTTTGGGTAAAAGATTTAATGTTGTTATAAAGTTCCGGTCAATTGAAATCGGTATCTTAAATATAAAGGTGGTTTAAGATGAGTTTAGGATTAGTCGGCCGTAAGGTTGGGATGACACGTATTTTTACAGATGATGGAAATAGTCAGCCAGTTACGGTTCTTGATGTATCAAATAATCGGGTTACACAGATTAAGACTCCTGAGACTGATGGATATTCAGCAGTACAGGTTACTTTTGGTAAGCGTCGTGCAAGTCGTGTTAATAAGCCATTAGCTGGTCATTTTGCTAGGGCTGCTGTTGAAGCTGGTCATATAATTAAAGAGTTTCATGTAACAGATGAGCAATTAGCTGGCTTGAAGCCAGGTTCAGTTGTGAATACTGAGATATTTCAGGTTGGTCAGAAAGTAGATATAACTGGTATAACTATAGGTAAAGGGTTTTCTGGTGTAATAAAGCGTCATAATTTCACGTCAAATCGTGCGAGTCATGGTAATTCAAAAGCACATAATAAGCCTGGCTCAATAGGAATGTGTCAAGATCCTGGTCGGGTGTTTCCTGGTAAGCGTATGGCTGGGCATTTGGGTGGTGTTAGAAGAACAACACAGAATCTTGAGGTTTTGCGTATTGATGCTGCGAAGGGTTTGCTTATTATAAAAGGCGCAATTCCTGGTTCAAAGGGTGGAGATGTCTTGATCAGTCCAAGTTTCAAAATTACAAAAATAAGGACCGATAAAAGTAATGGTAAAGTAAATGTGAAAAAGGAAAAAGGGGTGGATGCATAATGGATCTTAAGGTTATTAGCAATGATGGGAATAACGCTGAAAGTATCTCTGCATCAGATGCATTGTTTGGTCGTGAATATAACGAGTCTCTTGTCCATCAGATAGTAACAGCATATATGGCTAATGCGCGCAGCTCTAATAGAGCTCAGAAGAGCAGGTCTGATGTTAAAAAATCAACTCGTAAGCCTTGGCGGCAGAAGGGTACTGGGCGTGCTCGTGCTGGTATGGCTTCTAGTCCTTTGTGGCGTGGTGGTGGAAAAGTTTTTCCTAGTAGTCCAGAAGAAAATTTTAGCCATAAGGTAAATAGAAAAATGTATCGTGCTGGTATGAGTACTATTTTGTCTCAGCTGGTGCGTGATAGTAGATTATCTGTTGTAGAGGAATTTACTGTAGATAGTCCAAAAACAAAATTGTTATTGCAGAAATTAAAGGATATGGGTTTGGAAGAGGTTATGCTTATTACAGATAAGATAGATGAAAATCTTTATTTATCTTCACGTAATCTTCCAAATGTAATGATAATAGAAGTTAGCCGTACTGACCCATTAAATTTATTACGTTTTGAGAAAATTGTAATGACTCAAAGTGCAGTAACAAAAATTGAGGAGATGTTGGCATGAGCGCTCAAGTTTTTAGTGAGGACCGCTTGATGCAAGTATTATTGAAGCCTCAGGTTTCAGAAAAGGCTACATATATTGTGGAAAAGAATAATCAAATAATTTTTCGTGTTATGCAAGATGCTACTAAGGCAGAGATTAGGGCTGCTGTTGAGCTGATGTGGAAATCACAGAAGATAGAGGTCACTGGGGTACAAGTGGCAAATGTTAAGGGGAAGGAAAAAAGGTTTGGTCGTTTTATGGGTAGTAGGGCAAATTGGAAGAAAGCATATGTAAGTATAAAGCCTGGCCAAGAAATTAACTTCTCTGAGATTGCTCAGACGGAGGGTAAATAATGGCATTGATTAAAGTAAAACCGACTTCTCCTGGGCGCCGCGGGGTTATTAAAGTTGTAAATCCTGATTTACATAAAGGGGCACCTTATTCCAAATTAGTTGAGAAAAAGAGTCAAACTGCTGGTCGTAATAATTCAGGGCGCATTACTACCCGTCATATAGGTGGTGGTCATAAGCAACATTATCGTAGAATTGACTTTCTTCGTAATAAAGATGGTATTTCTGCTAAAGTTGAGCGATTAGAGTATGATCCAAATAGAAGTGCACACTTGGCTTTACTATGTTATTTAGATGGTGAGCGTAGTTATATTCTAGCTCCAAAAGGTGTTGTGGTTGGAATGAAATTAATGAGTGGTGTAGATGCGCCTATCAAGAATGGTAATACGCTTCCTTTGCGTAGTATTCCTGTTGGGACTACAATTCATTGTATTGAACTTTCTCCAGGTAAAGGTGCTCAGCTTGCGCGTTCTGCAGGCACTTCAACACAGCTACTTGCTCGGGAAGGAGATTATGTGCAATTGCGGCTTCGGTCAGGTGAGATCCGTAAAGTACATATTAATTGTCGTGCAACAATTGGAGAGGTAGGTAATTCTGAACATAATTTGCGTTCAATTGGTAAGGCAGGTGCTCAAAGATGGCGGGGTATAAGGCCGACGGTTAGAGGTGTTGTAATGAATCCAATAGACCATCCACATGGTGGCGGTGAAGGCAAGACCGCATCAGGACGGCATCCCGTTAGTCCATGGGGGACTCCAGCAAAAGGTTATCGTACTCGTAGTAATAAGCGTACAGACGGTATGATTATACGGCGTCGTTATTCGAATAAGAATAAGGGATAATATATTATGGCTCGTTCCATTAAAAAAGGTCCATTTGTTGATTTGCATTTGAAGGAAAAAGTAGAAGCTGCACGTGCAGCAAAAGATAGACGTCCAATTAAAACATGGTCGCGACGCTCTACAGTTTTACCTGATTTTATTGGGCTTACTATTTCAGTACATAATGGTAGGCAGCATATTCCAATATTTATTACTGAGAATATGGTTGGGCATAAACTTGGTGAGTTTTCCCATACCCGTACTTTTAAAGGGCATTCTGCAGATAGAAAAGTGGTTAAAAAATAGGAGCAAATAAAGTATGAATACATCTGCTGTTTTACGTGGAGTGCGGTTATCTGAACAAAAGGGACGTTTGGTTGCGGATCAGATTAGGGGTTTGCCAGTTGATCGAGCACTTAATCTCCTGGCCTTTAGCCCCAAAAAAGGTGCGGTAGTTATTCGTAAATTATTAGAATCAGCTATTGCTAATGCTGAACATAATGATGGGGCAGATATAGATGAATTGAAGGTATCATCTATATATATTGATCGCGGGCCATCAATGATGAGAACAAGGGCTCGTGCAAAAGGACGCGGTAGTCGTATTATTAAGCCAACATGCCATATTTTTTTAACCGTGGGTGATAAAGTTGGTAATTAAAATTAGAGACTTATAAGGATATTATGGGACAAAAAATACACCCAACAGGTTTTCGTCTTTCTGTAAAGAAGAATTGGTCATCAAAGTGGTATGCTAGTAAGGCTAATTTTCCAGTCATGTTGCAGGAAGATATAAAAGTCAGGGGATACTTGAAGAAAAAACTTGCACATGCTTCAGTTAGCCGCATAACTATTGAGCGCCCATCTAAGAATGCTCGTTTCACTATCCATACTTCTCGGCCTGGTATTGTAATTGGGAAAAAAGGAGAGGATATAGAAACTCTTCGTGGAGAATTACAAAAAAGAATGGGTGTTCCGGTGCATGTGAATATAGAGGAAATACGCAAGCCTGAAATTGATGCGCAATTAATTGCAGATAATATTGCACAGCAGCTAGAAAAAAGAATAATGTTCCGTCGTGCGATGAAACGATCAATACAAAATGCTATGCGCTTGGGCGCACAAGGTATAAAAATTATGAGCGGGGGGCGGCTGAATGGTATAGAGATTGCTCGATCTGAGTGGTATAGAGAAGGCCGTGTGCCTTTGCATACTTTACGCGCTGATATTGATTATGGAACTTCTGAAGCTCAGACAACTTATGGGGCAATTGGTATTAAAGTTTGGGTATTTAAAGGTGAGGTTATTGGTCGTAATGATCAAGCATTATCCTCTCCCGCTTTATCTGATCAAGGTAATGAAGCAGATATAGAAAAAAAGAAGAAACGCCATGAAATTAAGCAAGAAACTAAAAAACGTAAATCTACGGCTGCTGTTAAGCCAAAAAGGAAAATAAAGAAGGTTGCGGCTAAAGCGGCAAATGAGGATACGAGTAATCAATTGAAGAAACCGGAAATAAAGAAATCTGCGGCTAAAGGTAAGGCTAGTACAGCTGAATCAAAAAAAATAGTTTCTAAAAAAACTGCAAAAGAATCTGTAGAGGGTAAAAAAACTGCAAAAGAATCTGAGAAATCTATTAAATCATCAACAAAAGAAGTTAAAAAAACAGCTGTAGCTAAAAAATCTGCTACTAAAAAAACTGTAAAGAGTTCAGGAGCTAAAGATGCAGCAGCCAGCTAGGACAAAATATCGTAAGCAACAAAAAGGTCGTAATAAAGGGGTTGCTACCCGGGGTACAAAAGTTAGTTTTGGTGAGTTTGGCCTAAAAGCAATTACAAGGGGTCGTTTGACTGCTCGTCAGATTGAGGCGGCTCGACGAGCAATGACTCGTCATATTAAGCGTGGAGGCCAAGTAAGAATTAGAATTTTTCCAGATAAGCCAATTTCACATAAGCCAGCAGAAGTTCGTATGGGTGGTGGTAAAGGCAATCCTGAGTATTTTATTGCAGAGATTAAGCCTGGTAAAATGTTGTATGAGATGGATGGGGTCGATGAAGGTATGGCAAGAGAAGCATTTCGTTTGGCTGCTGCTAAGTTACCAGTGCAGACAACATTTGTTATTAGACAACTTGGTGCTTAATTATGAAGGCTAGTGAATTAAGAGATAAAAGTACGGTAGATTTACAGAAAGAATTATTAGCAATGTTAAAGGTGCAATTTGGTTTGAGAATGCAGCATGCTACACAGCAACTGACAAATCATAATCAATTACGCAATGTGCGGCGTGATATTGCGCGTATTAGAACAATACTTGGTCAAAAAGCGAAATAATTATGAACAAAGAAAATTTGAGCCGAACTCTTGTAGGTAGAGTAACAAGTAATAAGACTGATAAGACTATAACAGTTATGGTTGAAAGAAAAGTTAAGCATCCACTCTATGGTAAGATTATGGTTCGTTCTAAAAAATATCAAGTTCATGATGAATCGAATGATTGTAGTTTAGGTGATTTAGTAACTATTACAGAATGTCGACCTATATCTAAGACAAAATCATGGGCTGTTGTAAGTCACAAAAAGGAATAATCTGATAATATTGTCGTAGTTATGGTGATTAAGCTTGTTTCTTTTGTAACGTGTCGGTATAATTTCACCGCACTTGTTTGTAATAGTTCAAGAAAATCTTTTTTAATTCAAGCTGATTTGTAAATAAGTTTCATACAGTATTCAGCATAATACCCGAACGGGATCCAAAACTATCCAAGCATTTAGAAATAATAAATGTAGGAAAAGTTGGATAGAGTGAGAAAAAATGATTCAAATGCAGTCAATTTTGAAAGTTGCGGATAACACTGGCGCACGCGCAGTAATGTGTATTAAGGTATTGGGCGGCTCTAAAAGGAGGTATGCTGGTGTTGGGGACATTATTAAAGTTAGCGTAAAAGATGTGACTCCGCGGGGACGTGTTAAAAAAGGTGAGGTATACAATGCAGTAGTAGTAAGGACGGCTAAAGGAATACGTAGGGCTGATGGATCATTAATTAAATTTGATAAGAATGCTGCTGTTTTGTTAAATGCTAAATTAGAGCCTATTGGAACGCGTATTTTTGGTCCAGTTACACGTGAATTACGTACTGCACAATTTATGAAGATTGTATCTCTTGCACCAGAGGTTTTGTAAGTGTGAAGCAAGGAGCGCAATATGAAGAAAATTAAGAAAGGTGATGATGTAATTGTGAATGCTGGTAAAGATCAGGGTAAAAGAGGTACTGTGCTTCGTGTTATAAGTGATTCTTTGGTGGTAGTGCAGGGTGTTAATAAGGTAAAAAAACATACTAAGGCTGATCCTAATAAAGGTTCAGCTGGTGGTATAGTTGAAACAGAAAAGCCGATACAGATTTCAAATATTGCAGCTTATAATGCTACAACAAAAAGAGCTGATAGGGTGGGGTTTAAAACTTTAGAAGATAACCGTAAAGTTCGCTTTTTTAAATCAAATGGCGAGTTAATTGATATATAGAGTGGTAAAAGAATATGGCCCGTTTGCAAGAATTTTATCGAGATACTGTAACTAAGGACTTAATTAAGAAATTTTCATATAAGTCAGTTATGGAAGTCCCGAGAATCATAAAGATTACGCTTAATATGGGTGTAGGTGAAGCAGTGTCTGATAAAAAGGTATTAGATAATGCAGTTAGTGATATGAAGAAAATTTCTGGTCAGAGCCCAGTAGTAACAAAAGCTAAGAAATCCATAGCAACATTTAAAGTTCGTGAAGGTTATCCAGTTGGTTGTATGGTGACGTTACGCCGTATACAGATGTATGAATTCTTAGATAGGTTGGTTAGTGTTGCCATTCCACGTATTCGTGATTTTAGAGGAATCTCTAGTAAGGCATTTGATGGTCGTGGTAATTATGGTATGGGAATAAAAGAGCAAATTATTTTTCCAGAAATTGATTATGATAAGGTGGACTCCTTGCGTGGCATGAATATAACAATCACAACTACTGCTAAAACAGATGCAGAAGCTAAAGCATTATTGGCAGCATTCAGATTTCCATTTAAAAATTAGAAAAATGTCTAAATTATCTTTAATTAATCGAGATTTAAAGAGAAGGAAAATTGTAAAGAAATTTGCTGCTCAGCGCGCAGAAATATTGGCTATTATTAATAATACTGGTTTGAGTGATGAAGAGCGGCAATCTGCAAGAATAAAGTTACAAATGTTGCCAAGGAATTCAAGTCCAGTACGGCTGCGTAATCGTTGTATATTGACAGGACGCCCAAGAGGTGTCTATAGCAAGTTTGGATTGGGTAGAAGTAAGTTGCGTGATATAGCAATGAATGGTGAAATTCCTGGAATAATTAAAGCTAGTTGGTAAGAATAAGATTTGCAAAATAAAATATTAGTAATAAATTGGATTATGAGAGGTGCCTAGATGAGCATGAGTGACCCTATCGCTGATATGTTGACACGTATACGTAATGGGCAACAATCTGATAAAGCAGTAGTTACAATGCCTTCTTCAAAATTAAAACTAGCTATTGCTATGGTATTGAAAGATGAGGGATATGTAGAAGATTTTACTGTAAGGGATGTTGATAATAAACCAATACTGGATATTGGTTTGAAGTATTATGCTGGGCGCCCTGTAATTGAAAAAATTGATCGGGTTAGTAGGCCTGGTTTACGTATTTATAAACCTAATAGCGGTCTTCCTAAAGTTAGGAATGGTATGGGTGTTGCTATTATATCGACTTCGAAAGGCGTTATGACGGAACGAAAAGCACGAGAAAATGGAATTGGCGGTGAAGTTTTATGTATTGTAGTTTAGGGATATTGATAATATGTCAAGAATAGCTAAAGAGCCTGTAGTTGTCCCATCAAATGTAGAGATAAGTTTGACTGCTACAGAGGTATCGGTTAAAGGGCCCCTAGGTAAATTGCAACGTGATATAAGTTCTGATATAGCTGTCAAGCATGAAGGAGATGTTTTGCTTATAAAGGGGACTAATAATTCAAGGCAAACAAATGCCATGTTGGGAACAACGCGTTCTTTGTTGGCTAATATGGTGCAAGGTGTAACAAATGGTTATGAAAAGAAATTATCATTAATAGGGGTGGGGTATAGAGCTCAGGTTTCTAAAGAAACCTTGAATCTTGCACTTGGTTTTTCTCATCCAGTAATTTATAAAATACCTGAGGGTATAAAGATAGAGACTCCATCTCAAACTGAAATATTAATAAAAGGGATAGATAAGCAAAGAGTTGGCCAGATTGCAGCTGAAATACGTGCATTTCGTAAACCTGAACCCTATAAAGGAAAAGGTGTGCGTTATGCTGATGAGGTGATTGTTATGAAAGAAGCTAAAAAGAAATAATTGAGAGATATATGCAGAATTTAATACAATCTCGTTTGAGGCGTGCACGAAAGACCCGTGCAAAAATTGCTGAGCTAAAGATAGTTCGACTAACTGTACATCGTACTAATAGTCATATTTATGCGCAGGTAATTGATAATGTTAGTGGAAAGGTTTTGACTAGTGCTTCTACTATTGAACCAGATATTCGTAAAGAATTGTCTAGTGGTAGTTCTGTTAATGCTGCGACAGTAATAGGAAAAAGAATTGCTGAGAAAGCTACAAAAATAGGTATTTCTAAGGTTGGGTTTGATCGTTCGGGTTTTAAATACCATGGGCGTATAAAGGCACTAGCTGATGCTGCTCGTGAACATGGTTTGGTATTTTAATTAAGGATTATTAATGGCTAAATCGCAAGGTAGAATGCAAGGAAAAAATGCACAAGGTGAAGATAGGGGAGATGGCCTCAAGGAAAAAATGGTGGCTATTAATCGTGTTACTAAAGTAGTTAAAGGTGGTCGTGTCCTTGGTTTTGCAGTTTTGGCTGTAGTGGGCAATGGGGATGGTAGTGTAGGTATGGGAAAGGGAAAGTCTCGTGAAGTCCCGGTTGCAGTACAAAAGGCTATGGATGAAGCAAGACGAAAAATGATTAAGGTGAGTTTAAAAAATGGAACTTTGCAGCATGCTGTTGTTGGTACTCATGGGGCTGCAAAAGTTTACATGCAACCTGCTTCAGAGGGTACAGGAATTATTGCTGGCGGACCAATGCGTGCAATTTTTGAGGTTTTAGGGGTCCATGATATAACTGCAAAATGTATTGGCTCAACAAATCCATATAATGTCGTTCGCGCCACCTTGCAAGGATTAGAATCAATGAATACACCTGCTGAAGTGGCTGCAAAGCGTGGTAAAAGTGTTGGAGAAATTATGGAGTTGGCTTAGTAATGAATAAAAGTAAAAAAATAAAAGTAACTTTAGTAAAGAGTTTGATTGGAACAAAGAAATCACACCGTGCAACTGTGCGTGGGCTTGGGTTGAGTAAAATTAATAGTAGCGTGGAATTAGAAAACACCTTAGCTATCCAAGGCATGATTAATAAAATTTATTATCTTCTGAAGTGTGAAAAATAAAATGAGATTAAATTCAATTAAGCCTATTGTCAATTCTAAATCTTCTAAGCGGCGTGTTGGGCGTGGAATTGGTTCAGGTTTTGGTAAAACGGCTGGGCGTGGTCATAAAGGTCAAAAATCTCGTGCTGGTGGATTTCATAAAGTTGGGTTCGAAGGCGGTCAAATGCCTTTGCAGCGTCGTTTGCCAAAACGGGGGTTTGCTTCTCGTACAGAAGGAAGTACTGCTGAAATTAAATTGTCAGTATTAGATAAATTATCAGAAGATAATATAGATATAAAAGTATTGGTAAAGGCTGGGATAATTCCTAAAACTATTTCAGCTGCAAAAATTATACTCTCTGGGAGTATAAATAAAAAAATAAAATTACATGGAATTCTTGTTACCAAAGGTGCGAAAATTGCAATTGAAAATTTAGGTGGTAGTGTTGAATAAGGCTAAAAGGAAAGTAATTGGCTGCTAGAGGAAAGGCAGGAGTAAAGACTGATAAGCTTGCTGATATGAAGCGCAGGCTATGGTTCTTATTGCTTGCTCTTATTGTATATAGAATTGGTGCTCATGTTCCAGTGCCAGGTATTGATCCAGTAGTATTAGAAGATTTGTTTGATCAGCAGCAAGGTGGAATTTTGGGGATGTTTAATATGTTCTCAGGTGGTGCATTGTCACGTTTTTCTGTATTTGCCTTAGGGATAATGCCTTATATATCAGCTTCTATTATTATGCAGTTAGGCACAGTAGCTTTCCCATATTTAGAGGCATTGAAGAAAGATGGAGAAGCCGGGAAGAGAAAGATTACTCAATATACTCGTTATTTTACACTTTGTTTGGCCCTGGTTCAGGGCTATGGAATTTCTATAGCTTTGCAAGCGCAGGCTGGATTGGTGATTGATCCAGGCCCAGCATTTTTAGCTACGACAGTAATAACTTTAGTAACTGGTACTATATTCTTGATGTGGCTAGGTGAACAGATTACAGAACGTGGTATAGGTAATGGTATATCTTTAATAATTTTTGCTGGCATTGTTGCCGGATTGCCGAGTGCTATTGGTGGCACATTAGAATTAGTAAGCACTGGTGCAATGCATGCATTGTTAGCGTTAGCAATTTTTATTGCAGTTGCTGTAGTCACAGCTTTTGTGGTTTTTGTTGAGCGTGGTCAACGTAAGATTTTGGTTAATTATGCTAAACGCCAAGTTGGCCGTAAAGTTTATGGGGGGCAGAGTTCTCATCTACCTTTAAAGTTAAATATGGCTGGTGTAATTCCTCCGATTTTTGCATCTAGTATTATTTTATTTCCTGCAACTTTAGCGGGGTGGTTTGCTACTGGAGAATCAATGCTTTGGTTGAAAGATGTAAGTGGAGCATTGTCTCCCGGGCAGCCTATTTATGTAATTATGTATGCGTTAATGATTATATTCTTTTGCTTTTTTTATACTGCGCTAGTATTTAATCCAAAAGAAACTGCAGATAATTTAAAGAAAAGTGGGGCTTTTATTCCTGGAATTAGGCCTGGAGATCAGACTACAAAGCATATTGAACGAATTATGCTTAGATTAACAATGGTGGGTGCAATATATGTAACCCTTGTTTGCTTATTACCAGAGTTTCTGATTTTAAAATGGAACGTTCCGTTTTATTTTGGTGGGACTTCATTATTAATTATTGTGGTTGTAACAATGGATTTTATGTCACAGTTACAGGCTTATGTTCAGTCGCAGCAGTATGATAGTTTACTAAAAAAATCAAAATTTAAAGGTGGCTTGTCTGCAAGATAATTATAGTTATTAAAAAATATGGCTAAAGAAGAAACAATTCAAATGCAGGGAGAGGTGCTTGAAACGTTGCCAAATGCAACGTTCAGAGTAAAATTAGAAAATGGGCATGTTGTACTTGGCCATATTTCCGGTAAGATGCGTATGCACTATATTAGAATCTTACCTGGCGATAAGGTCACTGTAGACTTAACTCCATATGATTTAAGTAGGGCTAGAATTACTTTCCGTGCCAAATAGTTAGGAGATAATATGAAAGTAAAGACTTCAGTAAAGAAAATATGTAGAAACTGTAAGGTAATTAGACGAAATCGTGTGGTAAGAGTTATTTGTAAAGATCCTAGGCATAAACAGCGCCAAGGTTAATTGAGTAGAAATGGTTTTGGCTGTTATAATTAATAGTTTTTTATTTGTGGGAAGATAATAAGTATGGCAAGAATTGCCGGAGTAAATATACCAAATCATCAACATGCAGGGATTGCTTTGACAGCAATTTATGGTATAGGGCGTGCAGGGGCCCATCAGATCTGTGCGTCTGTAGGTGTTAATGTATCTACAAAAATTAAAGATATTACCGATACAGAAATGGAACAGCTACGTGATCATGTATCTAAATTCATGGTTGAGGGTGACTTGCGTCGAGAAGTATCAATGAACATTAAAAGATTAACAGATTTGGGTTGCTATAGAGGAGTTAGGCATAGGAGAGGGTTGCCAGTTCGTGGGCAGAATACAAAAAATAATGCAAGAACCCGTAAAGGTCCTCGTAAGGCGATTCGTCAATCTAGCGGCCGACCTGCTAGGTAACTGTATTAATCAATACAGAATAAAGGAAAAATAAATATGGTAAAGACATCAGTGAGGGCACGTAAGAAAGTTAAAAAGAATGTAGCTGAAGGTATTGCTCATATTCATGCTTCATTTAATAACACTATTATTACTATTACTGATCGTCAAGGAAATGCTTTGTCATGGGCTACATCAGGTGGTGCTGGTTTTAAGGGGTCACGTAAAAGTACACCTTTTGCTGCTCAAGTAGCTGCAGAGAAGGCAAGTAAATATGCACATGATTGTGGGGTTAAGAATATTGAGGTGCGTATTAAGGGTCCTGGGCCAGGTAGAGAGTCTGCTGTGCGTGCATTAAACGCTGCTGGCTTTAAGATTACAAGTATAGCTGATGTGACGCCATTTCCACATAATGGTTGTCGCCCCCCTAAAAAGCGTCGTATTTAAGGAGATTAGATTATTATGGCAAGATATCTTGGACCTACTTGTAAATTAAGCCGTAGAGAAGGAACTGATTTATTTTTGAAAAGTAGAGGTAATCCAATTGAGAATAAATGTAAACTAGACCAAGTACCTGGACAGCATGGACATCAAAAAAGTCGAGAATCTGACTATGCACATCAGCTAAGGGCCAAACAACGGATCCGTCGTATGTATGGCATCCTTGAAAAGCAGTTTTCAAATTATTACTTTGTTGCTGATAAAAGAAAAGGTGTAACTGGTGTTAATTTATTGAAAATGCTTGAGCAACGGCTTGACAATGTTGTATATCGTATGGGTTACGGTTCTACTCGAGCTGAATCAAGACAATTGGTTTCGCATAAGGCTATACTTGTAAATGGTAAAACTTTGAATATTCCATCTTATCAGGTACAGGAAGGTGATACTGTAGAAGTTCGTGAAAAATCAAAAAAACAAGTACGTATTATTGCTGCTATGTCTGTTGCAGAGAGGCTAGGTTTTCCTGAGTGGGTAGAAGTTAACGTAAAAAGCCTATCAGGTATTTTTAAACGTGTTCCTGACAGAGATGAGCTGTCACCAGAGCTTGAAGAACAACTTGTTATTGAATTATATTCTAAGTAATTAATTAATTAGGAAATTCCAGTAAAAGGATAGGCTATGCCAAGTGATAATTTTCTCACACCACGAATTATTAATGTTGAAAATATTTCTCCGATGCATGCAAAAGTTACCATGGAGCCTTTTGAACGCGGATATGGACATACATTAGGAAATGCTATTAGGCGAGTTTTGCTGTCTTCAATGGAAGGGTTTGCGCCAACAGAAGTTCAAATTAGTGGTGTAGTACATGAATATTCTGCTCTTGATGGTGTACAAGAAGATGTGGTGGATATTTTGTTGAATCTTAAGGGTATTGTTCTTAAGTTACATAATTCTACTGAGGCTATTCTAATTTTAAAGAAGAGTGGTGAGGGTGTTGTTACAGCTGGTGATATTGAAGTTGGTCACGATGTTGAAATTATTAATCCCGATCATGTTATTGCACATTTAACTTCTGGTGGGCAAGTAGATATGCAAATCAAGGTAGAGGTGGGTCGTGGTTACGTACCAGCAACTGCAAGAGAAGAAGCTGAGGGTGGAGGTACTATTGGAGGTATTCTATTAGATGCATCTTTTAGTCCTATTCGTCGTGTAAGCTATGCAGTTGGGAATGCCCGTGTAGCTCAACGTACTGATTTAGATAAATTGGTTATGGATATAGAAACTAACGGTATTGTCGATCCTGAAGAGGCAATACGTTATGCTGCACGAGTACTGGTACAGCAGTTATCAGTATTTGCAGATCTTGAAGGGACGCCATTACCTGAAGAGCAACCAGAAGTACCAGAAATAGATCCAAAATTGTTACGTCCGGTTGATGATTTAGAGCTTACTGTGCGTTCTGCAAATTGCTTGAAGGCAGAGAATATTCATTATATAGGCGATTTAATTCAGAGGACTGAGAATGAGCTTCTAAAGACTCCCAATTTGGGAAGGAAGTCCTTAAATGAAATTAAAGAGGTTTTGAGCTCACGCGGACTTTCGCTTGGAATGGAATTAGAGAATTGGCCACCAGTTACGGCCGATAGTATAAAGGAAGATAATAATGAGACATCATAGTGGGCTAAAAAAACTTAATCGTAGTAGTAGCCATCGTTTAGCGATGCTTCGTAATATGACTAATTCACTATTACTTCATGAAATTATTAAAACTACGTTACCAAAAGCTAAAGAATTGCGTCGTGTAGTTGAGCCAATGATAACTCTTGGAAAAAAACCATCTCTTGCTAATCGTCGTTTAGCTTTTAATCGTCTTCGTGATCGAGGTATAGTTGGGAAATTATTTTCTGAACTTGGTCCACGATACCAAGCACGTAATGGTGGTTATATACGTATTCTTAAATTTGGCTTTAGGAAGGGTGATAATGCTCCTATGGCGTTGGTTGAGTTGCTAGATCGTCCTGAACCAGTTATTGAGTCTGAATCTGATAAGAATATTGATTAATTAGTATATTGTTTTTATTTTATAAAAAGCCGAGTTTACTCGGCTTTTTATATTTTGGACTAATAGATTATAAACCTTATATTATAAAATTAATTATTTTTGTAATATAAGGTAGAAATAGTTATCTCTATATCAGAAATAAATAAGGGGTATGAGAGGAAGTATATTTTTTGTATTAAAGGAATTAAATGAAGCCTATTGGAGTATTTCGATTATATAAAATAGAAGGTCCAGGATATCTTGCAACATTCCTTGATTCCTTGTCCATTCCATGGGAGCTAATAAAAATTGATAGAGGAGAATGGTTTCCACAAAACCCTAAAGACTATAGTGGGTTAGTTTTTATGGGGGGACCAATGAGTGCAAACTCTAATTTGCCAGAAATTTCAGGAGCATTAGCATTAATTAGAAAAGCTATTAGGCATAATGTACCAGTAATGGGACACTGTTTAGGAGGGCAAATGTTATCAAAGGTGCTAGGAGGAGAAGTCTATAGGAACCCTGTTAAGGAAATGGGGTGGGGGGAAGTTACGGTAGCAAACAGCATAATTGCTAATGAATGGTTTAATAACCTAAGTAATTTTGAGGCATTTCATTGGCATGGAGAGTATTTTACTTTGCCTGATAATGCACATCTGCTACTTTCCAGTAAATATTGTAATAATCAAGCTTTTATATTAGGGAAGCATTTAGGGATACAATGCCACTTAGAAGTAACTGAGGCTATGATAAGAAAATGGTTTGAAACTGGGGCAGAAGAAATTGCCAATAGTTCAGGGCCTGCGGTTCAATCAGTAGATATGGTACAAATGAATTTAGCTGAGCGAGTATCTAATATAAATGAGGTTGCTAAGTGCTTATATTTAAAATGGATTTCTCAGTTATCTGCTTTAAAGTAAGTAGTTTTTATATGGAATATTATCTCAAAATAAAGCTACTTTAAGGTGCAAATTTCTTGACAGGTAGTGTGTGTCGAGTTAACC
>CAXGWP010000028.1:0-14244 GCA_964013575.1 uncultured Nitrosomonadaceae bacterium
GCGGTTTCGTCCGTTCAAATTTATTTTTTGACATGACAATTTCCTTTTCTTAACTACTATTATTTTTTATTAATAATTGCCTCAGCCACAGCCTTCGGAGCCTCGGAATAATGTTTAAATTCCATAGTATATGTTGCTCTACCCTGTGTTGCAGATCGAAGTGAAGTAGAATAACCAAACATCTCTGCTAATGGCACCTCTGCACTAACCACCTTAAGCCCAGGAAGATCCTCCATACCCTGAATCATTCCACGACGAGAAGATAAATCACCAACCACATTACCCATATAATCTTCCGGAGTTTCCACTTCTACAGCCATCATTGGCTCAAGCAAAACAGGACTTGCCTGCCTCATTCCATCCTTAAAAGCCATTGAAGCAGCCATTTTAAACGCATTTTCATTTGAATCAACATCATGATAAGAACCATCATACAATGTAACCTTAACATCTACTACAGGAAACCCCGCCAATATACCATTTGGTAATGTGTCCTTAAGGCCCTTCTCTACTGCCGGTATATATTCTCGAGGAACAGCACCGCCTTTAATTAAATCAATAAATTCAAATCCTTTTCCAGTCTCGTTTGGCTCCATTTTAAGCCACACATGCCCATACTGACCACGCCCCCCAGATTGTTTAACAAACTTTCCTTCCACTTCAACTTTCTTTCTAATTGCCTCACGATAAGCAACTTGTGGCGCACCTACATTTGCATCAACACTAAATTCGCGCCTCATACGATCCACAATAATTTCTAAATGTAATTCCCCCATCCCAGATATAATTGTTTGCGCAGACTCTTGATCAGTATGCACCCTAAAAGAAGGATCCTCCTGTGCCAATCTATTTAGTGCAAGACCCATTTTCTCCTGGTCCATTTTAGTTTTTGGTTCTACAGCAACATGAATCACAGGATCAGGAAAAACCATTTTTTCCAATGTAATAGCCTTGTCTGGATCACATAAAGTATCACCCGTTACCGCCTCTTTCAAACCAACAGCAGCCGCAATATCTCCTGCTCGCACTTCTTTAATTTCATCGCGATTATTCGCATGCATTTGCAATAAACGCCCAATTCTTTCTTTCTTTCCTTTAATTGGGTTATAAATAGTATCCCCAGTAGTCACAACACCAGAATAAACACGGAAAAATATTAATTGGCCCACAAAAGGATCTGTTGCAATTTTAAATGCAAGCCCAGCAAACGGCTCTTCATCGTCTGCTTTCCGCTCTGTTGTCTCCCCATCTTCTTCTTCACCAGTTACTGCACGGATATCTACCGGTGACGGCATATAATCAATCACGGCATCCAACATGGCCTGAACACCCTTATTTTTAAAAGCAGTCCCACACAACATTGGCACTATTTCATTATTAATTGTACGAATCCTAAGCCCTTTCTTTATATCTTCAACAGATAACCCACCTTCTTCAAGATATTTATTCATTAATTCTTCATTCGCTTCAGCAGCAGTCTCAAGCATTTTATCGTGCCAGTCTTTTGCATCTGATAACAAATTATCGGGAATATCACGCTCCTCAAATTTCATACCTCGAGTCTCATCATCCCAATAAATGGCTTTCATTTTAACTAAGTCCACAACACCTTCAAACTTATCCTCCGCACCAATGGGTAACTGAACAGGAACTGGATATGCTTTTAAACGTGTCTTCATTTGCTCATAGACACGCATGAAATTAGCACCAGAACGATCCATTTTATTAATAAAGGCAAGGCGTGGAACTTTATATTTATTAGCCTGCCGCCAAACAGTTTCTGTCTGAGGCTGAACACCACCAACGGCACAAAAAACAGTACATGCCCCGTCCAAAACACGCAAAGACCTCTCTACTTCAATAGTAAAATCAACATGCCCCGGAGTATCAATTATATTAATACGATGAGCAGAATAATCATTCTTCATTCCACTCCAGAAACAGGTGGTAGCAGCAGAAGTAATTGTAATTCCACGCTCCTGTTCTTGCTCCATCCAATCCATTACTGCAGCACCATCATGCACTTCACCAATTTTATGAGAAATGCCTGTATAAAATAAAATGCGTTCAGTAGTTGTAGTTTTTCCGGCATCTATATGCGCCATTACGCCGATATTCCGGTACTTCTCAATTGGTGTTTTTCTTGACACAGTGTTCCAACCTCAAATATTTGAATTGACCTAATAGAAGAACTCTAAAATAATGCTAAGAGCAAAATAATATCAAAACCTATAATGCGCAAATGCCTTATTTGACTCCGCCATACGATGCACTTCTTCTCTTTTCTTAACCGCCCCGCCACGACCTTCGGCCGCTTCAGATAGCTCACCTGCCAAACGAGCATCCATTGATTTTTCACTTCTTTTTCTGGCTGCCTCACGCAACCACCTCATAGCCAAGGCATTCCTACGAACAGACCTAACCTCAACCGGAACCTGATAATTAGCCCCACCCACACGTCGACTCTTTACTTCCACTATAGGTCGAACATTAGATAACGCCTGAGTAAATACCTCTATTGGATCCTTACCAGACTTTTTTTCTATTTGACTCATAGCACCATAAATAATCCGCTCTGCAACAGATTTCTTGCCCCCAGTCATCAAAACATTAACGAACTTTGATACCTCTGTATTATGATATTTAGGGTCCGGTAAAATTGCTCGCTTTGGTACTTCTCTCCTTCTTGGCATTCTTTAACCTCAGTTAATATAAAGCTTAATCTATATTTAATTTAATTGATTTATTTCTTTCAGGCTGCTTTTGGTTTTTTTGAACCATATTTTGAACGAGCTTGCTTTCTGTCTTTTACCCCTGCAGTATCAAGACTTCCACGCACTGTGTGATAGCGAACACCAGGCAAATCTTTAACCCTACCCCCACGTATTAACACAACTGAGTGCTCCTGCAGGTTATGACCCTCTCCACCAATATAAGTAGAAACCTCAAAACCATTTGTCAATCGAACTCTTGCAACTTTACGTAACGCTGAATTTGGCTTTTTTGGGGTGGTCGTATAAACCCGAGTACATACTCCTCTTTTTTGGGGACTATTACCTAAAGCAGGAACCTTGCTTTTTAATTTCCTCGCTAAACGAGGCCTACGTACTAATTGATTAATTGTTGGCATTACAACTCCACATTACAGCTCCCTAAAAAACTAAAACGGCGATATCGCCGTCCATCTAATTCACTATTAGTATTGTATATTCTTTACCTGCCACAGCCTATCTTGCTGCGATCAAATTAACCACTGATTTTATGGGGTTCAGCTTAGCATGTCAAGCACATATACATATTTTAACCCTTTAAATCACATACTAAAATACAATCCATTTTAAATATTAATTTAAAATGGATTTGCCTTCTATCTCACCATTTATCTTTTCTAAAATTAATAATGGATCTTCTGCTTGAGAAATGGGCCTACCAATAACCAAATAATTGGAACCATTTTGAATTGCCATTTGCGGAGTTGCCACTCGACTCTGATCATCAGTTAATGAGCCTAACGGACGAATCCCTGGTGTAATTAGGCAAAATTCAGCACCCATTTCTTGCCTTAACTGCGCCACTTCTAATGCAGAACATACCACTCCATCTAATCCACATCCATGTGTAAGCCAAGCTAACTTCTTCACCATATCTTTGGAATCACCATTAAAGCCAATACTTCCTAAATCCCTCGAGTCCATACTAGTAAGTAGAGTTACCGCAACAATTTTCGTGCCTCCAGATGGCAGCGCATTTCTAGCTGAAGTAAGCATCTTTCTCCCACCAAACGCATGAACATTAATCATCCAAACACCAAGATCTGCTGCCACCCTACAGGCATTTGCTACTGTATTAGGAATATCATGAAACTTTAAATCAAGAAAAACCTCAAAACCCATACGCATAAGCTTCTCTATTATCACAGGTCCAATTGCAGTAAAAAGCTCTTTTCCAACCTTTACTTTACATAATGCAGGATCAAGTCTTCTTGCAAGATGCAGAGCTTGTTCCATATTTGAAAAATCTAGCGCAACAATAATACGTGGATCTTTCATATAATGCTTTCCATTGTTTTGCTCCTTGGTACTAATAAAGTAATATCCTTATGTTTTATATTGACCATACTACAGTTAACCATACATTTTTTAATTTTTTCCTACGAATTTTTTCTAAAAATATTTATCCCAGTATTAATACAACCTGATTAAATTTTATTATCGTAGCTAATATCAAAAAAAAAGCATGATTCCAAATCATGCTTTTTTAAAATTCTATATCCCTTATCAAACCTTATAGTCAACCCTTTCTCGCATCTCCTTACCTGCTTTAAAATGTGGGACATATTTTGCAGATACATTTACTTTCTCTCCAGATTTTGGATTACGACCTATACGTGGGGGGCGATAATTTAAATCAAAACTTCCAAACCCTCTTATCTCAATACGTTGCCCCTTTGACAAACTTTCTGCCATAGCATCCAATATCATCTTAACTGCAAGCTCTGCATCTTTCACCACCAACTGTGGATAACGAGCTGCAAGCCTAGAGATCAATTCAGACTTCGTCATATAAGTACCCTCAACCTTTATTATTCAGTATTTTTTGTATCCATTTTAGCTTTAAGCAAAGCACCCAAACTTGTTGTTCCCGCATTATCAGGTTCTTCAATTGCCACTCTCTTTATTGCATCAGACTCTTCCGCCAAATCTTTAGCCTTTATCGAAAGATTTATACCACGATTTTTACGGTCAATATTGATAATCATTACTTCAATAACATCACCTTCTTTAAGATGATCACGAACATCTTCTACACGATCCCTTGCTACCTCAGAGGCCCTCAAATAACCTTCTACAGCACCATCTAAAGTAATTACCGAGCCCCTAGCATCAATTGACTTAACTGTGCCTTTTACAACACTATTCTTTTCATTCTCAGATATATAACTACTAAATGGATCACCTTCCATTTGTTTGATGCCAAGTGAAATGCGCTCACGCTCAACGTCAATAGACAGCACCACCGCTTCTACCTCTTCGCCTTTTTTATAATTACGTACCGCTTCCTCTCCTGGTACATTCCATGAAAGGTCTGATAAATGAACCAACCCGTCAATACCACCTTGTAATCCAATAAACACGCCAAAATCTGTTATGGATTTGATTTGCCCACTAACTTTATCATTCTTTTTATGATCGACCGCAAAATCATCCCAAGGATTAGACTTACATTGTTTCATACCTAACGAAATACGGCGACGTGCTTCATCAATCTCAAGAATCATTATTTCTACTTCATCACCTAATTGCACCATCTTTGAAGGATATATGTTTTTATTAGTCCAATCCATTTCTGATACATGCACCAATCCTTCAATTCCTTGTTCAATCTCAACAAAAGCACCATAATCTGTTAAATTACTCACCTTTCCAAACAGGCGAGTATTTTGCGGATATCTTCTTGAAAGACCTACCCATGGATCTTCATTTAATTGTTTCATCCCTAAAGAAACTCGATTTTTTTCTTGATCATATTTAAGTATTTTAGCTTCTACTTCATCACCTACATTTATCATCTCAGAAGGATGCTTGACTCTTCTCCATGCCAAATCAGTAATATGCAATAGACCATCTATACCACCTAAATCTACAAAAGCGCCATAATCAGTAATATTCTTAACAATCCCCTTAACTACCGCTCCTTCTTGCAGATTCTCCAATAATGACTGCCTGTCAGCACCCTGACTTTCTTCTAAAACAGCTCGACGGGAAACAACCACATTATTACGCTTACGATCAAGCTTTATTACCTTAAACTCCATTTCCTTATTTTCATATGGCGTCGTATCCTTCACTGGCCTTAAGTCTACCAATGAGCCAGGCAAAAAAGCTCTAATACCATTTATCATTGCAGTAAGACCACCTTTAACCTTGCCACTCACCATTCCACATACAATAGTTCCACTCTCCATAGCCTCTTCTAAAGCATGCCAGGCTGTTAACCTTTTCGCTTTATCTCGCGATAACCTTGTTTCGCCATGGCCATCCTCAAGTGACTCAATAGCGACACTGATAAAATCACCTGGCTTCACCTCCACCTCACCACGATCATTCTTAAATTCTTCAACAGGAATAAAGCTTTCAGATTTTAATCCTGCATTTACTACAACAATATTAAAATCAACCCGTACGACCTCAGCAGTAATAAGTTCTCCCACCCGCATTTCCTGTCTTGCAAGACTCTCCTCAAATAATACTGCAAAACTTTCTGAAGAATCAGCTATAGGGGTGTTATCACTTATGGAGGTATCAGTTGCGGAAGGAGCTACAGTCATTGTTAAAACCTGTTTTTAATCACTTGCAAATAAATATCTGCAGGTTATGGTTAATTAATAAAATTATTTGGTTAAATTTAAACCAAATACTCGGATACAATATTTAATCATTCGCCTTTGCTTTTTTATAATTATGAATTAATTAATAATCAGAAAATATCAAGCATTCTTTATATTAACTTCAAAATAACACTCTAAAATCTTATTCACAACTTCATCAATGCCCATAAAAGTTGTATCAATCAAATTTGAATCCTTATCCTGTTTTAAAGGCGCAATACTACGAACACTATCACGCATATCACGACTCTCAATATCTTTCATAATCATAGTGATATTAACATCCCCCCCCTTTTCCATCAACTGTTTATAGCGTCGTTCTGCACGAATCTCTACGCTTGCAGTAAGAAAAATCTTAAGCGTAGCATTAGGAAATACAACTGAACACATATCACGGCCATCCGCAACTAATCCAGGGTCTTGCCTAAATGCACGTTGACGATTTAATAGTGCCTCTCTTAATTTTAAATGCCCAGCTATCTTAGATGCAGCATTACCATATATTTCGTTACGAACTAAATCTGTAACGTCTTTTTCTCTAAGTTTAATTCTTTTATCAGAAAACTTAACATTAAGGTGTCGAGCAATATTTTCTACAGATTCTTCATCATTTAGATTAATCTTTGCTTGCATTGCCTCTAAAGCCACAAGCCTATAAAGCACACCACTATCTAAATAATGAAACCCAAGAACCTCAGCTACAAATCTTGCCACTGTGCCTTTACCAGAAGCAGATGGGCCATCAATTGCAATTACCGGTATATTATTGTTAATCATTAATAACTTAATAAATTCTTAATTTATTCAAAAATGTATAAATTTAATACATAACTATTTCTGCAAACTTCTCAAAATAATTAGGAAAAGTCTTTGATACACATGTTGGATCATTTATCCGAACTGGAGCTCCTATTGACACTAATGAGAAGCACATAGCCATCCGATGGTCATCGTAAGTATTAATATGCACATTCGGAATTACATTTTTATTAATAGATGGCGTGATTTTTAAAAAATCTAATCCTTCATCAACAGTAGCTCCTAATTTACGTAATTCTATTGCCATTGCAGAAAGGCGATCAGTCTCTTTAACTCTCCAACTTGCTATATTAGTAAGTGTAGTTGTGCCCTCAGCAAATAAAGCAACTACTGCAAGCGTCATTGCGGCATCAGGAATATGGTTACAATCAATATTAATTGCTCTAAGAGAACCTGACTGTGGCGCTTGCGCTTCAATCCAATTATCCCCTTGTCTAATGCGTGCACCCATTCTCTCTAGTTCCTTAATAAAAAGTATATCTCCTTGTATACTATTTTTACCTACGCCTTCAATCCGGACAGGACCCCCTCCAATAGCTCCAGCTGCAAGAAAATAAGATGCTGATGAAGCATCTCCTTCCACAAAAATCTCACCAGGACTTGAATATTTAAGTCCATCATGTACCAAAATATGCCGCAACCTATTCTGCTCTATTTCTACACCAAAATTCAACATTAATGCTAATGTTAAATCTATATACGGCCGTGAAATCATTTTCCCTACAACCTCAATATTCAGCATTTTATTAATTAGCGGTGCGGCAATAATTAAACTGGTTAAATATTGGCTTGAAATATCACCTCTAATTACTAATGTGCTTTTCTGAATCTTAAAATTTTTTATTTCTACAGGAGGAAAACCATCATTCCCTAAATATTGAATATTTGCCCCAAGCTGCCTAAGTACATCAACCAAGTCCTTGATAGGACGTTCATACATTCGTGGCACACCATATAATCGATAATTTCCCTGCATTAATGATAGTACAGCTGCTAGCGGGCGGTATGCTGTCCCAGCATTACCCAAAAATAAATCTGCTTCACGTACAGGAAATCTTCCATCTACACCCTGTACAATATAATCATTTTTATCAGTCTGACGTATGGATACACCAAGAGCTTTAAGTGCTTCAAGCATACATAATGTATCATCAGCAATGAGCAAATCACGTAAATGTGTTTTACCACTTGCTAAAGCTGATAGAAGTAAAACACGGTTTGATATGCTCTTTGAGCCAGGTAGCCTAACGACACCCTGTACTCCCTTAACAGCACGGAGATCTAGAAATTTCACGTTATACTTTAGGTTTGATGCTCACAAGTATCTCCTGTTATTTTGAGATTCAGCATTTGGCTAAGTATCAGAGACTACCTTGATACACGATGTAAAACATGAGAAGAACCATCCTTTGTTTTTAATGTTCCCACCTTGCCATCTGTATCAATAGTAAATGTAGATGACTCAATATCAGAGAATCCTGCACAACCATTTGTATTATATGTAAACCCCTTAAAATCTAATTTTTTTGTAGATTCATCATAAGTATAAGAAGAAAATTCAACACCTGGTTCTGCACAATCACGCTCAACATTTCCTACAGGATCAACCATAAAATAGATTCCATTAGAGAAAAATAGAAGAGTCTGGGTATTAATTTTGGTATTATCGAATACCCATGCCCCAATAATTCCATTTGCAACATTCTCCATCTTTGAAAAACGCGCCTCTTTAACAATCATCTTATTCTTCTCTTTAGATGAACTTAACTTAAGTGGCTTGGCTATATGAAATAACTCTGCAAAAATACCCTTTTTTTCCACTTTCCGTTGCTCTGTTACCATATCCGTTGTAATTAATTCATGACCGTCTGTATAAATTCTCCAGTTTGGCCGCAAATGTGACAAACCCGCCTGAAGATTAGTATCAAGCTTTGGCTCTCCAACGATTTTAAATCCTCTGAAGCCAAATGTAGATAGAACAGCTGAGCCATACTCAACCCCAGCCCTACTGACAGTCTTATTGCCACATACATTATCTGCATCACAGGGGTCATCTACAATGGCTTCACCATATAAATACTCGCCATCATTAACATTTGACATTCGAATTAAAGTAGCAGTCGTATCATCATACTTTACCCATATATTATTACTTAACAAAGCAATTCCTTGTGAAAGAAAATGAGCATTAATTTCTGCCAACTTTTTAATTTCTCCTTTAATTTCCGCCTTTGCTCTTAAATTTTGTAACGATGCAGATGCTATAAATTTTTTTGGATCATCATCTAAATTAATATCAGCACTTACTGCAGCAGCTGCAACTGAAGAGATAGAGATACCATTCCCAGGATCACTATCAGAATCCAATGCCTGAAATAAAACAAGTAAATTTTGTAATTTCTGGATACTCTTCCCAGCTAAATTTATTGGGGTCACTATAGCCAAAGCCTTAGTTTCCCCAAGAATTAAATTACCAAGCTTAAATTCAACAGTATCGCCATGAATATATTTGTAAGTACCATGCTCATCAGTAACTCCTGTTATCTGTGATGAGGTAGAATAATTTACACCACTAACTGGTGCATCCATTAATCTTCCTGTTGTTGGACCTGATAATTTACTACTAGAATTTTTGACACTTGCAGATCCATTATCATTATTACCTCCGCATGCAGCAAGACATATTACAGACACTAGCAATATTAATTTGGTTCGACATGCCATTCTATTTCTCTGGCTAACTTTCATTTTATAAAATCCCTTCATAGTTAAATTAATTAATTCTTATTCTATCCTTTAACATCATAATCTTATCGTCATATAATTAAACAAATAGTGGAGTATCACAGAGAGCATTATATTATAACCAACCTTTTTAACTCCGTCTTGACCTCTAGAAATTAATAAAAGCTAATATAGACCAATTAATAAAAGTCAGTATAGTATATGTATCAAAGAAAAATTCTTTATGACTTTATATTTTAAAGTATTCATAAAAATATACAGTTTAAATTTTTTTGCGTATAAATATTACTTAGTTTTATTTTTTCTAAAGGTTTACCAATTAGGAGTATGCAGCATAATGGCAGTACAAAAAAAAAAGAACTACCACTCAAAAACAAAAGAATATTTCTCAGTTGAATCCATTGTTGCGGATTTACGTGCTTTACGTGTCGAATCACTAGAAAACAGACGTAGACTTGAACACCCCCCTAAGCTACCCTCTCGTAAAATCCTTGCTAATATTATTGATCAATTAGCAGCTGTTTTGTTTCCCAACAGATTAGGCTATGCAAAAATTACTGATGAGGATATAGATAAATATGTAAAAAACACTTTAGAAGAAACACTAGAGAATTTACTAATTCAAATAATTCGTGAGCTAGATTACACCTCTGAGCATGAACCATGTAGTGACATTATAATGAATAAAGCAACTAAAATTACTCATTCTTTTGCAAAAAAACTTGCTAATATTAGAACACTCCTAGACAAAGATATTTGCGCCGCTTATGAAGGTGATCCCGCCGCGCAAAACGTAGATGAAGTACTCGTTTGTTACCCAGGGGTTGCTGCTATCATGTACTACCGACTTGCTCATGAATTACACTCCTTAGGCACACCACTAATTGCTCGTATCATTTCTGAGATTTCTCATTCTATTACAGGTATTGAAATCCATCCAGGCGCAAAAATTGGAGCCAGTTTTTTTATAGACCACGGAACAGGTGTGGTTATAGGAGAAACAACTATCATAGGTAAGAATGTGAGGCTATATCAAGCTGTGACTTTAGGTGCGAAGAGCTTCCCAGTAGATGAAAATGGCGCCTTAGTAAAAAATATCCTACGCCATCCAATAGTTGAGGATGATGTAATTATTTATGCAAATGCCACAATTTTAGGTCGGATTACAATAGGCAAAGGATCAGTTATAGGTGGCAATGTTTGGCTAACATATAGTGTCCCACCTGGAAGCAATATTTCGCAAGCACAAATGCAAAATAAAAAACTTGATAGCGATAACAAAGACTAATCTCATTATCAATTTAAAGTGTATAAATTGGATAATCTTCCTTTTAATCAATAGGGCGTAACAGCACATCACTAAATACTATTCAGAACCTAAAATATGAGCTTTGATACAATAAAGTTGATTCATATTACAAGCATAATACTAAGCTATATCCTATTTAGCTTGCGAGGAATATGGATGATACAAAGCTCACCAATTTTGAAAATGAAATGGCTAAAAATCCTTCCTCATGCCATTGATACTATTCTTCTAATAAGCGCAATAATGCTAGTATCCATGATCCAAAAGTACCCCGGATTCAATGTTTGGCTTAGTGCAAAAATTGGAGGCCTGTTACTCTATATACTATTAGGAATGATTGCTTTAAGGTTAGGCAAGACACAAAAAATAAAGACCACTGCATGGATCTTAGCACAAATTGTATTTTTCTATATCGTGCTAGTTGCTCTTACTAAAAACCCTACCCTAATATTTTAAGAATTAAAATAATTTGTATTTAGAAATATCTTTAACTGTTTAACCTTAAAATAAACATAAAAATAAGAAGAATATATACCTTTCCCACTTTCAGTATATTTAATATAGTCATCTTTCATAAGGCAAAGACAATACGCCTAATCTTGAGCTAGCCTTGGTAAAAATGATATAATTATTAGATAATTTGGCGTTATATAACACTATTATAAAAGTAAATACACAGACTCGCCGATCCAATGGGTGCTTATTATAAAGTGACTAGGCGGGTTGAGGCTCAACCCTACAGGAGAAATTTATGGCTGTAACTATGCGCAAGATGCTAGAAGCTGGTGTTCATTTTGGACACCAAACTCGATTCTGGAATCCAAAAATGGCTCAATACATATTTGGCCACAGAAACAAAATTCATATCATTAATCTTGAGAAAACCATAACCATGTACCATGATGCAATGAAATATGCATCTCAACTTTCTACTAATAAAGGTGTAATTCTATTTGTAGGAACTAAGCGTCAAGCAAAAGACATTATCCGTGAAGAGGCTATCCGATGTGGTTCCCCGTATGTAGACCAGCGCTGGCTAGGAGGGATGCTTACTAATTTTAAGACAATTAAGGAATCTATTAAGCGCCTTAAAGATATGGAAACGATGGCTCAAGATGGAACCTTTAATAAACTTAATAAGAAGCAGTCTCTTGATATTCAAAGAGAAATAGATAAACTAAATCAAAGCCTTGGTGGAATTAAAGATATGGGTCAAATACCAGATGCTATGTTTGTCATTGATATTGGTTACCAAAAAGGTGCAGTGACAGAAGCTAGCAAACTTGGTATTCCAATAATTGGCGTCGTTGATACAAATCATAATCCTGATAAAGTTGATTATGTGATTCCTGGTAATGATGACTCTAGTCAGGCAATACGTCTCTATGCACGAGGAGTAGCTGATGCAATTCTAGAAGGACGAAGCAAAATTATTCATGAAACTGAACAAAATGAATTTGTAGAAATGAATGAAGCCATGATGGCAGAAAAAGTGGATAATTAAACTAGGGGTACATTAAAAGTCAAAAGAATATTAATTTATTCTTGATAAAACTTTATAAGATTTAGAACAAAATAATTTTTAATTAATTCTGTATTTGGAGAAGATATGGCGGATATAACCGCAAGTATAGTAAAAGAATTACGAGATCTTACTGGGCTTGGCATGATGGAATGTAAAAAAGCCTTGATAGAAACCAAGGGCAATATTAAAGAAGCTGAAGATTTATTGCGTATAAAAAGTGGTTCAAAAGCAAATAGAGCTGCTAATCGAATCGCAACAGAGGGAATCATAGGTATAGAAATTGCCCCTAACAAAAAAAATGGGGCACTAGTTGAAATTAACTGCGAGACTGATTTTGTAGCAAAGAACGAAGAATTTATTAAGTTTTCAAGAGATTTAGCCCAAATAATTTCTACTGAAAATTTGGCTGATATTGAATCTCTTTCAAAAGCTAAAATGAAAAATGGGAAGAATGTAGAAGAGTTTCGTATGGAATTAATTATGAAACTTGGTGAGAAAATTAGTATTAGACGTTGTATGCTACATATAACTAAAGGGTTCCTTTCCTCATATTTACATGGTGGGAAAATAGGTGTCATAGTTGACTATGATTGTAATGATGAAGTGCTGGGTAAAGATCTGGCTATGCATATAGCAGCAAGTAAACCAGTATGTGTATCAAAGGAACAAGTATCAGAAGAATTATTGGAGCGAGAACGTCAAATTTATATAGCACAAGCAGCAGAAAGCGGAAAACCAAAGGAAATAATTAATAAAATGGTAGATGGCAGAATGACAAAATATCTTAGTGAGATAACGTTATTAGGGCAACCTTTTGTAAAGGATCCCGATCAAACTATTGAAAAATTACTAAAAACCAAATCTACTGTAGTCAACTCCTTTACTATGTATAGAGTAGGTGAAGGTTTAGAAAAAAAATCCTGTGATTTTGCAAATGAAGTAATGTCACAGATTAATCAAGCGAAAGAAAATAATTAATTAACGATATAGATAATTACAATTATTCATAATAATTATGGTCTATAAACGTATCCTATTAAAACTTTCAGGTGAAGCACTGATGGGAGAAAGTAATTACGGCATTAATCATGCTGTGATGGAACATGTAGTATCTGAAATTTCTGAAATAACAGAAATCAATGTTGAGGTTGCAATTGTGATTGGCGGGGGAAACATATTTCGTGGAATGACAACATCAAAAAATAATCAAATGGATCGTGCTACTGCAGATTATATGGGGATGCTTGCAACTATTATGAATGCCTTAGCTCTACAAGATGCAATGAAATGTAAGAAAATAGAGAGTAGAGTACAATCAGCATTACGTATTGATCAAGTTGTAGAATCTTATAAAAGAGAAAAAGCAATACGCTATCTTGAAGAGGGCAAAGTCATTATCTTTGCAGCTGGCACAGGAAATCCTTTTTTTACTACAGATACTGCTGCTGCATTACGTGG
>CAXGWP010000029.1:0-10484 GCA_964013575.1 uncultured Nitrosomonadaceae bacterium
AGTTCCAGTTACATTATCTTTTGATGTCCATGCGCTACCAGTTATAGTCCTACCCGCCACACGCCCTTCCCCTGTTACACGTTCATTAGCCTCAGCTCTTGACCTTGGTTGGAAACGAAACTCATTATTACCAGTAACCTTACCTTCACCAACTGAAAATGCTCCAGTGATACGGCTTTCTGCAGTTGGAGCATTAATAGCATCGACACCAGCTAGCTCCTGATATTCACGTTGCGGAGACTTTACACTAAAACTATTTTTTATTTTTATAAGACGCTTCATTACATCTTCACTAATATCTTTATCAGGATTAGCACCATAATACGATGTTCCTGTAATATTTTTTTTACTACCACGTTGTGTGCCTGAAACTTTGTCCGTATTGATAGTAATATCACCACTAATATGATTACCTGACGCCATTTCTGATGAAATCAACTGCTCAGCTTTATTCTCGCTTTCAACAGAACAAACAGTATGATACTGATTTGGCCCCACATAAGGTGTGCCAGTAATCGTATTACATACACCAGATTCATCTCCAGTTACGCTCTCATTATGCTCTATATCTACACCTGTTACATATTGCCCACCCCATGTTGAAGCATTTGCTCCATTCTCATTACCAGCTCGGGTAGGTATTATTCCACAGTGGTTTGTATACTCTTCAGCACTAGAATATTCAGTACCAGAAATATCTTGGCATATACCTTCTTCAGCTGTGCCAGTAATATTCCCAGATTGATGTATGCGCTGACCAACCTGGGTTCCAGTTGTACGTGTACCATGCAACGTATGACTAATACTAGATTTCTTTGGTACTTCATGCCCAGGTGTTTTACATAATGGCTGTTTTACTGCTGACATTAAATATTGACTACCAGTAACATCATGGCAAGATCCACTCTCGTCACCAGTTGTTAATTCACTTCTTCCAACAGCAGTACCTGTAATTAAGCTGCCTCCCACCGATTCTTCTTTACTATATTCAATATTACGACTGCGAGAACCAATTGTTTTAACAGAGCGCCCAAGATTGGCCCCAAATACAGTATGGCCATGCGGATCATTTTGACGCTGGAATTGAATCTGTGCAGCACCACTTCCTTGTTCCCGATGTTGCAACAGGTCATCATTAAGTTCCTGATCAGATGCTCCAGTAATATTTAACTCGGGATTAGACTCATCCCCTGTAATATTTATCTTACTACGCACCTGTGATCCAGTTACAATTTGTCCTCCTGCTGTTTTACTAGCACCAACTTTAATCCCGCCTTCTCGGGGATTATAACCAGTCTCTTTTCCAATATACTGATCACCAGTTACTTGAACAAAAGATCCACGTTCATCTCCTGTAACATTCTCCCCCCGGCCAATACGAACCCCAGTGACTTTGTGACCTGCATAACTTTCACTTTCAGCTACCTTGGGTGGGTACTTAATCAAATCAGCAGCATTACGCAAACGACCACTTGTACGCGTTGTAGCATCTCTAGTTCTTTCTTGATTTCCTTTATTTCTGTTTCCTTTATTTCTGTTTCCACTACGACTAGACTTTGCCAATAGTTTAGTTTCTTTCTCTTTACTACAAGAACAATCATTTTCACCAGTACCGTTATCAATCACATCTAAAGTAGAAGCCGAATTCGCTGCAGTTATAGATGACTTCAATATTCCATTTTTACCTTGAATTAATTTTGAACGACGAGCACGTGAAGCATCACGACCTGTTAGTAAAGATTTACCAGTTTTTTTAATTTCAATAGCAGTTGATGGCAATTTACCAATAGGTTCTATAATCACTTCTTTATTTTTAATATTCTTTTCATTTGTACGCACACGTTCCTTATTAGGTGGCAGGCCTGCTTTCCCATTCACCAATTGTGCACGCCGTATACGCGATGCATTACGTCCAGTTTTCACGTCTAATAAAGCTTCTGATTTTGATATATTTTTATTCATTTATAATTAAATTTAATCTCAATATTTTCCAAGATTTTTTACCAGAAAAATTAAAATTTACCTTATAAGCGTATAATATTATTAAAATTTAACGCCCACCACGATGAACAATGAATGCTGTACCACGGCATTGTGTATAGTTATCAAATCCAGTCAAACGTACAATATGTCCTGAGTTTGCCCGATGACATGCATCTATTTCTGCCATTACTTTTTCAACTGATTTCTCACCAAAGAATGGTAGCTTCCAAAGATACCAAAAGTTAGAAAACAATTTTTCCGGTTCAGTATGCTCTACAGCTGGATTCCAACCCTGAGAAATTATATAAGCAATATGCTTACGAATCTTCTCAGGTGTGAATGGTGGCAGATAAGAAAATGTCTCTCCTCTGCGTTCAGTTGCTTTATACGGTCTGACTTCATCCATAGCTATACCTCATAATTTCAATTTTAATTAACGTAGTAATATTTATATATCAATCTTGTCTACAGTATCAAATTCAAACTTAATTTCTTTCCATGTTTCCATAGCAATTTTTAGTTCAGGTGAATGCTGTGCTGCTTCAGTTAATACCTCCTTCCCTTCTCGCTCTACCGGGCGACCTTGATTACGAGCATCAGTACAAGCTTCTAGAGCTACACGATTTGCAGTAGCACCTGCAGCATTACCCCATGGGTGCCCTAATGTCCCCCCTCCAAATTGCAAGCAAGAGTCATCGCCAAATATATTAACCAGAGCTGGCATATGCCAAACATGGATCCCACCTGAGGCAACTGGCACCACACCAGGCATTGATCCCCAATCCTGATCAAAGAAAATGCCACGTTCACGATTCTCTGGGACAAATGATTCACGCATCAAGTCAATCCAACCAAGAGTTGCATTCCTATCCCCTTCCAACTTACCAACTACGGTACCAGAATGCATATGATCACCACCAGACAACCTTAAAACCTTGGTTAATACCCGGAAATGAATCCCATGGTAAGGATTGCGATCAAGTACAGCATGCATCGCACGGTGAATGTGTAATAATATTCCATTGTCACGGCACCAGTTTGCTAAACCTGTATTAGCACAAAGCCCACCAGTTAAATAATCATGCATTATAATTGGTGCGCCTAATTCTTTTGCAAATTCAGCTCTCTTATACATTTCTTCTGGTGTTGCTGAAGTTACATTCAAATAATGCCCTTTACGCTCACCAGTTTCAGCTTCAGCTTTTAATACAGCCTCCATTACAAACTCAAAACGATGACGCCAGCGCATAAATGGCTGACTATTAACATTCTCATCATCTTTAGTGAAATCAAGGCCACCACGTAAACATTCGTAAACTGCCATACCATAGTTCTTTGCTGATAAACCGAGCTTAGGTTTAATAGTACAACCTAAATAAGCACGCCCATATTTATTCAGACGATCACGCTCTACCTGTATACCATTTGGAGGCCCACCGCAGGTCATAACATAAGCGATTGGAAAGCGAATATCTTCTAGCCGCAAACTACGTATGGCTTTAAAACCAAACACATTTCCGACTAGAGAAGTCAACACATTAACAACTGAGCCCTCTTCAAATAATTCAATTGGATAAGCAACAAATGCATAGAATGCAGAATCATCACCTGGAACTGACTCAATCCGGTAAGCACGACCCTTATAATATTCCATGTCTGTAAGCAAATCAGTCCACACAGTGGTCCATGTACCTGTAGAAGATTCTGCAGCAACTGCAGCAGCAGCCTCTTCATGCGGAACCCCTTCTTGAGCCACAATTTTAAAACAAGCTAGTAAGTCTGTGTCGAGCGGGATATAGTCTGGTGTCCAGTAATTTTCACGGTAATCCTTGACGCCAGCTTTGTATGTTTTTCCTGCCATATGATCCTCTCCTACAATTAATATTTACCTTAGTAAATAACTCACACTGTAAAGTACAGTCACTTCAATCTAAATAAATCTGCTATCTTTGCTTCGTATTTAATTAAATTTCTGACTGTATTTCCTATAATTAATAGAACAACATTCAGAAACTTTAAAATATTTTAATATGAAATATAAAATAAAAAAACTACAATAGAAAATAAATATTTTCAATACAACCCATAGATATAGGTCTATAGGTATGCTATGGTATGTTTAAGTTCTTAAGTTATAAGATATTAAAAAATAACTCAAGGTATAATTTCTTGCAAATTTTCATATTTTTTATCTAGATTAATTATGCTGCAAATTAGTCAAGATACAAAATTTTTGTGTCGGCTTCTCTATAACCAATACATTTTTAGTAACTTCTATCCTAATAAATATAGGAGATTTTACATTTGAAACCCCCAAATTTAGTAAGCAACCTTGCGCGGCATATAACTCTAAGGCAGCTCCAAGTCTTTGAATCCGTGGCACGCAACAGCAGTTTTACTCGTGCATCAGAGGAGCTGTTCCTAGCCCAACCTACAGTATCAATGCAACTCAAGAAACTTACTGATACTGTAGGCATACCACTATTTGAACAAAGAGGAATTCGTATTCATTTAACTGAAGCAGGTAACGAGGTATATACAATATGTCAGGAAATATTCGACAATATTACTAACCTTGAGGCAAAAATATCAGATATCAAAGGAGTCAAATGTGGCCACTTACGTCTAGCTATCATCACTTCATCTCAATATCTAGTACCAGACCTTCTTGGTCAATTTGGTCGCTTGCATCCAGATGTTGATTTCTCCCTAAGTATTGAAAATCGAGAACATATTCTTGAACGCCTTTCTGGATATAAGGATGATCTTTGCATCCTGGGAGAGCCGCCGCCAGAACTTGATGTTATATCTTACCCATTCATACCCAACCCATTAGTCGCAATGGCAAGCTGTAACCACCCGTTAGCTGGCGTACCAAATATTCCTCTCGAACGTTTTCTTGAAGAGCCATTTATTCTTCGTGAACCAGGATCAGGTACACGTGACGCCATCAACCGTTTATTTGCAAGTAAAGGACTAAAAACACCAAACGGCCATATGGAACTTGCAAGCAATGAAGCACTCAAACAGGCTGTTGTAGCAGAACTAGGTGTATCAATATTATCTATGCATTCACTAGCATTAGAAGGTACATCAGGACCAATTACAATATTAGATGTCCAAGGTCTCCCTATTCATCGATACTGGTATCTTGTTCACCCAAAGAATAAAAAACTATCTCCTGTAACACTTGCATTCCTAGAGTTTGTAAAATTACAAGGAAAAAAGGTAGCCAAAAAATTCAATAAAAAGATGGGAATAACTAGAAAAGTCCATATGCATAATTATACGGAATCAAAGGATTAAATACCCCAAAAGCTACCTATTGAATAATAAAAAGAAACAAAATTATAATAAAGCATAACGATATAAATTAGGACAATATAAAAATAGCTCACTCTCAAAAGTAACTATAAATTATGGAAGAAAATAAATAATCCTAATACATATTTTCACACAAATACAATTTTACTCCCCATAAAACTTTTGAGACCTATGATTCAATCAAGATTTGGTGGCGTTCCTTCGCCGTTAGAAACAATTGCATCAATCTGTACCATAGCACCCATAGAAATAGCTGAAACACCAACTACTGTTCTTGCAGGAAGATCACCCTTAAAAAAGGTTGTGTAAATTGTATTAACAATATCAATATCTGAAATATTCTTAAGCTGGATATTTATTTTCACAATATCATCCATAACATGGTCAACACTTTCTACAATTGCTTTAATATTTCTTAAGCACTGTTCAGCCTGTTCTTTTATACCACCCACTATTATCTGGTTGGATTTAGGGTCAACAGGCAACTGAGCTGCAATATGATTATAATGAGAAAAAGCTACTGTTTGTGTGTGTATAGAACTTCTTGGTGCGCTTTCTGTATTACTTGCTCTTATTATAAGTCCATGTCTGTCTTCAACTGCTTGAGGTGGGGTACCATCTCCATGTGATATAACCACATCAATTTGCACCAAAGCATCCATAGGCAAACCCGAAACAGAAAATATTGTCCGTGCAGGAGTATAAGCTGCAGCTCTTGCAATACCAGAATCCAGGAAAAATGTTGTATACACTTCATTTACAACCTGAATATCCACAAGATTTCTAAGGTAAATAGTTACTTTCACAATATCATCAAAAGGCACGTCAATACTTTCTAAAATTACCTTAATATTTTTTAGGCACTGCTTTGTCTGCTCTTTTATACCGCCAGCTACCAATTGACCTGATTTAGGATCAATTGGTAATTGAGCTGAAATATTACTGTAATGTGAGAACGCTACATTTTGTGACGATATAGGATTTCTTGGTGCATTTTCTGTATTTCTTACTACTTTTGTTGGTTGCTGGCTTATAGGAACATTAACCACAGGATTAGATTCAACACGAACTCTCATTTGATTATGCATAAAATTCTGCACCTGATTGTTACGTAAACTAAATGGTGGAATAAGATCACAAGATTCTTCTGATTGTGAAAATGCAATAGAAGGTGTGCCTTCACCATTTGAAACCACTGCATCAATTTGTATTAAAGCATTACTCATAGGAAGATCTACTACCCCAACTACTGTACGAGTAGGAAAATAACTTTGAAAAAATGGTGTATAAACTGCATCTACAGCATAGATGTCCGAAATATTCTTAAGAAATATATTAATTTTAACAACATCATCCATAACATGGCCAATGCTTTCTACAATTGCTTTAATATTTGCTAAGCATTGCCTTGCCTGAACTTGTATATCTCCCACTACAATTTCACCAGTCTTAGGATCTACAGGTAACTGAGCCGAAACATTATTATAATGAGAGAAAGCTACAGTTTGTGTAGAAACAGAACTTCTTGGTGCATTCTCAGTATTTCTTGAAAATTTTATAAGACTTCCACTCATATCAAATTTCTCCTATTTGATATAATTTTAACATCACTTGTATAAAATGCACTGTTTCTTCTATAATTTCTATTATCTATTTACTAAACAGATTTAATTAAATAGATTTTAAATACTACTCCATATGATTCATAGAGTTAATATCCTGAATATATGTACACCCCACATAAATGAAACTATCTATCAAATACTATCCATAATTTTGGTAGCCCTCCCCATCAACAAAATTGATAAAAACTTTGTTAAAAACAAAAAAACCTATCCATTTTGATAACAGTTATGCTCGGCTGCCTAGTCAATTTTATACGCGCCAGAACCCAATTCCTGTTTCTGCACCTTCACTTATCAAGGTAAACCATACGTTAGCCAAGAAACTTAATATTGATCCAGAATGGCTTGAATCAGATGAAGGTGTATCCACCATTGCAGGTAACATAGTCCCAGATGGGGGAGATCCAATCGCTACTGTTTATGCAGGACATCAGTTTGGTATGTGGACCCCACAATTAGGTGATGGCCGTGCAATTCTACTAGGTGAAATTTTAGACAGCCAAGAAAAACGCTATGATTTTCAATTAAAAGGTTCTGGTCCTACTCCTTATTCTCGAGGGGGTGATGGCCGTGCACCATTAGGTCCTATTTTACGTGAATACATAGTTAGCGAAGCCATGGCTGCTTTTCATATTACTACAACACGGATTTTAGCTGCTGCTGAAACCGGTGATCACGTATATCGACAAAATATTTTACCTGGCGCTATTCTTATCCGTATTGCAAAAAGTCATATCCGTATTGGCACATTCGAGTTCTTCTCTTCTCGGAATGATCAAGAAAGCCTCAAAATCCTAATCAACTACGTTATAAAACGGCATTATCCTGAAGCTGCCAACTATGAAAATCCAGTTCTTGCAATGCTCGATGCTGTAATTAAAAACCAGGCACACCTAATTTCCTCCTGGCAAAGGATAGGTTTTATTCATGGAGTTATGAATACAGATAATATGCTCCTATCTGGAGAAACAATTGATTATGGTCCCTGTGCTTTTATGGATACATTTCATCCTAGTGCTGTATTTAGTTCTATTGATCACAATGGTCGTTATGCTTATAACAAACAACCTGCCATTGGATACTGGAATTTAATGCAGCTCGCTCAGATTTTAATTCCTTTCTTGGATAATAATCGAGAAAGAGCCATAAAATTAGCACAAGATGCTCTTGATAAATACATGAATTTATTAACAGAATCATATCAAACCGGCATGATGATGAAACTTGGCTTATATAATAATATTCCAGGAGATATAAAACTCACTAAAGATTTACTCGATATAATGGCTAAGGATAAAATGGACTATACTTTAACCTTTCGATATCTATCCGATCAGGCAGGTAATGCTACTAATACAAATAATGAAAACCTTATCATTTGCTCTGAAAAATTCAATTCTTGGCTAAAAATCTGGAAAAAAAGATTAGAAAAAGGTACGCAGTCTTCTAAAAAAAGACAAACTGAAATGTATACACTGAACCCAGCCTTTATCCCACGTAACCATCTTATTGAAGAGGCTATCAAAGCAGCTGTTGAGAATAAAGACTTTAATCCTTTTCATCAACTTATAGATGTATTAAAGAAACCTTTTGAATACCATGAAACGTTAAAAAAATATGCTTTGGCACCACGACCAGAACAAATTGTTCATGAAACTTTCTGTGGGACATAAGCCTATCTTAATAAAACAAATTCTAGACCAAATTATATAGGGAATATATCAAGCTAACAAAAAAGTCCTGATTTGCAAACTTAGAACTACTCCATATTAATTCTAATAATACTAGTTAGTGTGAATTTGCCTCTTTTATTGCTTTATTTATTTTTTTATTAATCTTCTCCATATCTATTTTTGCAACTTTTATATATTCTTTTATGCAATCTCGATATACTTGTGTTTTTGCATTGTAGTCATCTACCTGAGCATTATATTCTGCTACGTAAGTATTATATTTCTCTACATCCTTCTCTACATCTCTCTTTCCAGTAAAATCTTTCAATTCATCTGGCTTAGGAGGAGGAAGAGTACAAGTATGTGCGGGATACTCTGAAATAAAAGAATTTAAACTACTTTTCTCTGCTGCAACTACAATAGACGAAAAAAAAGCCATTACAAAGGTAAGTATAAACAATGGACGAACCATTTCTCCTCCAATATATAAAAAATTAAGCCTAAATATACATAATATCTTACTATTCTATTTTTCTTGATTTCCGAATTGATCTTCAAATTCAAATAAATAACAAAAATATTATCTAGCCGCTATTTCTTAACCAACCAGCAACCCCATTAATAGCCAGATGAATTGCAAGCTTTATAGAATTATCAGTATCACCAGCACGATAACGACGGAGTAATTCTATCTGCAGATGGTTCAATGGATCTATATATGGAGTACGGTTACGAATACTACGTGCAAGAGTAGGATTATCTGCTAATAACTCACTATGCTTTGTAATAGCAAACAACCATTTTTTACTACGCTCGTATTCTTCTTGAATACAAGCCAATACCTTGTTACGTAATTTGCTATCTGTCACCAATTCAGCATAACTTGATGCAATTCCCATATCCGTTTTTGCTAATACCATATCCATATTAGATAACAACGTTTGCATAAATGGCCAAATTTGATACATCTCTTGCAATAATTTTAACCCATCCTCACCATGACCCTTATGTGCAATAAATTCTTCTACAGCAGAACCAAATCCATACCAACCAGGAATTGTAGAACGATTCACACTCCAACTAAATACCCATGGAATTGCGCGTAAATCTTCAATAAGTTCAGATTTTTTACGCGATGATGGACGACTCCCTATAAACAGCCCTGCTATCTCTCTAATTGGTGTAGACTCCTGGAAATAACGCTCAAAGCCAGGAGTCTCATATACTAGATTACGATAAGCAGAAAATGCACTCTGTGACAACGACTCAATGGCCTGAAAATATCTATCTGTATGTGTATCTGACACATCCCGATTCAATAATGAAGACTCAACAGTAGCTGCTACCAAAATTTCAAGATTACGTTTTCCTATTTCAGGGTTAGCATATTTGCTACTTATAACTTCTCCTTGCTCTGTGACACGTATTTGGCCATTAACCGATCCTGGTGGCTGGGCTAATATTGCTTGATAGCTCGGTCCTCCGCCACGTCCAACTGTACCTCCACGCCCATGAAACAATCTTAATTTAATTGAATGCTTAGAAAAAAGATTTGTCAATTCTGTTTCAGCCTTATAAAGTTCCCAATTAGCCGTTAAAAATCCACCATCCTTATTGCTATCAGAATATCCAAGCATTATTTCCTGTACATCACCACGTGAGCTAAGCAATTTCCTATAATAGGATAACGAAAATAATTCATCCATAATATCAATACAATTTCGCAAATCATCGATCGTTTCAAACAAAGGAATAATATTGAGATATAAGTTAGGCTGGTCCCCAGTCTCCAACAATCCAACTTCCTTTAATAATAGCGCTACCTCTAAAATATCAGAGGTGCTATTAGCCTTAGAAATAATATAATTTGGCAAAGAAT
>CAXGWP010000030.1:0-6962 GCA_964013575.1 uncultured Nitrosomonadaceae bacterium
CTGCCGTCCATCCCAATCTATTGCAATATACCGGTACATGCTGGTACATTTAGGGTATTGATACCAGCAAATCAAAGTTGATACTAGTAAATTGGATATTTTATGAAATTATCTGACATAATCGTTAGGAAGGTAAAGCCAAAGAAAAATATTTATAAAATGGTAGGTGGAAGAGGCCTTTTCTCAGTTAAAACTAAATGTTAACAGATAAATTTGCTATAGGTTTGTCAATGATCTGTGCTATCCACTGCTTGGCGGTTCCCCTTCTATTAGTAATACTCCCTAGTATGTTGGCTTTGCAGCTGGATAATGAAATATTTCATACTTTAATCATAATAGCTGTCCTACCGGTAAGTATTTTTGCATTAACTCTAGGGTATAAGCAGCATAAACATAATTGGTTGCTTATTGTTGGCTTCACAGGCTTATTAATACTTCTTATTGCAGCAATATTAGGTGAGGAGGTAATTGGAGAGCTTGGGGAGAAGTTATTGACTGTATTTGGTGCTAGCCTTGTAGCAGCCGGACACCTGTGGAACTATCGAATTTGCCGGAAGTTTACTGATTGTGCTTGTCCTAAATGCTAATTAATTATAGGTAAAGCTATAAAGATTTTAGTATCGTGAAGATGTAAAAATTCTAGAATTATTCTGTAAGTGTTTCAATCTTTAATTCGATTGGCATGTCTACTACCTATATTAGTTTTATATAGTCCAAAGAAATAAATAAAACTTATTTTAATCCTTGTGATTGATAGTCTTTTTGCTTCCTGTTGTTTATCAACATTATTGGGCAAAAGAAAATTTAACAGATTCTTATAAGATGCCTATCTAGTTAACTAAGGCATTAAATAACCTTAAAGAAGATAGAAATATCACTGTTGAGTTAGTTAAATTTTTACCACAATAATAATTAACAGCACTTAAAAGAATGATTCTTCTATGATTTGCCCTGTTTCTGTATTTCCTGATATTCGTGATGAATCATGTGCTTGTATTTCTATATACACCACCCAAAGAATAATGAGAGCAGTTATAGCACCCCATACAATGACATTTATTTTTCTTGTGTTTTGTTTTCCTTGTAAGAAAGCCTCTTTATCATGCTTGAACCACCATAATATAAAGCCAATAACAAATATTCCGGGTATCATTACTAATACTTCTATTCCAATTAGCGTTGCTTCATACATGTGGCTCCTCCTTCTATTTATCTATGAATTATATATACCTGTAATGATATTTGTCTAGAACAGAAAGAAATTCTAAAGAAGATAAGAATATCACCGCTAATATTGTTCAATTTTAATAAGGAGATGCAATAAAGTTGGGTGTTAGTAATATGAGGGAATAAAATGGTTAGGTTGTGCTGCGCGCTGGGTGCTATTTCGTTCTACTTATTTCCGCCTACTACATTATAGTATTATATCCTTAAACTTCTTAGTCTGTATAATTTGATTTTATCAGGTATTTTCTTTATAGAATTTTACTTAATGCAAATTTTACGTAGCAGAGGTTAAAATATTTCAGGTATAACATTCAAATAAATTATTGATGCATAAGTATATAAAAAATACTGGGTGGAAGGATGAAGCTATAGAGAATCTTAATCAGAAACTCAAAATGAATAAAATTAAACCATAACAGAGGGGAGTATTCTTATGAAAGGACTCTTCTTACTTCCAATATTTCTTTTATCTATTGTCTCTTGTTCAAGTGAGCAGCAAGAATCTGTTACTAGTGGCGCATGTGTAATAGACACTGGTTCTTTTCCTGTTGGTTTTAATGCATATGTTGTACCTGAAGGAAACCATCCATCCTATCCACCTTTTTGCTCACCTGTACCAGCAGGCTTGTTAAATATAGTAATTGACCTGTTCTCATTTGAGTTACGTGATCAGCTAATTGCAATTAAAGTAGTGAAAATAGAACACAATGAAGAGCAAGAAGCATTATTCATGCCTCCTACTAAATACCATAATGGTAGCATCCCTATTATGATCTCATTAGAGCCACGCAGTAAATATAAAATTCTATTACTAGATGGTGGTTCAGATAAAGATATTACTGCATCTCTTGTTTCAATTCCGATAGAAACACGCAGAAAAGGAGATTATGTTCATACTGGAGCAGCAGGGTCTGTGTATGGGTTTCTATTTATATTATTAGGAATTATAGGGACAATAATTTTAGTTTATAGGTATTTATTTAATAGATCTTTTAGTAAATAACTTATTTCTCATATATGAAATTAACCTGACTGACTAATTTTTAATAAACTACTATGATTTATATATAAAGAGAATTGAAATTATATGTTTATGTAATGTTATTTAGGAATGATTCAATGAAAAAATTATTTTTACTTCCGTTACTATTTTTATCTCTTACTTCTATTCCATATTTGAGTGAGGCTATGATGCCTAAGAGATTAAATATTATTAGAATGAAGGACACAAATGAAAAATCCCCTTGAAGTTTATCCTCTCGTAAAAAATATCAATTAAAATATATTGAATACTCAATTACTGTCGCGTTCTTTGCTATGGTTTCAAATTTTCAAATATGCAGTCTTCGGATTGCTAATATTGAATGCAGGTCAATTTTTTTTACAGGACTATTTTGCGACTAGGCACCTTTTTGGTGCTGGCATGCAGTGGCCCCAGATTATTGAGGGTTATGCGTCGACGATCGACACAGTTGCATGGTTGATATTGTTATTAATGTTTGAATTTGAGACCTCGCTGTTTTCTGCTGAGTACCTGCATAACTTTTGGATTAAATGGGCAGTAAATACGCTTAAGATAATCGCTTATAGTTTTATTGTCTATTCTCTTTATGGCTATATTGCTAAATATATTGCCATGCATACATTTGAATTATCTGCAATAAATAATTTGTGTGACCAGATTGGAAAACAGCTGGTATTTATGGTAAGTCCTGATGATTTTTCTATAATTAGCAAGCAAAATTGCGCTGATTTAACCAATGAAGATAAGTTATTTCGTTTGCCAGGTACTAATGTTGTAGCTGACAATTCACATTTAGCATTGGTTCAGAATCTTTCTATCGTAGATGTTGTTAACGCAAGTAATTGGATCCTAATCGTGATAATTTTGCAGGCAGATATATGGATACAATTACGCCATCAGTTGGATCATACAATAGTTAAAATATTCCGTTTTATAAAGCCATTTTTATACTCTTTATTGTTTGGGTGTGCAATCTATTGGGGTATTAATGGTACGTTTTTAGATTTTTGGGATGCCTTTTTATGGATACTTGCATTTGCTTTTATCGAGCTTAATGTTTTTAAGTGGAACTCAAATAATTAACAGAATTAGCTTGTTATTGATTAATAGGGCAAGGTTGGATAAATTATTTAAGTAAGTGCCATAAACTTATTTTATACGAACTTAATTTAGTATTATTTGTCTTTATAGTATGGGGAGATAAAATTATTACATTAATCTTCTTACTATAAATCTACTAATAAATTTCATTAATATTAAGTCTATTTATAAACTAATCAGATTTTAAAGGGATAATTATGAATAAGTTATTACTATTTGTGGTTTTAACTGTTATGTATAGTGGAATGGTTAGAGCAGAACATGATTTTGATGATATGTCTTTTAAAGATGATGGGCAGGCAATTTTAGCGGAACAAAAAGTACAATCAGTTCTATTAGAATTTGAAGTAATTGAAAAGCATAGAAAAGAGTGCATAAAGCCTATAGAAGATTCATCTTTTTATCAGAGGCTTGATAAAAAATTTATTTTAGGGAATAAGAATAAATTATTAGAGAAAATGAGCCTAATTAAATATGCTACGGAATCAGATATAAAAGATATTAATGATTATATTGCTGCAAGGGAGTCATGTACAAAAGATATTGTTGAAGGTTTTAAGAAGATTGAGCCTAAACTAGGAATGCAGATGGAGATTTTACAAATAGAAGAAAACATTGATTTAATTGAGGTAAGTAAAAAAGGGTTGACAATAGGGAACATGAATAAACGGCACCTTGAGAGAGAGAATCATGCGATAGAGATAGCAATAGAATTTATCGATCGTATAAGAGGGAAGGTTAATCCTATAGAAGGAGAATAAGTAAAGGGCCATATAACATTAACAGATATGTAATAAATTACATTATAAATTTAGTTTAAACGACTAATATATATGGAATAATTTCTATAGCTATGTTGTCAATTGCAAAGAGATTAAATTCGGGTGCTAGGAAAATTAGTATAAAATTGACTCTTGCTTTCTAAATAGTTATCTTAGTTCTTTTAAATCAAGTTCATATCTATACTCAAAGTCTTTTGTATCATCAGGCCAATTTATTTCCTCTTTTTCTTTAAGCTTGAACCCATGATTCGTCATACCTTTTCTAGAGGGCTCATTTCCTTTGCGGTGGCCTATAGTTAGCTTATCCCAAATTAAATAATTTTTTGCGAAGGCAATACATGATTTATAAAAGAGGCTTGAGTATCCTTTCCTACGGTATTCAGGCTCAATAAAGATCATAGCTATAATCCCGGTTTTTCCTGTGGGATCTTTATGCCAAGTAAGGACAGCCGAAATTCCAATTAGCTTATCTTGATCAAATAAACCAAAGGCTTGTTTTCCCTTTCCATTTAATATTTCTTTCCAATATTCAGGTTCCTTTTTTTCTGTTTTACTAGGGTCTACTAGCACGTATCTAGTATGCATATTAACTGCACGTATTCTAATTTCCCTGAAATATTCCCAATCATCAGGATTTAAAGTTCGTATGTAGATATTAGTATTGTCCATTAAAGATTGATACAAAATTAATTAAATAAAGTAAAAATAATATGTATTAGTAAATTTCTGTTATTTTATAGGATATAGCTATTAGTTATATTGTATTATTTTCTCAGGTAGTACCTAAAGAAACTGAGGCAAATAATTACAGAAATATAATTTCTATTTATTCTTGTTATTTGTATACTAAATTAATGAAGCAACTCATTTTCATTTTATTGTATTTATCAGTAATGTTCTCATCACCATTATATGCAGAATGGACTAAAGTGAATAAAGATGAAGATGGAAATACTAACTATATAGATTTTGAAAGCATAAAAAAAGTTGACGGATATGTTTATTGGTGGATTCTGAGTGATATTGCAAGGCCAACTATACAAGGGCATTTATCTTCTAAAACATATAATCAGGGTGATTGTAAATTATTTCGATTTAAATATTTGAGTTGGATCTTTTACACAGAACCTATGGGCGCTGGTGATGGAGACAGTGGCTTTCCTAAAGATACAGAATGGAATTATCCTCCCCCTAACTCAGTAATGGAAAATATTTTAAGAATAATTTGTAGTGGATAGGCTTTAGGTGTCAAATTTAGTTTATTTTTTATAAATTTTTCCTAATTAGGGTGGAGTATTCTGATGATGTATAAAAAATGATAATATAAAAACTTATTTCTACTATTTATCATGATAATAATATTAATTAGTTGTCAAAAAATGTAATAGTTTTAAATAAATTTCATAAATACCTATTACTAAAATGTAGTATTTATGTATTAATTTGCATTATCTACAAATGAATATTCATAATAAATACCCTGATCAGAAAACAACAGCAATATTTATATTATTTAAAATCATAGATGAAGAAGTTATTAGTATTATTAGTAATAGTGATGATATATAGTAGTACTGCTATATCAGGTGAGTCTGATGGTATGTTTAGCGCCTTAAATTTATTGCGTGGCTTAGCTAAACAAGGTAATTCAAATGCACAGAATATTCTAGGTGCTATGTATTTACAAGGTGGTAATGGTGTGAAACAAAATTATATTCGTGCACATATGTGGTTTGATCTTTCTGATAGAAATGGCAATAAAGATGGAGGCATAGCTCGGGACCTAATAACTAAAGATATGACTCCTATTGAAATTGCAGAGGCGCAAAAGAAGGCGCGGGAATGTATAAAGAAAGATTATAAGGGCTGTGATTAATATTAAAAATGAAGAAAATATTATTTTTATTAGTATTAACTATCGTCTTTAGTATTGTTGCTAGGGCAGGTGATCTTGAAGATGGATATAAGGCATATGAGAAAAAGGATTACGCTACTGCTCTTGAATTATGGCAGCCGTTAGCTGAGGAAGGAGTTGCAAAAGCAGAACATAATTTGGGCTTTATGTATCAAAATGGTTTTGGAGTAGAGAAGGATGTTAGTGAAGCAATTAAATGGTATCGAAGGGCTGCAAGAAAAGGGCATGGAAAATCCGAATATAACCTAGGTGTGATGTATGAAAAGGGAGAAGGAGTCCTACAAGATTATGAAGAATCAGTAAAATGGTATAGAAAAGCTTCTAGGAAAGGTATTGCAAATGCTCAGTCTAATCTTGGTGTAATGTATGAAAAGGGTAAAGGCGTAACTCAAGGTTATGTACTTGCGTATATGTGGTACAACCTTGGTGCTATTAATGGGAGTGATAATGGGAGTAATAATCGAGATGTAGTAGCAAGGAAAATGACACTTATTCAAATTGAAGAGGCGCAAAAAAGAGTTAAGGATTGTTTAAAGAAGGGCTATAGAGGCTGTGAATAATATTTAAAAAAGAAAATGAAAAAATTAATAATTTTATTAATACTAATTGTTATCTCTAATAGTGTTGCTAGAGCGGGTGATGCAACTGATTATAATAAGGGAATAGAGGCATATGAAAAAAAGGATTATGCTACTGCCCTTAAGTTATGGAGCCCATTAGCTGAAAAGGGAGATGTGTCTGCACAATCTATTTTAGGATTAATGTATCAGGATGGAAAGGGCGTAAAGCAAGATTATAAGAAAGCGGAAAAATGGTATCTGAAAGCAGCAGAGCAGGGGGATATATATGCGCAATCTGCTTTAGGTTTAATGTATCAAAATGGGAAAGGTATAAAACAAGATTATAAGAAAGC
>CAXGWP010000031.1:0-6807 GCA_964013575.1 uncultured Nitrosomonadaceae bacterium
AGAATGAAAGAATGAAAGAATGAAAGAATGAAAGAATGAAAGAATGCGAGAGTGGCGGAATTGGTAGACGCACCAGATTTAGGTTCTGGCGCCGAAAGGTGTGGGGGTTCGAGTCCCCCCTTTCGCACCAAGGGTTTCAGGTAGCAATTACAAACCAAATATCCTTTATATTTAATGGTTGTTTTTTGTATAGTTATTCTGATGTCAGATAAATAATAATCAATTGGCAGGAATAGTCATGGAATCTAAATTAGAGACTCTAGGCATATTAGAGCGTCGGCTTAATGTTACAGTGCCTCAGGAAGAGGTTGAGGCTGAGATTGAGAGTCGTTTAAAGCGTTTGGCACGTACAGTCAAGATTCATGGTTTTCGATCTGGAAAAGTGCCATTCAAAATTGTTTCGCAGCATTATGGCTTACAGGTGCGCCAGGAGGTAATGAGCGATGTATTGCAGAAGAGTTTTAGTGATGCAGTTCGTGAACAAAAGCTACGGGTTGCTGGGTATCCAAATTTCAAAGCGAAGGAAATAGATAAAAATACATCTCAATTTGAATTTAGTGCGACATTTGAAGTTTATCCAGATATAGTCCTAGAAAATCTAGAATCATTAAATATTGAGCAGCCTACTATGCAAGTTTCTGATGGTGATGTTGATAAGGCTATTGAAATTATGCGGAAGCAGAGGACGAAATATGATGTAGTAGAGCGAGCTGCTATGAAGGGGGATAAAATAAATATTGATTATCATGGAATGATTGATGGAATAGAATTCGATGGTGGTAGTGCAAAAGCAGCTTCTTTGGTTCTGGGTGAAGGTCAGTTTCTTAAGGAATTTGAGGAGGCTATAATTGGAATGACTAAGGGGCAGAGAAAATCTATTGAGGTGATATTTCCAGATGATTATCATGGCAAAGAAGTTGCAGGAAAAAAAGCTATGTTTGAGATAATAGTTAATATCGTTGAAGAACCAAAGCTTCCTATAATAAATGAAGATTTTGTTAAGTCATTAGGTATTGTAAATGGAGATGTTAAAAAAATGAGGATGGAAGTTCAAGTAAACCTTGAGCGTGAAGTTTCAAAACGAATAAAGACTAGAGTTAAAGAACATGTGATGCAGGCTTTGCTTGATATAACTAATATTGATACACCTAAAGCATTGGTATCTTTAGAGGTGGAACGTTTAATAAAAAATGCAAGAGATGACTTGAAAGAACGTGGTATGAAAACTAAAAATGTGCCATTACCAAAAGATTTATTTCAGGAACAGGCTGAACGACGTGTTAATTTAGGATTAATTTTAACAGAGCTAGTAAAGGTTCATGATTTACGTGCAAAGCCTGAACAGGTACGTGGGTTAATTGAAGAATTTGCACAAAGTTATGAAAACCCTAGTGAGGTAGTTAAAATGCATTATTCTTCAAAAGAACGTCTTCATGAAGCTGAGTCTGCTGTGTTAGAAGATAATGTTGTAGCATGGGTATTAGAGAAAGCAAATGTTATAGAAAAAGAGGTCACTTTTGACGAATTGATGGGGAAATCTTGATATGATTCAAAAAGCAGGGATTGATGAATGCAGCACTAGTCCAAAAGATTTAGGCCTAATTCCTATGGTGATTGAGACTAGCGGGCGAGGTGAGCGAGCTTATGATATCTACTCTCGCCTACTTAAGGAAAGAGTTATTTTTCTTGTTGGCCCAATTACAGAAGAAACGGCTAATCTTGTTGTTGCACAGCTATTATTCTTAGAATCTGAGAATTCAGAAAAAGAAATTTATTTCTATATAAATTCTCCTGGGGGTTTGGTTTCTGCGGGACTAGCAATCTACGATACTATGCAGTACATTAAGCCTAGTGTCAGTACGTTATGCATTGGTCAAGCAGCAAGTATGGGATCCTTGTTATTAGCAGCAGGAGAAAAAGGGAAACGTTTTTGTCTACCAAATTCGCGTATCATGATTCATCAGCCATTAGGTGGGTTCCAGGGACAAGCATCAGATATTGAAATTCATGCCAAGGAAATTTTATTTCTTAAAAAAAGATTAAATGAGATCTTAGCAAAGCATAGTGGTCAGAATATTCAGGTTATAAATAAAGATACTGATCGTGATAATTTTCTAAGTGCAGAAGACTCAGTAGAATATGGCTTAGTAGATGAGGTGCTGACTAGTAGGATTAAAAATACAACTTAAGAAATATTTGGGTACTAGAAATTTATTTTTTATAATACTGATAATAATATAGATAACATGGAGTAGTGTTATGTCAGATAAAGTTGCTAGTGAGAAATTACTTTATTGTTCTTTTTGCGGGAAGAGTCAGAATGAAGTAAAGAAGCTTATTGCCGGCCCGTCTGTATTTATCTGTGATGAATGTATTGATCTTTGTAACGATATAATACGTGAAGAACTACAGGAAGCTGTTTCAGAAAATTTAACGCAGTCTGATTTACCAGTGCCGCGTGAGATTTATCAGATACTTGATGAATATGTAATTGGTCAAGAGCCAGCAAAAAGAATTTTATCGGTAGCTGTATATAATCATTATAAACGTTTAAAGAATCTAACAAAGATTACTGAAGCTGATGATATAGAACTTGCTAAAAGTAATATTTTGCTTATAGGCCCAACTGGATCTGGCAAGACGCTTCTAGCTCAAACATTGGCACGATTGCTTAATGTTCCATTTGTAATGGCTGATGCTACAACTTTAACTGAAGCAGGATATGTTGGAGAAGATGTAGAAAATATTATTCAGAAACTCCTTCAGAAATGTAATTATGATGCTGATAAAGCTCAGCAAGGTATAGTATATATAGATGAAATTGATAAGATTTCACGTAAATTAGATAATCCCTCAATAACTCGTGATGTTTCAGGAGAAGGGGTACAGCAAGCTTTACTTAAATTAATTGAAGGTACAGTTGCTTCAGTTCCTCCTCAAGGTGGAAGAAAGCACCCAAATCAAGAATTTGTTCAAATAGATACTACTAATATTTTATTTATCTGTGGTGGTGCATTTGATGGACTTGATAAAGTAATACGGGATCGTTCTGAGAAGGGTGGAATAGGTTTTGGTGCAGATGTACGGAGTGGTATTGATAAGCGAAAAGATATCAGTTTGGTATTAAAGGGAGTAGAGCCAGAGGATTTAGTTAAATATGGCTTAATTCCTGAGTTTGTTGGGCGTCTGCCAGTAGTAGCAACTCTGGAAGAGCTTGGTGAAGAAGCTTTAATTAAGATTCTTGCTGAGCCTAAAAATGCACTCATTAAGCAATATCAGAAATTGTTTAATATGGAGGGTGGTGTAGATTTAGAGTTTCGAGACCAAGCACTTAAATCAGTTGCTAAAAAAGCATTAGTACAGAAAACTGGAGCACGAGGACTCAGATCAATTTTAGAGGATAGTTTGCTTGATATAATGTTTGATTTACCTTCTCTTAAGAATGTTATTAAAGTAGTGGTTGATCATGGTTCAATTGATGGTGATGTTAAGCCAATTCTTATTTATTCAGACAAGGGTAAGGCTCAGTCTAAAGTAGCAAAGAGTAGTTGATTTTAATTTGAAGCTTCAAATTGTCTTGAATTTGCTTTAATTGCCCCAATCTTATTTAAGATATTTCTAATAAATATTAATTTAGAGGTTACGCATATGAATCTTACAGTGACTGAGCCTGAAAAAATATTAATGCCGCTTCTACCTTTGCGTGATGTGGTAGTGTTTCCACACATGGTAATTCCTTTGTTTGTAGGGAGACCCAGATCTATTAAGGCATTAGAAAATGCTATGGGTTCTGGTAAGACGGTTCTTCTAGCCGCACAGAAATCTGCTTCTAAAGATGAGCCGAATCCGGAAGATCTTCATAAGGTTTGTAGTGTTGGAAATTTATTGCAAATGCTGAAATTGCCTGATGGTACAGTTAAAGTTTTGGTTGAAGGTGGTAGACGAGCTAGTATTATAGAGGTAATAGATTCAGGAGATTATTTTTCTGGGAAAGTTGTATTGCTTCCTCCTGATGATGTTAATAATAATGAAGTGGAAGCTATGCGTCGAACAATGTTAGATCAGTTTGACCAGTATATAAAACTTAATAAAAAAATAACACCTGAAATACATGCTTCTCTGAGTGGTATAGATGAAGCTGGACGTTTAGCTGATACTATTGCTGCACATTTACCGTTGAAGCTTGAGCAGAAACAAGAAATTTTGGAATTATTTGATGTTCCAAAACGTTTAGAGTGCTTATTAGGGTTATTAGAAACCGAACTGGATATATTGCAGGTTGAGAAGCGTATTCGTGGTAGAGTAAAACGTCAGATGGAGAAGAGCCAGAGAGATTATTATTTAAATGAGCAAGTAAAAGCCATTCAGAAAGAACTAGGAGAGGGTGAGGAAGGTGCTGATTTAGAGGAAATGGGTAAGAAAATTAAATCTGCAAATATGCCAAAAGAAGGGCGTATTAAGGGTGAATCTGAGCTGAAAAAATTAAAACTAATGTCACCTATGTCTGCAGAGGCAACGGTAGTACGTAATTATATAGATGCTCTTATCAGTTTGCCATGGAAGAAAAAGAGCAAAATTAGCAGAGACCTTAATGCTGCAGAATTAATATTAGAGGAAGATCATTACGGTTTAGATAAAATTAAGGAACGTATTGTTGAATATTTGGCAGTACAACAAAGGGTAGACAAGCTTAAGGCCCCTATTCTTTGTTTGGTAGGTCCTCCTGGGGTTGGTAAGACATCTTTAGGTAAGTCTATTGCTCGCGCAACAAATCGTAAGTTTATACGTATGTCATTGGGTGGTGTGCGGGATGAAGCAGAAATACGTGGTCACCGTCGTACCTATATTGGGTCAATGCCTGGAAAGATATTACAGAATATGACTAAGTCTGGAGTAAAGAATCCACTATTTTTGTTAGATGAAGTAGATAAAATGGGTATGGACTTTCGTGGGGACCCATCCTCTGCTTTATTGGAAGTACTTGACCCAGAGCAAAATAATTCATTTGTAGATCACTATATTGAAGTTGAGTATGATCTATCTGATGTTATGTTTGTGGCTACTGCAAATACTTTGAATATACCGCCAGCTTTATTAGATAGAATGGAAGTACTCAGATTATCAGGTTATACTGAAGATGAAAAATTAAATATTGCAACACGCTATTTATTGCCTAAACAAATAAAGAATCATGGGTTAAAGGGAAATGAGCTGGCGATATCTCAAGCCGCATTAAGAGATGTTACTCGTTATTACACTCGTGAGGCGGGTGTACGTGCAATGGAGAGAGAAGTTTCAAAAATTTGCCGTAAAGTGGTAAAAACATTACTACTAAATGGTAAGAAAAAGAAGATTACTATCAGTTCACGTAATCTTGGTAAATATTTGGATGTTCGTCGCTATACATACGGTGTGGCAGAGGAGAAAAATCAAATTGGGCATGTAACGGGTCTTGCTTGGACAGAGGTTGGCGGAGAGTTGTTAAATATTGAATCTGTAGTGCTTCCAGGTAAAGGTAAGACAATAACTACTGGTAAACTAGGTGAGGTAATGCAAGAATCTATTCAGGCTGCTTTATCAGTCGTACGTAGTCGATCAATTGCATTAGGTATCCCTGAAGATTTTTATCAAAAGAATGATATTCATATACATTTACCAGAAGGTGCTACACCTAAAGATGGTCCTAGTGCAGGGATTGGTATATGTACTGCAATAGTTTCGATATTAACGGGTATTCCAGTAAAGGCAGTTGTTGCAATGACAGGTGAGATAACACTACGAGGTGAGGTGTTACCAATTGGTGGCTTAAAAGAGAAACTTTTAGCAGCACATCGTGGTGGTATAAAGGTAATTCTGATACCTGAGGATAATGTTAAGGATTTGGCTGAGATTCCAGAGAATATTAAAAATAAGCTTGATATAAATCCAGTTAAATGGATAGATCAGGTATTAGATCTTGCTTTAGAGAGTAAGCCAAGTGCGCTCCCTATTTCTATTGACAAATCCTCGGCTAATCCAAAAATTAATAAGAATGAGCAGGCTACAAATGCTATAAAGCATTAAAAGGCCTTATAAATTATTATTCTATTTGTGCTATAACTTATTGAAATTTAAGCATTCAGTTAATTTGTTTTATTATTTGGAATGGCTCATTGAATTGGAAGTTGTTAATTTTTAGGATGTAAGATTACAATTAATTCGTGTTAGTGGGAGTTATATATTTTAAATGTTTTTGAAAATATTAAGTCAATTGCTTGACCAGGTCCAAATGGCTTGATATAAAAGCGGTTGCAGGGAGGTTGTTCTATTAACGAACTTACTTTTAACTCGGGGGGGAATTAAGTGAATAAATCTGAATTGATTGATGCAATTGCAAAATCAGCTGGTATTTCTAAAGCTTCTGCAGGTGATGCACTCGATGCTACTTTAACTGCAATTAGGGTTACTCTTAAGAAAGGTAAAAGTGTAACTTTGGTAGGTTTTGGTACATTCAAAGTAGGAAAGCGTGCGGCTCGTACAGGGAGGAATCCTCGTACTGGTGAAGCGATTAAGATTAGAGCAGCTAAAGTTCCAAAATTTAGTGCAGGTAAAGCGTTAAAGGATGCAGTAAATTAGATTTCGATGCGGAGGGTGCTTAGCTCAGTTGGTAGAGCGTCGCCCTTACAAGGCGAATGTCGGCGGTTCGAACCCGTCAGCACCCACCAACGGAATTATACGTAAATGTAGGAGTGGTAGTTCAGTTGGTTAGAATACCGGCCTGTCACGCCGGGGGTCGCGGGTTCGAGTCCCGTCCACTCCGCCATTAAT
>CAXGWP010000032.1:0-6411 GCA_964013575.1 uncultured Nitrosomonadaceae bacterium
GAGTTCAATTCTTGGTGCCGGCACCATTAAAACAAGAGGTTACATCATTCAGGTGCAGCCTTTTTTTGTTTAATGTATCAATTGCTACTAGTTTGCTACTTCTGGCACACTAAGATATAACAAGCTACCGTGTATCCTATTTAGGCAAATATCATTGTAGGTATATATTGATGAAATGTCATTTAGGAAAGAGTAAATGAAAAAATTTCCCTACTTACATTACTTTTCCTGTACATTTTTTAGGGGTGAGGTATGCAATCAAGAAATTTTACGCGCTCAATTCGTACACAGGCATTTGGCTTGGTCGGATGGTTGCTAATTACGTATACAGCAGCAGCTCTCGGGGCAATTGCATCAGCTGATGCAGCAGTCTTCTATGCTGAGCTAATAAAGCCCTCATGGGCGCCGCCAGCATCGGTTTTTGGTCCGATATGGTCGATTCTTTATTTGCTCATGGGAATTGCAGTATGGCTCGTTTGGCGAGAGCCTCAAGCCACAAAGCAAGCGCTAGGGTTGTTCGTTGTTCAGCTTAGTATTAATGCGCTTTGGTCGTGGATTTATTTTGTTTGGCACCTGGGTGCTTGGTCGTTTTTTGGTGTGCTATTGCTTTTTATACTCATTGTTGCAACTCTTTTATCTTTTTGGAAGATCAGGCAAATGGCCGTTGTATTGATGATTCCATACTTGCTATGGGTCGGATTCGCTGCCGTACTGACCTGGACTACCTGGCAAAGTAATCCAATGTTTCTGTAATTGATCTAGGTAGTGCGATTTTGTATTATTCATATGAGAGAGCTATAAGAACTACAACTAATACTTTTATAGTGAAGTTAAAATAATTGGCATAATTCTGGCATACTCAGCTATAAATAATAGGAGAAAGTAGGAACTGAGGGGAATAGATAATACTATGACTTAATTGTTGTTATTTGCTCTAGGTTGTTCCGATTTTCTTTAATTTTTAATTTGTAATCAGAAGGTCCAGAGTTTAATTCTTAGTGCCAGCACTATTAAAACATAGAGTTATAAATTTCTGCTTGTAGTTCTTTCTGATTTAGCGCATTGACTTATACAAAACCATTTAGCTAATATTTTCATGCTTTTTTTTGTGTCATAAGTGGACGCTTGATTAAGACAGTAAGATTATTCTTAATGTAACGTTACATAATCTATAAATATATGGATAGAAGATGAAATTTAATAAAAATAGATTTAATCTTGCTATTGCACTATTTGATGAATTAAATAGTAAAGATCCTAATCGTGAAGTAATAGACGGAAAGGAACAACCAAAAGAGTTACTTTATGCATATAGGGTAACAGAAATGCTAAAAAAATATGTGTCACATCCATCAGAAACATTGCAACTAGCAGCTAGATGCCAACATATCCAGCGATGGAAGATTGAGCGCAGAAATTTTCCTATGACAAGGATAGGGTATCATCAGTGGCGTAAAAATCTTAGAGATCTGCATGTTCGGACTGCAGCAAATATTCTGCGTAAAGTAGGGTATGAAGAAGGTGTAGTTGGTCAAGTTTGCTCATTGGTTAAAAAAGAAAAGCTAAAAACAGATATTGAATCACAGACCTTAGAGGATGTTGTTGTATTGGTATTTATAGAATGTTATTTAGAAAATTTTATTCATAAGCATAGAGATTATGATGAAATTAAAATTATGGATATTGTAGGTAAATCACTACGTAAGATGACAGCTAAAGGCAGGAAGGTGGCGTTAGCTATGCTGGAATCTAAATCAGGAAGCGTATTATCCCACATGCTCAAAGATATCTCTAATATAGAATAGATGTATAATTCAGTAAGATTTTAATATACATTCTGAAATTTTTTTAAAAAAGGAAAAAATGAATTTTAATAATAGGTGCCATCAAACTTATGAAACATACAAAAGCAAAGAAGCATAAATTTAGTTTAAGCCTTCTTATGACAATGATTTTTGTAGCAATTATTGGAATATTATTGGAAGTGGCGCTTGTGTCTTATGAGAAATCTGTTGCTCAGGAACAGATTTCTAAAAAATGAGCTTATTATTTATGGGGTTCTTTTTTGTTATTTTTCCCCATTCTCTCAATGCTTCTACTTTTGGTATGCGAGGGCGTGGTAATTAATTTTATTTGGGATAGGCAAAATAATTTGTATTTGAATATAATTTCTATGTAGAGAAAAGGTCTATATTTATGGCCCTATTAGTGAGATTTATATATTTTGTATGTTTGGCCTTCCTAATTGTTGGATCTATCTGTTTTTCTGCTTTAGCTCAGGAGCCTTTATCTAATAAATCAGAAACTGAAGTTACTAAAATTCTGGAGTCTAATGTACAAGCAATTCCATTAGAAGCAGTATCAGATCGTGCGGCAAAGACTAATATTGAACTTAGTGCTCTTCTTCCAACTACAGAATCTATTCAGACACTTAAACGGATTGATTTAGAGCTTGATCTTGCTTTACCAGAAGTTAATTTATTGCTAGCCGAGATTCGGGAGGAGCTTGCTGGTAAGCCAAATATACTTACTTTACGAGAACTTGAAAATAGAAATAGTAGAATTCTTAAGCAACGAATACAGCCATGGATTAAGGAGCTTGATGATAATCTTATTGAAATTCAAAAATCTCTTCAAAAAACAGATGAAATTGTAGCAATTTGGGCAGAAACTTCGGATGCAGTCAGCTTACAGGATAATGTGGCTGAGACTACTGTGAGAAGAATAGCTATAGTACGTAGTGATATTGAGAAAGCACGCTCAAAGATTGTAGAGCATCGCAATCAAATACTTGCTGTACGTGATAAATTGATTATACCTAGCAGTTCTCTTGAAGCTGATTTTAAACAGTTACAAAACTCAAATGGATCTATAATCAGAGGAATTTTTGGGGCTAATAGGCCACCATTGTGGAGTCCACTGATACGTGATTCTCTTTATAAAGAGTGGGATGAGCTTGAGTTACAGCAATTATTTTATAAGCTTAAGAAAGATACAAGTGATCAAGCACCTTTATTAAATTTCCAGCTACTATTATTTGTAGTTTTAGCTCTTATATTGTATTGGCTTCGTGCCCGCGTTCGCAAGACTAATGCTGATAAAGACTATGATTTACAGAATGCTAGGGAGGTTTTCGAAGTACCACTGGCAATGGCATTATTGATTACAGCAAGTTTTACTACTCCGTTAGATTGGCTAGGAACTAACAATGTCAGCTTTATTGTAGTTTCTTTCTGTGGCTTAGCTATTTTATCAATTATTAGGCGCTTTCAGTTACCTATTGTTGCTCCATTAATATGGGGTCTCATGATCATTGCTATATTTGATCGGGTGGCTCTTGATCTTTTGGGTACTTCGCCCACTCTTGAACATGTTGTTTTCCTAATGGAGATGATTGTAGCACTTGGTTTTCTATTTTGGTTTCTGCGATCACAACGTCAAACTGAGACTTCTCCATTAGCTTCATTCCTTCCACTTCTTAACTATGCCATGAGATTGGCGGCTGTAGTTTTAGCAGTGGCCATATTTTCTGATTTAATTGGGTGGGATGATTTAGCAAGAGTACTGCGTGCTGGGATTCTTGGGGGGGGTTATGCGAGTATAGGAGTTTATGTTTTATTTTTGGTGTTTCAAAGTTTAATAGCTTTTGTCCTTCTTTTTCGGCCGCTTAGTCTACTTCGTATGGTTTCAAGAAATAGGCAGCTTATACGGAAGAGGGTTGGAGGGGCGATGAAAATAATTGCTATTGGTTTGTGGGGAGTACTTGTATTACGTCCGATAGGATTACTTGATCTTATACTAGATAATTTTACTAGAGTATTAAGTGCAACTACTTCAATTGGTTCTCTTTCAGTATCATTGGGAGATATTGTGGTATTTGCTTTGATTATCTGGTTCTCTCGTTTGCTAGCACGTTTTGTTAATTTTGCCCTTCATGAAGATGTGTTTTCACGGGTCCGTACAGGTAGAGGTGTTCCTCAGGCCATTGCAGGTCTGGTACGATATTCTCTAGTTTTTATTGGTTTCTTTATTGCTCTGGCTGCCGCAGGAATTGAGCTTACAAAATTAAGTATCATAGCAGGTGGTCTTGGTGTTGGTATTGGATTTGGTCTGCAGAATGTAGTTAATAACTTTGTATCAGGTTTGATTCTTCTTTTTGAAAGGCCAATTGGGGTAGGTGATATAATAGAGTTACCAGAAATCTGGGGGGAAATGAAAAAAATTGGAATTCGTGCAAGTGTAATTCGGAAATTTGATGGATCAGAAGTGATAGTTCCAAACAGTATGTTAGTATCTGATAAAGTTGTAAATTGGACATTAACGGACAGGGTTCGTCGGCTTGAGCTAGATATTGGTGTGGAGTATGGGACACCTGCTCAAAAGGTAATTGATCTTCTTGCTGAAGTGGCTAAATCTAATCGTAGAGTTTTTCCTAATCCTGAACCCCGTGCTTTCTTTGTTAATTTTGGTGATAGTGCTCTTGAGTTTAGACTTTGGACTTGGGTTGATGTTAATTATGGTTATTCAATTCATAGTGAATTAGCTGTTGCTATTCAGGAAGCGCTCAAGCAAGCAGGTATTGGTGTTCCATTCCCACAGCGTGACCTTCATATAGTGAGCGCTGATAAAGATAATACTTCCGATTTAGGTAAAGGGGTACATATACCTTCAAATCTAGCAACTGCTCCAGATTCTGATAAATAGGTAGTACTCTATTTTTTGGAATATTAATAAGGATCAAATTCTCCTCATTTTTATTAATCTATATGGTAGATTTTAGTTAGTTTATCTCCTATTTCTTAGTAATGTTAAAATTAGGTTTTGGTATAAGGTATATATAGTTTGCATCAGTATTTATGAAGGATATTAGATGATGAATTCCCAAGCTTCTATGAACGAAATGAATAATAAAGACTTACCATTACGAGAAGACATTCGTATGCTAGGTCGTATATTAGGAGATACTCTACGTGAGCAAGAAGGTGTGGCTACCTTTGAATTGATTGAGAATATACGACAAACAGCTGTTCGTATACATCGCGAGCAGAATCCAGAAGCGCGTCATGATCTAAATAAGCTTCTCAATCAGTTATGTAATAGAGATACTGTAATGGTGGTCAGGGCATTTAGTTATTTGTCGCAGCTTTCTAACATTGCTGAAGATATACATCATAATCGCCGCCGCCGTGCGCATCTTTGTGCGGGATCAGCGCATCAGGAAGGTAGTATTGCATTAGCTTTAGAAAGAGTAATAGAAGATGGGTCTTCTGCTAATATAGTAATTGATTTTTTTAAAGAAACCGCAATGTCTCCAGTATTAACTGCTCACCCCACAGAAGTGCAACGAAAAAGCATATTAGACTGTCATTCAACTATAGCTAGTTTGCTAAATGAAAGGGATCGGCTACAGCTTACCCCGGAAGAATTAAAGAGTAATGAAGAGGGTTTACGTCGTGCTATCTTGACACTTTGGCAGACTCGTATGTTGCGCTTTGATCGCTTAACAGTAGATGATGAAATAAAAAATGGCCTGTCTTATTATCAACAGACTTTTCTTACTGAAGTGCCACATGTCTATGCAGAAATCGAAGATATACTTGAAGGTAGTATAGGCAAAGATACCCCACACATTCCGCCTTTCTTGCGTATTGGTAGTTGGATAGGAGGGGACCGTGATGGAAATCCATTCGTAAGTGATCAAACAATGCTGAGTGCAATTGAGCGTCAATCAGCTTTAGCACTTGATTATTATATGAAGCAAACTCATCAAATCGGTCGTGAGCTGAGTCTGACTAATATTTTGGTTGAAGTGAGTGATGAATTGGAAGGGTTGGCTGCCTCATCCCCTGATCGAGCAGTGAGTCGTAAAGATGAGCCTTATCGGCGTGCATTAATTGGGATCTATGCACGTCTTGTTGCTACCAGTAAAAAGCTTGGTCACACAGTTACACCTCTTCGTCCAGTTGATTCTGCAGAGCCATATAAAGAATGTGAAGAATTTATTAATGATCTAGATACTGTTATTAGATCACTCAAATATCATAAATCGGAATATTTGGCTAATGGGTCATTGCGTCATTTACGAAGAGCGGCTGAAGTTTTTGGTTTTCATCTTGCTTCATTAGATATACGCCAGCATAGTCATATTCATGAACATGTGGTAGCAGAATTGCTACAGAATGCTACAGGAATTTCTTACTCAGAAATGAATGAAGCTGAGCGTACTCAATTTTTACTTACTGAAATTAGTAATCCTCGTCCGCTATTTTCTCCTTATTTAAAGTACTCAAAAATCAGTCAGAGTGAGATTAGTATTTTAAAGATGATGGAGGAGATCCATAGTAGGTTTGGTCATGATTCTTTGCCAAATTATATTATTTCTAAGGCTAATAGCACCTCTGATATTTTAGA
>CAXGWP010000033.1:0-5018 GCA_964013575.1 uncultured Nitrosomonadaceae bacterium
AGACTACTTCTCTGTAAAGAAGTCAAACTTTTCATTACTACTCCAAAAGAAGTCGTATTAAGGTTCTATGCTCGCTGAAAAAGTGTTGTTTTCATTGCATATTTTTATATAGCATAGACTCCCCTCACAAATCACCATATCGGGGGTACACTTTGTCTACTACGGGCACAAGGAATAATACTTTACTTGCACTACTGCTTTTGACAGCATTGCTAGTTGGTAAAAGTGCGTATGGGCATCCTGGTGGAGGTACACAGTTTGGTGAAGATTGGGCAGAGGATGCTATAGAAAATGGCTGCTCGTGCCATATGGATGAGCAACTTGATGAAGGAACCTATATGCTTGAAGGCATTCCAGCTGAATATACTCCAGACGTTGTCTATAATATTTCTTTGTCCATTGATGACAAAAATGTAGTTAGTGAAGAAGGTGCACTACGCTATGGTGGATTCTTAGCTACCGTAAGCGAAGGGGCTTTTGTTGTTAACGAAAGTTATTGGGTTAGTGCTGCAGGTGAATATATTTCTCACAATGATGATAGTAATGATGTACGCAACTGGACATTTCAATGGACTGCTCCTAGTGAGGGTACTGGAGATGCTTTGTTCACCATTTATTTCAACGTCGTGAATGGAGTAGGAACTGGTGGAGACCAATGGTCATATTTGACTGTAGTTTCTCTTGGTACGCCACAGGCTGTGTCTGGTGAAACATCAATACATGAGCTAGGTGTCAGCTTGATGCAATATTGGATCGCTCTGTATGCAATAGGAATTGTATTTGTAGCAGTCTTCATTTCTTATGTTGTAATGAGAGGAGGTAGTAGACATTACCGAGGTTAATGAAGTAATAGAGAAAGTCGCCAAAGGAGAATTAACTGCTGAGGATGCTCAGAAACTATTAGGGACCTACAAAGACGAGGAACTCGGTAGGGAATTAAGAAATATTCCTGGAAAAGAACAGATTGAAATTTTCTCAGTCATACTGGTTCTATTAGTTCTAGAGCTCATGTACGACTCTTTGTTCATATATGGTATTTTAGAAGGATGGGATCAGCAATTTTTATCATTCACACTAGCAATGGCTTTTCTAGTTTTGGGACTGATGATTGATTTTTACAGGCGCTCATTCTTACCTGACGTACTGGAAGCAAAAAAGAGAAGGAGGAAAGTTATAACCAAACTTGAAAGGTAAAAATGAATGTAACTAGAAGAGGGTTTCTGAAAGGTGCATTAGGTCTTGCTGGAGCTGGCATGACTGGAGCACTGACAGTTCCTGCCCTCAAAACACTCCTTCCACCACCAGTTACAAGATGTAATGAAGGTGATGCTCATGCAACTCTCACTTACAAAAGTGAAAGTGGAAAATGGTACGAAAGTAAAGGTGGTGAAATTGCAAAAGCTTCAGATTTTAAGAATGTTTGGGACGTAGCCATAGTCGACTGGGGGCCTAAGGAATTAGAGGCTGAATTAGGAACTTGCGAAATACAATTAGCATTGACAAGAGTACCAACCGAAGACTCTATGGTTAATTTAGGAGTACCACATCCAGATGGAAGTACGACTTTGATGGCTTACCACACATACAAGTGCCCTCACCTTTGCTGTAAACCTGTTTTTACTGCTGAGGGAACTAGCGCAATAAGTGGTAATGATTATGAGAATATGTTTCTCTGCCCATGCCATCTTTCTTTATTCGACCCCGTATCAATAATCCCAAACATGGATGAAATGGGACGTGAAGTAATGGCTGCAGAGTTATTGGAAGGGCCTGCCCCTTATGGCTTACCAGTAGTACCTGTTGCTGAAGAAGATGGAGGCCTGGTTGGATTAACTACCAACTTAGATTGGTTGAAATACTGTGGACAAGGATAATAATGAGAATATCAAGAAATTTACTAGTCATTCTGGGTGTATTAACCTTTCTAGCTTTACCTGCAAGTGCAGCAGAGGGGGGGACGCCAATATTAGAAGAACTGATGAAAAAATACACTTTCCCTTTAATTTTCCTTTCATTAGCTGGAGGTGTAGCAACTATTGGCTATCTCTATTTCACGGGCATATTGCCTAGAGTTATATTTGAAACTTGGAAAGCAATTGATGAAAGGTTTGCACTACATCGTTATATTTCTTTAGCAAAACGTGAGTATTATTCTGTAGTCTATACTCTACTCCCTGCTACTGGAAGAACAATGCCGCAGTCTCATACAGAAAGGTACAACGTAAAAGCTGTTTGGTATTGGTATCCTTTCTACTCTCTAGGCGGATTATCATTTTTCGCTTATATTATTCTGACAATAACTGGAATTTATTTAGGGTTCTATTATGTACCTGATGGAGAATTTATAACCGATCCTGAAACAGGTCATGCTACATCTGGAGCATACCAATCTATGCAATTGATTATGACCAAGGTTACATTCGGTTATATCATAAGAGCTATTCATCACTGGGCTGCGCACTTCATGGTAGCATCAGTATTCCTTCATATGATGAGAGTCTATTTTGTTGGAGCTTACAGAAATCCTCGTGAAGTTAATTGGATGTTGGGTGTTATACTTCTAATGGTAACCATATTTTTCGGATTTACTGGGTATATTCTACCATGGGATGCCCTAGGTTTTGCTGCGGCATCAATTGGTCTTGAAATGGCTACATCTATTCCTGCCATGGGGCCATTAATGGCTCAAATTGTATTCGGTGGAACTCAAATTACGGGAGATACTATTACTAGAATGTACTGGCTTCACATTTTTGTTTTACCTTTGATAGGAACTTTGTTGATTATAGTACATATGGCACTTGTATGGATACAGGGGGAGGCTGAACCGCACTGATGACTGAAGACGACGCTGTTGAGATGATTTATGAGCATCAGGATGAACAACTTGCTCTGGATACTATAGATAAACTAGAGAATCGTGAGACTCACTCTGTACTTGAAGCTGAAATGGTTAAGGGTGAACCACTCTATCCTCATGAAGTAACTAGAGATTCAGTGCTGACTTTGTACATTATGGCGCTCCTTTTTTACTTGACAGCTTTTATTCCGCCACCACTTCACGAGGCTGCAGATCCAACTGCTGGAACTGCTTATCCACCTCCGCTTCCTGATTGGTACTTGCTTTGGGCATTTGGTTGTCTAAAGGTCGCCACTGATTTGAAGATAGAGCTGCCTCTATCTATGATTCCATTCTTAGGACTAGATGACGTTGAACTATTCTTAATGAGTGCCAAAGTATGGGGAACTTTAGTACAGGGCCTAATCGTAGGGCTCGTAGTTGCAGTTCCATTCATAGATCGTGCAATAGGTGCAGTTATTGATCCACAATATGGAGATGTCGTTAACAGAGGACATGAACGGAGACCAATTGAAGATCCTGTTAGAGCTGCAATAGGTGTATACGGTATTGGGATGGTAATCATGCTATCTGTATTCTCAATTAATGCTAATATTGCATTGTATTATCCGGAGGTTACTACTGACATACTACTTTCACTTACATTATGGGGTCCTATAGTTTCTGCACTAATTACGTATTTCTTCCTAGATAGAAGACGTTCTGAAGGTGCAAAGCCATTAACTGATGAGGAAAGATTTGATTTATATGTTAATGGAATAAAAGATAGGCGCATGCAAAGAATTTATGAATTCAAATTAAATCGTTGCTACCAATGCGGATTATGTGATGATATATGTCCTGTTAGAGATATGGAAGGGGAACACGAATTAAATATAATATTCAATACATTCCAAAATGAGCACGACGGAGTGGCTATGTGGTCATGTATAACTTGCGGAATGTGTACTGCAGTCTGTCCTCAAAATATAGAATATGTTGATTATGTACTAGAACAAAGGGCCTTGACAACACTAGGAGCATCGACATGAGTAGAAGAAAACCATATGCAAGAACGATACCTCATCCTCTCTTTGAAAGATTAATAGTTGAAGATGCTATGAATGTGGAAAAAGAGCCTTGGAAACCTGAAAGGCCTCATGAGTATGGCTATTTCCCAGGATGTGTAGATTTTATGGATGTTGAAGTTAAATTCACACACCTGAACAAAGGTGATGCAGATCACGCTTCTATCGCTGCAGCATCAATTAAACTACTGAACTACGCAGACATTGATCCATTAATCTTAGACATGAATGTTTTCAAGTGCTCTGGACACGATCAGCTTTGGCAGGGTAATCTTGAGGTTTTTGATGCATTAAAAGAACACAATATGAGAAGATTAAAAGAATCTGGAATTAAGATTGTTACTTGTTCTTGTGCAGAATGCTACCGTACTTTTGCCGTTGACTATGATTTACCAGGAACCTTAGGAATCAAAGTTGAACATATTACACAAACTTTGCAGGGTCGAGGATTAAAATTTAAGGCTCCTGAAGGTGTAACTGTTGCTTACCATGACCCCTGCCGTTTGGGAAGAATGATGGGAGAATACGACGCTCCTAGAGATCTAATACAATTGGTAGACGGTGCCACTATGGTAGAGTTAGAAAATAACAAAGAGCGGGCACTATGTTGCGGAGTTTCTTCTATGATGTACTGTAACGATGCTACCAAAGCCGTACGCAGGAAAAGATTAGACCAAGGTACTGACGCAGGTATTGATTTAATGCTCGGAGGTTGTCCAAAGTGTTACATGCATATGCAATGTATGTTGAATGAGGAGAGGATGAATCCTGAGGAAGGTCATCATCACGATTATGAAATGATGGACCTCATGCAATTCCTAGTTGCTTGTTTGGAGGAAGGGAAATAGTGTCGGAGACAGATATCGCTTCATTTGTGTCAAAAGGTGATAGAGAACTTCACATCCTGTTCGGGTCACAAAGTGGAAATTCAGAGGGGCTTGCCGAAGAGTGGGAAAAAGAAGCTAGCCGTTACGGTCTTAATGGTAAAGTTCACGATATGGGGGACTTTGATATCAAATCAATGGCAAATATGGCCAGAGTAATGATTGTTTGCTCTACTTGGGGTGAAGGTGAGATGCCAGACAATGCTG
>CAXGWP010000034.1:0-3797 GCA_964013575.1 uncultured Nitrosomonadaceae bacterium
CACCTGAATGATGTAACCTCTTGTTTTAATGGTGCCGGCACCAAGAATTGAACTCGGGACCTTCTGATTACAAATCAGCTGCTCTACCAACTGAGCTATGCCGGCATAAATAGAGCTATTGAATAAGGATAATATTGAGAAATTTTAAAAAATAGAACTTAAATTTATATATTTAATCTTATATATCTTTATCTCCGCATCGCCTTCTCAGAAGCTGTTAGTGCATCAATAAAGGGAGGCCTACTAAATAGACGCTCAGCATATTTCAATAATGGTGCAGCTTGTTTAGGCAATTTAACCCCATAGTAATCAAGCCTCCACAAAAGTGGTGCAATTGCCACATCAAGCATTGAAAATTCCTCACCTAGCATATGCTTTTGCTTCGCAAATACAGGTGAGATCACAGTCAAATTATCACATATTGCTGCTCGAGCTTTTTCTGCCACTTTTGGCATTCCATTTTCTACCGCGTCAATATGACAAAAAAGTTCTTGTTCAAATCGGTACAAGAATAACCTTGCACGAGCACGCATAACAGGGTCTGCAGGCATCAATTGTGGATGAGGAAAACGATCATCAACATACTCATTAATAATATTAGATTCATATAAAATAAGCTCACGTTCAACTAAAACAGGTACCTGCCCATAAGGACTCATTACTGCTAGATCTTCAGGCTTATTATCTAAATCCACATCAATAATCTGAAAATCCATACCTTTTTCAAACAATACTATCCTACAGCGATGACTGAAAGGACATGTAGTAGCTGAATATAATGTCATCATAGCTTATTCCTCACCATTAAAATTATCCTGCACTCAAACATGAATACAAGCAGCTCAATGGACATCCCTCCAAAATTCTTGCTTTAATGCATAAGTAAGTCCTAGCATTCCAAAAAGGAAAAGCATAACAATTATCCCTATTTGCAAACGACGGGATGCATGAGGCTCACCCAAATAAACTAAAAAATTAACTAAATCAGCCACAAAAACATCATATTCTACTTTAGTTAATGTGCCTGGTTTACTTAGAATTAAGTTCTTTACATCATGAGTACCACCGTGCCCATCGTCAATTTTGTCTATTCTAAGCCGCTGCTCTCCCTGCAATTGATATAAAACATGAGGCATTGCAACCTTATCAAACAACAAATTATTCCATCCTGTAGCAGTAGAATCATCTCGATAGAATTGACGCATATATGTATATAACCAGTCTGCACCACGTGAACGTGCAATTACTGACAAATCAGGAGGGGTTACTCCAAACCACTTCTCAGATTCCTTTTTTTTCATAGCAACTTCCATGAGACCGCCAGGTTTTTGTCCTGTAAAAATAAGGTTTTCCTGAATTTGTGTTTTATTTAACCCCAAGTCTTTTAATCTGTTATAGCGCATAAAATTAGCACTATGGCAAGTCAAACAATAATTTACAAATATCTTAGCTCCACGTTGTAAAGAAGCTGTATCTGTCGTTCTAATTGGCACATGATCTAATACTACTTCCGATCCTCCTGCATATGCTAGAAATGGAAAAAAGAAAAAAAGAAAAAACAAATCTCTTATTCCTTTCATTATGACAACCTCTTTGGCTCTAGCTTACATTTATCTAATTTGCTATACCACGGCATCAATAAGAAAAAAGCAAAATAAACAACTGTAAATATTTGTGCAAGAGTTGTATATAAAGGAGTAGGTGTCTTAGTTCCTAGCCATCCTAGGACAAGCACACTAATTACAAAAAGAACCATCGCAGTTTTAAAGTAAGGTCCTTTATAACGAATTGATTTTACTGGGCTTCGATCCAGCCACGGGAGCAGGCAAATGATTGCTACTGAACCACCCATCAATATTATTCCCCAAATCTTTGCATCTATCCAGAGAAAATTAACTGTTGCTGCTCTTAACATTGAATAATATGGAGTGAAATACCATACCGGTGCAATATGGTCAGGCGTCTGTAATGTATTAGCCGGAATAAAATTATTATACTCTAGAAAATATCCACCCATTTCTGGTGCAAAAAATATGATGCCGCAAAATACTATCAAGAATGCTATAACCCCAAATATATCTTTCACTGTGTAATAAGGATGAAATGGAATTCCATCTACTGGAATATTCGTCTTAGGATCACGATTCTTTTTAATTTCAATACCATCTGGATTATTTGAGCCAACCTCGTGCAAAGCTATGATATGAACTACTACAAGTGTTACTAATAGAACAGGTAGTGTCACAACATGATAAGCAAAGAAACGGTTCAGGGCAGCATCAGAAAGTGTAAAATCACCTAATATGAGCTGGGAAAGTGGCTCACCAATCGCCGGAATTGCTCCAATCATGCTAATAATGACCATAGCCCCCCAATAAGACATTTGCCCCCACGGGAGAATATACCCAGTAAATGCTAGCATCATTAAAACAAAAAATATCATTGAGCCGATAAGCCACAATAATTCCCTTGGCTGGCGATATGATCCATATAATATTCCACGAAACATATGTAAATATACCACTACAAAGAACATAGAAGCACCAGTTGAATGCATATAACGAATTAGCCATCCAAAATCTACATCACGCATAATATATTCAACAGAAGCAAATGCCATACTAGCATCTGGCTTATAATTCATGGTAAGAAAAATTCCAGTAAGTAATTGATTTACCATGACTAACATAGCAAGAGAGCCAAAGTAATACCAAAAATTAAAATTCTTTGGCGCATAATATTCAGTAAGATGAGCCTTCCAATTAGCTGTCAATGGAAAACGCCTATCTATCCAGGCTACAATTGAATTTAACCGTTTACCCATTTATGATTCTTCCTTAGTTTCCGAACCAATTAACAAAATATTATCACTCAAATAGATATGTGGCGGTACTAACAAGTTAGTAGGTGCAGGAACATTCTTATAGACACGGCCTGCCAAATCAAATTTAGAACCATGACAGGGACAAAAGAAACCACCCATCCAATCTGGACCAAGATCTGCTGGAGCAATCTCTTTACGATAAACTGGTGAGCATCCCAAATGTGTACAAACACCTGTTGTTACCAGAATCTCTGGTCGAATTGAACGAGTCTGATTCTTAGCATATTCAGGCTGCTGATTTTTCTCCGAATTAGGATCAGTTAATTCATTTTCTAATTTTGGGAGACTAGCTAACATCTCAGGAGTCCGATTTAAAACCCATACCACTTTGCCACGCCACTCAACCAATAACAGCATTCCAGGCTCAAGTTTGCTAATATCAACTTCAACCGGCGCTCCCGCGGCCTTAGCCCGTTCACTAGGCATCATACTTAATATAAAAGGCGTAGCCCAAGCAGTACATGCCACTCCCCCAGCTACTGTAGTTGCAGTAACCAGAAACCTTCTTCTACTATTTATCCCTTCTTTTTTATCTATATCTTCCATATACGCTATATATTTCTACATTCATTTAATAAAATATAATTAACAGAAGGCTCCATTTACAAAGAAACCACCTAAAACTAATTATATTAATATAGAAATAAAATTTGATTATTTTACCATACCAGGGGAAAAGAAATAAATATTATCCTATAGTGACCGGATTAATATACAACTAATAACCAAGTATTAGCTCTATAAATATAAAAATTATAATTTAGTCGGCTAGTATAATTCGCCCTAAGAAGGTATGATCTTCATCAGTAAAATTTGATAAAAGGAAGCGTGGCCGAGCGGTTTAAGGCACTAGTCTTGAAAACTAGCGAAGGGGAAACTCTTCCGTGAGTTCGAATCTCACCGCTTCCGCCAA
>CAXGWP010000035.1:0-3676 GCA_964013575.1 uncultured Nitrosomonadaceae bacterium
TATTAGTTTCCTCCCAAGAAAGTAATACTCACCTTATTAAATTCTAAGAGAGTAAATGAGTACCTCCATTTACTCTCTTTTTAATTTATCTTCCCAAATCAAGATCCTTATAACTCACATCTTCAACTAATTCACCAGTGACATTATAAATACTTCCAAATGCTTCATCATTTGGCTCATCTATACTTACTACTCCATTAATGCCTATAGGTTGATACATATGCCTTATTCTAATTGGTCTATCAAATCTTACCATTAACATTTGGTTAGGAGGAGGTGGTGGTACATGCATACACATTCCTGCAGATGGAACTAAAACGAACTCTGTAACTGTTTCCGCCTCTCCAAAATCAACATCTAAAGGAACCATAAATCCGGTCAATCTTATATTAATACCATCTAACTCACTTACAGTAGCTAGACCAGCTTTTTCAACCGCTAAAAGGAATTCTTGATCACTCCACATTTCATCTGTAACTCCTCCTTCAGGTATAAAATCAAATGCATCTACAGGTAATAAGTCTGTCCAAGTAATAGGTAATACTGAATTCTGTTCAGTTATTTCTATAGAGTCATTTGCATATATAATTGTACTATGTAATGAAAAAATAATTAGCAACTTGAAAAAAATAGAAAACAAATATTTCATTATGAGCTCCTGATACTACTATTATTCATTTTATTTATTAATACTATTAAAATAGTTACAATTACATAACTTACAACTAAAATTGGGCCAGCTGGTAAATCAAATAGTACAGAGCACAAAATTCCTAATAAAACAGATATAAACCCACTTATCCAAGCTATTTTATATGGACTTGTCCTTTTTAGTGCTGCCAAAGCCGGTAAAATTAAACTAGCAAAAACAACATAAACTCCTACTAATTGAACTGATGATGTTATTGCCAAAGAAAACAATATATAAAATCCTATACCATTTAAATTAATAGGTAAAAACCATAAAACTAATATTAATATGTATATTGGGAAATGTAAAAAAACATCAGGCCACGTAATAAATAGCATTTGTCCAGAAAGCAAATGACGTATTTCTTCTCCACCAGTTGGGTGATCAGCTAATAATAAAATAGCTAATGAAGCAGCTAGAACAAAACTCACGCCAATGATTGCTTCTTGTTGGGATTTAATTCTATTTTCGATCATTTTAAAGAAAAATGCCGCTATAATAGCAAACATTAATGCAACAATTTGTGATAACCATCCTAGATTAGGACTAAGATATAAATTCGATACTAACAAGCCCAAACCTGCAATTTGGGCTACTGCTAAATCAATAAATATAATTCCTCTTTTGAGCACCTCTATTCCTAAAGGCGCATGTGTGATAGTTATAATTAGGCCAGCAAGCAAAGCTGGCCCAATTATACTAAAAATTTCACTACTTATCATATAAGGCATTTTGTAAAATTTTAATTGAACTATCAAATAGTGCAATTAAATTATTACTTTCTTCATTGCCTCCTATAGTATAGGGAAGAGTTACAACCGGTATTTGTGTTTTTTCTGATAGCCATAATGCTCCTTCAGTTGGATCATATGGTGATACTACTATTATATCTACTGAATTCTTATTAGTATTTTCTAGTATATTCTTTAAATGAGATGCAGTTGGTGGAATGCCTGGTTTAACTTCTAATGAGGCAATTTCATTTAATTGAAGCCAGTTAAATAAATAATCAAAAGATTTATGATGTATGATTATTCTTTTACCCTTAATGCTTTCTATTTCTTTGTTCCAACGCAAAATTGAATTTTGCCACTTATCTACAAAATTATTATATTGCTCTTGATAAAAAGACTTATTTTTTGAGTCTATTATAGAAAGCCTTCTATTTAATTCTTTTGCTACTAAAAGTATATTATGTGGATCTAAATGGACATGAGGGTTTCCCTCTGGATGCACATCTCCATGACCACGGTCTATCTCATTTGGTATATCAATAACAGGAGTATATTTAGAAGCCATAAAATAACCTATATTTCCAGGCTGCACTTGACTCCTGGCTTTCTGTACTAATATTGGCATCCATCCTACTTCTAAACCAGCACCACTGCAAAAAATTAGATCAGCACGCCTTATTTTAGAAATTAAACTTGGTCTCGCACGTATATAATGAGGATCTTGTTTTGCATGTGTTGCTGAAAATGCTTTCACCATATCTCCCCCTATCTCTTCTGCTAGAGATTTCCATTCTGGCTCACATGCAAATATATTTAGTTTATCATTGGCATATAATGATGTACTAAATATAAATTGTATTATTATTAGCGCTCCTAATTTTTTTAGCATTCTATCTCCATTTATTTATAAGGTATAAAAAAAATCACGTCTGCAATAGTATTGCAGACGTGATAATATATCTTAATATATATAATTTAGCAATTACATATTAAAATTTATGAGCTCCATGAGCACCAATGCTGACAATATATTGTATAGTAAATTGGTTATCAACCGAGCCTGAACCACTAGCTAATTTATCTTGATTAAATTGCCAACGGATACGACTAAATTCACTATTAGTCCAATCAGCCATAACTGCTACAGATGTTGGATCGTAGCCTTCACCATCAAGATCCGTACCTATTAAAGCGGTAGGTACTCCAGGTGTCTCCATTTGACTATAACGTAATCCCCCACGCCATCTAGCATTAAATTTATAAACACTCTGTACATACCAACCATATGAAGTGCCATTGAATTGATTTTCGCCACCACTATCTATATTGTATGTTCCATCTTCATTACGAGCAAACAACTCAGCTTGTAGAGTTAATTCTTGTTCCCTTACATTACCCGTTGGAGCTAGAGAATATCTAAAGTCTGTTACGTATAGAGTTGTATCACCAGTAAATACTATTTCATCTTCATTACCTTTTCGGCCCGAAGAATTCTCACCATCAACTATATAAACACCTAATCGCCAATTTTGGTCTTGATCAATATCCCCTCCAACACGAGCATATGCAGATATTGCTCCTGCACTTTCTCCATCAGGGCCTTTAATAGGATAATCATTACCACGGAACATTCCAGCACCAACTTCAGCATAGTAATCTGTTGGTAAAGTATATGAAATTTCTGCTCCTGTATCATTCCAACTCTTATTTAAATATACCCTATAAGGAAGTGGCCTATTAGCAAAGTCATCTGCATGAGCATGATGTTCATTCATATAACCTAAAGTCCAGAATGCTTTTCCAGCTTTAAGACTCATTCCATCAGGTAAATTAAAATTCGGCGTAGTCATTATATAACCTTCTTCAAATTCTACCTTATCGTCTGAGGTATCACTCTCTTTTACTATGGCAAAAGTCATACTTCCGTAAAATTTATCATCAATGTTACTAGAGAAATTCAATTCAGACTCACCTAGTTGTAAACCTTCACGACCACGCTCTCCTTCGTGACCTATTGCAAAACCTTTTACAGCTGGTTCTGCAGATTTCATAGAAAAATTATTATATTTTCCATTTAAAACTATTCCAATGGAAGGATTGAATTCATTTCCATAGATTTTTTTACTACCAGAGGATCCCTCTGCTGAACCACCACCCTTATTTTCCATTTGATCAATTTTTGCTTCTAATTCTTTTACTCTATCTTCTAAATCATCTGCAATAACAAATTTTGTAAAAACAAAAAACGTTA
>CAXGWP010000036.1:0-3285 GCA_964013575.1 uncultured Nitrosomonadaceae bacterium
AGTTTTATGCTTTTAGTAGAGAGTCGAGAGACGAAACAAAGAAGGTAGTATGGCCTAACAGAAAGGAAACGATGCAAATGACAGGCCTTGTATTTGCTTTCGTTGTTGTAATGGCGATATTCTTATGGTTGGTAGATGCTGGGCTTCTGATGCTGGTTAAGTCTGTGATGTCGTATGGAGAAGGTAATGGATAAAAAATGGTTCGTTGTTCATGCTTACTCTGGGTATGAAAAAAGTATTCAACGTACCTTACGGGATCGTATTGAACGGGCTGGTATGCAAGATAAATTTGGAGAGATCCTAGTTCCAGTAGAAGAAGTAGTGGAAATGAAGTCTGGCCAAAAAAATATAAGTGAAAGAAAATTCTTTCCAGGTTATATATTAGTAGAGATGGAGATGAATGACGATACATGGCACCTTGTTAAAAATACATCTAAAGTTACAGGTTTTGTAGGTGGTTCGGCTATGCACCCGACACCGATTAGTGCGAAAGAGGTGCAGAACATTATGAGACAGATTCAAGAAGGTGTTGAAAAACCAAGGCCTAAAGTGTTGTTTGAGAATGGTGAGGCTGTGCGGGTCAAGGAGGGTCCATTTACAGACTTTCATGGCAACGTAGAGGATGTTAATTACGAAAAAAGTAAGCTTAGGGTTTCTGTTTCAATTTTTGGTCGTCCTACACCAGTAGAATTAGATTTTAGTCAGGTTGAAAAATCATAAAGGATTAAATAAGCGTATTTAGATATATTAGGCTTAGTTATATTTGTATATAAAATATATCCATTGTATGGATACAATTTGGATTAATTTGTATTTAACGGGAGAGTTATTGTGGCAAAAAAGATAGTAGCTTATATTAAGCTACAAGTACCAGCAGGAAAGGCAAATCCAAGCCCCCCTATTGGTCCTGCACTTGGTCAGCGTGGATTAAATATTATGGAGTTTTGTAAGGCATTTAATGCGGCCACTCAAAAAATGGAAGCGGGACTTCCAGTGCCTGTAGTAATTACAGCTTATGCTGATAAGAGCTTTACATTCATCATGAAAACAACGCCGGCAGCAGTATTAATTAGAAAGGCCGCTGGAGTTGATAAAGGAAGTCCTAGGCCACATACTGATAAGGTTGGGAAATTGACAAAGGCGCAGTTGGAAGAGATTGCTAAGGCTAAAGATCCTGATTTGACTGCTTCTGATACTGAAGCAGCAATTCGAACTATTGCTGGCAGTGCCCGTAGTATGGGTATAGAGGTTGAGGGATAATAAACATGAGACATGTATCTAAAAGGTTTAAAGAAATTTCAGATAAAGTGGATAGCCAGAAGGCTTACCCTGTCCAAGAAGCATTAGAGATTGTTAAGGAAACTGCTACGACAAAATTTGAAGAGTCGGTTGATATAGCAGTTAATTTGGGTATTGATGCAAAACAATCAGATCAGACTGTACGTGGTTCTGTAGTCTTACCAGCAGGTACTGGTAAAGTTGTACGGGTAGCTGTATTTGCACAAGGTGATAAGGCTAAGTCTGCGCTAGAGGCTGGTGCTGATATTGTTGGATTTGAAGATTTAGCGGAAAAAATAAAGTTAGGAAAAATAGAATTTGATGTGGTAATTGCTAGTCCTGATGCTATGCGTGTTGTTGGTCAGTTGGGCCAAATACTTGGCCCAAGGGGGCTTATGCCTAATCCTAAGGTTGGCACCGTAACCCCTGATATTGTTGGTGCAGTTAAAAATGCAAAGGCTGGGCAGGTTCAGTACCGTGCAGATAAAGCTGGAATTGTTCAATGTACAATAGGCCGAGCATCATTCGGTATAGAAGAACTAAAACAGAATATATTGGCCTTAATAGAGGCGCTTAATAAATCAAAGCCAGCTGCATCCAAGGGTGTATATCTTAAAAAGGTGTCTATATCAAGCACTATGGGTGTAGGGGTAAGAGTAGATCAGGCTAGTTTAGCGTTATGATAGGATTTGTTTGGGCTATTGGATATGGTATTCAGTTGATTCAATAGGCTATCAAAGACCGTTGGGGTTTTTAGGTGGTAGGTTGAGGAGATATAATTTTATTACTTATAAGCTTAAATATAAAAGTCAGTGACTAGGTCTTAAATTTATGAGCATTATTTGTTCTATTTTTGATAATCTATTTATTGGTGTTTAGTGCCCAGCGTAGATGGCGTAATCGAAAACAGGAATTTTATTTTCTCCTGAATTAAGTTCGCCACTTTATAGTGAAGATATAGATTTGCAATGTTTTATTTGTAATGAATGATTTCCACTAAATCTAACTGATGGAGAATGTAACTTGAGTCTTAATTTGGAAGAAAAAAAGGTAGTAGTTGCCGAGGTTGGTGCTAAGTTGGCAAATGCTCAGGTTGTGATTGTTGCAGAATATAGAGGGCTAGAAGTTGGAGATATGAACCAGTTGCGGGCAAATGCTCGTAAATCTGGAGTATATTTTAGAGTTATAAAAAATTCTCTTGCACGTCGTGTGGTAGAAGGTACGCCGTTTTCTGATCTTTCACAAAATATGGTAGGCCCATTAGCTTATTGTATTGGAGAGGATCCTGTGGCTGCAGCAAAAGTGTTGCATGAGTTTGCAAAGGATAACAGTAAGCTCGTAATTAAAGTTGGCGCTATGCCTAATTTAATTTTGTCTGATGAGGACATAAATAACCTTGCTACCATGATGAGCCGTGAAGAACTTATCGCGAAACTACTGGGTACAATGCAAGCACCTATTGCTAAATTTGTTAGGACTCTGAATGAAGTGCCAACAAAATTTGTTCGTGGACTTGTAGCCGTACGTGATCAAAAATAGACAATTTAATTGATTTCAAGGGCCTAATTTATAGATTATAAATTAGGCTAAAACTAAAATTTATATTTATTAGGAGAAAATTATGGCTGATGCCAAAGCAGAAATTCTAGAGTCAATATCAAAAATGACCGTATTAGAATTATCGGAGTTAATTAAAGATATGGAGGAGAAATTTAATGTTTCTGCAGCCGCATCTGCTGTTGCAGCCGCAGCTCCTGCAGCTTCTACCGAAAAAGAAAAAGAAAAAACCGAGTTCACGGTAGTATTATCAGCAGTTGGTGAGAGTAAGGTTAGTGTAATTAAAGTTGTACGTGCTATTACTGGTTTAGGTTTAAAAGAAGCTAAGGATTTAGTTGATGGTGCGCCAAAGCCATTGAAAGAAGGAGTTTCCAAAGAGGACGCAGAGGCCATACAGAAGCAATTAACTGAGGCTGGTGCAACTTGTGAGCTTAAATAATATTGTTTAGA
>CAXGWP010000037.1:0-2986 GCA_964013575.1 uncultured Nitrosomonadaceae bacterium
CAAGACACCGATCCGCCTCCCCGTCTTTCTGACGGGATGGTGGGTCGGTTTTTTTTTGGCTATAGTAAACTATAGTTATAGTAAGCTTTATTAAATCTTTAATGTCAAACCTAGAATCTTATTTTGCTGCTGATGGTGTGCTTTCTAAACTTATACCAGAGTATCGAACTCGTATTCAGCAAAGAGAAATGTCTGAGATAATAGCTGAGACTATAGCTAATAATCATATCCTTATTGCAGAGGCTGGAACAGGAACTGGTAAAACTTTTGCATATTTAGTTCCTGCTCTTCTATCAGGTGGAAAAGTTATTATTTCTACCGGCACCAAGACGCAACAGGATCAACTTTTTAATAGGGATATTCATATAGTGCGATCAGTACTTAATGTACCTATAAAAATTGTTCTATTGAAGGGGCGTGCGAATTATGTGTGTCATTACCATTTAGAGCGAACGATAGAAGAAGAATTTACTACTCCTGATGATAGAAAATATTTAAAATTAATTGAGCGCCATGTCGATTCTAATAGAAATGGAGATAAGGGTGATGTACACGGTGTTCCTGAGAATGCATCAATTTGGAAGCAAGTTACCTCAACGAGAGAGAGCTGTCTTGGTTCGGAATGCCCAAAGCATAAAGAATGTTTTGTGTTAGAAGCACGAAAGAAAGCACTTTCAGCAGATCTAGTGGTTGTTAATCACCACCTGTTTTTTGCTGATATATTATTACGTGATGAGGGGCTGTCAGAGCTCCTTCCTACATGTAATACAGTAATATTTGATGAAGCACATCAGTTGCCTGAAACTGCAAGTATTTTTTTTGGTGAGTCAGTAAGTACTAGTCAATTAATAGAGTTAATGGAAGAGATTAGTACTGAAGGAATTAAAAGCGCTAAAGATTTTGTTGCGTTACCTGATGCTGCATTTGCAGTTGAAAAAGCTGGACGTGATTTATACCTTAGTACTCTCACTGAGAGTGTGCGGTTACCTAAATCCGTAATAATAAAAAATACTGAATTTAGGGAGAAGTTGAATAAGCTTCTTGAGAGCCTTACTGTACTAAATTCAATGTTAGAAAATCAATCAGAGCGTTCAGAGGGGTTAGATAACTGTTGGCAACGAGTAAAAATAATTGTTGATAAAATTACTTGTTGGGGGGGGGAAGTAGAGATGGAGGGGTTCGTTTTTTGGATAGAGAGATTTAGCCATACGCTTCAGTTAAACGCAACACCATTATCTATTGCAGAAGGATTTAATAAATATATAAACGCTTCAACTCGATCATGGATATTTACTTCTGCAACGCTTTCAGTCAATGGTGATTTCTCGCATTACAACAGTATAATGGGTTTAAATCCAAAGTTAGATTCTGTAAGGACAGTTAGTTGGGAGAGCCCATTTAATTTTGCTAACCAGGCTTTATTCTATGTACCAACTGGTTTGCCAGAGCCAAATGATAGCAGTTACACCGAAAATATGGTTAAGGCATTATTTCCAGTATTAAAGATAAGCCGTGGCCGTGCATTTATCTTGTGTACTAGTCTGCGTGCAATGCAGCAGATCTATACTAAATTATTAAGTCTATTTGAACATGAGGGGATAGATTATCCCTTGCTGTTGCAGGGTCAGGGGTCCCGCTCTGAAATGTTAGACGAATTCCGTGAAATGGGTAACGCTGTACTTATAGGTAGTCAATCTTTCTGGGAGGGAGTAGATGTCCGTGGTGAAGCTTTATCATTAGTTGTAATAGATAAGTTGCCATTTGCCCCTCCCAATGATCCTGTATTAGCAGCACGGATTGAGAAAATAAATAAAGAGGGCGGTAATGCTTTCATGGAATATCAAGTACCCCATGCTGTCATAAATTTAAGGCAGGGTGTAGGAAGATTAATCCGAGATGAAGTTGATCGTGGGGTATTGATGGTTTGTGATCAACGTATTATTACGAGATCTTACGGAAAACGAATTTGGCAGAGTCTGCCACCAATGAAACGCACACGTGATCTCAAGGATGTGAATAATTTTTTTCTTGCTGATAATTAATTTGGAGAGATAGTGTAGTAATCATTCTAGTGTATAGGGTAAAGGTATTATTTCTAATGTTAGCCCCTCATGGCCTTCACAGTATATGAGTTTATTTTGAACACTATCTATTTGTATCACTGCTAGTAAATCGTATCCATTTTCAGGTGAGGGGGTTGCATTAACAACTATTCCACAAGGTTGTTCTTTGTTACTATATAGGTTGTTTCCAGCAGAAATAATTTTTTTTGTCTTTATATTTGCAAGATACATGCGGCGTTTAATTTTGCCAAGATATTTAGTGCGCGAAATGATTTCTTGTCCGGGGTAACACCCCTTATTGAAGCTTATACCTCCTATTGCTTCTAAATTTACCATTTGAGGAATAAATTGTTCTTGGGTTGCAGGTAATATAATTGGAATGCCAGCTTTAATCTCTAGCCAATCCCAACATGGTTTACCAACCGGAGTAGCATCTTTTCTTAAAAAATCCCATAGCTTTGGTGCATGGTCAGGTGTGGTAATAATTTCAAAACGGTTCTGAGTAAAGAAAATAACACTATTCTCTGTATTGTTAATTATTCTAAGGGATTGATTAGGGATTTCTCCGAATATTTTTTTTACTAATTCTGAAGAACGATTTCCAGAAATTCCAATACGTACATATTTGTTACTACTGTCATTCAATTTCACTTTAGCGCGTAGTATATATTTCGATAATTTATCTTTTAATGAAATGAGAAGAGATGATGGTACTTGCATTAAATAGCCACTAGAATCCTTCCACATCAGAAAGGTGGTCAGCATTCTTCCTTTTGGAGTGCAGTAACAGCCATACTTAGCTGTGTGGCGATGAATTTCTCTAACGTCACAACTTAATTGTCCTTGTAAAAATTGTAATGCATCCTCACCAGAAAAATGTATCAGTCCATAATGTGAGAGATCAGCTATTATTGTATTAGAGT
>CAXGWP010000038.1:0-2401 GCA_964013575.1 uncultured Nitrosomonadaceae bacterium
AATCTTGTAACAGGGATTCCTGTCCACATACTGACTACTTCAGCTATATCTTCCTCTACAACTGAGGCTCGATTCTTGGATTTATCTTCATCCCATTCTCTACGTATGGTTTCCAATTCATCATTTAGTTGCACTTCTTTATCTCGTAATTCAGCAGCATGTTCATATTGTTGAGATGCTATGGCTTCATCTTTTTGACTTCTAACATCTTCCAGTTTTTCAAGAACTTCTTTAATACCTACTGGAGTCACATTGCCTCTCAGCCTAACTCTTGATGCTGCCTCATCAATCACATCAATAGCTTTGTCTGGCATATACCTATCCGCAATGTATCTCGTTGCCAAAGAGCATGCAGCTTTGATTGCTTCATCAGTTATGTTAACTTGGTGATGTTCTTCATATTCTTCTCTTATACCCATAAGAATTTGCACAGAACTTTCTTCTTCTGGTTCTTCTACTCTTACAGGTTGTAGTCTTCTTTCTAAGGCGGGATCTCGTTCGACATATTTTCTATAATCGTCCAACGTTGTTGCTCCAATGCACTGTATCTCTCCTCTAGCTAAAGAAGGTTTTAAAATATTAGAGGCATCTACAGCACCTTCGGCTGCTCCAGCTCCAACTATTGTATGAATTTCATCAATAAACAGCACACAGTTACCCGCTGATTTGATTTCTTCAATCACTTTCTTCAGCCGTTCTTCAAATTCCCCTCTATACTTTGTGCCTGCGATTAGTGAACCCATGTCTAAAGTCACTAATCTCTTTCCAGTTAACGTTTCAGGAATGTCTCCACTGCCTATTCGTTGAGCAAGAGCTTCTACTATGGCAGTTTTACCTACACCTGGTTCCCCTACTAACACTGGGTTATTTTTCCTACGCCTACTTAATATCTGCACTACTCGTTCGATTTCTGAGTCTCTTCCTACTACAGGATCTAATTTACCTGACCTAGCAGCCACTGTTAAATCAATTCCTAACTGATCTAAAGTTGGAGTTTTCGTACCACTCCTCTGGCTTTGTCCGCTAGAAGGTTTAGTGTTACTCAAAATCTGTTGAGTCTGCGCTCTTACTTTATCTAGAGTGACATTGAGACTTTCTAAAACTCCAGCCGCAACTCCTTCCCCTTCTCTGAGCAATCCAATCAACAGATGCTCAGTACCAATATATGTATGATTCATTCTACGGGCTTCATCAACAGCCAATTCCACAACTTTCTTAGCACGAGGAGTTAATCCTATTTCCGCCTCTACTGGGCTTTCGCCTTCTCCAATAATAAATTCCACAGCAGATCGTACTTTAGCTAGTTCTAATTCTAATCCAGACAAAACTCTAGCAGCAACGCCCTCAGTTTCTCTAACCAAACCTAATAATACATGTTCTGTACCAATATAATTATGGTTGAATTTCTGAGCTTCTTCTTGTGCCAGAGACAGCACTCTTCTAGCTCGTTCGGAAAACTTTTCAAATCTACTACCCATATCAGGCTCCTTAGTGGATTTATTCTAATCACTTAATGTAGGTGAACTCAGTGCTCACTTAAATTGTTTAAATTATAATTTAGGACGTATCAAGTGTAAAGGTAAGTAGGGCATTCACGTATCGATAAAAAATAAAAAGCAGGAAGGTTTAGTTCCTGCTTTTTATATAGTGGGCGATGACCTATTTTCCCACCCAGTTGCCCGAGCAGTATCGTCGGCGCTGAAGCGTTTCACTGCCGTGTTCGGGATGGGAACGGGTGGGACCACTTCGCTAGAATCACCTAAAACAATTATGCGACATCTTTATAAATAACGCAACATCAAATTTCTTACCTAAATACAACTGTATGTGCTAAAATGTTTTCCCGATGCTTTGATGCATCATTCAGGGCCGTTAGCTCAGTTGGTAGAGCACCTGACTTTTAATCAGGGTGTCGTGGGTTCGAGCCCCGCACGGCCCACCACTTAAAAATTAATCCCATAAACAGAACACGCTGTATCTTTAAACATCTGTGCTCGTTCTCTTGAATCATATTTTCTAGATAGAATTTTGAAGGCGTTATATAACACATTATAGGAGAACGACACTTTATCAACCGGGAAATTACTTTCAAACATTGATCGGCCTGGACCAAATTGATCTATACAATAGTCCAAAAACGGTGACATATCACGAGCTAATTCCTCAGATCCAACAGGAGTCTCTCTTGCGTCCCATCCAAACCCTGTCTGAGGCATGCCTAATCCTCCCAGTTTTATGTATACATTAGGGCATTCAGCTACTGCTGCTATTCCTGCTTTCCATTGGCCAATAACTTCTTCGTCCCTGCCAGCGTAAGGACCAATCCTCAATAATCCACCAACATGATTTAGAATAATATTTAGATTAGGCAATGATTTTGCAAAATCCGCCAATTCTATCA
>CAXGWP010000039.1:0-1825 GCA_964013575.1 uncultured Nitrosomonadaceae bacterium
ATTTTTGGCTTTATTTCTGAGACACTATTCCGCCGAACAAATATACCAGATGTTCTCTTCCTTATCATATTTGGATTTATTATTGGACCAAATGGATTTGCCTATACATCTCCTGAAGCCCTAGCTAATGTTGCTCCAGTATTTACTACATTTACATTATTGATTTTAATTTTTGATGGCGCATTTAATATTAATCTATCATCATTAATTAGAGAATTTTCTTCCAGCCTAAAGCTGACAATATATAATTTCGTTATTTCCACGATTGTAGTGGGAGGGGTATTCTATTATATCCATCAATTTCATCTGGGCGGAACTACAGTGATGGCCTCAATGATTATTGGTTTTTCTCTTGCTGGTGTATCCTCTTCATTTGTTATTCCTATATTGAGTCAAATTAAGGTGGGCGGGAAACTATTTTCCAGGTTAGCTCTTGAATCTGCACTTACAGATGTATTCTGTATTGTAGCAACTCTATCAGTAATAGAAGTTTATACTACAGGAGTTTTTGGTGTTCAAAAAACACTTACTTACCTTATTGAATTATTTGCCATTGCTGGATTTATCGGTGTTTTGGGGGGCATAATTTGGATTGTCATCAAGGTGTTTGAAGAACAGAATTATATTATTACGATTTCGTATTTGATTCTGGTTTATTTAGCTACGGAATACTTTGGAGGCAATGGGCCAATTGCTGCATTATTTCTTGGATTGATCTTGAATAATTCAAAGCAACTATCTTCTATAAAAGAAGGGATACTTGCCCGTTCTATTGCGAAAAAGCAAAAAGCAATTCAAGGTGATCTTGGTGTCGAAGTAACCACGCCTACTGAAAGACGCTATTATGATTTGACTTCCTTTTTTCTCAAGTCACTATTTTTTTTATACGTAGGAATACTCCTTGATATTACTGATCAGACAGCTCTGATTATTGGTGCTATTTTATCAGTATTGATCATGATAACCCGAATAGCATCAATGCCTTTAACGAAAGGGATGTCTAAAGCACAGAGGGGACTAGTTAACGCAGTTTTTGCTAGAGGGCTAGCAGCAGCCGTACTTATCCAAGCTGTGATTCAAGCAGGCATGCCTGATGCTCAATATATGGCACGAGTTGTTTATGTAGTGATTATGGGTACAATTATCCTTAGTTCTTTAAGAGTATTCATTTTGCGTATGAATCTTGAAAAAACAAAAGGATAACTACCAAACCCCACATTCGTGGGGCTTTTTGTTTATCATGCTTGGCCATAAATATTGTATTGTGGGGATTTAAATACAATGCGGATTTCATTAATAAATAATTTCAAATTTCTTTTTTGCAAGGATACAGAAATATGGATTTTTTTGATTTAATTGACAAAAGACGATCAGTAAGAAAATTTTCTAATGAAAGTATTCCAGAAGAAGTTATAACAAAAGCTTTAGAAGCAGCTGTGCTTGCTGCTAACTCCTCCAATCTACAGCCATGGGAATTTTATTGGGTCAAAAGTAGAAATAAAAAAGATGATCTAATTAAGGCATGCTTTTCTCAAAATGCAGCAAAAACAGCCCAGGAATTAATTGTAGCTGTTTCAAGAATTGATACCTGGAAAAGAAATAGAAACCTTATATTAAAACACTATAAAGAAAAAGGAGAATTGCTTCCAATTGTAGAAAAATATTATAACAAAGTAGTTCCATTAGCCTATGCTCATGATCGAATCGGAATATTAGGTTTATTGAGAAAAATCATATCATTTTTTATCAGTTTTATTGGGCTATTTAAACCTGTTGCTAGAGGTCCAATATTTCGACATGATGTTTTTGAAATTGTTACAAAAAC